>CANMBF010000021.1 GCA_947496065.1 Bacteroidota bacterium
AAAAATATGGGAAAGGTTAAAGGTGTATGAAAAACGACAGAAACCAAACAGGCAATAATTGCTAAGAAAATGGCAATGCCCGTTTTTTTCATCAGGCCTGTCATTCTTATGGCCGCCATTATTACAAAACCCAAAGCCATAGGCCCTATGTATCGAAAATAATGTGGATTGATATAGTTGGTTGAAATTGCAAAAAAGGTCATTAATAATGTCGCTGGCAATATCCAAATCATTAGCGTAAAAAACGCCAAACGTGGCCCACCCATTTTATAACCTATGGCTGTTAATGTTTGAGTAGTGGAGGGTCCTGGCAAAATTTGGCAGAGACTATTCAATTCCATTAAATCAGTTTGGGTGATGTACTTTTTTTCTTCTACCAACTTTTTCATAAAAATTGGAATGTGCATTTCTGGTCCGCCAACAGCCGATAACGACAGACCCAGAACATCCTTTAGAAAGACTATTTCGCGTACCCGTTTAAAATCTGCTTTTACTAACACTTCTTAATTTATAGTGGAAAATGTCACGAAATTGCTGAAATTTGTGCAGATGTTCAAACTTTTCACATTTTTATTTATTTCAGCTAGTATTTTGAGCGCCTGTAATAGCAGTGACATTGACTATGAAAAACAGGTAGAACTTCAATATTTAGACACACTCAACGAACGGCTATTCAATGTAAAAGCACTCCTAGACAAAGTTGAATTAGCAGATATCGAAGAACGAAGCGAAGTCATTGAGCACAATGTGGAATTTTGCAATTTAAAAATGACCGAAAAAGCCATTGAACCCGATGAAGAAATAAAACGCTTGTTCGAGGAGTACAAAGCCTTAGACCGTTTATATTTAAATTCTATTAAACAATATACTACCATTGTAAAACAAACAGAGGAACTCTTTTTACAAGTCAAAACACTAAAAGAATCGGCCAATCAAAAAGATTATGATAGGGCCGTTTTTAAACTCTATTTTAACCAAGCAAAAAAAGAAATTTTAGCCTTGCATCAACTCGCTCAAAATACTTTGAAATTGGTGGTTGAATCAGAATCTGTTTTTACCCGCAGACAAGAGGAAGTTGAATCGCTTGCAGAAGAGTTGAAAAAATAACTGCCAATAAGTTGCACTTTCCATTAATTTTGTCAAGCGAATCATGAGCGACTCGAACGATTTAAAAACACTACTTTCTAATTTACCTGATCAGCCAGGCGTTTATAAATATTTCGATGAACAAGGCACCATCATTTACATAGGCAAAGCCAAGAGTTTAAAAAAACGTGTGAACTCTTACTTTACAAAGGTGCACGACAACCGCAAAACAGCCGTATTAGTTTCAAAAATTCGTGACATACAGTACACAGTAGTTGACTCAGAATATGATGCCCTCTTATTAGAGAATAGCTTAATAAAAGAATTTTTACCTAAATATAATATTAGTTTAAAAGACGATAAGTCATATCCTTTAATTAAAATATCGAAAGAGCGTTTTTCAAAAGTTTATGCGATGCGCAATCCTGTAAAAGATGGTAGTGAATATTTCGGCCCCTATTCTAGTGGAAAGCTCATGTATTTGGTTTTAGATTTTGCTAAAAAATTGTATCCTACGCGCAATTGCAATTACGACTTATCAGAAAAAAACATCAGCCAGAAAAAAGTAAAACTTTGTTTAGAATATCAAATTGGCAATTGTAAAGGTCCTTGCCAAGGCTTACAATCGCTCGAAAACTACAATGTAACCATTGCAAATATAAAACATATTTTGAGAGGCAATTTATCTGAAGCTAAGAAACATTTTAAACAACAAATGACAGAAGCTGTTGAACAATTACATTTCGAGGAGGCTCAAATTTACAAAGAAAAATTAGACCTACTCGAAAAGTACCAAGCGAAGTCGACGATCGTAAACAACAAGATAAGTAATGTCGACGTATACGGCATTGTAAGTACACCAACAGCCGCCTATATTAATTATTTACGCGTTGTAAATGGGATGATTATTCAAACCCATAATTTAGAGTATAAAAAGAAAATTGACGAATCGGATGAAGAATTGCTTTTGCAAGCCATTGCTGAAATTCGAAATACACAATTCACAGACACAGAAGAATTAATTTTGCCCTTCGAACCTAGTACCGAACTTGCGTTTAACATAACAATACCCGTGAATGGCGACAAAAAAAAGCTATTAGATTTAAGCATGAAAAATGCATTATATCTGAAACATGAAAAACAACAAGCAGCCGATAAATTGGATCCTGGATTGAAAACCGATCGAATTTTAACCACTATGATGACAGATTTACGATTAACCACTTTACCAAAACACATTGAATGTTTTGATAATTCTAATATCCAAGGGACCAACCCCGTTTCTGCCTGTGTGGTATTTAAAGATGCCAAACCTAGCAAAAGTGACTATCGGCATTTTAATGTTAAAACAGTTATAGGTCCTGATGATTTTGCAACCATGACCGAAGTCGTAACACGTCGTTATAGTCGTTTGATCAATGAGCAACAAGCACTCCCCGACCTAATAATAGTAGACGGTGGCAAAGGTCAGTTGAGTGCCGCTATCGATGCTTTGAGGAATTTAAAAATTTATGGTAAAGTCCCCATCATTGGAATAGCCAAGAGGTTGGAAGAACTTTATTACCCTAATGATCCATTGCCATTATACCTTGATAAAAAATCTGAAACGTTGCGTATCATTCAGCAAATGCGTGATGAGGCCCACCGATTTGGGATTACACACCACAGAAACAGAAGAAGCAAAAATTTCACGGTTACCAGTTTAGAAGAAATAGATGGTATTGGCTCGGTAACAGCCCGCGCCCTTCTCTCACATTTCAAATCTGTTAAAAAAATAAAAGCTGCCGATAAAGCAACATTAATGAACGTTGTTTCAGAAAAAACAGCCAATGCCATTCTCGAACACTTTTCAAATGAATAGTCAAATTAATCTACCTATTATTGATTTGGCTTTAACCAAACGTCAATTGCTTGCATTAACAGAAGCATTTGAAACCTGCAATTATTATGATTCGAATGGCATTAATTCGCCTTTGAATTATGATCGTTTTGAATGTCTTGCAGCTTATGGTTGTATTGAAAACTTAAAAGGCAATTTCAAACAAGTATGCCATCAAATTGAAAATGAGAAACGCTGGTTAATGGGCTATTGGGGCTATGATGCCCATGAGAAATTTAATTCAGATTCTGAATTATTGTTAAACGAAAATGGATGCTATGTTCCGGAAATAATATTTGCAATAAGGCGTCAGAGCAGTACCTTAGAAATTATTAATAATGGCATCTCAAATGTTCTATTCGATCAATATATAGAACACTTTAAAAACATTTCAATGGAAACATCGTCCATTCAGGATTTGCCTCTGGTATTCGAACCATGCACGCTAAAAAGTAAGTATTTACAAAATGTAGAGGCTATCAAAAAACAGATTATTGAAGGCGATTTTTACGAAGTGAATTATTGTCAAAAATTTATTTATCAAGGCACATTATCACATCCATTATCAACTTTTATAGCCCTTAACAAAAAATCGCCCACACCCTTTGCCGCCTATGTAAGAAATGCAGCTTTTACTGTGTTGTGTACCAGTCCTGAAAGATTTATTTTTAAAGACAAGCAACATTTGGTTTCTCAACCAATCAAAGGCACAAATAAGCGTTTGCCTGACCAAGCGAACGCGCAACAAATAGACTTGTTAAAAAACGACACAAAGGAATTAGCAGAGAATGTTATGATTGTTGATTTGGTAAGAAATGACATCGGACATGTTTGTGTTTCGGGAAGTATAAAAGTTGAAGAATTGTGTATGGTGTATCCATTTGCATTGGTCAATCAAATGATCTCAACGGTGTCTGGTCAACTTGTTGAAAATAGCACATTCTCGTCAATCATGACGGCAATGTTTCCAATGGGGAGCATGACAGGTGCACCCAAAATAGAAGTGATGAAAAACATCGCAATCTATGAAAATAAAAAGCGCGGCATCTATAGTGGATGTATAGGATACAAAATGCCCAATGGCGATTTCGATTTTAATGTTGTGATCAGAACAATTATAGAAGATAAATTGAATAACGGTATCTCATTTCATGTGGGAGGTGCTATCACATATGATTCTGATCCTGAAAAGGAGTTTGAAGAATGCCTTTTAAAAGCCAATGGTTTTTACAATTTCTAAAAAAAAGCCCCAGCATTTCTGCCAGGGCTGTTTTATAGTATATAATTTAATCTAATATAAACTTTTTGAAGGGCTTATTAAGCCTGCATACACATCAATTGAACCATTGAAATAACCAACAGTATAATAGCAGTGTAATAGTATTTTAGGATTGCGTTTTTCATAATTGTATGTTTGTTGTGGTTTGTTGACTTTTAGTTTTCGATTGGGAATGATCGAAAACAAAACATGGGGAATAATAATAAATAATGGAAATGTGCTCCATCGTTTTAGTTTAGTTCAAGTTTTAGTTTTTAGTTTAGTTTTTAAGTTTATATATTATTACTCCCTTGCTTTGCTTTTTATGATATTATCAATACACGATAATAGATGGTGTGGATTCTAAGCTTTTGCAACTTGGCAGAAATTTTTCTATTTCTTGTGCTCAAATTGGTCAGCTTGTAGTTCATTCTAGTGTTTTCCATAGTTTTAGTTTTAAAGTTTAGTGTGTTGTTATATTAATCCGCTTTTGGTCTAAACATGTATTTATAATATCATTAAATGTCTTTTTTTTGTTTTAAGTGATGATTTTTATGAGTATTTTAACTTACTAAGTATATATACTTATGATTATCAATACCTTATACTCAAACTTAAAGCGAAAAATCGAAATTACAAGGCATGGTACAATAAAATTATTAAAATCTGCTTATCATTCTGTATTTCAACACATTAAAATTTGCTTATAGAATCTTATTCACCCTCCTATCAACCATAAATTAACTAAAAAGCAAGCTAAGGATGCTCAGAAAAAATATTGGGAATGCGACCATAATGCCCCATTTATTAGCAAACTAAAATAACATCTAAACCATTGTAAACACTAACTATACTATCTAATAAGACTGCTAATTTTAGGTGTTTTTACTTGATGATGGTAAAAAGAATAAAAAGCGCAAAAAGTGAATTCAGGGAATTTGACTACATGTCTTCTAAAATATGTATGTCCTTGAAATGTAACTTCTACAACTAGGAGAGAAATTAGAATTGCATTGTAAAAATACAACTTACAAAACAAAACAATGTAAAATGCGAAAAGATCACTATTTCTAGTAACCTTTTATTTGACTTTAATGAATTAAGCGTCGTCTATTAATCTATTTAGAAATAAATCTGATAGCGAGCTTCAATAACAGTTATTACCAACCAGTAACGATTGTTCCGTTAATAAGCCCAGCTTTTATGTTTACCAATTTGATCTTTATGTTATCTGCTATCTGCGTTTCGTAATCGTGAAATGGCGCATACCCTACATCTTCGGTAGGTAATCCCGTTGTAAAATTACCGCTACCGTTCCAACCATTGTCGCGAAACTTTTTTGTTTCATTGTAGATGGTAACATTTATTTTCTTAAGGCATGAACTAATCAATATACTTGAGACACTTGGCTCTGAAATATATTGATCTACATCAACTCCAATCGCCCATTTGCCTGCTGTTTTTGTTGCACTCAAAGCGCCAAGGCCACATTCCCCAGCAAAAGGGAATACAACATCTGCACCTGCATTGATGAGTCCTTTTGCAATGTTTGAACCTGCTGCTGTATCGGAAAATGAATTAGTATAATTTCCAGTAGCAATTACATTTTTGCTGTAGGAAGAATTGTAATATGCTATGCCCGAAAGGTAGCCTGTTTTAAATTGCTCAATAACTGGAATTTGAACTCCACCAACCCAACTACAAACTGGATTAGCAGGATCTTTTATATCTGCCCAATAGGCGCCAAGGAATCCACAAAGGAAACTTGCCTGATCAACTTGGTAAACAAAACACTTCACGTTTGAAGGCGGATTGCTTATTGTATCATCAATCAATATAAATTTCTTCGTAGGGTTTGCTTTTGCAGCCTGCAAAAGTGAAGATTTTGCTCCGTAACTAAGGCAGAAAATAACGTCGAAATTATTTTGAATAAAATAATTAATACCACTTTTGATGTCGTTGATGTTTGTACAATTATATGATTCAGTGGTAACACCTAAATCGGCACCGGCTTGGTTCAAACCTGCAAGGGCGAGGTCATTATATCCTCTGTCTCCGAAACCGTCGTCTGCGCTTACTAATCCAATCTTTAATTTAGTTGAAACAACATCCTTTTTACAGGATGCAAGGGCCACAACACCCAGTAAAATGAATGTAAATTTGAAAATGTTTAAACGACTTAGGTTGTTCATATTTGAAAATGGATTTTGAAATTAAATAATATAAAGGATTGGATTTTTTTGAATTTAAAGACACTATTTGTGCTCGGTACGAATCTAGATAATAATATTGCATTTAAAAAGACAATCTTATAATTGAATATTATTTTTACATTAATACCATATCATATTTATATTCTGCTACTTATTATTAAATTACATTTTTTATTGACTAAATAATGAGTATTTATACTTAGTTTTTTATTCAAAATTAATTAAAACTATAAATATTAATATTTATCTATTTGTTAAAATATCTATTTTAGTTTTTGTAACAAATGCTATTTCAATTTAAAATTATTACACGTAGTCGAAATATTCGCAATTTAAAGGCTGTTAGTAGGCTATGTGAATTATTTTTAATCACTGTATTTCAGTATATTACAAATTTTTTCATCAATTTATTAAATTAAATTTCATTAACATATGTTTAAATTATAGTATTGCGAAACAAAAACTAAGTATTTTTACTCAATTTTGATACTAAGTAAAAACACCTAGTTTTTTAGATTTTTGAATACACTATTGCCGTAATTTCAGTATTTCAGTCAACCACAAATCTGCGATTAAACAAAATAGAATCAACATCAAGGATTTACTAAAAGGTAGTAAATGCTACCACTGAAATTAAATCGATTGTAGGTAAAAAATAAAGCTATTATGTAAATAATAGAATAGTCGAACATACAGCAGACGGATGGGCATTGAAAAATGCCCATTTTATTTTTTAAAAAATTTACGAGAAATTAAATGGCAGTTAGGAGCTGATAGTCTTGATTAACTCTAACGCATTTTTACGCGCAATGTCTGTTGGAGAATTGCCACTTAGCATCTTTGCTAGCTCATCAACCCTTTCGGCTGAGCTTAAGGTTTTAAGATAAGACACTGTTTTGTTTTGCTCCTCACGTTTGCCTATCATAAAATGCGACTGACCGTATCCAGCTACCTGTGGCAAATGGGTAATGGCTATAATCTGGTATTGATGCGATAGTTGCTCAAAAAGAGATCCAATGGTATCGGCTACTTTGCCAGACACACCTGTGTCAATCTCATCAAAGATCAAAGTACTTAAATCAGAATGACCAGCTTGAATGCTTCTAAAACTAAGGGCTAAGCGGCTCAATTCGCCGCCTGAGGCCACCTTATTCAAGGCTTGCAACGGCATGCCTAAATTGGCAGTAAAGAGAATAACAACCTCCGTTTTACCATATTCATCAAATTGGGCTTTTTCTGTCAAATCAAACTTAATCTCGGCCTTTGGCATTTCAAGATTTTTCAGGATTTGTTTAACCTCTGCTTCTATTTTTAGTGCTGCCTTTAAACGATCAACGTGCAATTTAATCGCAACCTTGTCCAGATCTTTTTCAGCTACTTCTAATTCCTTTTTAAGTAACTCAATTTCATAGTCAATATTTCCTATTGTCAGTAGTTTATCTGAAATAACTGATTGCTCCTTTAGTAAATCATTAAATTCAATGACACCATGCTTGCGTTTTAAATTTTGAATGGTTAATAATCTATTGTTAACCTCTTCCAATCGGACGGCATCGGGCATGGCCGATTGTTTTAAATTATCTGCCTCGCTTGCAATGTCCTTCAGTTCAATAATCGATGATTCAATTCTATTGTATAGTTCCTTTGACAAGCCACTTACATTTACAATTGCTTTGAGTTGCGACTTTAGTTGATTCAAAGCATCGACCACAGACATTTCGTTATCTGTAATCAGCTGCACCATGGCCTCGGATACCTGTGCGATGGTTTCTGCATTGTTCAACAAGTTTAACTCTGCCTCTAGCAATTGCTCTTCGTTGACTTGCAAGGCTAACTGTTCAAACTCATTGATTAAATAATTTAAATAGTCTTTTTCCTTTAACCAAGCTTGTTGTTTTTGTTCGCATTCTCTTAAATGCGCTGCTTTATTTTTAAACGCGTTAAAATTCTTTTTAAACTCAAATACTTGATTCGAAATTCCAGCATAATTATCTAATAAATTAAATTGAAAATCACGGTCGGTGAGTTGGGTATTTTCGTGTTGAGAGTGAATGCTAATAAGGTTTTGGGTAATGGCCTTTATTTGTTGCAGATTAACAGGGGTGTCATTGATAAAACTACGCGATTTGCCATTGTCGTTGATTTCCCTGCGTATAATGGTTTGCTCTTCGAAGTCTAACTCTAAGGTATCAAATAACGCCTTAAATTTTGATGCGTTGAGCTGAAAAACCCCTTCAACAATGCATTTTTCTGCATTTCCTTCTTCACTTTTTGTTTTTATATCCGCACGGTTTCCTAGAATCAGTGAAAGTGCATCCATGACAATTGATTTACCAGCACCTGTTTCACCCGTAATAATATTCAAGCCTTTACTCGGTTCGAATACCATGTGTTTAATAATTGCGAAATTGGAAATACTTAGTTTTAGTAACATTTAATAACTTAGAACTTTAGATAATTGCCATAGCGAGGCATCAATTGTTTTTTTACTGTTGATTGCTTCTTGGAAAGACACCAATGCCAAGGCATGGTTAATAACACCAACACATAGATTTGTTTTGCCAGCTAATAATTGCTCTACTGCCGCATTACCAAGTAGGCTCGCAAGTATACGATCGTTAGCTGTAGGCCGCCCACCTCGTTGAACATGTCCTAATACAGTTACGCGCAAATCACATTCAGGAAAATCCGCTTTAAAGCGTTCGGCCAATTGATAGGTTTTACCTTCTGTTTCGCCTTCTGCAATAATCACAATGCTAAATTCCTTGGCCCGCCTTTTGTCATTTGCAAAATGGCTCTTAAGGGCTTCGTAATCATTCATTACTTCTGGCAACAATATTCCCTCTGAACCACCAGCGATACCCGCATTCAGTGCAATAAAGCCGCTATCGCGACCCATTACTTCAATAAAGAAAATACGGTTATGGGCATCCGCTGTATCTCTTATTTTATCGATGGCATCGAGTGCTGTGTTGACAGCTGTATCAAAACCAATGGTATAATCCGTACCATATAAATCATTATCAATCGTACCCGGTGCACCAATACTAGGAATGCCGAATTCTTCATAAAATATGCCTGCGCCCGTATAAGTGCCATTGCCACCGATACAAACCAAACCTTCGATGCCATGTTTTTGAATATTTTGAAAGGCTTTTTGACGACCTTCGGGGGTCATAAATTCTTTGCTTCTGGCTGTTTTTAAAAACGTGCCCCCATTCTGAATAATGTTAGCGACATCTGCTTTTTGAAGACTCACAAACTCATCTTCTATCATGCCTTGGAAGCCGCGTTTAATACCCATTACTTCTACATGATGAAATGCTGCAGAACGCACCACTGCTCTTATACACGCATTCATGCCAGGCGCATCGCCTCCAGAAGTAAAAACACCAATCTTTTTCATTATTGGCAAAGTTGCATAAAAAAAGCCGACTTTTAAGGGTCGGCTTTAAGATTTTTATAAAGATTATTAGAATTTGTAATCAAACAAAACGTAATCGGCATTTGCACCTGCGCCATCAACAACATCTGTAACTCTGATCATAAAGTATCTGGTTGAAGAAGATCTAGTTACTTTGGCAATAATCAAAGTGCCAGCAACACCATCTAAACCAGTTACGTTAGCAGAAGCTAACGCTGCATTTACATCGAAAGCAGATTTTAATTTAGCTTCTGTAGTGGTTTGATCCCAAGTAATTGTTGGAGGGTTTTTAATAAAAGTTGTACCATTGCTTGAAGTCCATGACTTTGCAATAACAGAACTTGTAGAGTTATCTCTGATATCTCTTCTTGCGACGTTAGAAGCATCTGCATTTGAGACCATTTCACCAGTAATTAAATCATAACCACCGAAACCAGTTCCAAAGTTATTATAAATTTTTTGGTCAACAATTTCAACCAAAACACCAGTGGCAGTAATTTCAAGGGCAGCAGAATTAGAGGTAGCATCGTTATCTATAGCCGAGAAAGTGTACACATATTTACCTTTCAATGCACTTGATAAAGTATCTAGAATATCCACTTGGAAATTTTTTGAATTACTAGGCACTGTTTTTGTAAAAATTACAACATTACCAGAACCTTCGTAGTTTCTAGAAACAGAAACTGATTTTAAATTAATAGTGCTCGTAACCACCATTCCAAATTTTAATTGGGCAGTTGTGCCTGTATTCAAAACACTTTGATTGGTAAAATTATAACCTGCAGTATTTAAGAATGTAATCGTTGGTTTTGGAGCTGCTGGAGGAGTAGAAGTTGTGTTGTCCTTGCAACCGGTTAACATGAATGAAGCTGTTAAGATTAGCCCCAATGTAGAATAAATTAATTTTTTCATATAATATCTTATAATTATGTTTGGCAAATATATCAAATAAAATAGCAATTTTAAAATTTATTTTGTTAAAATTAATACATAAAATTAAAGCTTCAGTGCATTCATTATTAGTGCTTTATAATTTAAAAATATGATTTAAAAACCAATTTAAAACCACATCAAATCCAACAATCCAATTTAACTTATTCCAAAATTTATGACCAAAACCAACTATCCCGCCCTCTACACCCTTATTACGGTGTTCTTTTTTTGGGGCTTTATTGCAGCAGGTAACAGTATCTTTATTCCATTCTGCAAAACTTACTTTTCACTCGATCAATTCCAATCGCAGTTAGTCGACTTTGCATTTTATACCGCCTATTACATAGGCGCTCTTCTCTTATTCGCATTTGGAGCTTTAAGTGGTCAAGATTTAGTTGGTAAATGGGGCTATAAGCGCAGCATTGTTTATGGTTTATTGTTTTCTGCATTGGGCGCTGGCGCCATGATTGTGGCAGTGGAAGCCAATTTATATGCCGGCATGTTAATGGGCTTATTCATTGTGGCACTTGGCTTTTCATTGCAACAAACAGCGGCCAATCCATTCGCAATCTTGTTGGGCGACCCAAAGACTGGCGCAAGTCGTGTTAACCTAGGTGGAGGCATCAATTCATTTGGCACCACCATTGGTCCTTTGGTGGTGGCCTTGGCTTTGTTTGGCACTGCTACTAGTATTTCAGATGAGCAGATTAAAGCCCTTGAGCTCAACAAAGTAATTTATTTATATGTGGGCGTGGGTATACTATTTATAGCGGCAGCGGCATTGTTCTTTTTCTCTAAAAAAGTACCAGCAGGCACCACTACCGAACCAATGGAAAAAGCAAACAAAGCCCTTGTTACCTTATGTGTAATGACTGTTTTGTTAGTGGCCATGTTTATGCCTGTTTTCAACAGTTATAAAAGTACTGAAGCCATAGAAATGGGACAACTCACTAGCCAATTAGACACTTATCAAAAAGTCGACCCACTGCTTACAAATGAAAATCTGATCCATACGACCGAATTACGATTAGAGACTGTAAAAACAGGACTCGAGAACTACCGCATGGGATGGCTATTGGGTGCATTAATAGTTGTGGTTGGTGGATTAATTATTGCCTATGCTCTATCTCGTAAATCGCACGAAGGATGGGGTGCCATGCAATACCCACAATTAGTATTGGGCATGTTGGCCATCTTTACCTATGTTGGCGTTGAAGTGGCCATAGGGTCGAACCTAGGTGAACTGCTTAAACTCAAAGAATTTGGCAGCATGCAATCGTCCGATATTTCGCCCTATGTTTCGATGTACTGGGGCAGCTTAATGATTGGGCGTTGGGCAGGCGCTATTAGTGCTTTTAATTTAAAAGGACTGATAAAAAAGGTTGCTTTATTTGTAGTGCCAATTATTGCCTTCATCATTATTATTGGTGTTAATTCACTTTCAGGAAAAAATATGGGTCCGCTTTATTTTTATATTGTATGTGTGCTCATACAAATTGCCGCTTTCTATTTGAGTAAAGACAAACCAGCAAGAACCCTCATGATTTTTGGATCATTTGGTATTGTAGCCATGTTGGTAGGTTTAAGCGCGAGCGGAATCGTGGCTATCTATGCTTTCTTAGCAGGTGGTTTGGCTTGCAGCATAATGTGGCCAGCTATTTTTAGTTTATCATTGTTGGGCCTAGGAAAATACACTTCGCAAGGTTCAGCCTTTTTGGTAATGATGATTTTAGGTGGTGGTATTATTCCTCCTATTCAAGGTAAACTTTCCGATCTTATTGGCATTCACCAGTCCTATATTGTAGCAGTGGTTTGTTTTGTTTACTTAACGCTGTTTGCAGTTATTGTTAAAGGTTTACTCAAGAAACAAAACATCGATGTTGATGCCATTGAAATGGAAGCGAGTCATTAACTATAAAAAAAATATTATAAAAAAACCTCTGAAAAAATTCAGAGGTTTTTTTATGGTTAATTAATTTATGATTTCTTATTCAACTCAGCATAATACTCATAGAAATAAGGAATGGTTTCAATGCCTTTGTAGTAATTGAACAAACCATATTTTTCGTTTGGTGAATGCAATGCATCGCTGTCTAAACCAAAGCCCATTAATACAGACTTAATACCCAATTCAGCTTCGAACAATGCGATAATAGGAATACTTCCACCGCCTCTTGTAGGGATGGGCTTTTTGCCATATGTTTTTTCCATGGCCATGGCGGCTGCTTGGAATTCAACACTATCGGTTGGAGTCAATACTGGCTCGCCACCGTGGTTAGCTTTAACAGTAACTTTTACATTGGCAGGTGCCGCTTTTTCAAAATAAGCTTTGAACAAATCAGATATTTTATGTGAGTTCTGACCAGGTACTAAACGCATGCTGATTTTAGCATTGGCTTTACTTGGTAGCACAGTTTTAGAACCTTCGCCAATATAACCACCCCAAATACCATTCACCTCTAGGGTCGGACGAATACTTGTTCTTTCAACGGTTGAGTACCCTTTTTCGCCCCATGTTTCGGCTATATTTAAATCTTTTTTATATGCGTCTTCACTGAATGGTGCTTTGGCCATTTCGGCTCTATCAGCATCACTAACTGTTATAACATCGTCATAAAATTCAGGAATGGTAATATGGTTATTTTCATCGTGCATGGCTGCAATCATTTGGCATAGAATTGTCGCAGGATTGGCAACTGCTCCACCATATACACCACTGTGTAAATCTCTGTTAGGACCAACCAATTCGACTTCCATATAGGCCAAGCCACGCAAACCAACATCAATACTTGGTGTATCGTTCGCGATTATACTCGTATCACTTACCAAAACAACATCTGATTTTAATTTTTCTTTATTGGCTTTAAGAAAGGTTCCTAAGTTGGCTGAACCAACTTCTTCTTCACCTTCAATCATGAATTTAACATTGCAGGCTAGAGAACCCGTATTCATCATGCATTCAAATGCTTTAACATGCATGTACATTTGACCTTTATCGTCGCAAGCACCACGCGCATATATTGCACCCTCAGGATGTTCTTCGGTTATTTTAATTACCGGTTCGAATGGTGGTGAGTGCCATAATTCAACTGGATCGGCAGGCTGAACATCATAGTGACCATAAACCAAAATGGTTGGCAATGCTGCATTTACAAATTTCTCACCATAAACGATTGGATGCCCAGCGGTTGGGCAAATTTCAACATTATCGGCACCAGCGGCTTTTAATTTTTCTGCTACAAAAGCAGCAGTGCGTTTTACATCTTCGGCATATTTGCTGTCGGCACTGACAGAAGGAATGCGCAATATTTCCAATAACTCGTTAAGGAAACGGTCTTTGTTTTGCTCTAGGTATTCTGAATGGTTCATATAATAATATTAAGTTTCAAACCTACAATTTTTTTTGATGTTTGACCAATATTTATTTATTAACTATTCAAGAGAAGCGCCAGAAAACTGATATTCATACAAATATTTAAAAATATACTTGCGACGCATTAAATTTGAAGCATGAAAAAATTCATGCTTTGGGTTTCGATTATGCTAGTTGTTTCATTCATGCTGTATTATGCCATTTGCAGCTTTACTTATAGCGAAGGCAGTCGAAGTGGTGTTCTTTTAAAATTTTCTAAGAAGGGTTATGTTTTTAAAACCTATGAAGGTGATATGAATGCAGGTGTTTTGAACACCAATGTTCTGGGACTTACCGCTAACATGTGGCATTTCAGTGTAACCCGCGATTGCAAAGAAGCCATTGATGAATTGCAAAGACTAGAAGGCCATCAGGTTAAATTATATTATAAACAAAAAATTAAAGCCATGCCATGGCAAGGCGAAACCAACAATTTGGTTTACAAAGTTGAAGAACTCAGATAATTTCTCATTCATTGAATCAACCTAAAAAATTAATTATAGTTACAGGTCCTACCGCAGTGGGCAAAACAGCAAGGGCTATTGAATTGGCCTTACAATATGGCAGTCCGGTCATTTCGGCCGACTCGCGCCAAGTATATATGGAATTGGGAATAGGTGTTGCTAAACCTGATGCCGAACAGTTAGCTGCCGTTCAGCATTATTTTATCGACCATGTCAGCATACACGACAATTACAATGCCGGGCGATATGCAAAAGAAGCACGTGAATTGATCAATGAATTGTTCTTATTCCACGATAATCTTATCTTATGCGGCGGCACAGGCTTATACATCAATGCATTGTTAAAAGGATTAGACCTATTGCCCGACAGAAACGAGACAATGCGAGCAGAGTTACAAGCCATTTATGACCAAAAAGGCCTAATGGGTTTGCAGTTTCGCCTCCAGCATTTGAATGCTGCGAAATATGAAAGCATAGATATCAATAATCCACAGCGCCTAATGCGCGCCATAGAAATAGAACAATCGCCACGACCAACAGCAGTAAATTTACCAGCCTTTGCGCATGCCTTCGAAACGGAGTACCTCCATTTAGACCTACCACGCGAAGTTTTATATGACCGCATTAACCAACGCGTTGATGCAATGGTCACAGGCGGGTTGGAGGTAGAAGCCAAAGCACTCGAAAACTTACAACATTTAAACGCTTTGCAAACCGTTGGCTATTCAGAGTGGTGGCCTTATTTTAGGGGTGAGGTTAAAAGGGAGGAAGTCATAGAAAAGATTAAGCAACACACCCGAAATTACGCCAAGCGTCAATTGACTTGGTTTAGGCATCAATGAATTTAGTCAACTTGGTTGACTAATAAAATATCTTATCCCGAGGTTGAGCAATTGATTTCTAACATAATTTTTTGTTACCTTTTAGACTTAAAGACACGTTGTCAATTGCACACCTCGGGATTAGAAAGACTAAATTTTTTGCTATGCATTTTCAATAAACTCCTTCAAAATTAGAAACGACCTATCCCGAGGTAGAGCAATTGATTTCTAACATAACTCTTTGTTAACTTTTAGACTTAAAGACACGTTGTCAATTGCACACCTCGGGATTAGAAAGACTAATTTTTTTGCTACGCAAAAAATAAGTCTTTCTTAATATGTATAATCAAATGCTTCTTCATCTCCACCCATTTTTTTGATTTTGTAAACCAAAGAAAGCATGAAGTATTGGGTGAGCTGATTGCTTTGGTCAATGTATATGTAATTATCGTTAACATAGCGACTGATAGAAGTATTCTGTTTTAGAATATCATAGGCACTAAGTTTCACATTAAATTTATCTTTTTTACCCAAAGGTTGCTGTAAGTATAAATTCCAAACTGTTACCACCTTACCAATGCCAGGCACTTTGCGTTGGTCGTTGAAATTTATATTGGAATTTAATTCCATACCCCATTTGAACAAGGTTCTGATTGAAAAATTATAGCCAACTGTTGTTTGTTGGTAATTTAATTTTTCATTCAAATTGTTTTTAAAATTTTGGGCAAAGATATTTAAACTTGCGCCCGCTTCGAAACTGTCTTTGACTGTTAAGGTTAAACCAGGGTTGAGACCCCAATTGTTCATATCTGTAAACGCTTTTTGATTATTAAAAAAACTTGGCGAATGGCTGAATTGATTTGAAAAAGAGGAATTGAAAACCAAGTAATTGCTAATTTTTTTATCAAGGCCTGCCGATACCGTATAATTGCGCAAGCCTGTTTCATTAATTGGAGTGCTTTCCACAACCCCTTCGTTGTTAATTGAATTGGTATATATTTTTGAATTATCTGAAAAACCAATGTCTCCCATTAAGTAGAGCGACTTAAACCATTTACGTTGCCGAATACTCATATAAGTGCTAGCCTTATATGTTTCTTGTGGCTGTAAATTTTTATTTCCCGAATACCTTTGATAGTTATTGTTTAAATTTAACAAGGGCATCAAATCATTGCTGGTAGGAAATAGAATTGACTTTTCTAATTGCAACGACATGTAGCCAAATTTCATCGCATTGTAACTTAGGGTAAGCGATGGCAATGCTTTCGGATACTGCTTAGGAATACTTATACCAGTGGCTTTGTTCACATTGCTCATGTTCACCAACATGAAGGTGGTACCGACATTGAAATAAAATCCTTTTTTGTAATAACTGACATAAGGCCTTGCGGAATATTGTTCAATGCGGTTGGTGAAATCGATTGACAAGCTATCAATTTTCATTTGATAGGTTTTGTTAAAATTGACCGTTGACAATTGGTTATTGCCTTTGGTGAGTTGATTGTTGGCATTGTTTTGCAACCAGCGCTCAGCCGATAAATTAAAACTCCAATGTTTGCTTAACGGCATCTGACCAAAAGCTTTGATCAAAAACTCTTGGCGATTAATGGCTTGCTGATTAAGGTTATTAAAAGTATCATTGGTATTTCTTAAGTATTGATATAAGAAATTATTATCCGTGTAGTTTCTGAAATTACTAGAAATGGAATATCGGTAACGAATATCTTTGCGCCAATATTTTTCTAAAAAAGCAGTGGCTCTGAAATAGGTATTTTTAAAATTGCTTTTGAGTGCGTTGGACCCTCTATTAATTTCTAAATTGTTAAAGCGAATGATATTGTCTTTGTTAGTTAAAAGCTCGTTTAAATCTAGAGAAGAGCGCACCCCCGTTTCGAATCTGAGTGTTGAGTCGCGCCTTTTGGTATAGCTTATTTGAGCCGAAGCAGAATACGCCAAGCCATTAATAAGATTACTATCAACATTGAATCTTCGGATGGAATCATTGAATGGATTGCTACTATTAGAAGCCGAAATGGAATTAAATTTATTGCGATCGACTGAAAAGTTGATGGATAATTTGCGTTTGCGAGAAAACTCGTTAAAATAAGAAATGCCAAGTCCTGCTTTGTTATTTAAATTGCCTTCATTGTTTGGTTTATCAAAGGTATTGCTCATGTAAAAAAACATATTATCACCAGTACCATTGCGCTCATCGTTTTGTGCACGGTGCCAATTATCGAAACCAAAGTCGAAGCCCGTTTCGTTGATATTATTGGCATTGCTGATAAATGAAATTTTTCTATCGTTTTTAAAACTGTTCAACCTTAAACCCGCTTCATATCTGCCTGCATTACCACCGCCCGCTAAAACATCGCCAAAGGTACCATTGCGTTTACCTTTCTTTAATTTGAGATTAATGATTTTGGTTTGTGTGGCCTTGGGTGAACCATCTTCATTTTTCTCTTCGAATACTTGAACAGTTTCTATCATATCGGCTGTTAAATTTTTTGAAACCATGCCGGGATTGTTGCCAAAAAAATCGGATCCATCCACCATGATCTTTTCTACTGCTGCACCATCTACTTTTATTTCGCCTTTGACATTCACTTCGAAGCCCGGTATTTTTTTGAAGAGTTGCGCAACATCACTACCCGGCAATACTTTAAAACGACTGGCATTAATTTCCATAGTATCGCCTTTCATGCGAATGGCCGCACCTCGCACTGAGTATGATTTAAAAGTATAATTCGCCGTGGCCAATTTAATTTCACCAAAATCATTGAACGACCATTCCCCACTCATCATGGGCATACGCTTCACTTTTTCGCTAAAACCCACCATACTAAAAATAAGTACGATGGAATCTTGATTGGTTGTGTTCAATAAGAAATTACCATTGGGGGTGGTAAAACCAAAGTTGATTAAACTGGTATCGCTTGATCTGTACAAACAAACCGAAACATCTCTTAGCGGCAATTGTGTAGCTGAATCGACGACACGGCCTTTAAAACTGCGCACTATCTTTTGTGCATTGGCCTGATTAAACATGAGAATACAAAGAAAAAGAAATGCAGTTCGGATTAGTTGTTTCATAACGAAGGGAAGCAATTTAAGTCATTAAAAAATTATAAACTTATTGATAGGGCCTTATATTGTAGAATGTGGAAAAATATTCGACGAAAATCAATTGTTCAATTGGTTTCAAATAACAAAAATTCAAAGTTTATGCCGCACATTTGTGCCATGCGAATGCTCCTTTTATGATCGCAACTCAATCCATGAACATCCATCTCGAAACCGAACGCTTGCTGCTTTCTCCTTTAACAGAGGCTGATACTTTATTCATTTATGAACTGCTGAACAGCAAAGCCTGGATTCGTTTTATTGGCGACAGAGATATTAATACATTTGATGATGCAGATGCTTACATCGATAAAATTTTATCGGGCAGAAATTTACAATATTGGATAGTGCGCGAAAAAGGAAAAGACAAACCGATTGGTTTGATTACTTTTATGAAGCGCGCTTATCTCGACCATTGGGACCTTGGTTTTGCATTTTTGGAAAAGCATGGTAAAAAAGGTTACGCATTCGAAGCGACCGATGCTGTTTTAAAAACGGCTTTGCAATTGAAAGCTCATCCAATAATCGTTGCCACTACCCTACCCGACAATATTAATTCAATAAAGCTTTTAGAAAAATTAGGTTTTAAGTTCGATAAAAAAATGAAGGTAGAAAAAGACATGTTATCGATTTATACCACACAAAAGGATTAGTGTTTTCTAAAAAACATACTAAGTGGTATGTTTTTTCTATTACTTCTCAGGCACAATACCCGCGGTGCGTTTGCCCAATTCTATCACTGCTACATTTTTTATCTGACCCTTGTCTAACTCAAATTGCAACATTGTGCGCATCACATGAAAACCATGTCTGCCAGCCGCTCCAGGATTCATTACCAACATGTTCTTGTGGTTTTTATCGCGCATGACTCTTAAAATATGACTATGGCCGCAGATGAACACATCGGGGGTATCGCTTTTTAATTCGGGTAATAATTTAGGATTGTAATTGCCGGGGTAACCACCAATATGGGTCATCCATACCCTTACCCCTTCGCATTCGAATAGGTTGTGCAAGGGATATCGATCGCGAATATCTTGCCCATCGATATTGCCCCACACACTGCGAATGGGCTTACCTGTTTGCTCAGCGATATCGCTTAAGGCCACCAAACCCCAGTCGCCCGCATGCCACAACTCGTCGGCAGCAGCAAAGTGTTTAATGATATCGGGCTCGATACAACTATGTGTATCACTTAACAATAATATTTTTTTCAAAACACCACAAAATAATTCTTAATTTGTAAGATTAAAAAATATAAATGTTAACCATTCTCATAATCGCCCTTACTGTTGTCATCAGCATGATTGCATTTGCGCAACACAACTTCTTCGACAAAGCGCGCTTTTATCCTTATTACATTCACCATAACAAAGAATACTGGCGTTGGATGAGTGGCGGATTTATTCATGCCGACTATTTTCACTTGGCCGTAAACATGTTGACACTTTATTTTTTCGGTCCTGTTGTGGAAGCCTATTTCACGCAATTATTTGGCGCGAATGGCTTATTCCTTTTCGGTGTGATGTATTTGTTAGCCATTCCTGTTAGCAGTATGTATTCCTATTACCGCCATCAAAACGACATTGGCTATGCGGCCATTGGTGCATCGGGCGCAGTGTCTGCCATTCTCTTTAGTTCTATTTTGTTTGCCCCGTTAACGACTTTACAATTGTATTTTGCTATCCCAATTCCCGCTTGGTTGTTCGGCATACTCTATTTGTTTTATTCATGGAGCATGAGCAAAAAGCAGTTGGATAATATTGGTCACGATGCCCACTTCTTCGGAGCTTTGTTTGGTATCGTATTCACGATTCTCATAAAGCCAGACATTGTCTTGCATTTTATTTCGCAGTTTACTGGGAGATAAAAGCCATTAAATATCTAATCTGAAAGTGGCCATTACCTTGCCATCTGTCGATTTGATGATTAAATTACCACCGCTTTTTAAACTAAAATTTAATTGAAGATCAGCATCCTTGGTCTTGTATTTTTCTAGACCCGTCATGCTGCCATTTTCGCTGTCCTTTGATTCGACAATAACGTTGTAGGTAAATCTTGGATAGATATAATTAAACAGGTAAGTATTTATTTGATCTTTTGCTTCCCTAATCTCTAACATTTCGCCAGTACTGGTCTCTGTCCATTTCCCCACTAAATTTTTCATAGTCAAAGATAGGGCTTTTAAAGGAGGATAGGTTGTTTGATGCTTTTATAAAGCCTTTATAATAAATGAGTCAACTATCACTTACAATAAACATACCAGTTGGTATGTTTATTAAATAATCCTCCAAGCGACCAACTATTTATTCAAAACGGGTGAATATCTCATTCATAAACCATTTGAATATCACCATCAATTCAATTAATTTCGCAAAAATAATTACAAATATGCCGACCAAAAACGATTTAAAAGTACTCGTAGATTCTGCCTTCAATTTTTCAGGGGATAGTGTTGTTTTGGGCACCGCCAAATTAGGTGAAGAAATTCTTGAGAACACTTTGGTTAAAATTCCATTGAAAACCTTTAACCGACATGGTTTAATTGCTGGTGCCACTGGTACTGGTAAAACCAAAACCTTACAGAACATTGCTGAGAAATTATCTTCACATGGAGTGCCGACTTTGTTGATGGATATCAAAGGTGACTTAAGCGGTATCAGTCAAGCGGGCACTAGCAATCCTAAAATTGAAGAACGCCATGGCAAAATAGGAATTCAATGGGAAGCCAAAGGATTTCCGACTGAACTACTTTCGATATCGGGCGAAAAAGGTGTGCGTTTGAGGGCCACTATTTCTGAATTCGGTCCTGTATTGCTCTCTAAAATTTTAGAAATCAACGATACACAAAGTGGTGTATTGAGTTTAATATTTAAATACTGTGATGACAATAAAATGCCTTTGTTGGACATTAAAGATTTAAGAAAAATTTGCCAATACATACAAACAGATGAAGGCAAAGACGAGGTTGAAAAAAATTACGGATTGGTAAGTTCCGCTTCGGTAGGTGCTATCCTCCGCAACTTATTAGAAATAGAACAACAAGGCGCTGATGTATTTTTTGGAGAACGCAGTTTCGATGTAAATGATTTATTGCGAAGAGACAGCAATGGCAATGGGTATTGCAATATTTTGCGTTTGGCCGATTTGCAAAGTAAACCCAAATTGTTCTCAACATTTATGTTGTGCTTGTTAGCAGAGATATACGCTACTTTTAATGAGCGTGGCGATATGGACAAACCACAATTGTGTATCTTTATTGATGAAGCGCATTTGATTTTTAACGAAGCTTCAAAAGCTTTATTAGATCAAATTACCACCATCGTTAAGCTCATACGTTCAAAAGGTGTGGGCTTATTTTTTATCACCCAAGACCCAACCGATGTACCCGAAGATGTTTTAGGACAATTGGGTATGAAAATGCAACATGCATTAAGAGCGTTTACAGAAAAAGACAGGAAAGCCATCAAAACAATTGCAGAAAATTTTCCGACTTCCGATTTTTATAAAACATCCGATTTATTAACGGCATTGGGCATTGGCGAAGCATTGGTAACTGTACTAAACGAAAAAGGCATTCCTACCCCACTCGTGCATACTTATCTTACAGCACCTCAGAGCAGAATGGACATTATCAGTCCTACAGAAATGGATGCATTGGTAAGTCAGTCGCAATTGGTGCGTATCTACAACGAAGAATTGGATCGTGAATCGGCTTTTGAAATATTAACGAAAAAACTCGAGGCACACGAACAAGCTGCGAAAGAAGAAGCCGAAGCCAAGGCCGAAGCAAAAGAAGAAAAGAAAGCCAGCCATGAACCATCAACGGTCGAAAAAGTTTTGAATAACAGCGTTACTAAAATTGTGATTCGCGAAGTGGCGCGTGGTTTATTAGGTGTTCTTGGTATTAAATCAGGCACACGTAAAAAATCCAATTCATGGTTCTAATAATCAATCAATGAATCAAGCTTTTTTAAATCAAATCAACCAATCTTTAATCCAATCGATTAAGGCGAAGTACAACATGGATGATGCCAAGGTATTAGCCGTGAGCGAAGCTGGAAAAGCCTCTATTATCAATAGTTTAAAAAACTTTGTAATCAAAAATGGCACTACCGAAATTGAAACGGTACTTTTAAATACAACTAGTTTTAATGGCACTTCACTTCAAAAATTTTGCTTTCAAAATTTCGAAAAAGATATTGCCGATAAACGCATATTGAGTAGCGAACAAACCAATGAAGTTGCTGAATTTTCTATCAATTATTTAATCGACCAATTTAAAACAGGTTTTAATGATTCGGGGAATAGCAGAGACTTAGATGGTATCTGCAAATTTTTAGACATTGACAAGAAACTGTTAAATTTAGTTAATTCTCCTGTAGGTAAAATGTTGGGTAAGTTTTTAAAAAAATAGACACTGTAGAACATTTGGAATAAAACAGCAGTGGTTGTATATTGCGCCCTATCAATAGGTGCATGTAAAGGCCCGTTTTTACTTAATCCTACTAAAAAAAATGAAAGACTCTTTTAGCAATAATATTTCTGTATCAAGTTTTAAAACCACTTTAATTATTTCTGAAATCGTTATTACCGCTTTGGTATTGATTGGATTTTACTTAATATTCAATCAATTTTCTAAAAAGGATAAAGCCTTTAAGAACAAACAATAATTATTGTGGTGTAGTCGTCGAAGTTGGCATTGCTGGAGCTATGGTTGCGACTGTTTTTACTTTTTTCTTCTTTCTAATTCTATTAAATTCTTTGGTATAGATTAAGCCAACACCTGTTGTATTAATCGGTGTATTAAGTACCGTTGTATTCACAGAATTAATATTCGAACGCGTGTAAGCCTTCACTCTTAAATTCCCTTTTTTGGTTACCTTATATTCTATATTGATATTAGGTCGGTTGCTTAGATTACTATAGCTGCCATCAAAGATTAATTTATCGTTGAAGAATTTGCTACTTAAGGCCAAGCCATATTCGGCCGGCAAGTAGTAGTTACCGTTTTTATAAATGACATTCACTTTCCAATTCGGATCAATCTTATTCAGCCAATTACTTAATTGTGCGGACAACAAATCGCTACCAGCACTCGATAAAGCTTGACCACCGGCATTGGTTAAACCGGCATTGCTTTGGGCAAAGTTGGGGGTGATAAATTGTTTCATAATTAACAAACTAAACACCTGTCGACTTACCTCCTCTTTATCGGCTCTGATACGGCCAATGATGGAGGACAATTGAATCATTACATTGCTTGGGACTTCGGATTGTAATTTTGGAAAATTAATCCCAAAGCTGATATCAGGTGTAAACAAATTGCCTTTGATATACAATTCACTTTCGGCCGTAATATTAGGAACAGTGCTATTGGAATTCAAGGTTACTGCCGCTAATAATGGTTGTGAGCTAGTTTTTTCTGAATTATAGGCTATTAAATTTAATTGTGCATTTAAAGGATCGCCAAACCAACTAATGGTACCTCCCGGTCTTATAAAAAATGGTTTGTTGTATAGGTCGAAAGCGGTAAATAGGTATTTGCCTTTCGAAACAGTATAGGTGCCAAACATATAAAAATCGGCGCTTTTAGTCATTTCCATTTTTATATTCCCATAGCCATTGCCCGAAATTTTATCCCCTAAACTTTCATCAAATATAATTTCCACATTGGCATCGGTAGTGGCCTCAATATCCATTACAAGCGAGTGAATGGGGAATTCATCTTCTGTTGTTTTAATCCGTTTTTTTGCAGTTTTAAAATGCACATACGCTGGAAATCCACTTGCATCACCATCGCTAATTGGTAAATAAAAATAAGTACCGGGCATTGTTTTCGCATCAATTTTAATATCTAAATTATCAAATGGCCCTTTGAAATAAGCATTGCCGCTTGCATAAGCTGTGCCATAATACAAACTATTATTAACTGATGTAGTATTCATGGCAAGGAAATTATTGAACTTGGTGATGCTTAAATCTAGGTTAAAGTTTTTAAAGTCATTGTGGCTTATAATGCCTTGAACTACACCTTTGTTACCACGGCTATCAAGAACGTTAAACTCATTAATAAAAAATGCGTTTTTTGACGTTGTAATTTTAGCGTCAAATACAATTGGAACATTCAAATAATCAACTAACATTTTGGCGCCTTTAATTTGTATATCTCCCGTTAATAAAGGATGATCAAAACTGCCAGTCAAACTCAAATTATTGGTGTAAAATCGACCATTCATATTGCTTACTAAATCAACTAGGAAGGGTTGAAATACTTTGATTTCGGAAGGCGGTAACGAAATGCTTAAATCCATATTGCTAGATTTGCTTTTAAAATCGACAATACCTTTTACCGATAATGAATCGAGCATACCACCTTTAACGGTAATATTGACATCTTGTATAACAGGATTGGCTGTACTTGTGGAGAGAACTGCTAAATCGCCAATGGTATCATTACCAACTACCAAATTAACAACCTTTAGATTCGAGGTAAAGACCGGTTTATCATCTATTAATCTATAAACCATTTGCCCTTCTGAAACACCCGCCAATAAAGGCATTTCGGAATTTTTCAAAAGTTTGTTAACACTGCGCAGCCCAAAATTATTCACATTCATGTCAAATTGATTGGCCGAATTTTTACCATATTCTCCCACGATATAAATAGATTGATTCTCATTCACCAAGGTGAAATTATTCAATTCAAATTTATTATTGGCAAACAAGAGGGAGGCCATTCGATCCAATTTCCATTCATCATTTTCGAGTTTGATATTCGATTCTGTTAGTTGTAAATTAATGCTGTCATTTGTAAATACTATTCTTCCACCGGCATTCAACCCTAAGGTATAGCCTGTATCCTGACCGCTCAAATTGAAATTAATAATATTGTCGAACACACTCGAATTAACCACTATGTTTTGTGTTTTAATGGTAGTGTTATTGGTGAAATTACTAGCGTTAACATTAATTTTCAACAAAGTATTATCGAGTTTATACGCATCAATCACTAAATTATTTATCTCATAATCATCGTATGTAATTTTTTTATTACTTGTATTAAAGGTAATGTATTGGCTAGCCGATTGGTAGAATCCATTGGCTTTGCAAGGCGAAAGTGTAAGATAAGGCGCATACAAAGTAGTGAGCTTATCGGGCTCTTTTAGTTTGATAGAAAATTTAAAATCCTCATTCGGCAAATCTTCTTTTGGCTTATTAAAATAAGCTGGAATTAATTGATGCAGCATGTGCAATAGGGAAACATCTAACTTGCTTAAAGTGTATTTACCTTCAATAATAATATCTGCAAAATCGCTGCTTAATTTTAATTCCTTTTGTTCTTTATTAATATAATTAGAGGACAATAAAATTGATGGTATTTCTACCAAGGTTTTGTTTCTATAAATTTCAATATTTGCCCCTGCTACACTGCCTATGGCTTCATCTAAATTTTTACCTTTAAAATTGAGCATAAAATCGCCCTTAATGTTTTGCTCAGTTGTATCGAATCCGAGGGCTGCTAAATCAGCATTGAAAATTTTTGCATTGAAAAATGCTTCAGGTACAACAAGTGCCGAATTAAATTCACCATCAAAATCGAGGGTTAAATGTGGATCACGAATTTCGGCCAGACCAGAAAATAAATTCTTACTAATTTTACCCTTTGCTTTAATGTTATGATAGGTGTAGTTATTAAATCCCAATTGATTGATATCTCCTTCCACATCGAGCATATATTTATCGGCATTCATACCCACCCCTTGCAATTTCATATCGAAAGCTGCATCATCGAATGGCGATTGTGGTAAAAATGTTTTAAGTTTAAAGTATGCTGTTTTTAATTTCCCTGAATACGTAGCAGTTTCAAGACCATCCTTGTATTTCAAATTTATGTCGGCCTCAAAATCACCAATACTGGTAGTAATTGAACCGAATGTTACAAAATCATTATAGAACCCAGAGAAATTTCCTTTGTATCCAATCAAGCCAAGTGAAGCCATGTTATTTGGAACATTGCCCAAACTAATGGCATTTAAATCTTTGTAATTGGTTATAAAATTATTGACATCAAATACCATCAATGTGTTGTCAATATTTGGCAAACCCGTTAAACTCCAATCACCTTCATAGGTAGTGTTGTCGAATATTTTGATTTTTGCGTTTCGGCCCTTCATTTTTTTGACAAAGCCTTCAGCATAGCCATTGGCAAAAATAGACGTATGGTAATCTTTTAAATAATGACTGAAAAACGCCAAATCTCTAGCATCTACTTTCGCATTGTTCAAATTGGCTTTCATCAAGATTTTATTGTTAAAATCATTGTAGTCCCGCCAATCTTTACTTTCCATTATAAACTTATCTCCTAAACTACTGTATGGGGTTTGGAGAATAAGATTATACAGTTCTATCCCGCCTTCATGGATTTTGGCATCAGCCGAAAGTTCTTTCACCACTAAACCACATTTCTCGCGAAATTCAAGATGCTCAGATTGAAAATGCATGGAATCATCTACCAAATAAAAATCATTGAACACCCCATTAATATTGCGGTAACTCATTTCATTGTAGTTAAAATCCATGAAATCTGGTGCCGCATCATTTCGACTAAAATAATCGAAACGGGTATTGATGAAATTAACGCGTTTACTGTAAAGGGTCCAAATGAGTTTAGGTTTTTGGGGATCGCGTGGACCAGCATTAAAATAATCAATAAAGAATTCGTAGTTACCCACAGTATCTCCTTTGTGAACACCAAATAATACTTTACCCCCTTCAATGGTCACTTCGTTTAAGGTGACAATGCGTTTTAGATTATCAAAATCCTTATAATCAGCTTTTATAATTCTAAAATAAAAAAGGGTGTCTTGGTGTTGATCTTCAATGTAAACATTTTGAAGCACAGCTGTTTTAAAAAAATCTATATCAACAGCTCCCACCTTTATTTTAGTACCCATTTCAGCGCTCAGATAGACCGTGGCTTTTTGAACAAGCCAGGTTTGAACAGGTTGACTTTTAAACACAATATAGAGCATACCAATGCTAAAAATTAACATTAGTAAAATAAAACGCGCTATTTTAGATATTTTTGCGAGCACTATTTGCTTCCGGTTTTTGCAAATATACCCACAATGCAATTGCCAATATTAACAGTATGCCATTAAATTCAGACACCCCCATTATATTGGCCATCGAAACATCGTGCGATGATACTGCCGCAGCGGTACTCTACAATGGCAAAATGCTTGCCAATATTGTGGCCACGCAAAAAATCCATGAACAATACGGCGGCGTAATACCCGAGCTTGCAAGCAGAGCGCACCAACAAAATATTGTTCCGGTCGTTCAAGCGGCCTTAGACAAGGCCGGTAAAACAATTTCAGAACTTTCTGCTATTGCTTATACGCAAGGACCAGGTTTAATTGGTTCATTGTTAGTAGGTGCTCAATTTGCTAAAGGTTTATCACTTGCGCTGAATATCCCAACCATTGGTGTTAATCATTTACATGCCCATATTGGCGCCCATTATTTAAATGAGTATCCACCAAAATTTCCCTTTTTATGTCTCTTGGTTTCTGGTGGTCATACCCAAATTGTAAAAGTGAATAGTCACTTAGAAATGGAAATTATAGGCTCTACAATTGATGATGCCGCAGGAGAGGCATTCGACAAAGCCGCTAAAATGATAGGTTTACCTTATCCAGGTGGTCCATTAATCGATCAATATGCCATGCTGGGCAATCCATTGGCTTATCCTTTCCCAATTGCCAAATTAGCCGGTTACGACTATAGTTTTAGTGGATTAAAAACATCCATCTTATATTTTCTACAAAAACGAAGGACTTTAGATGTTCATTTTATTGAAAACAATAGGAATGATATCTGCGCTAGTATTCGCTATACCATTATTAAAACCTTGTTGCAAACACTCGAACGTGCCGCCGACGATTTGAATATACAAGAGATAGGTATAGCGGGAGGTGTAAGCGCCAACAGTTTATTGCGTGATGAATTAACAAAACTAGGTATTAAAAAACAATGGAAAACACATATACCAGCCTTTGAATATTGCACAGATAATGCTGGAATGATTGGCATTCTAGGGCACTACCAATATCTAAGTGGTGATTTTGCAAATATCAATGCCAAGCCTTTTGCACGTGGACATTAATTTGTTGTTATCATTCAACATAGCATTTTTAAGTTACACACTTTCGTATTCGAGAGAAACACTTTTATCGAAGATAAAAATTACTTTGTCATAATTTAAAACAATTCAGCGGTTTAGTGGTTAAAATTGCAACTCTTTTATGAAAAAGTACTTTTTAATCTCTATCTTCTCCTTACTATTTCTTCAATTATCGGCACAAAACAAAGTTACGCTGAGTGGTTATGTGAAAGACTCTGCCAATGGTGAGGCGCTTAATTCGTGTAATATTTTTATTGAAGAACCTAAAGTAGGCACCCAATCCAATGCTTACGGATTCTATTCATTATCGCTTGAACCTGGCACCTATATTTTTAATTTTTCTTTTGTTGGCTACAATACCAAAAGTATTAACGTCAATATTACAAAAAATACAACCCTTAACATGGAACTTAACAAAGTGCTTGCACAATTTGGCGCTGTTACTTTAAGGGGAAAGAAAAAAGATAACAATGTAGAAAAGGTTGAAATGAGTGTCAACAATTTGAACATTGCACAAATCAAAAAAATCCCTGCCTTGCTTGGTGAGGTTGATGTGGTTAAAAGCATTCAATTACTACCGGGTGTCAGCACCGTTGGCGAGGGTGCTACAGGCTTTAATGTGCGGGGAGGAAGTATTGATCAGAATTTAATCTTATTAGATGAAGCGCCCGTGTTTAACTCTTCTCACTTGTTTGGGTTCTTCTCTATATTTAACCCCGATGCAGTTAAAGATGTCAAATTAATCAAAGGCGGTATGCCCGCAACTTACGGTGGCCGTTTATCTTCAACCCTCGATGTGAGGATGAAAGAGGGCAATAGTAAAAGAACCGAAGTCAATGGTGGTATCGGTGTTATCTTTAGTCGCCTTTCGATTGAAGGACCTATTATGCCAAAACGTTTAAACAATAAGGCCTCATATATTATAGCAGGTAGAAGAAGTTATATTGATGTGTTGGCAAAACCATTTACAAAAAAGAATGAAAGTTTAAAAGACGCCATTTTTTATTTCTATGATTTCACAGCAAAAGTTAACTATACTTTTAACGCCAATAATAAGGTATTTGTATCTGGCTATTTAGGACGCGATGCCTTTGGAGTGCCCAATGCTAAATTTGATTGGGGCAACACCACGGCCACAGTGCGTTGGAATCACTTATTCTCTAAAAAATTATTTACCAATTTCACTACCTATTATAGTAAATATGATTACAGTCTAGGATTTGGAAGCGACAACAGCTCATTTAGATGGAAATCAGATATTGTAAATTTCAGTGTAAAACCAGACTTCACTTATTATATCACCCCTAAGAATACACTTAATTTTGGCGCTATTTCAACCTATTATATATTCAGTCCGGGCAAAGCAACTTCAAAAGATTTAACATCAACTGTAGAATTCGGTTTACCTAAAAAATATGCTATGGAGAATGCCCTATTTATTGAGAACGAACAGAAGGTTAGCGATAAATTAACCATACGTTATGGCATAAGGGTTTCTAACTTTAATTATTTAGGCAAAGGCAGTGCATTGCAATTGCAACGTGACATTGCGGGCAAACGCGCTGAAGTATTGGGAATAAAAACCTACGAAGACATGGATGTCATCAAATCCTATATTACACCTGAGCCGCGTTTCTCATTGAATTATAAATACAATAAATTAACTGCTTTAAAATTGAGCTACAACCGCATGGCGCAATATCTGCATTTAATTTCGAATACAGCAGCTAGTGTTCCATTGGATGTTTGGACACCAAGTACCAATAATATTAAACCTCAAATAGCCGACCAAGTGGCCATTGGTTATTTCAAAAACTTTGGCAAGAATATCGATTACGAAATTTCAATCGAATCGTATTACAAAGAAATGCAAAATCAAATCGACTATATTGATGGTGCAGACTTATTGTTGAACTCGCAATTGGAAGCCGATCTGTTGAATGGAAAAGGACGTGCTTACGGACTAGAAATTTACGCCAAGAAAAATGTCGGAAAATTAAATGGGTGGGTTTCTTATACCCTTGCTAAATCAGAAAGAAAAGTTGAGGGCATCAGTCACAATGAATGGTATGCCAACCGTTTCGACCGTCGCCATAATCTTAATGTAACGGGCAGTTATGACATCAGCAAAAAATGGTCGGCCTCTGCAAGTTTTGTTTTTGGCACAGGTACGCCTACTAACTTACCGAATACTAAATACAGTTTCCAAGGCATACAAGGCATCCCACAAAATGCAAGTGAATTGAGAAATAATGTGCGCATTAAACCATTCCACCGCTTGGATTTATCGGCTACCTACATTTATAAAAAAACGGCCAAATGGGAAAGCAGTTGGGTCGTAGGCGTATACAACGTTTACAAACGCAGAAATCCATTCTCCTATTACAGCCAACCCAATCCAAACAACAATTTTGAAACCCAATTGATTCGCTATTCTGTTATTGGTTCAATTGTCCCTTCAGTATCTTGGAACTTTAAATTTTAATCAACATGCAACTATTTAATCAAATCTTTAAAAATACAAAATTCACAATTCTTGCAATTGCCATTTTTGCTGGCTTAACCGCTTGTGAAGATCCTATAGAGCTCGATTTAGGAAAACCAGTTGAGCAGCTCGTAATCGACGCTGTGATTGATCAAACAACCGACACCCAATACATTTATATTTCTAAATCTGTTGGCTATTTAGATAATGGTGTCGCCAAAGGCTATCAAATTGATACTGTTGGTATTTTAGATACATCAAGCTTCACCTTTTATCCTTTTAAATATGCTGGCAATGGAAAATATTTCTTTGTACCACCGAGTGCCAATACTTTTCAATTCGATAAAGACTATCAATTAATTTGCAAGGATGGGGTTAATACCTTTGTATCGCAAAGTCGTTTGAATTCACCAACTACCATAGATTCACTAACCTATAAGTATGAGCCTTTGGGGGCATTCGGCGGTAATAAAGGCAATTACATAACACTATGGTCGAAGGATAAAATAGGCAAAGGTGATTTTTATTGGTTGCGTTTATACCGCAACGACTCCATTCAATTACAAGCAGGTGATATAAGAGTTGGTATCGATAATTCTGTATCACAAGGTGGCGAAGGCGATGGCAATTTATTCATTGTGCCATTGCGTGGCAATTTCACCAGTCGCCCTTGGAACATAGGCGAAACCGCAAGAATAGAAGTATTCACCATCACACCTGAAATGTATTTTTACTTGAATTTATTAACGACTCAGTTACAGAACACTGGTTTGTTTGCTGTGCCACCAAGCAATGTGCCAAGCAATATAATTTGCACCAACAATCCAGAGAACAAGGCATTGGGATTCTTTTGCATGGTTGGAAAGGTTGAGAGTCCTACCCTTTTGATTAAATAAGGTCAAGATTCTTTTTTAATAAATTAACTCAAATATTTGTAGTTTTGTCAATCGGTGAGAAAACTAGCCATTGTCCTATATTGTTGTTTCAGTTTGTTTCAAGCAAGCGCTCAATTTCAACGCGGATTTCAAATTAATTTATTACCAGGGTTTTTAATCGCACACCGCGAATACATGGCCAACATGGAGGCGCATACCATGGGATTCGAGGCCATCTACAGCAGTAATTTCACAGCATGGAAACAAGTTGATTCGGCCTATAAAAATTTACGTTGGGGCACTGGTTTTACCTATTTTAATTTAGGCAACAGCGATTTAAATGGCGATGTATTGGCGTGGCATATGCATATTGAAGCCAATTTAATGAACAGAAATAATTTCCAAAGCACCTTGCGATTCGGATCAGGTGTTGGCTATTTAACCAAGCCTTACGACTTGCAAACCAACAGAAAAAACAAAGCGATAGGTTCGCACTTTAATGGCAATATACAATTAATGTACAAGGCCTATTTTAAAGTATCTGCAAACAATTCTTTGATATTAGGTACTGGTGTAACACATTATAGCAATGGCAATTTTAAACGCCCGAATTTAGGCATCAACATTGCACATTTAAATTTAGGATGGTACCATAATTTGTATAGTATTGAACAACCTAAGTTCAAACCATTGCCGCGCTTATTTCCAAAGAATGGATTTGAAATAAATGCGGGTATTGCGAATAAACAAATTGCTGTTGCTGACACCCGCAGATTCACCATTTTATCTAGCAGTTTACTGTATTATTTCCAACACAACAAAACCCGCAATTGGCGCGTAGGTACTGAGTTTTTCTTTGATAAAACCTATCCCTATGAATTGTTTCATCCTGAAACTTTAACCCATGTTAAATTAGCGAAAATGACTGAGGTCGCTGTCAAAGTAGGCCATGAATTTGTATTTGGCAGAATCGCCATTGTCTCCGATTTGGGCACCTATGTTTACCGCCCAAATCAATACAAGAAACGTGTTTATTTTGCCATAGGCTTTAATTACTTTTTCAACAAAGGCATTGTTGCGCAAACGCGTTTAAAGTCGCACATGGCAGTGGCAGATTTCTTTTATTGGAGCGGTGGCTACCGTTTTTCAGATGAATTTTTACGCAAACAATGAAGCAGATTATTTACATATTGAGCGTGGTGGTTTTATTGGGTGCTTGTAAAAGGGCCGATGATTTGGTAACAGCTTATGGCAATGATGTTGAGCAAGTACGACAGGTTGGAAATTTCAGAGCCATTTCTGCTGGCGAGAAATTTGACATTGTTTTAGTGCAAGATTCTGCCTTGGCAGGTACTTTAAAAATGACCGCTGGCAGTCATGTAATTAATGGCTATGTGAGTGAAGTTAGAAATGGTGTTTTGGTTTTAGAAAACATTAATAAGTACAATTGGGTACGCAAATTAAAGGTAAGACAGAAAGCCATTGTTTATTTTAAAAACTTAGACAGTTTATCGATACGCGGCTCCGCAAAATTTACTAGTAAAAATGCCATTGTTCAACACAATGAACTCAAAATCATTCACAATGGATTGGAGGACCTAGAGCTCACCATTTTTACAAATGATGTCAATGTAAGGGGCGAAAACACGGGCGGTATTATCTTACATGGCAAATGCAATATCTACAGAGGCAATGCCGATGATATTAGTTTTGTTGACAATCGCGATTTAATTACAGACGATACTTATTTTAATAGCTTTAGTCAGGAAGACAGTTATGTGAATGCCAAAAATATTTTGGGATTGAAAGTATTTGGAAGCGGCAATATTTATTACTTAAGTTCGCCTACTAATAAAAGTTCGTTCGAGCGTTTTGGCAAGGGCGATATCATCAAGAAATAATTATAAAAAAATTGGACACAAAAAAACACGATTCAAATGAATCGTGTTTTATAATTAAAATTGGTTTTGATTAATATCTTTTGTTGTAACCACCAGAGTTTCCTCCTCCACCGCCGTTACCACCACGGTTAAAACCTCCACCACCACGGTTTCCACCATTGTCTTCTCTTGGACGTGCTTCGTTTACAACTAGCGCTCTTTCCATAAATTCTTTCTCATGTAAAGCAGCAATGGCAGCATTTGCAGCTGAATCATCACTCATCTCTACAATCGCAAATCCGCGTGAACGGTTTGTGAATTTGTCTTTAATAATTCTTGCTGAGCTCACTTCACCATACTGAGTGAAAAGGTTTTCGACATCTTGCTCGCTCGCTTTGAAGCTAAGATTACCTACGTAAATGTTCATTATATCTAAATTTTTTTAAATCGTAATCCGTTATAAATAATGGAATACTTAACAAAGATAAACTATTATTATTTAAAAAAAAAATATTTGTCGAAAGCTTTATTTTACTTACTTTTGCAACTCTTTAAAAAGTAGGGCCCGTAGCTTAATTGGATAGAGCACCTGACTACGGATCAGGAGGTTGGGGGTTCGACTCCCTTCGAGCCCACCCCGTGTCAGAAAAACCCTGAAATTACACTTCAGGGTTTTTTTATGCACTTTCGGCAGGGTTTTACGACACGGGGTGTGACCCGTGATGTGACTGGAATGAAATGGAGGTCTCTATCATGGGTCCACTTTTTTTTTAGTAATTTCAATTATCTTGCTAGTCTAAAACTATGAATCTATTGCCTTTTGCAGTCTATGTTCTTTTTAGCGAGAAAGACCATCAATTATATGTTGGATTTACTACAGATATAAATAAGCGAATTGATAACCATAATGATGGTGGAACCACAAGTACAAGGCATCGAAGACCTTTAAAGCTTATTTTCATTGAATACTACTTATTTAAAGAAGATGCTATATACAGAGAAAAGTATTTTAAATCTTCTAAAGGAAAACGGGCATTAAAATTAATGCTAAATTTCACTTTGAACACATTAGGGTATAAAATGCCTGAAGACTTAAATTCTTAAAAAGGGTTCGACAATCCCGCCCTATGGCGGGATTTTTTGTTTTAGTTATCCCGTATTGTGTGCAAACCGCCAAAGGCGGAGTTGAACTCTAATACGGGATAGGGCAGAAAAAGCTCGGAACTTAAGTTTCTAGCTTTTTTATTCGTTTTAAATTATTTGTTTTAAATTATCCTCCCGTCCTCCATCTCTATAATGCGATGCGTGCGAGCGGCAAATTCATTGTCGTGGGTTACAATTAATAAAGATTGATGGTACACCTCGGCCAATTCTTTGAAAATATCATACACCACTTCACTGTTCTTCTTGTCTAAGTTACCAGTTGGTTCATCGCCCATAATAATTATGGGATCATTGATTAAGGCGCGCGCGATGGCCACCCTTTGTTTCTGTCCGCCCGACAATTGATTGGGTTTCTTCAAAGCCTCATTTTCTATTCCTAAAATTTTTAATTTTTGATAAGCCCTCTCCTCTACTTCTTTGTCTTTGTATTTCCCCGATTTTAATCCAGGTAACATCACATTTCGCAAAACAGAAAACTCATTTAACAAGTAATGAAACTGAAACACAAAACCAATTTTCTCGTTTCTAACCTTGGCCAATTCACCCTCCTTTTTATCACGCATTGTAATACCATCAATGATCAAATCGCCTTCATAATCGGTGTCCATTGTTGAGAGGATATAAAGCAAAGTAGACTTGCCACAACCCGACTTACCTGTTATTGAGACAAAGTCGCCACGGTTAATCGAAAAATTAATATCCTTTAAAACAGGAATGGTAATGGGATCGTGAAACGACTTACAAATACCTTTGGCTTCTAAAATTTTTTGTTCCATACTATTTGCCTCTGATAATAATGACTGGATCGATTTTACTCGCCTTGCGCGATGGAAAATAACCCGCTAAATAAGTTGTTACAATTGAAAATATGCCACCAATAATATAGAACTTCGGGTTATAATCGATGGGATAGGTCCTAATGGTTGGCAACGAAGCGGTATTGAAAGGCACCTGATCGATAAGCGCTGACAATCCAAAACCAAATAGCAAACCTAACAAGCCTCCAAAAATACCGATGCTTAAAGCAATGGCGATGAAAATCTTATTGACATCTGATCCCGAAAAACCGGTTGCTTTTAAAATGGCAATGGAATCCATTTTTTCATAAATCATCATGTTTAAAATATTGTAAATACCAAAGCCAGCAACAATCAATAGTGTAATGCCTACTGCATAAGAAATAAGTGTGCGAATGGAGCTGCCCGTTTCGAATTGGGAATTGGCCGTTTGAATATCTTCCGCTTCAACATCGAACAATTGACGGTATTCAATCGCAATGCTTGGTGCTAAATTGATGTCTTTTAATCTTACTTGCAAATCGGTGATATAGCTATTTGATTCACCCAATAATTTTTGTGTGGTACTAATAGAGGCATAACTCTGCACTTTATCCAACTCTTGAAGGCCCGATTGAAAATAGCCTACCACTTTTAAAGGAATGCGCTCGCCTTTGATGGTCGTGACTTGTATAACATCGCCAATATTGGCCATCATTTTTTCGGCTGCACCTTTTCCTAAAATAATACTATTCGGTATGTTTTTTAAATCGATGTATTGCCCACCAGTTACATAATCGCTGAATTTGAATAAACGGTTTTCCTCATCCACATCAATACCATTAATCACACCTGTTAAATCGATGGCTCCAACATTGTAAAACACCTGGGCAACAATTTTAGGGGCAATGCCTACAACCCTATCATCTTTTTTTAAGGCATTCAGAATGGCGGCATTGTTATAGATTTCAAAACGTTCATTTTTGGGCTTTATAGAACTGATAAAATTATAGTGATTTTTATATTCTATGGCTTGCGATATCGGTTGATTGGCACTGGGCTCAATTTCATTGAATAGGCGAATATGGGGTGTTCGATTCAAAATTAAATTATCGAGCATGCTGTTCAACCCTGCCATAAAACCTAGCAAAGTAATGAACATGGTAATACTAAAGGTAACCCCCACAGCTGCCACCAAGGTTTGTTTCCATCTCGCAAGCAGCAGCGATTTGGAGACACTTGCCAATAGATTTAATTTCATGTTGACTTATTGAACAGGTTTTACAATTTCATCTTCGGCCTTTAAGCCCGAAATGATTTCTATTTTTTGATAATCTTTAAGGCCTGTTTTAACAGGCACTTTTTCACCATCGGCTTTCATGACAAAAGAATCGTTGATAAGAAAATTGCGGGGCAATAACATCACATTGTCTTTGGTTTGCAAGACGATATTAGCTTCGAAAGTAATATTTGGGTAAAGCACATCGGGTTGTTGAACAAACGCCGCTTCTATTGTAAATGTTTTGCTTCGCTCATTCATAATAGGATTAATTTTAGTAACCAATGCTTCGAAGGTTTTGCCTTTGTAACTGTCTAGTATAACGATTACTTTTAGTCCTTTTTTTATTTTTAAAATATCAAATTCATCGACTTGCATTTCTAAATAAAATTGTTTGGCATCGCCGATTACAGCTAGCAATGTTTGGGCATTCACCAATTCCCCTTTGTTTTTTGGCAATTGGTAAACCATGCCATTGATTTCGCTTTTTAAAATAAAGTCGCTGGCCAGCTTACTGGTGATTAGTAAATTTTTCTTCGACTGGGCAGAATTTAAAATTAATTGTCTTTTTAAATCCCCGTATCGCACCTTGGCCGAAAGATAAGCTGTTTTTGAATTTAGAAATGCTAACTCGCGTTGCTCCAATTCTACCTTCGAACCAATTTGCTGTTGCCAAAGTGATGATTGACGGGCCCACAAACTAGAGTCGTTGCGCATTTTATTATATGCCAAATCGATGGCTGCTTTGGCCTCTAATAATTTGCCTTGGTTGGCATTGATATCAGAAAAACCAGCAGCCAGTTCAGCATTTTCTTTGTTCAAGCGCTGCGCTTCGTTGGCAATGATTAAAAGGGGCATACCTTTTAAAATGGTATCGCCTTCATGCACTAATATTTCACTAACAATGCCATTAACTGTGGCAAAAGCTTGGTATTGGTTTTTACTTTTAATAATGCCCGAGGCATAAACGGATTCGGAGATAGATGCGATGCTAGGTTTAATTTTCTCGACTTTCGCTTTGCAAGCGAATAAGACCATGCAAAAGGCAACAATCGTTATTTTTTTCATAGTATAACAAAGATATTACTAGTTTCAGTGTTTTGAATCTTTTAACCACAAAACATGATAAAGATCGCCTTTTATCTCGCTCCTTAATCAATCAGAGCCTTTTAAAATGCGGGCCTTTCAAACCTACTTTATGATTGAAAATATTTCTATCAATTCCTTTTATACTAAATTTTTAATTTTTTCATTTAATTTGCAGCCATGAATAGCAGTGAAGAAAATGTTGAGTGCCTGATTATAGGAAGTGGGCCTGCGGGATTTACAGCAGCGATATATGCAGCTAGAGCCGATATGAAACCAGTGATGTACGAAGGCATGCAGCCTGGTGGGCAGTTAACCATTACAACCGATGTAGAGAATTACCCCGGTTATCCCGATGGCATCATGGGACCCGAAATGATGGACAATTTTAAAAAGCAAGCCGTAAGATTAGGATCCGATATACGCTTTGGTATGATTACCGAGGTTGACTTTAGCAGTCGCCCATTTAAATGCATAGCAGACGATACGAAAACCATTTATGCGAAAACCGTTATCATTGCCACTGGTGCTAGCGCCAAATGGTTGGGCATACCTAGCGAAAAAAGACTTAACGGCAGTGGTGTAAGTGCTTGTGCTGTGTGCGATGGATTCTTTTATCGCGGACAGGATGTGGCCATTGTGGGTGCAGGTGATACTGCTTGTGAAGAAGCCAGTTATTTAGCCAAGCTTTGTAACAAAGTGCACATGATTGTTCGCAGAGATACTTTTCGTGCTTCGAAAGCCATGCAACACCGAGTTGAAAATACACCGAACATCGAGATACATTTTAACAGCGAAACCGATGAGATATTAGGTGATAATTTAGTAGAAGGTGTGCGCATTAAAAATGTAGTAGATGGCAGCACCAAAGAAATCAAATTAACAGGATTTTTTGTGGCCATTGGCCATACGCCCAATACAGGCATTTTCAAAAATTGGTTAGACATGGATGAGCAAGGTTATTTAATTACCAAAGCAGACAGTACTTATACCAATATTGACGGTGTATTTGCTTGTGGCGATGCCCAAGATAAAATCTATAGACAAGCGGTAACTGCTGCGGGTAGTGGTTGTATGGCAGCATTAGATGCTGAGCGCTGGTTAGCGGCTAATGGCCACGCTTAATTAGAAGCTGTAGTTTAAGCCGAGGCTAATATTCAAGACATTGTTTCTTGTATGGGTCATTTTAGAACTTTCTAAAAAATACTCATCACTATTGAAAACAATTTCTCTATAACCATTTGTAGACAACTGTTGCGTTGTTTGATTTCCCCAAAAACCGATTGGCAAAGTCATGCTCATTAACCAAGTAAACGAAATATTTTTCGCAATCGGTTTAGTTGAGCCAACGCCTCCAACAAAATTTACAAAGGTTAACTTGTGCTTCCCAATGTTTGAGAACTTTTCATAGGTTCTGTTTCGATTTGAATTATAATATTCCAATGAATCGTTGGGATTATTGCTTAAATTATCATAGCCCAATTTCATCTCAACAAAGGTGCCATAGGGCGCTAATGAACCTTTTGACAAAATAAATTTACGCATGCCTAATTCAAACCCTTTTACGTGATAATAATTCTTACCAGTTAAAACGTGGTAGCCTTCATTAACGGTTGTACGACCAAACTGATCAGTCTTTATGGTTGCTAAGGTTGGTGCATTCTCATATCCAAAACGGCATTTGGCTTTGGTCATTGAATAATTAAACAATAAAGTGGTACGCGCATTTAAAACCCTTTGAAGGGTAAATGTATGTTTATTGTATTTTAAACTCAGAACATCCATGGTATGAAAAACTGTATTTGAATACCCAATGGTATTTTTTTCCATGAAATGATAATATTTTTGAGCAGAAGCTGTTAAACAAATTGAAAACACAAATAGTGCAATAAGGTATTTTTTCATAACTATTTCTTCTTTAACTTTCTTTTAATTTGATACATGGTATACGCCAAGTGCATGTGTATAATATTTGATTTCGGTCGTCTGCGAATGGTTTGGTAATTGATTAACTTTTGTTCACCCGTTGTTAAATCCATGACGACACTAAAATACAGAAGCTCCTTATCTGAATCAACCGCATAACCAATAATAAGAGGCGCAGCAGGAAATAAAAACAAGCCCGCAACGATCATTCCTGCATTGGTTTCGTGTTTAACACTCTTATAACTAAACCCAGATAAACAAACATTTCTATACCCATCATTAGTTACTAAGCTATCCATGTATTTTTGGGAAAAAGCAAAATCATGGCGATCGACATGAGAATACTTTTCGGTTATCCAATTCGACACAATTGCATAGCGATTGAGTTGGTCGGTATTTAAATTAACTCTCTGATTAATATCAATAAGGTCCGTTTTTAAATCAATTATCTGTGCATAATCTTCAACGAATTTTGAGATTTTAATACTTTTAAATTCATCCTCTACCTTCTCAAATCTAACCTCACTTTCAAAAGCATCATAGTATGCAGAACTAAAAGATGGCGAAATAAATATAATGGAATCTATACCCAAAGCTTTCCCTTTATTTCTTTGAATTTTCATATCATCTCTTAAAGTCTCACGACTGCGACGGTAGGGTTCGCTTCGCAATTGACTTAATCCTAAGTCCGATTCAGCAGCCTTGATTTTGGCAACGACCCTTTCTATTGAGTCGAAGAATGCTGTAAACACTAAACTTTTATAGGCAGTAACAAATCCATTTTTGAAATAGTGAGAATTCGAAGAAATTTCACCAAGTCGTTTATTCCTTTTAATTTTTTTGACCTTGCTGTCCTTAATTGAATTCGATATATTTTTAGCATCCTTTTTCTTGCTACTTATTTTTTTTGCAATTAAAGTATCTTCACTATTTAAATTTTCTTCATCAGCTATTCCTTCAGTTACATTAAACTCATTAATATGAAATTTGTGGGCATATAATAAGTCGATAAAAGCATCGCATTTAATATTATTGGTATATTTAGTTGGATATTTTTCATTCCATTTAGCAATCATTCTAGCCGTTAAAACATTAAATTCATCTTTCTTCATCACCATAAACAAATGAAAAGGAATGGAAATTTCGCCTTCGTAACCTTGTTCTTCTGTTTTTAGTTCTGTTTCCTCCATCAAGTCGCTGGAATTAATTTTCCATTTATGAAGTCCATACATACTGCCCATCATTAATTCGGTAGTGTATTGGTTCTCCCCATAATGCTGTGCCAACAAATAGGCATGGTAAAAGCTTTTGGTATAACTTCCTCTTACAACCAATAAATAGCCTAACTCATAACGACACCTTTTAACGACTTCATCAAAAGATTCAGCACCAAAATACTGAAGCGTTCCTTTTTCTGTTCCTTTAATGTATTTGTTTAGATTGTCCTTTCTAAATTCAATATTGGGATGAGAATTTTCTTCATCATCCTCATCTTCTGCTGCAGAAATTGGCGTTGCAGAATCAGGAAAGTATTGCGCGGGCAGCTTATAGAAAGAATCATTGAAAAAATCTTTTGGAAAAGGAATCTCATCGAAGGGTAAATAACTATACAAAAGAATATCCATCATTTTGATGGATTCATTTTTATCATAACCCGCCTTTGCAAACATTTTTAGTCCTTCAACGTCGGCCTCTGATTCATGCTCTTTGCTGTATTTTAAAAGTTTTATTAATTTTTCATCGGTCCCTAAATCATCATAACGTTTGCTGGTCATGATGTCTTGCGACTTCTTGTACGATTCATAAGAATGTTTTAATTTATAGTGCGAAATTTCATGCGAAAGCACAAATGCCAATTGTGCTTCATTTTCTAATTGCGCCATCAAGCCAGTTGTTACCATTACAATACCATTATTGGTTGCAAATGCGTTGGCGTATGGTACGTTCAATAAATAAAAACGCATTTTACTTTTTAGCTCTGGTTCTTTTTCCAACAATTTATTGGCTACTTTATTGATGTATTGGCAAACTGAATTGCCGTAAATCACTTTACCTGAAAACAATATTTCATCAATTTTATAATGATTGATGAGTGTAAATTCTTTCTGTAATTTTAATTCTTTTTTACTTCCTGCTCCACTTCTTGAAAGTCCAGCTGCATCGGTATTGTATTTATTTAAACTTGACAACAAAAATTCACTTGGTGTTTCACCTTCACATTTCATGGGTGAATAATGATTGTAATCTATAACCTGCGAATAACTTATGTTAGAATAATAGCAAGTAAAGAGTAACCAAGAAAAAAGTAATATCAGACGGTCAAACATAATTGCAATTATATCGCTTTTTGGCCAAAATATCGACAAATATTCAATTCGTTTCAGTGTAACTTCTCCTAATTTTTAGTCATTTATAAAGTAATGACCATTTCTCTAAAAGAACTTTCAAATTTAAAACCTTCATTCTCATTAAAATTGAAGTCAATTATTGTTAAAGCTCAAAGAATATAAATACTTTTGCAATAACTGTATGACAAAAGAAGAATGGTTGTTGGCAATTTCAATACCAGTATACTTGGTGTTTATTATAACCGAAATTTTTATTGGTATTAAGCAACGCAAGGAACTTTACGATTGGAAAGATAGTATCATCTCCATATGGTTAGGTGTTGCTGGTGCTTTTCTCGATATCTCCATTAAACTTGTCGCCTTTGGTGTTTTAGATTGGTGTAATCACAATGCCATTTACAAACCCGATTTACTCACCTACTACCCTGTACTTGCTTGGTTCTTGGTTTTTATTGGTCAAGATTTTTGTTTCTATTGGCTGCACCGCTCAGAACATTATAATCGTCTGCTTTGGGCGGTGCACAGCAATCACCACAGCAGCGAAAAATACAATTTCACAGTTGCGTTGCGCTCTTCGGTACTCCAACCTATGTACCGTTTTATATTTTATATTCCCATTGCTTTTTTGGGTTTCGATGGCCTCACCATTATGTTTATGTATGCCCTTAATCAATTTTATCAATTCTTTTTGCATACCGAAACCATTCTAAAATTACCCAAATGGTATGAAGCCATTTTTGTAACGCCTTCGCATCATCGTGTTCATCACGCCAGCAATATAGCCTACTTAGATAAGAACATGGGGCAAGTTTTAATTATTTGGGACAAACTTTTTGGCACTTTCGAAAAAGAAACGGAAGCCCCAAGGTATGGTCTCACCAGTAATATAAAAACGTATCATCCTTTGAAAGTTATTTTTTATGAATGGGTGAAGATTTTTAAAGATTTAGGTAGACCAGGTCCATTTATGCAAAAAATGAAATACCTATTGATGCCGCCTGGTTGGAGTCATGATGGGAGTACCAAAACCAGTGCGCAATTGCGTTTGTTGGAAAAACAAAATAAATAGTTATCGGCCTATTAGGCTGATGACAAGTATCAATAAGCCATGTATCAATAAGAGGCCATCTAAATACAAATCGTAATACTTTTTATGTGATTTTATCGGTTTATAGTTAATGATAATTAATAAAATTAACAATGAAACACATGCGCAAAGAATTAAATACCACAATTTAAATTGAAGATAAAGTAAGACAGAAGACAAGAAAAAAATGAATCCACAGGCATTCGATAATTTCAATGTTTTACTTTCTCCAATTTTCAAAGGAATGGTTTGCAGACCTTGGCTTGCATCTGCTTGCATATCTCTAATATCAAACAACAACGCTAAGGCAGTAATAATTGATAATCGCTCGACTAACACCAAAAACACAACCCACCATTGAAATTTTTGATTCAATTGCAGCAGCGGAAGCAAAGCAGTTGCAAAAGTCCAAACCACCATGATCAAAAATATTTTTAGGAATGGTAGGCGTCTTAAATTTAAATTCAAATGCTTTATTTTCAAAAAAGGCAATACATAAAACAATACGATTAAAAATAACGGTATAAGGTAAAAAATGTCAGTAATTCTGATTAAAAAAATAGCGAAAACCAACCCCATGAATGCAATAATGAAGACGCCATAGAACAAATTATGGTGCTGGTTCGCCCACTGGTCATTCGGATGTTCGAGTGGCATTTTATAAAATTTTAAAACCACCAAACGGGTTAAATTATAAACCAGAAAAGTAGCACAGAAAACAATCACCAAATAGGGATTTAAAACCAATCTACAACCTACCTGAGCGGGTAAAATACAGGTTAAAATAAGCGCTGAGTAGGCGATTAAAAGTTTTGATTGAATCAAGAAAGTGCCCGTTTTTCTCATAAATCTAGTTGGTGAATTTAAAATGGGTATGACAATCCCAATGTTCACGAAGAGCTTTATCGCCATGGTGCTATTGGTATTTGAAGTCACCTCGATTGATTTGATATTTCTTTTTTGAAGATTCTTTTTCAGTTCCAAAAGCAATCAAATCAATATTCGCATCGGAAGCCATATTTTATTGGTAGATTGAATTAAAAACAAATTTGTCAAAACTACGATTTTTCCAAGTCGCATACCATCGCATCAATAGCTAAAACATCTTAGGAGCGAACCAATCATAGAGATAAATTCTCAAGTTACATGGTCGATTTTATTTTGCAGGTGCTGTGCTCATGGTCACAACGTATTGTAAAATAGACGCTTGTTTCGCACTATCTATGGCCATCATCGGCGATTTTTTATTCGCCATTGTAACCATTTTAGGCACCATTATTCTCCATGCTTGTTCCGTTTTAGCTTTAGGACTAATTAAGCCATGGCAAGTTTGACAATGGGTTTCATAGTTCAATTTACCAGTATTAAGAGAAGAGACTGTAAGGCCTGGGAATTTAACAGCACCTCTGTCAGCATCTGCTTGTGAAAAAAGCATCATTTTGGAACCACAGGCAGCCAATAGAAATACAATAGTTGCAATTGTTAACGATTTTAAATACATATTATTTTATGTACGAATGTAAATCAAAAAACACAAGTAAATAGCACAAATTATAAACATTTAAACGATCAATATTTATTAATATGTAAGGTACTTCAAATAAATTTAATTAATGGCCGAGGCAATGGAGAAAATTTTCACTCAAAAAAACAAAAGATATGCTAAGACGCTTAATAATGAGCAATGGATTGCATAATATTGCTGTGTTAATTGGCGATGAAATCAAAAAAAGTAATTTTTATTCTAGAAATGGCGCATATTCCTTTGTGGCTTATCAAAGATTTATGTTGGTTAATGACTTGGCGTAGTATTGGACTCATCATAGCAGTTCCAACAGTTCTAGTCGCCATTGTTTTGGCAGTAATTACGAGACATAACCAGTCGAGGTTCTTGCCCAATTTATCGATTGCCTTTTGGATTTTAGCGAATGCCAATTGGATGCTAGCCGAATTTTTTGATTTACCCATTCGATTTTATAGCATCATTCCTTTTTTGGGGGGTATTATCGTATTTATCATCTACCTCTACCAACAGCTAATAAATGGATGGGATATGAAAGACAGTTCAAAGTAAAAACCAGAATGGCTCCATTTATAAAATAGATCAAGCCTTTATGCGTTTATCAACTATTCAAAACTTTAGGAATTTTAAATATCTACGCTGCATCAGTTCCCATTCAATTTTGGATCAACAAACATTCGATTGATTTTTTCAATGTTGAACAAGGTCATTTTTTAACGTCCTTGAATAGAAGATAATTTTTAAAAGTGTTAACTAATTGCTTAAATCTAATTGGTAAGTAAAGTCTAACTCAGTTTTCAATTCCCTATTTTCGCCTGAAATGTTTTAATATGAAAAAAATATTTCTACCACTCTTTTTATTGCCATTTTTTGCCATGGCACAAATCTTTAATTACGCAGATTATTGGAAAACAAGAAAACCCAATGAAGCATACTGGCAACAAGATGTACACTATAATATAGATGCTGTAATCAACGATGAAAAAGATGAAATAAAAGGCGTAGAAACCTTGGAATATTACAACAATAGTCCAGATGTATTGACCACGGTTTATTTCCACTTGTACCAAAATGCATTTCAACCTGGTAGCTATGCCCACGCTTTAGAAGTAGCCAATGACCAAACAACAGAATTTGGAAAATATGAGGGTCAAAAAATGGGGACGCTCATCGATGAATTTAAAATTGGTGGTGAAATTGTGAGTTATAAAATTGACAATACCATTCTCATTGCGCAACTTAAAACGCCATTGAAACCCAATAGTAGCATAACATTCAATATTAAATTTAGAACCTTTTGGGACAACGGCAGCATGCGCAGAAGATTTAAAACCTTTAAGTCCGATGGCGTTAATAAACATTTTGATGGTGTGCATTGGTATCCGCGTATTTGTGTATACGACCGTAAATTTGGATGGGAAACTGACCAACATTTAGGCAAAGAATTTTATGGCGACTATGGTGTGTTTGATGTTAAATTAACATTTCCTTCAAACTATATTGTGGAAGCCACAGGTGCAATTCAAAATGAAGAAGAGATGTTACCTTCTGAATTAAGAAAAGCCATTGATATTAACAATTACTCCAAAATCGTTAACGATGCCAATGGCAAATCAATAATAAAACCGACTAAATATCAATATACCATTAAACGCGATGGAACCAAAACATGGCGTTACCATGCAGAGAATGTGCATGACTTTGCATTTACTGCCGATCCAACTTATCGCATCGGTGAAGTGTTATGGAATGGTATCCGTTGTATTGCTTTGGCCCAAGAAAAAAATGCACCAGAGTGGCGACCAACAGCGCAATTTGTTGCCAATGTTGTAAGTGTATACAGCAATGATATTGGCATGTATGGCTACCCTAAAATTGTGGCAGCCGATGCGCGAGATGGCATGGAATACCCAATGCTTACATTGGATGGCGGCAATTGGCCGGGCCATCAATATGTGATAGCGCATGAGATAGGACACAACTGGTTTTTTGGAATGATAGGCAATAACGAAACCTACCGCGCCATGCTCGATGAAGGTTTTACACAATTTTTAACATCGTGGAGTATTAAAAAAATAAATGGCATTCCTATGCATGCCAATACCTATGATGAAGGAAGTGTCTACAATGGCTATTTGAATGATGCTATCAATAAAAACGATGCCTTCTTGAACACCCATAGCGATGATTTTAATTCTGCATTGGGTCATGGTGGTGGCTATCGCCATGTGTATTACAAAACGGCTACCATGCTCTATAATTTGCAATATGTTCTAGGTGATGAATTGTTCCTTAAAGCCATGAAGCATTATTTCAATCAATGGAAATTTGCACACCCTTATCCAGATGATTTTAGACAATCGATTATCAATTATACCCATGTTGATTTGAATTGGTTCTTCGACCAATGGATGGAAACTACAAAATCTATTGATTATGAAATTAAAAAAATCAAAACCACAA
>CANMBF010000022.1 GCA_947496065.1 Bacteroidota bacterium
GTAAGTTCCAAAATTAAATCCAATAATAATTCCAAAAATGAAGATATTGCAATTATTGGAATGGCCGGTAGATTTCCAGGTGCCTCTTCAGTTGAAGTCTTTTGGGAAAATCTTAAATTAGGTAAAGAATCTATTAGGTTTTTTACCAATGAAGAGTTAGACAGAAATATAACTGATAGCGTTAAAAATGATCCAGACTATGTTGCTGCAAGAGGTATTATAGATGATGCAGATAAATTCGATGCTGCATTTTTTGGAATCAATGCAAAATTGGCGAGTCTAATGGATCCTCAACAAAGGGTTTTTATGGAGATTGCTTGGGAGGTTTTAGAAAAATCTGGGCACGCTCCTGAAATTTATGATGGCACCATTGGCGTGTTTGCAGGTTCTGGAAACAATACTTATTATCTTAATAACGTTCATTCCAATCAAAAGCTTATTAACCAAGTTGGTGGATTTCAAGTTATGACCGTAAACGAAAAAGATTATGTGGCATCACGAACTGCCTATGAGCTTAATTTGAAGGGACCAGCCGTTAGCGTTTATTCCGGATGTTCTACTTCATTGTTAGCCGTTTCTCAGGCTTCAGAGAGCTTAAGGAATGGTCAGTGCGATGCTGCCATTGCTGGTGGTGTAAGTGTAACAGTTCCAATTTATAGCGGTCAGATATATCAAGAAGGGGCCATGTTTAGTTCGGATGGCCATTGTAAACCATTTGATGATTCTGCGACAGGCACTGTATTTAGTGATGGCGCTGGTGTGGTGTTGTTAAAATGTCTTAAAAATGCGATTCAAGATGGTGATACCATCTATGGTGTAATAAAGGGTGTGGGTGTCAATAATGATGGAAGTGGTAAGGGTAGTTTTACCGCGCCGAGCGCCGAGGGCCAAGCAGGTGCTATTAGCATGGCTTTACAAAATGCGAATATTGATCCTTCCACAATTCAATACATTGAAACCCACGGAACCGCCACTCCTCTCGGTGACCCGATAGAAATTGAAGGTTTAAATTTGGCCTTTGGAAATCAGATTAAAAACCAATTTTGTGCCATCGGTTCAGTTAAGGGAAATATTGGCCATCTAACAGCAGCAGCAGGTGTAACAGGTTTAATAAAAACTACACTTTCGCTTTACCATAAAATATTACCAGCTTCTATTGGATATACAAAACCGAATCGTCACATCAATTTTGCAAACAGTCCATTTTATGTTAACGATAAACTAAAACCATGGGATTCAGATACCATTAGAAGGGCTGGTGTTAGTTCATTTGGAGTAGGTGGTACAAACGTTCATGTGGTTTTAGAAGCGTATGAAAATATAATTCTAGATTCAGAAAAAACAGAAGGATATCAACTTATTTCTTGGTCGGCTAAAAGTCCAGAGAGCAAAGAAAAGTTCGGAAAGCTATTGTCAGAGCGAATAAGAACCAATCGAGAATTAAAAATTGCTGATGTCGGCTACACCTTACAAACAACTCGAACAGATTTTAATCACAGAAGGTTTGTTTTAGCATCTTCGAATGAGGATTTTATAAATCAAATGCTTTTAGAAACTATTTCGGGAGCAGATTCAAAGATTTTAAGTGAAAAGCCCGATGAAGTAATTTTTACTTATCCAGGGCAGGGTGCACAGTACATCAATATGGGTCGAGAACTTTATGAAAGTGAAGTAATTTACAGAGATACTATTGATGAATGTGCTGCCATACTTAATCAATATTTAAATACGGATATAAGGGACATTATTTTTTCTATTGAGAATAAAGGTGTTGCAGATGAAATATTAAAAAATACTAAATATACCCAATCTGCAATATTCATTACAGAATATGCCTTATCGAAATTATGGATGAGTTGGGGTATACAACCAACAATTTTCTGTGGACATAGCATTGGTGAGTTTGTTGGAGCTTGTTTGGCCGGTGTTTTTTCTTTAGAAGATGCTTTATATCTTATAGCTATGAGAGGCATAATTGTAAGTCAATTACCCTCAGGTAGCATGTTATCTGTAAGAATAGAGGAAACTTACCTCATAAACATTCTGCCAAAAAGTTTATCACTCGCTGCAACCAATAGTAACAAATTATGTGTGGTGGCAGGTTGCGACGAAGATGTGGCAATGTTTTCAAAACAATTGGATGGTCTAGAAATTCCAAATAGAGTATTGATTACTAGCCATGCATTCCATTCTCATATGATGGATCCTGCTGTAATTGAATTTAAAGAAATACTTAAAAAAGTAAAACTTAATAGACCTAACAAACCAATTATATCAACAGTTACAGGTACTTGGTTAAAAGAAGATGAAGCTATTGATATTGATTATTGGGCCAACCATTTAAGAAATACAGTAAAGTTTTCTGCCGCATTGGATACAATTTCTACATTTGAAAATCCATTGATATTGGAAGTTGGGCCGGGTAATGTGACAGCCACGTTGGCAAAACAACAATTAGCAGGAAAGAATATTAATATTTTTAGCAGTCTTGAAAGATCTGATACAAACACCGAAAAATACATCATTTTAAAGGCTTTAGGTAATCTGTGGCTATGTGGTTTAAAACCCAATTGGGATAATTACTACAATAGCCAAATTAGAAAAATTGTGCTTTTGCCAACGTATGCCTTTGATAAAAAGACATTGTGGGTCGAACCTATTAAAAATTTAATAGACAATAATTATAAACCTAAACTAGAAAATAATTCTATATTTGAAGACGTTAAAACATCTGAAAAATCTTCGATTCAAAAAACTGAAAACATGAGAAAAGACAAGCTTTTTAACAAAATTTTACAATTACTTGAGGATGCATCAGGATTAGAAATGAGCAATGTGAATCCTAAAATGAGTTTTCTAGAAATAGGACTTGACTCATTACTTTTAACACAAGTTGCGATCACATTTAAAAAGGAATTTGGATTGCCCATAACGTTTAGGCAACTTAATGATTCGCTTGCCACACCCGAACTTTTAATTGAATATTTAGATTCAAATTTGTCTGTGGATGATTACAAAGAATTAACCGTTAATAATGAATTAAATTCAGTTACATCCCCAATAAATGACTCAGCAATCAATTTAATTGCACAACAAATACAAATGTTAACCCAACAAGTTGCATTGATGCAAAATAAAGGTGGTGTTTTGAATTCAACTATTCCATTGCCTATTTCTGTAAATGGAAATAGTCAAATTATCACAAATGATTTAAGTCCCGAGGAGGCCGAAGAAATAAAAAAACCATTCGGTGCAACAGCCAGAATTGAAAAGCAAAAGGTCGACTTAAATTCTAAACAAGCAGCCTTCCTTCAAGATTTTACAAAACTATACAATCAAAAAACAATTAAGAGTAAGCAATATGCTCAAAAATACAGAGCGACAATGGCCGATCCTAGGGTCGTTTCTGGATTTAGGCCTTTAACAAAAGACATTGTTTATCCATTGGTTGTTAATAAATCAAAAGGCAGCAGATTGTGGGATATTGATGGCAATGAATACATCGATGCATTGAATGGATTTGGCTCTTCTATGCTCGGTCATCAGCCTGATTTTATAAAAAATGCATTAATTAATCAAATTGAAAATGGATATGAAGTCGGTCCTCAACACGCATTAGCAGGCGAGGTTTGCGATTTAATTTGTGAATTAACAGGACATGAGCGTTCTGCACTTTGCAGCACAGGCTCTGAGGCAGTTCTTGGAACCATGAGAATTGCTAGAACTGTAACAGGAAGATCTTTAATTGTGGCTTTCAATGGTTCATACCATGGCATTGTGGATGAAGTCATTGTTAGAGGTACTAAAAAACTCAAGTCATATCCTGCAGCGCCAGGCATTATGCCTGAAGCTGTGCAGAAAATGATTATTCTTGATTATGGAACAGAGGAAAGTTTAAAAATTATAAAAGAGCGTGCGCATGAATTAGCAGCAGTTTTGGTTGAACCCATACAAAGCAGAAGACCAGAATTTGTACCCATTGATTTTTTAAAGGAGGTTAGAAAAATAACAGCTGCATCTGGAACAGCGTTGATATTCGATGAAGTTATAACGGGATTTAGAATGCATCCAGGTGGTGCGCAAGCATTATTTGAAATAAAGGCCGATTTAGGATCCTATGGCAAGGTTGTAGGGGCGGGCATTCCAATTGGAGTTATCGCTGGTAAAAAAGAATTTATGGATGCACTTGACGGTGGATTTTGGCAATATGGTGATGATTCGTATCCTGAAATAGGCGTCACCTATTTTGCAGGTACCTTTGTTAGACATCCTCTAGCATTGGCTGCTGCTAAGGCATCGCTAGCCTATATGAAGGTGAAGGGTGTCGCATTACAAAATTCAATAACCGCTAAAACAATAAGGTTAGCAAATGTCTTAAACGCTGAGTTTGAAAAATATCAACTGCCGATATTTGTTGCTCACTATGGCTCATTATGGAAAATTAAATACAAAGAAGAAATTCAATATAGTGAGTTACTTTTCTCATTATTAAGATTTGAAGGCATTCATATTTGGGATGGTTTTCCATGTTTCATAACTGAAGCTCATAGTGAAGAAGAAATTGATATTATTATTAGGATGTTTCAAAAATCCATTCAAATTTTGATTCAGAATGAATTTTATCAGCAGCATAAGGCTTCCACAACCAACACAATTTTCAATGCACAAAATCCACCTATTCCTGGAGCAAAATTAGGTAGAGATAAGAATGGCGACCCTGCATGGTTTATAAACGATCCAAATCAACCTGGCAAATTTTTACAACTTAATTTTTCAGAAGTATAAATGGATTCAAAGGATTCTTTTATTAATGCCAATCCAACTGAATTCAACCCTTTTTTAGGAGCTGAAATACTAAATGTTATTCCTACCACTGAATCGCAAATGGAAATTTGGCTGTCTTGCACCTTGGGAGGTGACGATGCCAACAGAGCCTTCAATGAATCTATTTCCTTAAAATTTAATGGGAGCCTTAACATCAAAGCATTTGAAGAATCACTCGTTTCTATAATTTATAGGCATGAATCGCTACATTCTGCATTTAGTGCAGATGGTAGTCAAATGATTGTATTTAAGGAAATGCCTTTTCTTTATGATTTCATTGATATTTCAAACCTTGGAAAATCTGAAATTGGCGCTAAACTTGATGAATTTGTTAAGGAAGAGGCCTATTTTATTTTTGATTTATTAAATGGCCCACTCACTAAGTTTAAATTAATAAAGTTATCAGAGTCAGAATATTTCTTTATTTTTAATGCCCACCATATAATTTGTGACGGTTGGTCTTTAGGTATAATCCTTCAAGATTTAAGCAAATATTACAATGCCTATGCAATTAACGTACTGCCAAATATAGAGCAACCTACCTAATTTAGTGAGTATGCAATAGAGCAAGCAAGCTTTGTAAAAAGCAAAAGTTACGAAACTAATTTGAAGTATTGGGTTGATAAACATATTAGTGAGGTGCCTGAATTAAATCTTCCTTTCGATTTTAATAGACCTTTAAAGAAAACATACACAAGCAGCAGAATTGATGTCTTATTGAAACCGCATATTGTAAATGCAATAAAATCCATTGGATTGAAGGAAGGCTGCAGTATGGTCAATACACTTTTAGCCGCATTTGAATTATTTCTCGCTAAGATTACAGGTCAGTCTGATATAATTGTTGGTCTGCCAGCGGCCGATCAATCTGCATCAGGTCAATTGAATTTAGTTGGCCATTGTGTCAATTTATTACCGCTAAAAAGTAAAATTAATTACGAAATAAATTTCCCTGAATATCTCAAATATAGAAAGTCCGAAATACTTGATGCCTATGATCATCAACAATTTACATTTGGTAGTTTACTTAAAAATTTAAAGCTAAATAGGGATCCTTCTCGCACACCACTTCTTCCTGTTGTATTTAATGTGGATATGGAAATGGACCAGGGTGTTAATTTTTCTAATTTAACTTACCAAATTATTAGCAATGCGAAGGCATTTAGAAATTTTGAATTTTCATTAAATGTTTGGGGCAATGATGAAAACCTACAATTAGAATGGTCTTATAACAATCAATTATTTGAAAAAAGTAAAATCGAAAAGATAATAGATGATTTCGACACTTTGTTAGTTTCCATTTCGCAAGACCCCAAACAAAAAATAGAAGCATTAATTCAAACACAAATTTCAAAAAGTCCTTTTCAAAAAGTTGAAAATTTTATTCAACCCAATCAAATTGAAAAGTCGCGGAACTACTACTTGCAATTGTTTTCGGGTGAACTACCAGTGCTTGATTACCCATATGATTATTCAAAAAACGCGAATCAACCCTATTCAAAAGGTGTATTTAGTAAAGTGATTGATTTTAAACTGTTTTCAAGTTTACAATCCTATCTAACAACTGAACATACAACATTCCCTGCGATTGCTTTAAGTTTGGTTGATTTATTAATTTATAAATATTCTGGTGAAACTGATATTATTGTCGGATTAAAGCTAAGCGATTCGAAAACCCAAGCGATTCGTTCAACAATATCCAATGAAAAGAGTTTAAAAACACTAATTTTTCAGAATCAAGTTCACTTAACAAAAGGAATAGAATATTCAGACTATACTGTCGCAAATTTATTACGTGAATTAAAAGTAAATGCGATAGGAGATGGCAATGGATTATTTGAAATACGCATTAGCATCGAAGACGAATCATCTTCATTGCATTTAAGCGATTATTCAGAAGAAATACTTGGCCAGCCAAATTTGCATTTCAAGTTTATCAAACTTTCAAACGCTTTAAGTATTGAATTAATATATAATTGTTCATTACTAGAATCGACAACAGCAGAAAGAATTTTAGAACATTTAGAAGGCCTCTTAAATGCGCTGTTACAAAACATTGAGGCACCAATTAAAACCCTAGATTATATCAGTAATTCTGAAAGGGAATTATTAATAGAGAAGTTTAATCAGACAACTTGCGAATTTTCAAAAGATGAAACCATAACGCACTTATTTGAAAGTCAAGTCGCTAAAACACCAGGCAATATTGCTTTAGTATTTGAAGATTCAAAATACACTTATGCCGAATTGAATAACATTGCCAATCAGTTAGGTCAATACATAAGGAATACGTATTCAATTCAGGCAGATGATTTAATAGGTATTAAGTTAGACCGAAGTGAATGGTTAATAATTTCAATTATAGGTATATTGAAAAGTGGCGGAGCCTATGTACCTATTGATCCTGAATATCCGCAGGAGCGAATAGATTATTTAACACAAAATAGCCAATGCAAATTAGTAATAGATTCAGAATTATTATCTAAATTTATTGAAGAATCAGCTAACTATAGCACATCTAATTTAATAAGCATAAATAAGAGTGGTGATTTAGTGTATGTTATTTATACATCTGGCTCTACTGGGCAACCAAAGGGTGTAATGGTTGAGCATAGAAATTTGATAAATTATAGTAATTGGTTAATTGAAAGATTTAAATTAACTGATGTTGACGAAACTGTTTTATTGTCAAGTTATACTTGGGATGGGGTCAATACTAACTTATATGGATCTCTGCTATCAGGAGGCACCTTACATATACTTGCAAGTTCTATCATAAAATCGCCAAAAGAATTGGCGGCATATATTGACAATAATAATATTAGTTTCATTAAAATTACACCGTCTCATTTAAATTTATTGCTTTTAGATAATGAAAGTTATAAAAGATTTATTAATGCCAATAAACTAAGACTTATTATCATTGGTGGTGAAAAAATAAAGCATGTTGATATAGATAGAATAAAAAGAGATAATGGTTCAATTATAATAGTCAACCACTATGGACCAACTGAAACCACTGTTGGTGTTATTTATTCTGAGATTTCAAAATTGGGGGCAAAAATTCCAATTGGCTTACCAATTAATAATACGCAAGTTTATATACTGGATTCTAACAAATTGTTAAGTCCTATTGGTGTTAAAGGAGAGATTTTTATCGGAGGTGATAGTGTAACTAGAGGATACCTTAACAATAGTCGATTGACAGAAGAAAAATTCATAAAAAATCCTTTTAAAAATGGGGGTTTATTATACAGTTCTGGCGATGTAGCAAAAAGGTTAAGTAATGGTCAAATAGACTATATTGGAAGAAAAGACTTCCAGCTGAAAATTAGAGGCTACAGGGTTGAACCTGGCGAAATTGAAAATATTATTGCTGATTATTCTGGTATTGAAAAAGCAATTGTTATCGTAAAAGATAATGATGAAAATCAAAATATTTGTGCCTTTTTTATTGCTAACCAAACAATAGATAGAATAGACCTAAGAAATTTTGTTTCTAAAAGATTACCATCTTTTATGATTCCAAGTTTTTTTGAACAGATTGATGAGATTCCAATTCTTCCCAATGGTAAAATAAATCGAAAACAATTAGAGAACTTCAAGATTGAGTTCAAACATAGTATTGATAATGAGATTAATTCGGAGACAGAAAAGTTTGTGTCTAAAATATGGCGTGATTTATTGGGCATTGAAAATATTGATAAAACCGCTAACTTTTTTGAACTTGGTGGACATTCTTTAATTGCAATTAGGGTGGTGATTCGAATTGAAAATGAAAGAAAAATCAAATTACCCATGTCCGCTTTATTTTATTTCCTACTATTGAAATGTTAGCTAAGCAACTAGAAAAAAATGACAATACATATAAATGGAAATCTCTAGTGCCAATTAAAACAACTGGAAATAAAGTACCTATTTATATTATTCATGGTGGTGGTTTAGGTGTAATGGTATTTCACCATTTAAGTAAATATTTAGATGATCAACAACCTGTGTTTGGCCTGCAAGCCTTAGGAATTGATGGGCAAAACGAACCCTTAGAGACCATTGAAGAAATGGCGAGTTTTTACATTTCAGAAATATTACAACAAAATCCAAATGGACCATATGCATTAGCAGGGCATTCATCAGGTGGATTAATTGCTTTTGAAATGGCTCAGCAACTCAAATCTTCTGGAAAGGAAGTAAAATCGTTAACGATTTTTGATTTTAATATAGCTGAAGCAAAACGGACTTATCAATTAAAAGAAAAGTTAGAACGACAAATATTGTTTTTTATGCCAATACTTTTATTTAATGTTAAATCAATTTTTAGAAATCCGATAAGAACTTTTAAATACTATCTACTCCTATGGAAACTACGTTTGGTAACATTAAAAAGACGCATGGGTATAAATTCAAATTCCGAACTAAATCCAGTCTTTATTAATATTGATAAGGCAATTGTTAAAAATGTAGAAGCGATTAAAAATTACAATGCTTCAGTTTACCATGGCGATTTGAATTTATTTGTTTCCACAGATAAGGTGGATTTTCAGAAAGATCCTGAATTTTTAGGATGGAGGCAATACATTAAGGGAAAAGTACTCGTTTTTAAAGTAAAAGGAGATCATGATGAGATGATTTTACCGCCAAATGTCTTTACATTTGCAGAAATCTACCAACAAATATTAGATTCCAATTAGTTTTATAATTTAAATGGTCACAACGGGCAATAATAAGGCTGATGATATTGCAAATGACTTTAATCCATTTGAAGGGCCAGAAATTGTTAAATTAATACCAGCAATTGAGCCTCAGTTAGAAATTTGGACCTCTTGTCAAATAGGAGGTAATGAGGCCAATAGGGCATTTAATGAATCTTTATCGGTTAAGTTTGAAGGGCCATTTAACAAATCTGCATTTGATTTAGCGTTAAATGCCTTGGTTGAAAGACATGAATCGATGCGATCTGCTTTTACTGAAGATGGTAGTAAAATGATTGTTTTTAAAACCATTCATTTAAATTATGAATACAAGGATATTAGTTTAAAAAGTGAGGATGAACAATCAGCAGAGCTAGCAGCAATCAAATTAAATGATGCCTTTATTTCATTTGATTTAATACAAGGGCCTTTATTTAAATTTAGTTTACTGAAAATATCTGAAGAAAATTATTTTTTTACACTAACAGCACATCACATCATTTGTGATGGTTGGTCTATTGGATTATTAATTCAAGATTTAAGTAAATTATATTCGGCATACGCTCAAAATATAGAACCCAATTTGCCCCAAGCAGCAAGTTTTAGTGATTATGCAATTGAGCAAATCAATTTTTCTAAAAGCAGTGAATATAAAAAGAATGAAAATTTTTGGTTAGGTCAGTTTTCGAAAAATATTCCAGTGCTCAATATTCCAACGGATTTTGAGCGACCAAATCCGCGTACTTATAAAAGTTCTAGAATTGATTTTTCAATTGATACAGAGTTAATAAATTCGCTTAAAATAGTAGGTGTTAAAGAAGGTTGCAGTTTGGTTAATACACTACTTGCTTCATTCGAATTATTTCTACATGCCTACACTGGTCAAGATGATATTATCATTGGATTACCAACTGCGGGACAATTGGTTTCTGGGTATTACGAATTGGTTGGCCATTGTGTGAGTTTATTGCCAATTCGCAGTTATCCAAATTCGCAACTCAGTTTTTATGAATATTTAAAAGCCAGAAAATCATCTATACTCGATGCCTATGAGCATCAAAGATTAACATTTGGATCATTAATTCAAAAGTTAAATTTACCAAGACAAGCATCAAGAATTCCACTAGTGCCTGTTGTTTTTAACATGGATATGGAAATGGAAAGTGAGACCCATTTTCATCAGTTAAAATTTGATATTTATAGTAATCCGCGAGAATTTGAAAATTTTGAATTGTATCTGAATGTATGGAATACCAAAAATGGTATTCAGTTAGAATGGTCATACAACACTCAGTTATTTAAGAAGGCTACAATTGAAAAAATGATGCAAGATTTCGAATCGCTATTGCATTCTATAGTTCAAAAGCCTCATCAAAAATTAGAACAATTGTTGCAAAAGCACGGCAAGATAGGAGGCCATTCAACTTCAAATATACTTGGACCAATCGATACTCAACTAGAGCAATCGCGCAACTACTATTTAAATTTATTTTCAGGTGAGTTGCCAACCCTTGATTTTCCATATGATAATGTTCAAAATGCAAATGATCGTTACACGCCTGGCAACGCCATAAAAAACATTGAAAATAAAACATTTGAAGCATTGTTATTATTTCAAAATAATCAACAAATCAGTTTTTCAAGTATTTTATTAAGTGCCATTGAAGTTTTTTTATATAAATATACAAGCAGCTGTGATTTGATAATTGGTTATCAGTCAATGGAAGCAAATACTATAGCCATTCGTTCATATTTATCAAAGGAGTATGGTTTTTCAGACCTCATCAATCAGACCAATTTTCATCTTTCAGATGGTCTTTATCACCAAGCATATACTTTAAAGAATCTGCTTCTTGATTTAGGGTTAGATGAAAATTCTCCGTCTAATGGATTATTTACTGTCACAGTAAGTCTGTTGGATTTGCAGAATTCAAATTTCTCTGATAATTTCACTGAGAAAAAATTGGCGTTTCAAAATCTACATTTTCAATTTGTAATTGAAAAGGATCGTTTAAACATTGAATTAAACTATAATCAAACTTTAATTAATCCTCAAACAGCAGTAAGACTATTAGACCATTTTTCTGCTTTGTTAAAAGCTTTGATGGATAAGCCGCAGATTCCACTCGAACAAATAAAGTATTTAAGTGATTTAGAAGAGAAAACAATCATTGAAACATTTAATCAGACTGATTGTGTCTATCCAAATAATGAGACAGTTGCAGGTTTATTTGAAAAGCAAGTTGATCTAACACCTGATAAGATCGCTCTGGAATTTGAATCGAAAAAATTCAATTATAAAGAATTAAATAACATTAGCAATCAGTTAGCAATCTATTTAAGAAATAATTATAACATTCAAGCAGAAGATTTAATAGGCATTCAGTTAGAACGAAGTGAATGGTTAATTATTTCAATATTGGCAATTTTGAAAAGTGGCGGAGCTTATGTGCCAATTGACCCAGAATATCCGAAAGAAAGAATTGATTATTTAATCACTAACAGTGGATGCAAATTGGTTATTGATTTAGCGTTTTTATCTGAGTTTTTAAAGTTTTCTGATCATTACAGTCCGTTAAATTTACCAAACGTCAACAGTTCTAATGATTTGGTATATGTCATTTATACTTCAGGCTCAACTGGTCAACCAAAGGGTGTTATGGTGGAGCAACGCAATGTTATACGCCTTGTTAAATCAGTTAACTATGTTTCATTAGAAGGTAAAGAAAGACTACTTTCAACAGGTGCAATTTCTTTCGATGCAACGACATTTGAATATTGGAGTATGCTGTTAAATGGAGGTACGCTTGTCCTTTGTTCACAAAATACACTATTAGATTTTAAATTGCTTGCCTCTGAAATTCAGAGACTCAATATAGATATAATGTGGTTTACTTCCGGGTGGTTAAATCAATTAGTTGATGCAGATATCAGTTTATTTAAAAACCTAAAAACCATTTTAGCAGGTGGCGATAAATTATCTAATAAACACATTAATAAATTATTACAAACCTACCCCGAATTACAAATAATAAATGGTTATGGACCTACTGAAAATACAACTTTTTCACTCACCTTTTTAATAGACAAACAATTAGAAAATATTCCACTTGGTAAACCAATCAGTAACTGTAAAGTTTATATATTTGATTGTAATAATCAATTAGCACCAGTAGGGGTAAATGGTGAAATTGTGCTTGGGGGCGACGGCATTTCTAGAGGGTATCTTGGCCAACCTACACTTACAAATACAAAGTTTATTGATAGTCCTTTTGAAGCAGGAAAGAAGTTATACCGCTCGGGAGATATAGGACGATGGCTGCCTGACGGTAATATCTTGTTTTTTGGAAGGCAGGATTTTCAAGTTAAAATTAGAGGTTATCGCATAGAATTGGGCGAAATAGAAAGTTATCTAGTTCAATATCCGGGTATTGTTGATGCCACTGTTTTAGTAATAAATGATCGGTTAAATGAAAAGCATATTGTAGCATATTATGTCAAAGAGACAGGGATAGAGCAGGCTGAACTTAAAAATTATTTAAGAACCAAGCTTCCTAATTATATGGTTCCGACTTTCTTTATTGAAGTGTCAGAATTGCCTTTAACAAAAAACGGCAAAGTTGATAGGAATAACTTACCTAATCCATTTAATAAAACTGCAATAGCCTTAGACAGCAATTTATTAAATGAAACTGAGAATAAATTGATTGTTATATGGTCTGATTTATTAGGCCTAAGCAATATTACAAAGCATGATAATTTTTTTGAAATAGGTGGTCATTCACTCATTGCAATTAGATTAATTTTAAGATTAGAAAGTGAGATAGGGGTTAAATTACCGATGTCTTCTCTTTTTGAATATCCAACCATTGAAAAATTAGCTAAATTAATTAATTCTGAAACCAAAATTGATAAATTTAAATGTCTTGTGCCAATTCAACCAGTAGGCGATAAAACCCCACTTTATCTAATACACGGAGGCGGATTAGGTGTGCTAATATTTAGTAATATAGTTAAGTATTTAGATAAAAATCAGCCGGTGTATGGTTTACAAGCTTTAGGAATCGATGGACAAGAAGAACCTTTGGATACTATTGAAGAAATGGCCAAATTTTACATTTCAGAAATATTGTCTCAAAATCCAAAAGGACCATATGCCATCGCAGGTTTATCGGCAGGCGGATTAATTGCGTATGAGATGGCTCAACAATTTAAAAAAATGGGTAAAGTATTAGATTTAGTCGCCATTTTTGACTTTGATTTATATGAGATTGAAAAATTCAATAACAAAAAATTCTCACACAAATTAAAGAGAATGTTTAAAAATGTATTCCCCCGAATATTATTCTTTTTTAAATCATTGTTTAAATTCCCCCAAAAAACGTACGCCTATTATCTGATGTGTTGGAAATTGAGGTTTGTTACATTGAAACAACGTTTAGGCTTTAAACAAAATGAAACAATTGATAGTGTTCATTCTGATTTAAATAAGGCCATGGCCAAAAATGAAACAGCTTATAAAAATTATTTACTTAGGCCATATACAGATCATCTAGATCTTTTTATTGCAAAAAATAAAGTTTATTACCAGAAGGATGCGAAATACATGGGTTGGAGAAAATTTGCTGTTGGCGGAATTACACTTCATGAGGTAGAGGGCGATCATGATGACATGATATTACCACCAAACAATAAAAATTTTGCATTTATACTACAAAATTTGATTGATTCTAGAAGCACTAAATAATACAATGAGAGATTTTGATAAAATTGTATGCCAATCGATTGATGTGATTGGTTGGGGAGATGCGAATCAAATTTTCAATAAATCATGTTTGAACATATTTTTAATAGATATTGACCATCAATTAAGTCATCTTGACGATCTATTCTCTTTACTAAGTGAAGACGAAAAAGAAGCGTCAAAAAAATATCGGTTAATACGAGACAGACAAAAATTTATAGTATCAAAAGCTATCAGACGAAACATTTTGTCCAAATATTTAGAATTAGATCCCCAAACTTTAAGCTTTTTTATCAATGATTTTAAAAAGCCTTATATTATTTCTGAAGAAGCGCTTTACTTCAGTGTTTCATATAGTGGGCAATACATTGCAATGGCTTTTCATTCAAAGGAAATTGGTTTAGATATCGAAATTGTAAATAACACATTTGATTACGAAACAATCCAAGAAAAAGTTTTTAATAATGAAGAGCGCCTTTCAATAAAAGAAGCAGCTTTGAAAACAAAACAGTTTTATACTTTGTGGACACGCAAAGAGGCACTAATTAAGGCCACGGCTCAAGGAATTGATGATTTTTTTATCGACATTCCAAGTCTAACAGGCATACATTATTTACCAAAATCTATTCTTCATAAAAATTTGGATTACGTAATAGGCACTTCACTAATAAGTGGTAATATCCTCTTATCCATTGCATTTCCATCAATTGGAATTGATACACTTAATAAAATTAACCTATATAGTTGGTCTAATATTTTAACAAACTGAATTTTATCACCTAAACAAATTGAATTTTATATTTATTATTGCAGTATAAACCAAAAAAACAGATTAACATGGAAATAATTAGAAAGTCTGAAATTACTTATGAAGAGTTTGTCGAAAACCATCTCAAACCAGGTATTCCTATTGTTTTTACAAATGCTTCCAAAGTATGGAAAGCCAATGGTTTGTTAACACCTAATTGGTTAAGATCTAAATTTGGAGAGAGAATTACCAATCATAATAATAAGGATTATACAATGAACCAAATTCTTGACTTGGTTGAGAATTCAACAGAGGCTAATCCTGCACCCTATCCATTTCTTTACAACATACCTAAAAAATTACCGGAATTACTTGAATATATTCAGCCAGTAGGAATGAATTTCGCCCAACCCAATTGGGTTGACAGTAAATTATTTAAAAGAGGATATTGGGGTAACGCAGTTGAGCTTTTCATTGGTGGTCCCGGTGGCCGATTTCCCTATGTTCATTTAGATTATTACCATTTAAGTGCGTGGGTTACCCAATTATATGGCGAAAAAAGATTTACTGTTTTTCCAAGAGGACAGGATCATTTATTGTATCCCGATCCTAATAATTATTGGCGCTCGCAAGTGAATATATTTGAGCCAGATTATGATAAATTTCCTTTGTTGAAAGAGGCTACACCCATATCTTTTACATTAGGACCAGGTGAAACCTTGTATATTCCATTTGGCATTTGGCATACTGCATATTCGTTGACACCAACGCTATCGGTTGCATTCGATCAACTGAATACTAGAAATTCATTTGAGTTTATAAAAGATGTTTGGAAATTGAAAAAAAATGCTGGTAAACTAAAGGCAGCCTACAATGTATGTTATGCATTAATGGCTTGTATACTATGCAAATTTGGCGATTTCATGGGTATTAATAGAAATAACTAATTATATTTATAGATATTTTAAACATATGAAATCATACGTCCACATTACCGAAATTGAAAAATGCAGTGGTTTAAGTAATAAAGAATTTTATTAAAAATACGTAAAAAAGTCAATTCCCGTTGTTTTAAAAGATCGACCCAATTGGACTGCTTTTGAAAAGTTTACACCAGCATTTTTTAAAGCTAATTATGGGGATTTAAAAAGCACTGTTAACGGTAAGACCTATACCTTAACACAAATTATAGATTTATGCATGGCTTCAAAGCCCGAACAGCTTGCGCCTTATCCTAATATTTTTAACATGCAGGTTGATTTTCCCGAACTCATTCAACATGTAAAACCAAGGTTAGAGTATGGTAAAAAGAATAGACTATTTAGCAAATTATTGCCATATATCTTTTTAAAGCGAATAGAAAATCAACACCAATTGTTTTTTGGCGGACATGGCAATTCTTTCCCAAATGTTCATATTGATGAATTTTGGGTTCATACGCAACTCACTCAAATTATTGGGAAAAAAGAATTCATCTTGTATGCGCCTGATCAGAGTCAGTATATGTATCCAGATCAAAAGAGCAGTAGAAAAAGTCAGGTTAATAATATCCATAATCCCGATTTAGAAAATTTCCCATTATTTAAAAATGCCAGAGCTTTGAAAGTTATTGTCCATCCCGGAGAATCCATTTTTATTCCATCAGGGTGGTGGCATACCACGTATATTCATGATTTCAATCTTAGTTTTTCATTAGACCATGTCAATGAATTTAATTGGGAGGTGTTTATGTTAAATAATTACGAAGAAATAAAAATTAATCATCCAAAATTTGCTTGGATTGCCTTGTTTTACAGCCGTATTGGAAAATATCTTTTTAATATAACCGAAAGTTTGTTTTATAAATTTAAAAACTAAAATTATTAGAAAGTCAGACATTTCGTATGAAGATTTCATCAATAATCACGTAAGGTTAGGAGTGCCGTTATTTTAATACCTATAAAATGAAACAGAGCAAATTTACACCGACTCAAATTGCTAGTATTCTTAAGGTTTTTTTATAAAGTTATCATCCTAGAAGAACTAATTCGAAAGTATGTTATTTTACGCCAAAGTGCAGGCTTATTCAATATTTGGCTATGAAATATCCAATTGATTTAAATCAAACATTTTATTGTTTAATAAATCTATTTAATTATTTTTGTTGTTAGGGTTATATGTATGGAATATTACAAACGACTTATATTAAAAACTAAACAAACATGTATCCATTGGTTTCAGTAATTATAACTGTATACAATAGAACTCAATATATAAAACAGGCTATTGAAAGTGTTTTATGTCAAACCTATAATGATTTTGAAATAATCGTTGCAGATGATTTAAAAAACGAAACCATAGAAAATATTTGTCAATCCTTCAATGATAGTCGAATAAAGTATTATGCCAATCCAACTAATCTTGGAGTCGCTTTAAGTGTTAAAGAAGCAATTGAAAATTCAAATGGTCAATTTATTGCCATCTTAAATGATGATGATTCTTGGGAACCTCAGTTTTTAGAAAAACTAGTTTTACCATTAAAAGCGGACCATGAAATTATATTAGCCTTCAGTAATCATTGGATAATTGATGAAAATGGAGTTATTGATGCGGAATATTCTGAGAGCAATTCAAGTCTTTATGGAAGAGCTAGACTAAATGAGGGGAAATTAGGGAATTTAGAAGATTTTGTATTGAAGAAAAACGGAATTCCATTAGCCATGGCCGCTATATTTAGAAAAGATGCCTTAAATTTAGATTTGATTTGTAAAGAAGTAAGTGGAGCTTATGATTATTGGATCTCTTGTTTGTTAGCATCAAAAGGTCAACCAGCTTATTTTTGTCCAGAGAAACTTACAAGATACCGTGTTCATATCGACATGGAGAGTACTAGAAAGGCGCCTGATAAACGAATCAATCTGGTATTTGTAGTTGGCAAATTGATAGAGATGAAATTATTTCCAACGAAGAACGAATTTCTACACTTTAAGCATAGTGAGATTTTGAGGCATGTTGGGAGAGATTATCTTTCATTTGATCAGTTAGAAAATGCTAGGCATTATTTCAAGGAATCATTAAAAAGTCATTTTACTTTGAAAGCTGCTGCAATGCTTATTCTAAGTTACCTGCCTAAATCTTTGCGAACCGTTTTGAAATTTATTTAAAAAATAAAGGGAATACAATTATGACTTTTTTAAAATTGTTAATTAACATTATTTTGAGAAGGTAAAAGTATAGTATAAAGCTCTTTTTGAATAACAGCAGTAAAAGAATAAAATGGGAAGGAAAGGCATAGCTAGTGATACAAATACCCCTTTAAAAGAAACAACTTGCGATGAAAATAAGACGCATAAAAAAACCCTTTGATTTTTTCAAAGGGTTTTTTTGTAGCTGGTGATCCCGCTGGGATTCGAACCCAGGACCACTACATTAAAAGTGTAATGCTCTACCAGCTGAGCTACGGAATCATACTCTTTTTTAGAGTGGTGCAAATGTATGTTTTTTAATCTTAGAAACAAATGTTTTTGTAATTTATTTTAATTATTCTACATAGGTACAAAAAAAAATCCTGATTGAATAATCAGGATTTTTTTGAAAAATTTAATAATTGAATTAATGTTCAATCATCATTTTTTGAGTTACACTATTGGTACTCGTTTTTACTGTGTAGAAATAAATACCTGAGGTTAAATTATCGCCATTGATTTTAAGAATTTGATTGCCTGCACCCAATTCAGAATAAGTTACAGTTGATACAACCTGTCCCATAACGTTGGTTACTTCTAAAGTCACATCCGCTTGGTTTTCTAGCCAAATTAATACTTCAGAATTTGAACTGAAAGGATTGGGTTGGTTTTGAGAAACAACAAAGATTTCTTTAGAATTAAAGATTCTATCTACCTTTGTGTAGCTATTTCCGATTGAACCATCTAAAATTTTAGAGACCGGCACTGCAGCATACATAATGTAGTTACCATTATCCCCAATTAAAGAAACATCACCTGCATGGTTAATTAAATTGGTTCCAGCAGCCTCGTCTTGTTGAAATATTAGGTGAACAAATTTATCAACTTTTTTAGCGATACAGCCAAAATCTTCTTCGCTGCCTTTCATTTTTGTAATATCTATTGGATTTTCCCAATTTAAACCATTGTCTTTTGAGTTCACCATCATAATATCTCTAAAATTACAGTAAGCATCATCAACATCGCCAGCAACAGGAAGTGAGAAGGTTACAAAAATATTGCCATTAGCATCCATACCGGCAGAAGGAGAGCGCAACAAAGCAGTGTTTGTTAAGCGAGCACCTTGGTAGGTGGCAGCTGAACCATCTATTAATTTAAAATTGGTTTGTCTAGCGCCATAAGTGCCAGGGTATACTGAATAAGTGGTATCCGATAGACCAGGCACATTTAAATCTGGATTAGGGTCAGCAGGAAACTGTGAGCCGCCTGCTATAAATTGCGTTTTTGGCACATTTTCACTCCAATAAGCTAACAAAGATTGAGCAGGCGAAAAGAAGCTACTATCTTTACTTTTATTTTTTTTGGTAACATTGGTAACACCCCAAAATGCATGGGCTTTGCCTTTATTGTCGATGATAACGTCCAAAGAGCCATCGCAAACAAGTGGACTTCCTTTAAATACCAACGTGTCCCTGTATGGGGCATATTTGAATGTATCCATGATTGTTTTCTTAAATGTTAGGCCATTGTTTGTCGACTTCCACATGGCAACGTCTTCTAACATATCGCCTGAAACAATGACTACAATAGAATCTTTAACATCTATAGCGTATTGATCGCCACCACCAGAATTGTAACGTGTGCTGTCGTAGCCTGGTAAAAGCGCATGGAGTGTTGACCATGTCACACCCCCATCGGTAGAGCGACTATAAGTCATAGGCGCAAAAATACCTTTAATTGTAGGAGCTCTTTTTTCGAGAGCAGAGCCTGAATCAGAATAGTTTGCAATGCAATGGAAATAATTACCGCTATTCGCTACACGTCCCCAAATTGGACGTTTATCTTTTTGAGTAAGCACCGCCGCTGTAGATGTCCAAGATTTACTACCAATGGAGCTGTTTTTAGATTTCACAAAACCACCAAGCGTTGCATCGTGGCCCATGACCCATTCACTGTTGCCGTTCACACCAAGTGACGGCCAACCAGTTCTCAATGACTCAACACGCGCTGTGTGCACTGCGCTCGGAAACCACGCCAATGAATCGTAAAAGTTATAGCCTGTGCCTCTATTTGGAAAGCCAATAGTTTTGTTATCTGAGGTTGTCCAAACGGCAGAAATTTTGCCATTTGGCAAAAGCATAATTCTGCGACCAATACTGGCATTGGTTTGTAAATCGTAATAGGTATTTCCTATTTGTATGAAGTTATACGAAGTGTTAGTGCCTCTTTTAGTTGAAGAAAAATGGCGCATTACTGAATTAGATGAACTTGTATCAAGTTGATTGTCAGTAAATGATTCAATAATTGGTGCTAAGGGCATACCTTGAGCAGGATGAATGTTGGGTTTAGCAACTTTTTGAGCATTCATAATAAAAGGAATTCCCAATGCAAGGAGTAGTAATTTTTTGTTCATATATAACAAGTTTTATAAATAAGCCGTGAAAATAGTATAATTAAATTAATAAATAAATCACGTAGTACAAGAATTGATAAGTAGGAGGGGTTGCGTTCATAAAACTGTCATCTAATTTTAAATAAAGTTGTATAAAATATGGCATAGTAAATATCTGTACAATAAATATATAATGTTCTATATCATTAGTTTATAGAGTTCTGTTAATGCTATAATAGATATTGTCAATTGACAGTCTAGTGGATATATATTGCGATAAATTGTTGATATTTTGTAGCAATCAAGTGTTTTAATATCTGAAAACAAAGCATTCATAAGGAGACACGTGATATTCACAATGGCTACTGCATAGGGTAACAGATAAATGCAAGGCAAAGAATATAAATTGCTTATTTTCAATAAATTAGCTATTTTACAACTGTAAAGTATAGCGTTTACATTTGTAAATGTACTGTTTTACAAATGTAAAAAAAGATGTTTACATTTGTAAAGTGATTGAAAGTAAGATTATACAGGTTTTTAATAGTTCAGGGATGAGCAGACTTGATTTTGCATCTAAATTAAATATTTCCAATGCAGTGCTATCGCATTTGGCATCAGGGAGGAATAAAGCTAGTTTGGATCTGGTTATAGCCGTCTTAACCCATTTCCCTAAAATCAATGCAGAATGGCTTATTCTGAATAAGGGTGAGATGTATAAGTCAGAAATCGATGATAGAGAGGCGCTAAAGTTGGAATTAATCGGACAAATACAAACAATTGTCATTACCAATCAAAAAATGACCGGTCAGCTACAAAGCTTTGTTAAAACTGTAGAGGAACTAAAATAAGTAAGCTTGTTTCACATTAAGAATGTGAGCATAGAACAAATCTGAGAACATTTTTTGCGCTTTGGCTAAATTATCCTTGTCAACACTATAAATAACACTGGTTTTATAGTTCTTTCCATTTAATAAATTGGCTGACCTTAATTCACTTAGATGCTGTGATACAGTCGATTGACTTAACGGTAGCTTATCTACAATCTGTTGGCATGTTTGATCATTTTTAGCCAATAATAATTTTATTATTCTAATTCTAGCTGGGTGTCCAAGGGCCTTACAAACAATACTTAAATCCGCCTCGTTACTATCAAATAATGATTTTTTGCTCATTGCCATGCTGCAATAATACTATCTAATTATTAAGTGTGCAACTTGTTTAATTCAAAAAATAAAATAAAGATTTAATTTCTTTTTAACTTCCAACGTTTATGACTCCACAGCCATAAACTTGGATTAAGTTTAATATTTTCTTCTAATCGATGAGTATGTAATTGTGTAATTTCAGAATATGAGCAGTTTTCAGGGGCTTCAATCAATGGTTTAAATTCACAGGTATAATACCCTCTTTTTATGATCTTTACTTCGTTATAAAATACAGGTAATTTATATTTTATAGCTAACTTTTCTATGCCTGGAAGCACTGCAGTATCTTGATTTAAAAAGTTTACCCATATGCTAGTTTCTGAATCTGACGGCGATTGATCCGCTAACAATATTAATAAATATGGATTTTTTTCTGATAATAAAACCCTTGGCAATTGCTGCATGGGAACTTGTCTAATCCCAAATTCAATTCTTGCCTTATATAGAAGCTTATCGAATTCTGGATTGGTCAATGGTTTGTAAGCAACAATAATATTATTTTTAATAAACAAAGGGGCCGAACGGCATATCCATTCCCAATTACCATAGTGTCCCATGACAACCATCGCACTTTTATTGTCTTTAACCAATTGATCAACATAATGGGTGTTTAGGAATTGCATGCGTTTTAACAAAACCTTTTTAGAAATGCTAAAACCTTTGACCGTTTCGACTACCAAATCTGATAGATAACTATAAAATTGTTTCTCAATTTGTAAACGCTCATCGACCGTCATTAGGGGGAATGAATGTAAAAGATTATTCTTTACAACTGAACTTCTATATTTAATTAATTTGTAAAATACGATAAATATTAAGTCGGAAATTAAGTAGAGGAATGGGAGTGGACAAAGGGACAATCCCTTTAAGAAGAAAATGCCAATAATAGAAGCGAATTGATTGAATCTATTTTGCATTATAGTTATAGCACCTATTTAATATATTTAAAATCATGTCCAGATTTAAGGTTCGTAATAAAACGATACATTAAATCAATAACGTGGTTCATATCACTTTTACTAATGGTTTCAACAGTGGTATGCATATATTTTAAAGGCAAGGAAATTAGTGCTGATGGAACACCTTCACCACTGTAGGCAAAACTATCTGTATCGGTTCCAGTGCTGCGACTTACGGCAGCTCTTTGAAAAGGTATTTTGTATTTTTCGGCAGTTTGAATAATCATTTTTAATAAATTATTTTGAACTGCTGGTCCATAGGTTAAGACAGGCCCCTTTCCACATTTCTGATCGCCTTGTTTTTTCTTGTCGTAAAGTGGAGATGAGGTATCATGACAAACATCTGTAATAATTGCAACATCCGGTTTAATCCTTCGGGAAATCATTTCTGCGCCTCTCAAGCCAATTTCTTCTTGAACCGCATTAACAACATAAAGGGTAAAAGGAAGTTTGTCTTTATTTTCCTTTAGCCTTTTTGCAACTTGCGCTATCATAAAACCACCGATTCGATTATCAAGCGCGCGACCCGTATAGTAATTATCGTTAAGTTCCATTAATTCGTCTTCAAAAATGGCCACTGTACCCACATGGATACCTAGTTTTTCAACCTCTTCTTTTTTAGAACATCCAACATCAATAAAAATATTGTCCATAGAGGGCACAATATCTTTGTCAGAAGTTCTTACATGGATGGCAGGCCAACCAAAAATTCCACGTACGATTCCCTTTTCGGTAAACAATTTTACCCGCATAGAGGGAGCGATCATATGGTCTGAACCCCCATTTCTAGTCACATACAAATATCCATCTTCTGAAATATATTTCACAAACCAACTTATTTCATCGGCATGGGCTTCAATGACTACTTTAAAATCTTTACCTGGATTGATAATTGCCGCAACAGAGCCATAGGCATCTGATATATAATCATCGGAATAAGGTTTCATAAAATCTAACCAAATTTTTTGGCCAGAAGATTCAAATCCTGTAGGAGAGGCGTTATTTAAATATTCTGTTAAGAATTTTTTATCCTTTTTGTCCATTACTAAATCTGATTAGAAAGGAAGATCATCAGATTCTTGATTGCTGTCGAAATTTGAAAAGTCTTCTACTACTGGCGCTGCAGGTGCAGGACCGCTGTTGTTACTAGTATTACTAGTAGTTGCACCAATCATTTCAATTTTCCAAAAACGCAAATCTGTATACCATCGACCATTGTATTCGCGACTTTCGGCATTAAGTGACAACTTAACTTTGTCTTCAATATTGAATTTAGTTAATTCATCTACTTTTTCTGCCCATGCACTTATACAAACTTGTTTAGGGTATTTGTCTTCAGTTTCGATAATAAACTCTTGTTTTTTCCACTCTCCACGTGCACTGTTTCCAGTTACCGCGTCTAATTTTTTGATAATTTTTCCTGAAATTTCCATTGATACAAATATAAGGGGTTCCTAAGATTGGAAACAACATTTAAGTAAAGGCTTTATTCACTTGTATTAAACAATAATAAAACAGTTTTGGTAGAATCAAAATTCCATGTTTTATTTGCATTCGTTGGTTAAAGTTGATTTACAATACCTTAAAGTATTTTCTGAAATTCTAAATAGGATAGATGTGAAAGACTATGGACTAAAAAATCCAAACCACCAATTTTCAGGAACAATTGGCGCCCATTCAAGGCATATTATCGAGTTCTATCAACAGTTTTTAAAAACATACCAAGCAAAAGAAATTAATTACGATAGTAGAGATAGGGACCTTAATCTAGAGATTAAGAAGCATTTAGCTGAAAATCATATAATGACATTAATCAGTCAATTAGAAGTTCTTACCCTTAATGAGGATGAAATTGTAGTAACCATCATTAATGAACAAAAAACTATCAGCAGTGTAGGTAGGGAGTTGAGTTATCTTGCTGAGCACACCGTGCATCATTTTGCACTGATTCGTTTTATTGCTGAATCCAATGGCTTAGTATTCAAAGAATTTCCCGAATTTGGGATTGCAAAGTCTACCAAACACCATAGGTTATCCCAAGGAAATTAATGTGTATTGTAACATTTGTAAAGCTGAAAGCTGAATTTGTTTTAACCTTTAATAGGGATGAGAGAATTGGAAGACCAAGTACTGAGCCGATTTGGCATACTTGCGATTCAAAGCCCATCTTCTGTCCGCTTGATTTGGAATCAAATGGCACATGGATTGGTTACAACACCAAAATTATTGCATGCTTACAGAATGGGGCAGATTTGAAACACGAAAGAAATTTGCCATATGAATTAAGTAGGGGGATTATTTTAAGAGACCTTTTGACAACGAATGAAATCAAAACCATTGAGGAAAATGTAATGAACTTCAAGGTTGAACCCTTCACATTATCAATCCACAATTTAAGTTCAGATCAATTAGAAATATACCGATACAATGGTTTAAACCTTATCAAAGAAATATTAAACTTAAATGAACCTATTGTAATTTGTTCGAGCACATTATATAATCCACAAGCACAAAGTAAAATTGAACAAACATTTAAAGATTATGTTTTAAGTCCAGAATCTATTTTTCAATTTCACACAGATATGATGATTGGAAAAGAAAAAAACCAGTTCACGAATTTGGTTAATACTATTAGTATCACTCAATTTTCATGTCAAAATGGAGTTCTATATAGTCGCTATTTTGACACTATAAAAGATCAAAATTATTGCGAAATTTTATGAAAAAGGTTTGGATTATAAAATTTCGAAATTATGAATATTGGCCAATGTGGGCTTTTTATTTGCCATTATTGCCATTGATATTTGTGTTTGGTTTAATTCAAAGACATTTCTTTTTTTTTACTAATGTTAATCCAGGAATCGATGCATTTGGCGGTTTTTTTTTCGACTCAAAGCATCGTATTGATCAAAAGATTTCAAGTGTTTATAGGCCAAAATCATTCTTGGTGCGTCCATTTGACGCGCCTGAAAATCTAGAGGCATTTATCACAAATTTGGCGTTAAATTTTCCAATCATAATAAAGCCAGATGCTGGCGAAAGAGGTAAAGGAGTAACCAAAATTTTCTCAAAAATTGAATTAAAAGCCGCGCTCTCAAAAATCGCAACAGACTATTTGGTTCAAGAATTTATACCACATCTTTTAGAGTACGGCGTCTTTGTATCGTATTTGCCAAATGAAAATAAGTATAAAGTTATTTCTTTAACTGAAAAGCAGTTTTTTACAGTGATTGGTGATGGAAAAAGCAATATTGATGAATTGGTTAAATCTCAAACAAGAGGTCTCGTTTTTTATAAGCAAATTATTGAAAGGGCATTGTATTCACTAAATTATGTACCTAAAATAGATGAAGTTTGTGTCATACATACCATGGGAAATCATTGCAATGGAACAGAGTTCATCAATAAAAATGAATTAAAATATGATGCTTTAAACAATGCCATGAATCAATTGATGAGAGGCATGACTGGGATATTTTACGGAAGATTTGATATTAAGGTGGCTAGTTTTGATGATTTGATTAATTTAATGGACATAAAAATACTTGAATTTAATGGAATTACGGCAGAGCCAATTCATATTTATGATAATTCACATGGTTATTTTAAATCCTTGTTATCGTTTGTAAATAGCTGGAAATATTTATATAAAATATCGAAATATAATAAATCAAAAGGCATAGCGCCGATTAAACATGTTGAAATGTTGAGGAAATTGAGGGCTAGATTATTATAATCTTGTATTTTTAATCTAAAAATACATTAATTTTGACCCTAAACTAAACTAAAAATTAACTTGGGTTTAAATCATATTAAACACTATTCACTCTTGTTTTTGATTGTATTAATTGGGCTTCAATTAAGTGGTCAAGTTATAAGGAATTATACCATCGAGATTTCTTGTAAGCCTAGGCATTATAATTCATCCTACACTATCCTCGATTTTAAATGGAAGAAGCGCATCCCCAGTGCTTCTAGTCAGAATGTATATAAAAAAATTAAAACTGCTATTACTTGGGGCAGCGTTTACCGTTCAATTGGTGCGTCTGATTCCACTTTTAGTGACACTATTTTAATTGGCACACAGCATGAATATTGTTTAGAGAAGAATAGTGGACCCTATTCCTTTACTTACCCAGTTTATGGTTTTATTACCTCTGGCCATAAGGTACCTGCAGTGACTAACAGGGGTAAAATCATGTTGATTATTGATAGCACTCATAAAACATATTTAGATAGCTCCATTAGAACCTTAAGAAATGATTTGATTGGCGATGGTTGGCAGCCATTGGTTAAGTATTTCTCGCCTTCAACAACTGTATCACAAATTAAGGCCTATATTTTAAGCACATACAAAGCAGATTCAACGAATGTAAAAAGTTTACTTTTAATTGGTGATTTAGCAGTACCTTATGCTGGCGATTTTTCTCAGTATGGGCCTGAATATCCACCTGATGGGCACACATCTGCAAATAGTCCAGGCGCTAGCCATGAAGGTGCATGGCCTGCAGATTGTTATTATGGCGATGTTTTAACAGATTCATTATGGACCGACAATATTGTCGTTAACGATTCTGGCAGCAGAATTGCTAATAAAAATGCGATAGGAGATGGTAAATTTGACAATTCAATTATTCCATATTTAATAACGCTCCAAGTTGGTCGACTAGACTTATCGGACATGGGTAATTTTTCGTTGTCTGAACGCGATTTATTAAAGCAATATTTAAAAAGAAACCATGATTACAGACACAAGGTATTTTCGGTAAAAGAGCGATGTTTATTGGATGATATTTTCGGGACTGCTTTGGTACCAGAAGATTTTGCCAACAATGCTTATAGAAATATGGCGCCATTAATCAATGATTCTTGTGTAAAAGCAAGAGACTATTTAAAGACCTTGGATACTGCTGATTACATGTGGAGTTTTGGTTTTGGTTATGGAGGGTATAATTACAATAGCGCCATTGGTTATACGACTGACATAGCGAGTTCTTCTCAAAATATTAAAAGTGTATTTAACGGTTTTTTTGGCAGCTATTTTATTGATTGGGATAATGCTAATAATTTTCTAAGAGCCCCATTGGCAGCCAAAGGATATGCCTTGAACACTTTTGCAGTAGGAAGGCCCAGCTGGTTTTTTCATCACATGGCCATGGGCGACCCCATAGGATTTAGCACCATGATGACACAAAACAATTTTGACAATGTTTCGTACTCATTGTTGTATCCGAGCCTTGCCGATTCTTATTGGAAAATCCATCCTGCTTTAATGGGTGATCCAACGGTAAGAATGCAAATGGTTGAACCAGTAAAAAATCTTTTGGCAAACCAAGATAGTTGTTCACAGCGATTCAAGTTAACTTGGACAGCTTCTTCTGATACGGCGGTTCATAATTATTATATTTTTAGAGCAAAGAATATGGATAGTACTTTTTCATTATTGGGTTCAACAACCAATTTAAATTATGTAGATGCCAATCCATTGACAGGCAATAATGTTTATATGGTAAGAGATTTAAAACTACAGATAAGTGGGAGTGGGACTTACTATAATTTAGGGCAAGGTATATTCGCGAATATTAATACCAATAATTACTTTAAACCGATTGTAAATGCCGGAAGAGATTCTGTATTGTGCGGTAATCAACCATTTAAAATCGGGAAGCATTTTACAAATTTAAATACCGTTTATTCTTGGACACCGGCGGTTAATTATAAGGACACCGCAACCATTTTAGCAAAATATACCACAAATTATATTTTATCAGCAACAGATACCCTAAGTAAATGCCTAGTAAAAGACACCGTACATTTGACAGTCATTGGACCTGTTGCAGAAACGATTACACAATCTCAGCAAAATGCATGCAAAGATTCAACATATTTTTCAAGTACAAGTTATAATGGCAATGGTTTTAATTACCATTGGGTATTTCCGAATGGAAATCCTAACAATGTAAGTGGTCATGTATATATAACCCCGGGCATGGTAAACTATTTATCAACTGGCACATTTATCAATACATTGACTATTACTGACACCATTAACGGCTGTTATCATACAGATTCATCATCTGTCGTTGTCAGTTGTTTGCAAGCATTGCCGATCAATGAATTTTTGTTTTCATGTGAGTCGAATAGAAAGGATTTATACAAAATACATTTTCAAACATTTAATTTAAACGAAGTAAATTACTATTTAATTGAAGGATTAGACAAAGAAAATATGTGGGAAATAATTTCAAAATTATCTGGAGATGAAATTCGAAATGTAGAAATTATAATTGAGAAGAACCGATACAGCGAAGTAAGATTAAGAAGTAAAACTTTTAGCAATAGATTTAAAGATTTGGATAATTGCTTTCCACCTTCAAGTATAGATGAATACATTGTCTATCCAAATCCTGCGCAAACAGAATTGAATATTGAATTTGTAGGAACAAGACTATTAAATGCAAATTTTTCTATCTTTAATGCTTTTGGACAAAAGATTCAGTTGCCAGTAACGTATCAAAGTTCCAAGACCATTCAGTTTGATTTAAGTAGTTTATCTATGGGTCATTATATTTTACTGATACAAAATAATGACGTGATGTATACGTATAAATTTGTTAAGCAATGATTGAATTTAACTTGGTACTTAAATTAAAGGTACATCAACATTGTATTAGTATTATTGAGGATAAAATTAATACCATTCAAAAGGAATATCGTTTGTATCAGGATTCGGCAGCCAATGAAACAAAAAGCTCTGCTGGTGATAAGCACGATACAGGAAAAGCAATGATGCAAATGGAGCAAGAAAAGTTGGGCATTCAATTCAAGGAATTGGTCAACAGTAAAAAGATTCTAGGGTCTATTAATCCAAGTATTAAGAGCGAAAAAATCCAATTTGGTAGTTTTGTAAAAACAGACACGAGTTGGTTTTATATTTCAATTTCTTTAGGTAAAATTTTAATCGATGCAAAAGAAATATTTATTCTTTCAAGTCAAACACCGCTTTCAAAGCTAATGTTAAATAAGGCAAATGACGATTCATTTAGTTTCAATGGCAACAACTATACAGTTACTGAAGTTTGTTGATATGACAAGATTTATTGTAGTTTCACTAACATTACTAAATGTCCTATAATAAATATTATGTTAACTTAATTTGATAATTAAAAGGGAGCTCTTTGCGTATGCTCCCTTTTAATTAATTACCGTTACTCTGTGATTTACTATCTTCTTCCTTATACAAATCGTTATATTTCTTACGACCTTCTTCGTCACCAATCTTTGCACAAATACTACGCAGTGTTTTTAAGAGTTCGATAAGTTCATTGTCTTTTTTTGTACCTGACTGACGAATCATTTCTAATTTATCAAAAGCTTGTTTATAAATATCTTTGCTTAATTTTTCGTAGTAATCATTTTTATCAGGATATTTAGATTTTAGGCGATACACGTAATTTGCTGAATCAACTAATAAGGATGCTTCATTAAAACTTGCATCTTGATTAGATGGATCAAGTTCAAGTGCTTTTCTGAAATCTTTCAAACCTTGAGAAAAATAATATTTACTTTTTTCAACTTTATCTTCTATCTCTTTGTTTTTTAGCATAGAATAAGTTGTTCCTCGGTTGTAATAATAAATAGCATTCTCTGGATCTTGTGCGATACCTTCATTGAATTTAGTAATTAAGGATTCAATGTTATTCCTTTCCATTTCAAGGGTAATTTCTGCATTTAGAAAATCGCTGGTATTTGCAGGGATTTTTTCTTTCCCTTTCCCTAATATTTCAAGTGATTTATCGTATTCTTTCTTTTGAGAATAAATATCACTTAAACGAATAAAGACATAAGCATTAAAATATTTCGGTGCAGCAATTAATTGCTTGAGATAAAAAATTTCATCTTCGGCTAAACTATCTTTTTGAGCAGATTGCAATAAAATAATATTGAGTTTTGCTGACGTTAAGTTTTGAGCGACAAACAATCCATCTCCATCAATTTTCATAATGTTTTCAACATAGCCCATGTACTCTTTTACTTCAGCAAATTTCCCTTTTTCATTAGACAATGTCAATGCTTTATTAAAACATATTATTCCGCCCGTTAGGTAGTAATTTTTTGCTTCATCAATAGTATTTGACCTTTCTTCTTCAGAAAATTGATAATATTTTGTAAAAGATTCACCTGCTTTTCTTGCAGCATTAGGATCCATATTACAAATTGCCGTATCATTACTTATGCCAATGAATGAATAAACAACAGCCCTCCAAAACCACATGTCAACATTATTGCTTGTTTGGGCATTTTCATACGCCAAATCAATATTGTATTTAGCAGTTGTGATGTTCACTTCTTGCGAACTCATCAAGTTTCTAACTGCTTTGATTTTATTAACCTGGGCATTTAATGTTTGGACATTCAACAAGCAAAGTGTTAGAAAAAGTCCTGCTGTAATTCTATTCATTTTAATTTATATTAAAGGTAATTTGCTTTTAATTATTCAATTGTTATGCCATTCTCTTCATCAGCTGCTGCATCATCACTTTCTGGTAATTCAGATGAATTGATATCTGTAACAACACCTGCTTCGGTATTTTCAAGAATTTCCTCTTCTTCCTCTTCAACTGGCACAACTGCTACAGATGCAATAGCATCGCTATCTTTTATATTGATTAAGCGAACACCTTGCGTCGCTCTTCCCATAGTTCTTAGTGCATCAACACGCATTCGGATGGTTAAACCAGATTTATTAATAATCATCAAACCATCCTCATCAGATACATTTTTGATTGCTATTAAATCACCTGTTTTTTCAGTAACATTGAGTGTTTTAACACCTTTTCCTCCCCTACCTGTTACTCTGTATTCATCTTCTTTAGTTTCAGGATCAACGAGGTATGAACGTTTACCATAACCTTTTTCAGAGACAACAAGCACTGTAGCGGTGTCTAAAGTTTCCTTGTCCACAGTTAACATCCCTATCACTTCATCTTTATCTGATTCAAGTGTTATACCTTTCACACCACTTGCATTTCTTCCCATTGGACGGACCAAAGATTCATTGAAACGGATGGCTTTACCAGATTTTTTTGCAATAATCACTTCACAATTACCATTGGTTAATTTTGCTTCCAATAATTCGTCACCTTCTCTAATTGTAATGGCATTAATACCATTGGTTCTAGGTCGTGAGTAAGCCTCCAAAGTAGTTTTCTTAATGATACCTTTTTTGGTGCACATAATAATATTATGTGAATTTAAATAATCTACATCTTTAAGATTTTCGATATTTAAGTAAGCTTTAATTTTATCCTCTTTTGGTATGGCAATAAGATTTTGAATGGCTCTACCTTTTGTAGCTTTACCACCTTCTGGCAATTCATAAACTTTCATCCAGAAACATCTTCCTTGCTCGGTAAAGAATAACATGTAATTATGCGTATTCGCTACAAATAAATGCTCAACAAAATCCTCATCTCTGTGAGATACACCTTTATTACCTCTACCACCGCGGTTTTGCTCTTTGTATTCACTTAAACTGGTTCTTTTGATGTAACCCATGTGAGAAATGGTTAAAACCACTTTTTCGTTTGGAATTAAATCTTCTATGTCAATTTCTCCTGCACTGTGTTCGATTCTTGTTCTTCTATCATCACCATACTTCTCTTTCATTTCGCGCAATTCATCTTTAATGATCGTATATCTTAAAGCTTCATCATTCAATATGGATTGTAGGTATGAGATCAATTTCATTAACTCCTCGAATTCTTCTTTTATCTTTTGACGTTCGAGACCAGTTAAACGCTGCAACCTTAAATCAAGAATTGCTTTTGCCTGTATTTCTGTTAAGCCAAACTTGCTAATTAAACCTTCTCTCGCCTCGTCTGGACCTTTTGAAGAACGGATTAAAGCGATTACCTCATCGAGATGATCTAAGGCAATTAACAAACCTTCTAATATATGCGCTCGCTTTTGAGCTTCTGCTAAATCATATTTGGTTCTTCTTACAACAACTTCGTGTCTATGCTCAACAAAATGTTTAATCATATCTTTTAGATTAAGCATTTCAGGGCGACCGTTTACTAGTGCAATATTGTTTACAGAGAAAGAAGATTGTAGTGACGTATATTTAAATAATTGATTAAGAATAACATTCGCAATGACATCTTTTCTTAACTCAAAAACCAATCGCATCCCTTGTCTTCCAGACTCATCTCTAACACCAACAATACCATCAATTATTTTTTCTTGCACCAATTCTACTGCACGGGTAATAATTTGATTAGGCATTACTTGGTAAGGAACTTCAGTAACAATGATCATTTCTTTACCATTGCCCATGGCTTCAATTTCGGTTTTACCGCGCATTAAAATACGTCCTCTTCCTGTTTCGAAAGCTGAACGAATACCGTCGGTACCATGAATAATTGCACCTGTGGGAAAATCTGGGCCTTTTATGTGCAACATTAATTCCGAAATTTCTATTTCTCTGTTGTCAATGTATGCAATTGTTGCATCAATAGCTTCGGTAAGATTATGTGGTGCCATATTGGTTGCCATACCAACGGCAATACCTGAAGCACCATTTACCAATAAATTCGGAAATTTTGAAGGAAGTACGGTAGGTTCTTTTAAAGAATCATCGAAGTTAGGACGAAAATCAACGGTATCTTTTTCTAGGTCGTTCAACATTTCTTCGGCAATTTTTTTCAAACGGGCCTCCGTATAACGCATTGCAGCTGGCGAATCTCCATCAATTGAACCAAAGTTACCTTGTCCGTCAACCATTTCGTAACGCAAGCTCCACGGCTGTGCCATACGAACCATGGTATCGTATACCGAAGAGTCACCATGTGGGTGATACTTTCCCATAACCTCACCAACAATTCTCGCTGATTTTTTATAGGGTCTGGATGGGCCAAGACCCAATTCTGTCATACCATATAAAACCCTTCTATGAACCGGTTTTAAACCATCTCTTACATCGGGTAATGCTCTACTTACTATTACAGACATCGAATAATCGATGTAAGCTGTTTTCATTTCGTCCTCAATATTAATCGGGATAATGCGTTCAATGAAGTTCTCTTCTGGGTTTTGGTCCATATATGTTGATTTTTAAAAAACATTGCAAAATACCACTTTTTAGGCGCATTTCAAGTGCAAGATTCCACAATCTACCAACAAATTTATGGTTGCATTGTTGCAGTGATTCAATAGCTTTTTTTAATCATCTATTTAATACCCAATAATTGAAAAAAATCGGGGTTTAGATGCCTTCTCATTAATTCAAAGTAATGAATTGGACATCTATCAAGTTATCGCTGTAAAATTGCCCTAAAAAAAAAGTCCCTTCAATTTAATGAAGGGACTTTTTTGTACTATTATTGATTAATATCAATTACATTTTAATGACCTTAACTTTTCCAAGACCTAATTTTTCAAGTTTTTCTTTTATGAGCACATCATCTCCCACACACATAATAATTAAGTTATCAGTAGACAACATTTTTTTTGCGTATTCATTGATTTGCTCTTTGGTAATATTCTTAACGATGTCAGCGCGTTTTTCGTTATAATTTCTATCTAAATTAAGAATAATGATTTGACTTAAGAAACCTAATTTATCGCTGGGGCTCTCATATTTTAACGCATCATTACCAATGAGTGATTGTTTGGTAAAGGCTAGTTCCTCGTCGGTAATACCAACTTCTTTATACTTCTTTATTTCAGTCAAAATCTCCGTAATGGCACTATCTGTTGCAGATGTTTTAATGCCGGCGCTTACCATATAATAACCAGGATTTTCTGTACCCATTGAGCTAAAGCCAGAACGAATACCATAGGTCCAACCTTTATCTTCTCTGATATTTAAATTTAAGCGGCTATTAAAGTTTCCACCTAAAGCAAAGTTCATAATGCTTGATTTATAGAAGTCGCCTTCCATATCGTATGGAATGGTTCTGTAACCCATCATTAAGTTGGTTTGTTTTGCATAATCCGCATTTACTAAGTAGATTTGAGTACCACTCGTTTCTGGGAATTTGTTATAAACCGGCATTGTTAAGTTTTTATTTGGCATTTTTTTCAAAAAGGCCAATTTCTCGGTAATTAAAGCTTCATCAACATCGCCTACAACTGTTACTGTTGTTAAATTTGATGACATGAAGTTGTTGTAATAGTTTTTTAAATCATCTACAGAGATGCCACTTGCTGCTTTGTAATCGCTTAGTGGCTGAACACCAATTGGATTGTCTGCACCATATAACATACCGAAGAATGATTTACTGCCAAACGATACTGGGCTAATATTGTTTGAAGAAATTGATTCTAATTGCGCCTTTTTGTTGGTTTTAAATTCTTTGCTATCAAATGCTGGATTAAATAACTTTTCTTCAAGAATCGTCATTGTTTCGGTTATTTTATCTTTATAGCAAGACACCATGCAATTAATTGAGTTAGCACCTGCAGAGAAGCCTAATTGGCTGCCGATGGCTTGCAATTTATTGTCTAAGTCTACAGATTTTGTAGTCGTAGAACTTTCGTTTAAGGCATCTGCTAACATGGCAGCTGTGCCATTTTTAACTTTACCTGATTCAAATCTGTGACCGCCCCTGATATTGATTGTAAAATAAACACGTGGTGTTTCAATTGAACGGGTACCAATGATTTTAACACCATTTTCGTAGTTAACTTTAAAGAAATTTGGCACTTCTATTGCTTTTGCAGCAGGAATTGCAGGATGATTTTTTCTATTGAAATCTGCTGGATCAACCGGTACAACAAAGGTTAAACCTTGGTAAGCTGATAAGTCAGGCTTAACTTTAGCATATTGGTTAATACTTTCGTAAGGTGGAACTTTAAAGGTTCTATCTTGCTCGTATCTAGGGTGAGGGAGAATGTTCACGCAAGCATAGTTTTTGTCCTTTATGTATTTTCTATAAACACGTATGATATCTTCTTTGGTAACTTTAGAATATCTATCAAGGTCGTCTTGTAAAGTAAAATCTTTATTTGGCATTAACATTTCATAGGTTGTCATGACAGATGCTTTACTTGCCACTGTTTCAATAATTCCATAATAACTAGCAATGAAGGCTTGTTTTATTCTCGCTAAGTCTTCCTCTTTAATGCCTTTTGCTTCGAATCTGCCTAGGGCCACAGCCAATGAATCTCTAATTTGTTTATCTGTTATACCGCCTGCAGCCATTGGATATGAAACAATTTGAAAATTGAATTCACCGGCAACTTCCTGACTTGAATTGAATGATCCTACTTGAACACAATATTCGGGGTCAACGAATGTTTTATAAATATCTGAATTTTTACCATCAGATAACAAAGCACCCAATAAATCTAATGCTGCTTCATCAGGATGATAAGAAGGAACTGAAGGGAATGTGATACTTGATAATGGGAAACTTACTTTTGATAAGATGGTCACATTTTTTGTTTCATCTAAAGTTACTGGTCTTTTAGGCAAAGGTGGCACTTCAGGACCACGGTTAATGGCGCCAAAATATTTTTCTACCATTTTGATGGTTGCTTCCGTATTCACGTCACCAGAAATTACAAGAATAGCATTGTTAGGACCATACCATTTAATGAAGAAATTTCTTAAGTCACTTGAATCAGCCTCGTTCAAATCATCAACATAACCGATGGTTTGCCAGCTGTATGGGTGACCGAATGGATAGATGGTTTCATCTTGTACTTCGGCCAATGCACCATAACCTTCACCATAGCGTTGGTCTTTTTCGTTTTTAACAGTTGCACGTTGTACTTCAAATTTCTTTTTTGTAAAGGCTGGTAAAAGAAAACCCATTCTGTCGGCTTCTAGCCAAAGTGCTGTTTCTAAGTAGTTACTAGGAACAGTTTCGAAATAATTGGTTCTATCTTTGTTGGTCGTTCCGTTCATTTCGCCACCGGCACCTTGAACAATTTTGAAATGTTCTTCATCAGCCACGTTTTGTGAACCTTGGAACATCATGTGTTCGAAGAAGTGAGCAAAACCGGTTCTTTTGGCCGTTTCGCGGTTTGAACCTACATGATAAGTAACCTCAACGTGGACTATAGGATCACTGTGGTCTTCATTGATTAACACAGTTAAGCCATTTGGTAATTTATACTTTGAATAAGGTATAATTAATTTGCCCGGCTGAGCTTCCACTTTCTTAATAAGGGTAGCTGTTGTTTGTCCATTTAAACCTTGCGTTAAGAACAAGGACAATGCGACTGATAAGTAAAACAATTTTTTCATGTAATTTTTTAATTAATAAATAAAGTTCAAAAAAAGGGCCGTGAGCAACTTTTTCAGTAATTTATTCGTCAAAAATATATCTTTGTTTGATAAATAAGAAGTAAAAAATAATTGAAACCTAAATGTTTTTAAATCGAACTAAAAAATTAATCCTGTTAGCACTTATTTTAACGCTTAATATTTCCACTACATACGGTCAGAATCAGACAGATAATATGGGTAAGGAGTTCTTATTCTCCTTTTTGGAAACGCACTTAGCACCCGTTAAAATTTCATTCTCAATTTCCTGTAGAACATATCCCAATAGCATTGCATTAACCGCCTATCCAATCCCTACGCTAAATATCACAATTTATAGAAAAGATACAGTAATTAATTTTACGAATGCCCTTATAACGCCCAATGCCAGCAGCTTTATTAACACAAATATTAGAATTTCTTCAATAAAGGACATTAGTGTTTATGCATTAAATAGCAGCACAAAAAGCAGTGATATTGCGACTATAGTCCCTATCAATAATATTCCCTACAACCCTCATTACTATATTAATACCTTTAAAGGCGATAAAGGTTCGGGCGGCAATAATAGCAGCGAATTTAGTGTTCTAGCCATTGATGATAGTTGTACAATCAATATTTTGCCATCGGCTGATGTGATTACCTATGGGGGATCGCTCAATACCTCTGATCAAAAAGATACTTTAATTAAAAGACTGCTTAGACGTAACCAGTTAATTTATTTACAAACCATTGATAGTCAAAGTTTGGCTGGTTCAAAAATATGGAACAGTGTTGGGTGCAAACGTTTTGTTGTTTTTGAAGGCTGCAAAGCTTCTAGAATACTAACCAATGATGCCACCTGCAGTGGTGTTGATCATTTATTTAACCAGTCGCGCCCAATCGAATTACAAGGCAAAACTTACACGACACTTCCCTTTCAAGGCTTGAATAAGGGCTATTTGGTGCAAATTGTTGCAGCAGAAAAGAATACTTCACTTTTTATTGATGGTAATTTTATTAAAACCATGAACGAGCGTGAAGTCTATCTGTATAACAATAAAACCAATGTTTCAAATTGTATCAAGGCAGATAAAAATATTTCCGTTACACAATTGATGAAAAGTGGCGTTTGCAATGGTAGTTTAATAGGCAATCCAAGTATCATGACTGTTTTACCAGATAATCAGTTAACGCAGAATGTTCAATTTATGGCGCCTACCACTATTGAACTGTCAACAACTCCGGCCGAGTTTTATGTAGGTATAACATGTCCTAAACAAAATTTAAGTTCAATTTTCATTAATAATATTAGAATAGATACCACGAAAGCAACCGTTACTTGCACCAATCGAGCTTTTATCAATGTTAAGATCAATGCGCTAACAGGGTATACGATTACCTCAACAAAAGGCTTTCTCGCCTATTTATATGCGAATGGCAACAACGAAAGTTATGCAACAGAGCTTGGAGGTGCTTTTGAAATAAATAAGGCCAAATTGAGTTTAGAACCGAACAATGCTACAAGTTGTGACACTTTTCATAATTTTAGTTTTAAAGCTACCAGTGATTCTCTAGCTATTTACTTTTGGAAATTTGGCGATGGTACTACACAAAATGGCGATAGTATTGTCAATAAAATTTACAATAAAACAGGCACCTTTAAACTTAATCTCTTTGTAAACTATTTGAACAGCGATGGCTGCAAAGCAGATACCTTTGAAAAAACCATTACCATTTATAAACGCCCATATTTTAATTTAGGAAAAGATACAATGCTTTGTTATGGGGAATATTATATCATGGCCCCATTTGTTAAACCGAAGTCGAAATTCTTATGGCACAATAACAGCGAAAACAGAACCTTTAATGCTACCAATACGGGTTTGGTATACCTAACAGTAACGGACTCCAATAAATGCACTTACACAGATAGTGTTCAACTAAAATTTATAAATTGTGATACCAATTCTATTAAAGTACCGAATGTATTTACACCGGGTACAATTGATGAATTAAATGATTATTTAGAAGCAGAATTTACTGGTTTTGATAAAATCAATGGCATCATTTACAACCGATGGGGAGTTGTTGTTTACCGGTTTACTTATCCAGAGGATGCCTATTGGGATGGCAATTTCCACAATCAAATTGGCAGCCCCTGCCCTGCTGGTACCTACTACTACATCTATAAATTTACGAATACAAAAACGAATTTAATAAGAGAAGTAAACGGCACCGTTCAATTGATTCGATAATTTATTTACCTCTACCTTGTGCCATAATGAGAATGGTATAAGCCATAATCTTAAAATCGAGCGCTAAGCTATTGTTTTCTATATATAGAATATCATAAAACAACCGTTCGAGCATTTGATCAATGTTTTCGGCATACCCATATTTAACTTGACCCCAGCTAGTAATACCTGGGCGCACTTTGTTTAATCTACTATAATATGGTGCGCGTTTCATAATTTGATCGATAAAAAACTGTCTTTCTGGACGCGGCCCTACTACGCTCATTTCGCCAATAAGCACATTGTAAAATTGGGGAAACTCATCTAATCGTGTTTTCCTTAAAAATTTTCCAATTTGGGTTATTCTAGGATCGTCTTCTCTTGAAAGCTGTGGACCATTACTTTCAGCATCGGGGCGCATTGATCGAAATTTAATAATCTTAAAAGGCTTGCCCTTTAATCCAATTCTTTCTTGTTTAAAAAAGATTGCGCCTTTGCTCGATGTTTTTATTAAAATAGCAATAATAAATAGAAATGGTGATGAGAGTATTAGTACAAAAAGAGAAAATAAAATATCGAACACTCGTTTTGCGTTTTTTTGCCACTCGGGCATCACTTCAAAATCTACTTCTATTAATACCGCTCCAAGAATATTGTTCATTTTTACCATGCGGGTAAACACTGAATACATATCAGGAATAATTTTAATAAAGACAGGTTCGTTTTCAACGATGGTGAGTACATCATTTAATTTTTGATGATCGGGTGCATCGAGCGCAATGACAAGTTCTTCAACTGCGTATTGCTTGATGAGGATTTCTAGATTTTTATAACTTCCTAAGTAGGGTAATTTATCCACTAATAATTGTGACTGTTCCCCATCAATACTTACATAACCTTGAAAAAAGAAACCATTGGTAGTTTTGGCATTTTTTAAATCATTGAATAATTTCAAGGCTTTTTCATTCGAGCCTACAAGTATGGTGTTGAAGCCAAATTCACGTTTTTGAATTTTGCGATTGATACGCGTAGAATGGATAAAACGACCAATATAGGTGACGATTAATTGAAGCGAAAGTAAAAGAAAAAATGTTTGATAGTATCCCCTGTAACTACTTACAGAATCGTCGAGTAATAGTGCGAAGAAAATAACAAATGAGCCGAATAAGGTGGTATAAATGGTTTGTTTTAATTCGCGCAAACGCGAGCGCCTAAAGATGTTCTTGTAAAACCCAGTGAAATAATACAGAATCAACCAAAAGGTTGGAATAACAATAATACCTAGCAATAATTTTCTATCTTCACTAATGGCTAGTTGATAGTCGCTGTGGGCTGTGTCAACGTAGTGTTTTCTGAACCAAAAAAGGAGAAACCAAACAAGTGCTGCTGTGAGGTAATCTGTTAAAGCGTATTTAAATATTTGTTTATTTTTGGTCAATAGTTGTAATATTATGGTACATAAACAAGTTTAAGGTTATCGACATACACCAATGGTTTAAGATCTGGGTTTGATGGATCTTTATAAACACCAAAAAATACTCTAATAGTAGTGCTAGGTGTTAGGTCGCCTGTTTCGGGTTTAAGATTAATGTATATTTTTTTCCAAATATCATTGGTAGGAAACGCATAGAAAACTGGATTACGGGAAATAATTGAGCCATCGTCGGTAAAGATACCCACTTGGAAATTAGCATTGCTCTTAAAGTCCAGTTCCACATACACATCAGTTCCTAATTTAGGGACGTTATATGAAGCAATAGTAGTGACTTCGAAATCTTCAAACACAGATGGTGAATCGATACTGATTCTTCCACAATAATTTGAATTTAAAAAAGGCTGATTTATACCAGGTAGATTTGTCGCTATAATCTTTAGAGAGTCTTTGGTATTATTTAAACCGTATTTAACCAATGAACTTCCAAAGTCTTCAAAATCCTCTAACCAATCAAATTTAGCATTATTTTTATACGCTGTAGTTGGTTGAATTGTATCAATTCTGAGTTGTTTTAAATTCAAGGTATCAATGAATGCGATGTATGGTTTATAGTATTTACGATTGTAGGCACTGCCAGTTTCCTTAATGGTTGGGAAAATGGTTATTTCAACATTGCCTTCTGCAAAAATGGGTATTGTGGCGGGTAATTCGAAAGTACCAACTTCAATGCCATTGGCAAAAACCTTGGCATCTGTAATATCTTGGGTATTGGTACCCTGGGTTAGTGGATTTGTGGTGAGTGTAAATTTTTTAATGTAAAGATAAGATGGAATGGCTTCCTTCTCTTTATCACAACCTAAGAATAAACTTAAAACAAAACTTAAAATGCCAAACTTAAACAAATGATTCATGCGGAGTATATTGTATTTGTTGCAATACATTGGCCACATTAATTGCCTCTTCAATACCAACAAGAGGCGAAACATGGTTTGTAATACAATCTACAAAATTCAGCAAATCTTTTTGCAATGCATCAAAATAAAGTACTTTTTTTTCAAAAACTTGCATTTTGTTGGCTACTGTAAGGTTTGAGTTAGAATCATTATACAGCGATAATTGATTCTCCATCATCATATCTAAGCGGGTTTCTTCAACTTTATTTGAGTCGAAATCGGCATTAATAATCTTTCCCTTTTGGTAGGCTGTAAAAGTATTAATCGCATTTTTACTAAATAAATTATACGTGATATCAGCCACTGTGCCATTGTCAAATAAAAGATGAACCTTTAATTCATCGGGTTGTTGATTGAAAATATAATGTCTATTGACTTTTATTTTAGCGATTGGAGAACAGACACTTCGGATAACCATATCTACTGATTCGGCTAAAAAATTATACTTTTCGAGTTCAGAAAAAGTTTTAACATACGGCAAATGTACTTTTGCAGAAATGTTGCTAGGATTATTAATCAATTGTCTGGCGGTGGTATATACACTTTGGGTACCAGAAACATTGGAATAATAAAATAAAGACCCCGCTTCTTTCAATAATTTTTGAATCTTAACCAAATCATGAATGTCAATTTGATTGAATTTTTCAATTAAAATATGTTTACTCAAACGGATACAATTGATCAAGTTTTCAGGTAAATTAAGGTGATCAGCACCGCAAAATAAAATGGCATCTGTTCTTTTTGCAAAATCGAGAAATGGATTGAGACCATAAAAGTTTTCAAAATTTTCTGATTTAGATGAATCAAATACACCCACCAATTCATAATGCTTTTGTTCATTTATAAATGGTAAATATTGATTCACCGAATCTGTGTTTCCCGCAATGCCAATCTTAATTTTAAACAATTGTGATAAAATTTATTTGGTACAAAAATGCAGCACCTTGTTATTTGTATCATTATTTTGTTATGAACTGTGTACTAAAGAAGATACAATCCTATGTTTAGAAAGTTTGAAGATGCTTACAAACACAAAGGATTACGCAATGGCCTTACGGACAAGTTAAGGTATAAGGGGATCAAAGATGAAACGGTATTAAAGGCTATTAATATGGTACCAAGGCATTTTTTCATACCAAGTGAGTTCGAAATGCATGCCTATGAAGACAAAGCTTTCCCCATTGGAGCTGGTCAAACAATATCACAACCATACACAGT
>CANMBF010000023.1 GCA_947496065.1 Bacteroidota bacterium
ATTAAACGTTTGAACACATCGTTACTGATGACATCTAGTTTCTTTTGCTCTTCGCCTTGTATGTTGGTTTCACCAAAGTTGCCCAAAATATCAATTAACCCAGCCTTGCGAACATCTCTGTTAATCATTTTAGCGGCTAACTGTATATCTCTAAAAATGCGCGATAAACTGCCCTTTACAAATGGGAATTGATTTTGTTGGTCGGCAATAAACTGGTTCAGGGTGATGATTGTATTTTTTTGCATATGTTATTAATTTATTCGCTTTAATTACTTTTGCAAAAATAAGCAAAAGAATGAAAGTCTTTAAATTTGGTGGCGCATCTGTGAAAGATGCTGATGCAGTAAGGAATGTAGGGCATATCATTGCCCAATATACTGGTGAAAAACTATTGGTTATTATTTCGGCAATGGGCAAAAACACCAACAAATTAGAAGAATTGGTAGAAGCATTTTGGAAAAACGAGACCGAAAAAAAGCAACAAATCATCCAAGAACTCAAAGATTTTCATTTTAAAATTGCCAACGATTTAATTGCCGATCCTAAGCACCATATTTTTTCCGACTTGGAAGATTTACTAATGGAGTTGGAATGCGTGGTTGAAAAAAAATATAACAATGTGAGTTACGATGAAATTTACGATGGTATTATTTGTTATGGTGAATTACTATCAACAAAAATAGTATGCGATTATTTACAAAGCATTGACACCAAAATCAAATGGGTAGATGCTCGTAATTTTATTCAAACCGATAGTAACTTTAGAGAAGGCCGTGTTAAATGGGCCGAAACCGAAGAAACGGTTAAGCGCATTTTAAAACCATATATCGATAGAAGCATTGTGATTACCCAAGGTTTTATAGGTCGCGACGAGCACAACAATACCACTACACTTGGCAGAGAAGGATCTGATTACAGTGCAGCTATATTTGCTTATTGCCTCGATGCTCATGATGTAACCATATGGAAAGACGTTGCCGGTGTAATGAATGCCGACCCAAAACAATTTGCAGAAGCTGTAAAATTAGAGTCTATTAATTACAACCAAGCCATTGAGTTGGCCTACTATGGTGCTTCGGTGATACATCCTAAAACCATACAACCCTTAAAAAGTAAAAACATTCAACTGAATGTTAATTCCTTCATAAATATTAATGCCATTGGTACTGCTGTTAACAATACCGCTCCTGCCCTTACCAAGGAGTGTTACATTATCAAAGACAAACAAACTCTATTGTCAATTTCTACAAAAAATTATTCCTTTATTGCCGAGGATAATTTGAGTGCCATTTTCGATGCCTTTGCTAAATTCAAAGTGCGTATTAATGTAATGCAGAATTCGGCCATTAGCTTCTCAGCATGCTGCGATACTAAGGAAGACAAGATCAATGAAATGATTAAAGCATTGGCTGAGGAATACATTATTGAACGACAAACAGATTGTACTTTGCTCACCATTTACAACGCCAAAAAAGAGAACGCCATTCCGGGATTTTTAAACACTAAAAAAGTAATGTTGAATCAGGAATTAGGCATGGCCCGTCAATTGGTATTGGCTTAATTTTTTTTAGCTTAATTTTACAAACACAAATCCCCATGTCAAACAACGATATTCTTAAAAAACTGCGTGTGGCCTTGCACTTGCGCAACGATCAAATAGTAGAAATTCTAATGCTCGTAGATTTTAAAATTACCACCAGCGAATTAGGTGCTTTTTTTAGAGCTGACGACCATCCCAATTTCAAACCTTTGGGCGATCAGATATTGCGCAATTTTTTAAATGGCTTAATCATTCACATGCGCGGACCTTTAGATAAACCTAAAGAAGGGGTTGAGTGATTTTTGAATTTATAAATTTTAAAATTGAAGGATTTTTAATACGGCTAATATTAGCATTTTGAAGTGATGAGAATGTTAACCAAAATTGATAAGCACCAATATTGGGTTTATATTTTCTTACCCGCTGTAGAGTTTCTTGCCTTTTTAATTATTGGCAGTCTTGCGCTATTTACAGAACTCAATGTTGACATTAATTTAGCCTACTTTTTTCTTATTGGCGCTGCGATGCACGGTTGCATTGCCTATTTTACCTTAAAACATTATGTTTATATCATCGACAAGGGTTTATTCAGTATAAAGCAAGGACCGATTCAAGTAGTAGAAATAACCATTAGTAGCATTGAAACCATCAACAATATCAGAAAAAACCACAGGAACTACGGTCTCTCTCGCGATTTAATTTCTATCAAAACAGTTCATAAAAAAGAACTTAATATTTCTCCGATTGATAAGGTTCGTTTTATTGAAACATTGTTGACCATTAATCCCAATATTAAAATAGATTTGTAGCGGATGCAAAATTTCAATGGGCCCGACCCTACCCTGCTGCTTGAATTGGTAAAAATGGAAATGCCTTTCGGCAAATACAAAGGCACTGTGCTTTACCGTCTGCCTGTTTCCTACTTAGAATGGTTTAAGAGCAAAGGATTTCCCGCAGGTAAACTCGGCATGCTATTACAAACCATGTACGAAATAAAAATCAATGGCCTAGAAGATTTGTTGAAACCACTTTTGAGGAGGTAAGCAATTGGCAGTTGTCAGTTTTGCTAGTATTGCTCAGCGGTTTGTGGCAGGTTTTAGATAGTGCTTCTATAGTCGTTTTAGTTGGCAGTTAGCAATGGGCAGTTGGCAAAAAATCATAAACGATTCTAAGTTTGTATGGTTTTAGAACCATAAAACATCTAAAATCCTTAGGAGCGGCAACATTCCATGCAATGACCATGTAACAAAACGCAGCGCCTCTAAAAACATACCAACTAGTATGTTTTTATAAAGCACTTTACTTTTTCTCTACGCCCATACCTGGCGCTGTGCTCAACAATAAATGACCATCCTCTAAAGTAACTCCTTTAAATAAATCATTAGTCATCATTAAATGACCATCTAAATCTACCTTGTCGAATAAACTAGCAAGATTGGCGGCCGCTGTAATAGCGCAAACCGACTCGGCCATGCAACCCAACATTAATTGCAAATTGTATTGTCTTGCTAAAGTTACCATTTTAGAGGCATTGGTGAGCCCACCGCACTTCATTAATTTTATATTCACGCCATCGAATAAATGGTGTTTACTTTCTATATCTTCTATGGTTTGTATGGATTCATCTCCAAAAATAGGCAGGGGACTATTTTCTTTCAACCAAGCAAAATCAGCAATCAAATTTTCGGGCAATGGTTGCTCGGCATACTGAACCCCTTGAACATGGAGCCATTGTAATAATTCTAATGCCACATTACTATTCGCAATGCCTTGGTTAAAGTCAACGCCCAATGGCTTTAGTGTATTTGATTGAATAAGAGTAATGGCGTGCTTCACATAATTTATATCCCCATTTAATTTTACTTTGACAAAGGGTAATCCTTCGGACTTTTTTAATTGTCGCATTAAAAAAGCATCATCGCCTATACCTATGGTAAATGAGGTAGGGATTGATTTTAAAGGTTCATTTGCAAAAAATGAACGCACATTTTGATTACTTGTTTTTCCTTTCAAATCGAGCAAAGCCATGTCTAACGCAGCTTTAGCTGGCAAGTAATTGGGGAAGGCATTGATATAATTTTGAATTTCTACAAAGGCATCAATTGAATTGAAAGACTCCAAATTTAAGCCCGCTAAAAAATCTAAATTATCCGTGCGTTTCTCCTTCATATATGGCGGAAAAGAAGCTTCCCCATAGCCTACTTGACCGTCGCTATAAAGCTCAATATATATTATTTCTGTACCCGTTCGGGCATTGGCCGAAACAGCAAATACCTCATCGAACTTTAAATCATAAGGATAAAATTTTAATTGCATTATTGCCTTTTAAAAATGCGAATGTAGTGGGTAATAAAAGTATCAAAAACAATACTTATACTATCTATCAACAAAAAAACCCTAGCCATTGGACAAGGATTAAAAATTTAGTTCAAATTAATTGAGAAATAAAGTTATTGGTTAGAAGCACAATAAGAATAAGTACTTTAATTAACTAAAACTTTAAAAAACTAACGAATCCAAGCGATTGTTGCGCTGACAAGCTTTAATTAATTCCGTTTCTTTCGATTTATATGGTTGATTTTTGTCAACTTTCATTTAAGCATTTGTAAACTTAGGGATACGCTTTTTGACTATTAGACAGAATATTTGAGCCCTTTGTTGCAAGCAAATTATACTTTTTGTATTTTTTTATTCAATAAACAGAAAAAAAGTAAGTGCTTTTTAACTGATTTTTGAACAAGTAAACAGCTTATTCACAAATATTTATTATATTCGCTTTAATTTAATTTTTACCAAATTTATAAAATAAAACCCCATAAAATATAAAAATAAGATGTCAAAAATGGAGGAATAGCCTGCAATTAGGTTAATTTTTACTATTTTTGCACCAAACTAAAAAATCTCATCTAAATGAGTAGAAAACTAATTTCAATTGGTCGCACGTTCTCTTTATTGTTCATACTTTCGTTTTTCAACGCAAGTTATGGGCAGTGTAAGGCCAATTTCACCTTGCCAACTTTTCAATGTTACGGAAGTAAACTTACATTCACCAATTCAAGTACTGGCAGCAATTTGCAATACCGTTGGGATTTTGGCGATCCTTTTTCAGGTGCTGCTAACACGGACACAATTGCCAATGCCAGTCATACTTACCTAATTGATGGTCTCATTAATGTTAAACTTATTATTAGCAATAACAGTGGTTGCGCTGACACCATTGTTAAGACAATGCGCGTTCTTAAAAAACTAAGCGCCAATTACACCATTAGTCAAACCTGTCTTAACCAAGCAGCGGCATTTGTTTCAACAACAGCCATCGACACTTTTGATAAAATAAGTACCCATGCCTGGACCTTCGGAGATGGTGGAACATCAACAAGTGCCAACCCTACCCATTCTTACAGCAGCGCGGGCACCAAAAATATTCGCTATATTGTTACAACAACCAAAGGATGTAAAGACACTCTTTCAAATAGTATTACTGTTTTTGATGCCATTACACTTACCACGAGCAAGGATTCCGCCTGCGCTGGCGACTTAATTAATTTTTCTATGAGTTCAGGAAGTACAAGTGCTTCTTCCTATAAATGGGACTTTGGAGACGCTACTAGCAGTAACACGCAAAACACATCGCATCTTTACAACATTTCAGGTAATTTAAATGTGAAAGCCATTTTCACTTATTCAAATGGCACCACTTGCACATCTGCAAAACTCTTAAAAATCAATCCAAGACCTTCGGCGGATTTCATTATCAAAGATTCTCTTCAATGTTTTAAAAGAAATTCAGTTTGTATCAAATTTAAAAAATCAACTCCTAATTTATCTTATTGTTCCTTTTCATTTGATGATGGTTTTGTAGACAATACCACTGGATTAAAAGACAGTGTTATTTGCCATACTTATACAGATAAATTTGGTGGCAGATACACCTTAAGCGTTAACATGATTGACAAAAAAGGATGTGTGGCCTCTTATACTTCTCCATTTAAGGTTATTATTTATCCCGAGTTGAAGGCAAATGTTAATTTCCCTAAATCAGGTGGCTGTTTTAAAACATCAGTAACCTTTACGAACAACTCCAACCAAGCACCACCAAGTATTACAAGTTATTTATGGGACTTTGGAGATGGCAGTACAGATAACACCAACTGGGCGAAAACCAAGCACGATTATGTAAAAGATGGCACCTTCGACTTGCGATTGATTATAAGAAATTCCGATGGGTGTGTTGATACTTTTTTGAGCAAAGCAGCCGTCAAAAATACCAACTTTGCAATTGATGCTAAAGTTGATTCCGCATTTAGTATCTGTCGTTCTACGAATCGATTTAAATTCAAACAAACAATTGACCCATCTGCATATATTTATTGGACCTACGGTGATGGAGACACCATGTTTAAAAAGTTCTCATTCACACACCACTATCAGCAAGTGGGTGTCTATTATCCTAAATTTTTTATCAGCAAATTTGGCTGTGGCAAAACAGTAGCACTCGATTCGGTAACAGTATATGGCCCACAAGCCGCTATTGGCAAAATTAAAAACCAATACCAATGCAGTATTCGCGACACCATTACACTTAACAATGTTAGCAAGTACTACAAAAATAAATCTCTTAAATTCTTTTGGGATGTTGGCGATGGCTTTGCACCTAACTGCACAAGTAATACAAAAAAAGGATTGAACACCAACGGAAACTGTCGTTACTCGGTAGATTCTACTGGGATACGGCACATGTACAAACCGGGCCAAGAGGGTTGTTATTTACCTAGACTAATTATTACAGACACGACTGTGGGTTGCAGTGACACAGGCTATGTGGCCTTGCCATTAATGAAACCCAATGCCAAAACAGGCTTAAAAGTTTTTTCAAAAGCGTTGTGTCCAGGCCCCGAAAAATACAAACGTGTAAGTTTGGACTTTTCTCAAACAGTGCCAGGCTGTGGACAACAATCGTATTGGGTTATTTGGGACAGTGCTTATGCAGCAACAACTTCGAACTTCGATTCGAATTGGCGCTACATGGATACTTTCCACAACTATGACTACATGAAATTACCCGCCAATAACCGTGTAACCGTTGGTGTGGTTATTCAAAACGGAAAAGACACAAGCGGAAATGAATGTACAGATACTGCATGGTATCCTAACATTATTAAATTTAGCAAAGTCAATCCGAAATTTACAAGTAGTTATAACCCTAAAAATCAATATTGCAAAAACAGTACTATTACGTTTAACATGGTTGATACGACGCAAGCAGATTCCTTGACATCTATTGTGTGGTCGTGGGGAGACAATACTTTCACAAAAGTTACCAATTGCAAACAGGTGTCACACAAATACAAGAGTGCTGGTGTTTACAAGGTGGCGTTATTATTACAGCACCGAAGCGGTTGTCTAGGGAATGACACTATAAAACTACAAGTGGGATATTCTCATTTCTTTTCGCCAACGGTTAACCAAGTATGTGCGGGCGGCAATGTCACGTTTTATAAATATGTTAATTATTGGAACAATAGCAAAGGACAATGGTACGACACTAGTAGATTCAACAAAGGGTTAGAATCTTTTAAATGGGATTTTGGCGATGGCAACGGCTTCAGCAATTCACAAGCTTTGCCAACCATTCAATACGCTAAAATGGGCAATTACAAAATACAATTGGCCACAGTCGATAGTGCTGGCTGCCGTGACACAAGTGTCTATCCCATTTTATTTAAAGTATTTAAAATCAATGCCGACTTTAGCACGATTCGCGATTCATTTATTTGTGCCCAGCAGGTGGCATTTACTTCAAGTGTCTCAACGTATGATTCTTTGAGCGGTATAGTGCCATACAGTGGCGTTGTTAATTCCTATAAATGGACCTTTGGAAAAGGTATTTCAAATAGTTCAATTGCCAATCCTAGTAAATTTTTGAAAACCGGTATCTATGCTGTTAAGTTGTTTGTAGAAACAGATCAACTATGTAAAGATAGCATCATCAAAAAAATTAAAATCATTGGGCCAAAAGCCTATTATGAATTCGTGGGCGACTCGACAGGTTGCACCCCATTGAAAATAAAATTCAAAAATAAAAGTACGTTGGCCGCTAATTTCTTATGGCAGTTTAAAGACCCAACAAACAATAATGTAACGTTTTTTACCAACAGTGATTCAAGTGTAAGTTGGACTTACTCGGCTGCGGGGATTGTTTATCCAACCCTGATTGCCTCCATCAATTTAATTAGCAACGGCTTTCCAATCGCTTGCACTTCTATTTTCCCAGATACACCTTTCATTAAAACACTAAGGCCTGTGGAGGTATTTGGAAAACCTACCACGGGCTTTATTCAGCAAATTGATTGTGATAACCGCATCGTAAGTTTTGCAAGCCAATGCTCTATCAAAAAAGGCAGTATCGTCGACTATGTTTGGGAATTTGGAGATGGCGACACTTCACATGCCGTTAACCCAAAGCATACCTACAATGATACAGGCTCTTATGTGGTAACATTAACTGCAATTTCTGACAAAGGCTGTGTAGGTGAATTTATTAAAACAGTGCGCGTCCCTAAGGGGCCAATTGTTTCCTATTATAAAAAGGATGTTTGCATAGGCAATTCAATTCAGTTTAGTGACTCACTTGGAATCTTTAATGACAAGGTTTATTATTGGGAATGGTATTTTGGAGATGGTAATTACAGTAATATATCTAATCCATTAAAAAAATTTACTTCTGCAGCCAAATATAATGTGCGATTAAAAGTTTATACTTTAAGTGGATGCACTAACAGTGTAACAAAGACTGTTTGGATACACAGCCGACCTAAAACAAACTTCACCTTCACTAATAAATGTTTAACCGACACCATTAAATTTAACAACACAACAACATCTGATGAAACCCCCTTAAAATATTTCTGGCGTTTAGGAAATGGTGACACTTCCTCTAAAAATTCGTTGAATAAGGTTTATAAAACAGCGGGTAATTATTCCGTAAAATTATTGGCAACCAATCCGTTTGGATGTTCTGATTCAATTACAAAAACGGCGATTACTTATCCGCTACCAAATGCAAGCTTCAAAATCAATTACCATACCACCTGTAAAAATGGCCATCGCTTTGTTTTCAATAATACAAGCACAACCGATACCGGTAATTTATTTTACCACTGGAATTTTAAAAACACAGATACAAGTATTCTTAAGAATCCAAATTACGCCTATGACACTTCTGGTAAGTTTGTAGTTAAATTAATTGCTAAAACCAATTACAATTGTCGCGATACAAGTTTGGATACCGTGTATGTGAATCCAAATCCAATAGCCAATAAAGCCATTATCCCATCGAATACTGTTTGTATTAACGGAACACAATTTAAATTTATAGACAACAGCAGCATTGCTTCTGGATCGTGGACCAGAAAATGGTATACAGGCGATAACAATACTTCAACCGATTCTTCGCTTAACCACCGTTACAAAGACACAGGTAATTTTACTGTAAAACTAACCACCCTAAGTAATCTAAACTGTCCTGATTCCATTCTATTTAAAGTTAGGGTAAGTCCTAAACCAAAAGCCAATTTCAGTATCAACAATGCTGCTCAATGTATCACTGGCAATCTCTTTGCATTCACCAATACCAGTCAAGGATTTTATAGCTCGACTACATCTCGTTGGCAGTTTGGCGATGGCGATTCATCATTGAATACTAACAGTACCCATAGCTATAAATTCCAAGATACTTTTACGATTAGGTTGATAGCTACCAATACTTCGGGTTGTAAAGACACCATTAAAAAAGATGTGATTGCATATCCGCGACCAAGCGCACAATTTGCCATTAAGGACACCTTACCATGCGAAGTCAACAACAAAATTTTATTTAAGAATAGCAGCACCGTAGCTTATGGCACCTTAACCCATGCATGGAATTTTGGCGACAATAAAACTGCTAATACACTTAACACTTCGCATTCCTACGACACCTTTGGTACCTATGCGGTGCGTTTAATTGCTACTAGTAATTTCGGATGCAAGGATACCATTTACAAAAATGCAACGGTCTATCCTATGCCAATGCCGGCCTTTAAAGTGAATAAGCAAGGCCAGTGTTTAAACAATCAGAACTTTATTTTTACCAATCTTTCTACCATTGGAAAAGACAGCTTTAGCTCCACTTGGATGTTAGGCGAAAAAGATTCTGTTAAAACAAAAAATGCGGCCAAGCAATTTAAAACGACTGCTTCTTTCAGGGTCTCTCTCATCCTAAAATCCAACAAAGGTTGTATTGATTCTACCAGCATGAAGGTTAAAATTTTCCCTAAACCTTTTCCGCAATACACCGTTAACGATTCTACGCAATGTATCAATGGACAAGCCTTCAGCTTTACCAATACTTCGACCATTCTCAGTGGCAAAATGACCTATAGTTGGAACTTGGGCAATGGCTTTAAAACCATTAATACGCCTAACAATTATCGCTATGCCACTTACAAAGTTTATAAAGTAACTCTTACCGCTACCTCAGATTCTGGTTGTGTCGATTCGCTTAACAGAAGTACCGAAGTGTATCCAAAACCTGCGAGTTTTATTACAGCGAATGATAGCGGCCAATGTGTGAACAGCAATTTGTTTTTATTTAAAGGGAACTACAACATTCCATATGGCGCAGTGAATACTTACTATTGGAACTTAGATGGCATATTTAAAAAAGCAAGCATCGATACTTTTAAAAGTTATAGTGATACAGGTATAAAAAGCCTGTCATTTATTGCCGAAAGTTTTAATCAATGTAGAGACACCTCTTCTCTAAAAATTTATTTACAACCTAAACCAAAAGCTGACTTTAGTATCAACAATGCTGCACAATGTATTACCAGTAATTTATTTGCATTCACCAATACTAGTCAAGGTTATTACAGCAGCACAACATCCAATTGGCAATTTGGTGATGGTGATTCAGCGTTGAATTTAAACAGCACGCATTCTTATAAATTCCAAGATACTTTTACGGTTAGGTTAATCGCCTCCAATACTTCTGGCTGCAAAGACACCATTAAAAAAGATATCATAGCTTATCCCAAACCAAGCGCACAATTTGCCATTAAGGACACCTTACCATGCGAAGTCAACAACAAAATTTTATTTAACAATAGCAGTACCATTGCATATGGCACACTGACTTATGATTGGAATTTTGGTGATGCAAGAACCGCCAACATGACCAACACAAGTCATTCCTACGACACCTTTGGCACTTATGCGGTGCGCCTAATTGCAACTAGCAATTTTGGTTGTAAAGACACCATCACAAAAAATGCAACTGTGTATCCTATGCCAATGCCAGCCTTCCAAGTGAACAATCAAAGTCAGTGTTTAAACAATCAGAATTTTATTTTCACAAACCTCTCTACCATTGGTAAAGACAGCTTTAGCACCACTTGGATGTTAGGCGAAAAAGATTCTGTTAAAACAAAAAATGCAAGCAAGCAATTTAAAACGACTGCAACTTTTAAAGTCTCTCTAATCCTAAAATCTAACAAAGGGTGTATTGATTCAACCAGCATGAAGGTTAAAATTTTTCCTAAACCTTTGCCGCAATACACCGTTAACGACTCAACACAATGTATCAATGGGCAGGCCTTCAGCTATACCAATACATCGAGCATACTCAGTGGTAATATGTCTTACAGTTGGAACTTAGGCAATGGCTTTAAAACAATTTCAACGCCTAGTAATTATCGCTATGTTAACTACAAAGCTTATATGGTTACACTTACCGCTACCTCCGATTCTGGTTGTGTTGACTCATTTAGCAGAATTACCGAAGTGTATCCAAAACCTGCAAGTTTTATTACAGCGAATGATAGCGGCCAATGTGTGAACAGCAATTTGTTTTTATTTAAAGGAAACTACAACATTCCATATGGCGCAGTGAATACTTACTATTGGAACTTAGATGGCATATTTAAAAAAGCAAGCATCGATACTTTTAAAAGTTATAGTGATACAGGTATAAAAAGCCTATCATTTATTGCCGAAAGTTTTAATCAATGTAGAGATACATCTTCTCTAAAAATATATTTACAACCAAAACCTAAAGCATTGTTTAGCATCAATGATTCCGGTCAATGCGAGAATGACAATCTTTTCAGATTCACAAATAGCAGTCAGTTTGCCTTTGGCAACTTAACTTACAAATGGAATTTTGGAGATGGCAATACTTCAATCCAAACAAATCCGCAAAATAAATACGGAAAATATGATACTCTTAAAGTGAGATTAATCGCCTCTACTAAAGTAAATTGTCAAGACACTGCGATTCGCACCGTTATTGTGTATCCTAAACCATTGCCGCAATTTAATCTTAGTGACTCTGATCAATGTTTAGATGGCAACAAATTTATTTTCAACAATAGCAGTCGCATTTCAAGTGGCAACATTACCTACCTGTGGCAAACTGGCGATGGCTACCAGGCGACACAGATGAACAATGGGCATATTTATGCGAAAGAAGGCACTTACATAATAAAGCTGCACGCAACATCTGATTTTGGTTGCATTGATTCTATCCAACATTTTGCGACTGTTCATCCAGAGCCTAAGGCCGATTTTAGTATCAACAATTTAAAACAATGTCAAAACAATCAGCAATTTGTTTTCACAAATAAAAGTCAATACACTTTTGGCACTTTAAGCTATGTTTGGCGCATGGGAGATGCCAATCAAGTGTTTACAAAAGATGTCAATTACCAGTATGCTTCGCATGGTTTAAAAACCATAGAACTAAAAGTGATGACAGATAAATTATGTAGTGATAGTATTAGCAAACAAGTGCGTGTGTATGCAAAACCAATTGTTGCCTATGCCATCAATGATACTGACCAGTGCGTGAACAATCAGAATTTACAATTCAAAACGACGACTACAATTGCGGAAGGCAGTATTAAAAAACATTATTGGAATTTTGGAAATGGCGTAAAAGACAGCGGCTTGGTTGTAAGTCATTATTTCCAATACACCCAATTGTTTGTTGTTACACATGTTGCCATTAGCGATAGTTTATGTATTGACAGTGTAAAGAAAAACATCCGTATTTATCCAAAACCAAACGCAGCGTTTAATATTAACGATACATCGCAGTGCTTAAAAAACAACAATTATGTATTAAGTGATGCTTCAGTAGACATTAGCGGTATAAAAGATTATTTGTGGAATATTGATTCAAAAAGAGTCGCATTTACATCAATTGTGAACCACCAATTCATTGATACAGGCTACAAGAAAATTAGCTTAACAATTACTTCCAATAATGGTTGCAGAGACACAACCGAGCGTCAGGTTTATGTAAAACGTCAACCAGATGCATCGTTTACGAAACTAGCACCTTTTTATTGTGTTAATGGCCCAATGGTGCCAATTATTCCTAAAGAAAAAGGCGGTCAATTTTTTGGCAAAAACATGATCAACGACCAATATGTACCAACCAAATTATGGCGCGATACTGTGACCTATAAAATTGTGATCAATGGTTGTTCAGATAGTGTCACCTATACCACGGAAGTGTTCCCACCACCTATTGTGAATTTAGGAAAGGATACAATTCTGTGTAAATTTGAATCTATCATATTAAAAGCCAGCAATTGGAATTCTACTTATCAATGGAGCAATACATTCATGACCGATTCTATCCAGAAAATCACCAAAGCAGGTACTTATATTGTTAAAGTTACAAGCGTTTGTGGGTCGACCAGTGATACCATTGTTATTAATTTCAGAGACAACAACTGTAGATTTTTTATGCCTTCTGCTTTCACACCTAATGCCGACGACAGAAACGAATATTTCAAACCTATCACCATCAATGTTCCAGAATTAACCATGCGTATATTTAACCGTTGGGGAGAAAAAATTTATGAAGGCGATATCAATTCACCAGGTTGGGATGGCTACTATATGGGGGCACCAGTGCAGCAAGACGTTTATGTATGGCAAGTTGAATACCGTTATCCTTTAGGCAATGGTTATATTAACCAATATGAAAACGGTACTTTAAATCTACTTCGATAAGAAAGCTGCTTGAAGGTTTGATAATTGATCATTTTATTGCATCAATTCCTTTTTTAAATTTAACGAAAAGCACCAAAACCAACCGACAAGTCGTTAGGTAACTTACCGTATTGCTTAGCCTTAGTGTGGTGTGATCTTCACTGGGGTTTCGGCAGAAACCCCAGTATTTATTAGTACATTTATTAGTAAAAAGAATTTTAATCAGAAAAATGATTAATTCATCAAGGTTATTTTGTGGGTTGATTTACCTTGAGTTGAAATAACAGTAATAAAGTAGACACCCATTGCATTTCCTGTTAAGTCAATTTGTTCGCTGTATGCTGCATTGTAAATCATTTTCCCCTCTGCATTTGTAATCAGTATTTGTGTACCAATGGCATTTTCTAATTGAATAGTGAGTGGACCGATGGTTGGATTTGGAAATACATTTGTACTTGAAACTTTATTGATGGCAAGTAAGTTGGTTGATTTAAAAGATTTACAAATGAAGGATTCGGAGAATACGGTACAAGTTCCATTCGAAATTCTAACAGTATAATCTCCATTTTCTGTCATGGTATACTGAGGTTTTGTAGCGCCCGGAATTTCAGTTCCATTCAAATACCATTGCACGTTTATTTTCACACTGCAGGTTAATGTATTTTGGCTAACAGTAATAATTGGAGTCTTAGGCAATGGATTTACAACAACAATAATTGGATCAGAAGTATTCGAACATTGTTTATAATCAGTAATTGTTACTGTGTAAATACCAGGAGCATCTACCAAGATATTTTGCACTTCTTCGTTATTATTCCATAAATATGTATTGGAAACATTGGCACTTAACACCACAGACTCACCTTCACAAAATGTCGTAGGCCCATCGGGTGTAATAAGTACTTTTGGCAAGCTGTTTACTTTTATTGTTAATGGATATGAGATTGCTTTACAGCCGTTCTTATCTGTAACCAAAACTGCATAGTTACCTGCATCACCAATGTTTATTTCGGGCTTCGTTGACATATTATTCCATACATACGCATTGTATGTTCCAACGGATAATTTAACAGAGTCACCAACACAAATTTCTGGTGATTTATTAGTTGCGATTGTAGGCCTAGCAGGTAAAGTATTCACTTTAACAGTCGTTGGTAATGAGCTAGCAGTACAGCCATTTGAATCTACTGTCGTTACGACCATTATAACACTCGACTTAACCACAACTGAAGCATTTACTGCTAAAGAATTCCAAATATATTGTTTAGCATTTGAACTTTTTAGAATCACTGAATCGCCTTGACAAAATGTTGTTGAGCTTAATGGAATAACAATTGGCACAATCGGTTTATTGATTAGCACCTTAATATTTCTTGCAGTCGCAGAGCATCCCATTCCATCTGTAACTATAACATTATACAAGCCAGATTTTTTTGCAATTAATTGTTGCGTTGTTACTCCAGTATTCCAAAGGTATGCTTGTCCAACATTAGCGGTTAAAATCACTGAGTCACCATCGCATAAAACCGGTGATTGCTGTAATGTAATTTCTGCTAATGGCAACTGGTTCACTTGCACAAGAGTGATATTTGATTTTGATGAACAGCCATTTACATCGGTTATAAAGACATCAAATTGTCCACTATTTTTTACCACTATTGAAGCAGTTGTTGCTTTTGAATTCCATAAGAAGCTTTTGGCGCTGCTTGAAGTTAAAGTTACCGAATCGCCTTCACAAAAAGTTGTAGAACCATTCGCAGTAATTGTAGCCATCGGTAACGGATTAACATGCACAATGTTATTACTTGATGTTGCAGAACAACTATTTTGATCAGTAACGGTAACATTGTACAATCCGCTTATTTTTATTTTGATATTCGCTGTTTGTTCGCCGTTGTTCCACAAGTAGGCATTAGCAGCAGTAGCTGTTAGTATCACTGAATCGCCATCGCAAAATGTTTGAGCGCCATTGGCTGTAATTGTAACTGAAGGCAAAGCATTTACTGTCACGCTTGTTGCTGTTGATGTATTTGAACAACTGTTATTGTCTGTAATTTTAACTAAGAAATTACCGCTAGCTTTTACTTTAATACTTTGAATAGTTGCGCCTGAGCTCCATAAATAAGCATTGGCAGCAATAGATGTTAATGTTACAGAATCGCCTTGACAAAATGTTTTTGATCCACTGGCAGTGATAGTTGCTGTTGGCAAACTATTCACAACAATGCTAGAACTAGCTGAGGTATTTGAACAGCCATTGGCATCGGTTATTTTAACTGAATAACTTCCTGCAGTTTTTGCTTTGATACTTTGACTAGTTGCGCCTGAGCGCCATAAATACGCTTTTGCTGCAGTCGATGTTAATGTTACAGAATCGCCTTGACAAAATGTTTTTGATCCACTGGCAGTGATAGTTGGCGCTGATGGATTACTATTTGAGGTAACACTTGTGCTCGTAGAAGTAGCAGAGCACCCAACGCCATTGCTAATGGTAACGCTGTAACTTCCGGCAGTTTTAACAATTATGCTTTGTGAAGTCGCGCCATTGCTCCATGCATAAGCAGAAGCTGTACTTGATGTTAAGATAACTGAATCGCCAGTGCATAAAGCAGTTGAGCGACTAGCAGAAATGGTGGGTGTGGCTGGCGAACCATTCGCATTGACACTTATTGCGTTTGAGATTGCAGAACAACCACTCGCATTGGTTACTTTAACTGAGTAGGTACCTGTAGTTGAAATAGTGATGCTGCGAGTGTTAGCTCCATTGCTCCATAAGTAAGTTTTAGCAGTATCAGCCGTTAATATTACCGACCCTCCAGAACAAAAGGTGGTCGGACCGCCTGCCGCAATTTTAGCAACTGGATAAGCCGAAACATTCACTACTGTTTGAGCCGATGTACCAACACAACCTTGTGCTGATTTAGTTTTTACACTATAAGACCCAGCCGTTTTTACTTTAATACTTGCGCTCGTATCGCCTGTACTCCACAGATTAGAATAAGAAGCGGAGGAAGTGAGTATAACAGAATCACCTGTGCATAAAACTGTAGAACGACTTGCACTGATGGTTGGAATGGTTGCAGCTAAGACTTTTATTTTCGTTGTATCCGATGGCACCACACAACCTGTATTATCTTTTATACTTACAAAAAAATTACCGGTTGCTTTTACTTTAATGCTTCTGCTTGTATCGCCTGTACTCCATTTGTTCGGACCAACACTCGATGCAGTTAGCACCACCGAGTCACCCTGACATATTGAATAAGATCCTTTCACAGCGATGGTTGGAACACTTGGCGCGTTGGGAATGAATTTCAATTTCTGAACCGATACAGAGCGGTCGTAATTACTTGCGCCACCCCAAAAATGCAATTTTATACTTGCAGGTTTTTTCCAATTACTTTTGGCATCAAACAATTTTACTTTTATAGGGGTAAAATTTCCATAAGAGAAGAGCACACCTGTGCTATCTGTTAAAATCTCAAAAGGTTGATCAATATTAGTAATACCTCTCATTTTCAAATCAGGAAAATTAACAATGGCAGTGCCATTGCATTTTACTTGGGTAGGATAAGATGCATTCACCATTGAAAGTTCGTTGGTTACTCTGCTAATGATTTTGCCTTGGTCGTCGACAATATCAAAATAACTGGCGCCATATTGATCCCATGAGGCCGTATTGCCTGTATAGTTGATAGCTCCTGTTACTTTCCATGATTTGATACAAGCCACGGGTTTTCCTAAATCGCGGGTCACATAATAGACGCTATCATTTCTATTTCTTCTAAAGAAAATTGAAATATCTGGATTGTCTTTTTTAATAGATTGCACATTGGTTTTAACCGACCAAAATTCATCCTTGCTATAATTTAAAATATCTTCATTAAGCGGATTTCTGTTCCAACCATAAGTGCCATTTTCTAACACCGAAAGGTAAGGCAAGCCTTCCATCAAATCGACACCTGCATTGTTATCAGGAAACGCTGATGGTATAAGATTCGCAGAAGGAATGATTTGTTTTGCTTGGCTGGTGCTCGACCATGAAAGGGTTGCAGTACCGCCTTTTACATCCATTCTCACGTTGTAACCTTTACCCGCTTCAAGTTTAATTGAAGTGATATAACTGTATTGATTTTGACTTGCATTTTTCCATTGATCAATCACTAATGTATTATCAATCCATAACCTCACACCTTTATTAGTGTTAGTGTAAAAAGTATACACTTGATTGTATTTAGGTTTTACAAAACCTGTCCAACGGGCTGAAAAACTAGTTGGATTATTGAGTTGAGGTGGGGTAGCCGAAAGATTAACAATGGTATCAACCCTTGTCAATTTGCGACTAAAACTATTTAAGTCTGTACCATCAAAATAAACGGCTGTCAATCCGCCATTCACAATGGTATTACTAATATAAATGGTTTGCTCATTGATGGTATTCAAACCACTCACTTTCCATCTGTGTACACCACCATGTACACTTTCATCATTGTGATAAATATAATAATCAGACCCCGATTTCACAATTGTAGCTGAAAATACATTACCTGCACACATGGGCGCTGACTGCCTGGTTTCTGCAAAAAGAGAAGGGATTCCAAACTGACCAATCATCAAACCATTGTCATAAACATGGTTCCAAATATTGGTTTGGCTATTTTTCCAAAACTCACCATGGTAATTCCAAAATATATTTTTGTCGACTGCATAAACATGTCCACCAGGGTATTCGACATTGTTACCAATATCGTATCCTCCATCGGCCGGAAAAACGCCTTTATAGGCTTTGTTTGTCGCCATGGCAGTTTTCCACAAATAGCTTGTGTCACCTGTTTTAACTGCACCCAAATGATAGCCATCGCCTGTTCTACCCGGATTGAATACAACCAACATATTTGAACTTGTAATTTCCGGATAAGAACTTTCAGAATATGCCGGATCCAATGCTTGTATCACTGGCAATTTGGCCAAGGTGTCTATTTTACCCCAAACTGGATTGCCTGCAGTATCATAACTATTTAACTTGCGGTATTCCCAATGGCCTTTGTTCCCTATTACATTGGTGGTTACCATTTTTATTAAATCACCCGCAGGCGTCATAATATCTTTGCTAAATGCTTTGAGCATAACGCCTGTATAACGAATATTGCCTGATGCACGTAACTCTACAAGCTCAGGGAACACATAACCTTTGGTACCATAATTATCTAAAAACGCGTACGTTCTTCCGTTACTAAGTGTCGTAACTTCTCTAAATATATTGGTCTTAAAATCTTGGTAATATTTTGCAACAATGCCATGCCTCCAATTCTTTACCAAAGTCCAAGAGCCGTTGTTAGGCGCCAGTGATTTTGAATAATTGATTTTAAATTCTAAATATTCATTAAACACCCTTGTAGGATCATTCTCATTGGCATAGGCACTTTAAGAATGCGGCAAATTCATCACCCTATCTACAAAGACTCTGTTGGAGGAAAAATGTTGTACACGTTCGTTACCTGGGTCACCAATCCAAAATGAACTATCAGATTGAAAGGCAATGAAAGAACCTCTAATTTCTGTATACAAATCACTAAAATAAAATTTATCATCGTAAACAGTTGCATCAGTTTCATAGCCACCTTTTCTTCCAAGCACCCAAAGTGAATCACCATTGCTATTTTTATAGGCTTTTACTTGTTGGCTATAGCCACCATCGGCCACTAACAATTGGAAATTATTAGGTGAAACCGCAATTCCTAGGGGATCTACCAAATTTGCAATTGATGCAATCGCAGAGGAAATAGTGCCATTTCCATTGATGGTATATTTTTGAACAGTTTTAGTACCTGTAATCATCCATAAATTATCATTGGCATCGATGCACAATTCTCTTGGCGCTGTTGCAGAAATGGTTTGAACCAATGCGCCTGTTGTTTTATTGAGAACATGAAGTTCGTTTAATTTAGCATGTGCAATTAAAAGATAATTGCCAGATTTTTGAACAGCAATGCCGCTAGGGTGGCCGTTTAAATTACTAGTGATTACATCAATGGCACTTTTGTATGTGCGTCCCCAAGCTGTACCTACTGAACTACCGCTGGTAAAAGCAGCTTCATTATCATTAGAAACTTTTGTTGCATAGACAAACGAAGTCGTCGCATTCACGGGATCGAGACCCGCCCAATACACCAATTTACCATCGGTGGCTACATGGTTGGCCTCATGACCAGTTCCATAATCTTGCATAATACTGGTTTTACTTTGTGGATGTTTAAAATCTAATTTATGTGCGCTTGTAGACCCTTCACTATAACCCACTCCGAAGTAAGCTGTGTCATTGTTAACCGCCATCGTACACATTCTTTTAAAAGTATGGATCTTTGAGACGCCAATGAGAGAATCGGAGGTATTTCCTAATACATTTTGCCATTCATATTGCACATTATTCGATACTAGTTTTACAACATAACCTGTATCAGATATCAAACGACCTGCATCATCTCTCCTGTCCCAAGCGCCTTTGTTTGTTCCTGCTGGATAGTTGACATTATTCCATAAAGTTCTTACCAAGGTGCCATTCTTTTTATAAACACCTGCACTCGTTTTACTTGCGCTGCTTAAAGAAAATGTAAAAGTTACAGGGGCATTTTGAGCACTTAGTATAGAAATGGAAAATAGTAAAAATAAAAAAATCGAAAGTCCCGTTTTGAGATCAACGGATTTTTTTGTAAGCCATCGCTTACTAAATACTTGTAGTTTTTTAGTTTTCATAGTGTGTCCTAGTTTTAGTTGTGTTTTAGTTTTGGAAAAAAGAACTGTAAATGCTTCATTTATATAGGTTTTATTACCTGTTAAGTAATTTTACTTATAGAAATCTACATTGATTGCTTCAAGTTTGTAAAACGTTTTTAAAATACAAAGGCTTATCTAAATAAATCTATATCTCATTGAATTACAGGCCATAAAAATTAATAAAAAGAAAGAAAAGCGAGAAATTTCCTGCCAAAGCCATGCATTTTATTTTCATTTGGAATTTTAGACATCTAAATATTGATTTAATTTTAGCCTTTTTTCTAAAAAGTATAATATTGTTAAAACGGCTCCATTGGCTACGAGTCATTTGAAATTTATACTTAACATTAAATTATATTTAAATTGCTGATTACAAGATATATAGCTTTTTATTTGACTTAATTTAGACAAGGTTAAAGAGTCGCGTGAATCACTCTTGAATCACAGTTATAGAAGTATAAAAATGGAAAGAAAAGGTATAAATACCTAGGACCATTAATTTACCTTTAAACAAACAATTTGTTGCATAAAGAAGGTTCAAAAACAAACCGAGTCGTCGGTTTTATTTTTTTGATTTATAAACTTTTTGATTTTCAAACTGTGTAATGAAAACACAATTGAAACTTCGAGCCAATTAAACAAGTTTCATTCTTCTTTAAATAGCGCTTACAGAAAAAAAAATGGATCGCAGCGACAAACCATTAAACAAGCATTATTTTATCGCAGCAAATTCACTTCACTGCTTACTTTCTGCAGCTGCCACCAAAGCCCTCACCTCCTCCACCCCACTCACCTGAACCATTTCTTGAAAAACTAAATTACCCATACCAACATTACTCGGTAAATTAATTTTACAAGTTGCATGCAATTCAGTGCAACTGGTTACTTCTATAATTTCTTTTGCATTCGCAGCTGTTACACCCGCTCCTGGCAAAATATTTATTACATGACCTAAGGCAGTTTGCATCTGCTTTAAGACAGGCAAGCCTTGCATTACATTTAGTGCACCACCGCTGCTTAAGATACGCTCGAATCCCAAATCGGCAATGGTATAGGCCGCTTGCATTATATCTGCACTGCGGTCGATGGCACGATGAAAAGTGGCCGGACCACCCCAAGCGTCTAATAACATTTTATTAATGGCTTTATCCACCGCACCTTTTTCATTTAAACAACCAAACACAATGCCCGCTACATCGATCTTTTTGCATATTTCAATATCATACAACATGGCCTCTATTTCATATGTGCTATAATGAAAGTTGCCGCCGCGGGGCCTAATCATGACATACGCTGGCAACTCTAATTGCTTTACCAAATGCATCACACCTGCCGATGGGGTACAACCGCCCTCTGCCAAATTCTCGAACAACTCAATGCGATGCGCACCACCCTTTACTGCATTTAATGCCGATTGGTAACCATTACAGGCAATCTCTATTTTAATCATAAAATGAATTTCGTTTTGACTTGTTGGGTATTAGTTCCCACTTGTGTGACGCCAAAATCAAATCCATCGTGTAAGGCATAAGCGCCATATTCTCCTTTTTTATTAATGGCAATAAATCCCACTTGAATATTTTATCTATCGCGTGGTGTTTTGGCTTTACTGCGCTCCACCGCTTTTTTACAAGCTTGTTCGGGCGAGTGGCCTTGGCGCATCAATTCAACCACTAAAAAGCTCCCACAAATGCGGATCACCTCTTCGCCATGACCAGTTGCAGTAGCGGCACCCACCTCATTATCGACATACAAACCCGCACCTATAATGGGCGAGTCGCCTAACCTACCGCGCATTTTAAAACCCATACCACTGGTCGTACAAGCACCACTCAAATTACCTTCCGCATCCATGGCGATCATGCCGATGGTATCGTGATTAAATTCTCCCGACTCCATGGGATCGGGCATGTGTGGACCGCCTTGTTTTTCAATATTCATGATGGGTTGGTACTCGCTTTTTTTCAACCATTCGTCATATGATTTTTGCGCATGGTCGCTCAAAACTTCTTTTTCTAAAGCTGCACCTTGCGATACCGCAAATTCTTGCGCACCCAAACCCACCAACATCACATGGGGCGTTTTTTCCATCACCAATCGCGCAGTGTGGATCGGACTTTTAATACGTTCTAATGCAGCTACCGCGCCAATTTCATAGCGGTGGTTCATAATGCTGGCATCGAGGGTCACATGCCCTTCGCGGTCGGGATTAGCGCCCAAACCTACACAGCAATTGCCCCAATCATTTTCGCTTACTTGCACACCTGCTTCAACCGCATCGAGTGCAGTGCCTTTGGCTTCTAATATTTTCCAGGCAGCCAGATTGGCCGTAACCGATTGGTTGTACCAAGTACTTAAAACCAATGGCCCTTTCACTTTTTTATTAGTTGCTGAAAAGGCTTTATTACCAATACCTGCAGCAATGGTTCCTAAGCCCAATAATTTAATTAATTCTCTGCGTTGCATAATGAGTTGAGATTCTTTTCACAATTATACGTTTTTTCAGGGAATAGTGATTAGGATTTAGGGAATAGGAATTAGGGAATAGTAAATAGTGAATAGGGATTAGTAAATAGTTATGGGTTATTGAGTTAATAGGGAGCGTGGGTTGTGCCCTTAATAACTATTGTTAATCATTCCATACTTATTTATCATCACTTTAAAATTAGTTTAAAGCGGCCATTATTTTTCCATTGCCGTTTTTTGGCGAAAAGCAATCGAAAGTTTAAAAATTTATTTTTTTTCACCCAATTATTTGAGAAGCACCGGCAATTATTAGTATTAAATAAAAGGATTTAGAGCCAATCTCAGAGATGTAACTGATGTCAAGTTCTTTCTCTTTAGACTTGAAAAAGTATTCGCCTAACTTGATCCTTGTAACCAAAAAATAAAACTGATCCAAAATCCCTCAAGGCACATCGATTTCATACCAATTATTCCATTCAAAATAGAACACCCGGATTGCAAGAGAATCTAAAAATGGTTGTTGAGAAATGGAATCATTTACAACAATAGATTCAATCTTAATCTTTGATAAGGAACAACGAGGTTTCTCCTTTGCCTTTAAGAAGCACTTCTCCAATTGATTCAAATTCAAATTCGTTAGAACATTGTGCCAATGTTTCTTGCGTGATAGCAACGCGCATAGGTCTGCCATTGCTTTCAACACGTGCGGCTATATTTACACTATCGCCCATAATATCGTACACAAAGCGCGTTTTACCTACAATTCCACCTATAACGCTACCTGAATGAATGCCAATTCTGCAGATCCAATCAGGTCCATGCTGTAGATTTCGTTTCTTTAAAAACTCAATAAAACCTAAACCAACGCGTGAAAGTCTTGCGGCATGGTCGGCATGTTTACCATTTAAACCACATACGGCCATATAGGCATCTCCAATGGTTTTTATTCGCGTTGCATCATTTTTGGAACAGATTTCATCGAATTCGCTGAATATAGAAGAGAGTTCTTCGATAAGTTCAACCGGCGACATGGTTGTTGTAATGCTCGTAAATCCTACAAAATCGGAAAAAAGAATACTAACATTTTCGTGGATTTCTGGTGTATGTGAGCCCTTACTTATAAGATCGGAAATCACATTTTCTGGAAGCAACACCCGCAACAAGGCTTCCGACTTTACGCGCTCTGCCTGTAATTCAAGATGCGTTTTGATGCGCGCTAATACAATATCGGGATTAAATGGCTTCGTAATGAAATCGGCTCCTCCCGAACGAAATCCTTTTGTTTCATCCATCACTTCGTTAAGTGCTGTAATGAAAATAACCGGAATTTTTTGAGTTACAGGATTTGCTTTAATCGCTTTGCAAACTTCAAAACCATCCATGCCGGGCATTATTACATCAAGTAATATTAGGTTGGGTAGTGCATCTTGATTAAGAATCTCCAAGGCCTTTTCGCCACTCTTGGCAATTTTAATTCGGTAAAAGTCTTTCAGTAAAGCAGATAAAACCTGTAGATTTTCAACCGAATCGTCTACAACAAGAATAACGGGCAACTGTTCCGATTTATATAACATAATTTGTTTTATTAAGAATAGATAGCGCTTCGTCAAACTCAAATTGATCCAACTGTGAACTCAGCGCTTGAAGTTCAATTTTAATTTCTTCGGAGATTTGGTATTTCTGTATCAGACTTTCGCAATATTCAACCGCTCGAGAGTCATTGTTTTCGATGAGTTTTCTTAGCTCTTCAAATTTAGACTTAAGTTCTTGGCTAGAAATTTCAATTAAAGCACTGCTGTCAATCTCTGCAACTTTTACAACAGCAACGATGCGTTCAGTTAAAGCTTCCATTTCTTTTGCCGCTTGCTCGCAAATGCTAATTTTCTCGGATGGAATGGTAATGAGTCCTTCGGAAGTTAACTGCTTAAAATAATGAGACAAAACAATCAATTTCTCATAAAGTTTATTGGCTCCTATATTCCCACAAACGCCAGCAGCAGTATGAAAATATGCAGCAAGTTCATGTGAGTTATTACTTGTTAAAAAAGGAGAAATGTTGCTATTAGCATGCTTAAAATGTGAAGCAAACGAACGCAATAATTTTTCGTATTGAGCAATTTTATTGCCTGTTCTGTATAATCCTTCGGCAACTTCAATGCCTTCAATTTTAAAAGGAACATCAAAATTGTCGATACTTCTTTTTGCTATTGCATTACCCTTCACTTCTATTCCTTTGGTGTAAAAACTCAGAGCAGTGTATAACAAATGTGGGTCAATGGGCTTGGTAATGTGGTCGTTCATACCAGCCTGTAAGCTTTTTTCACGTTCCCCTTTCATGGCATGTGCAGTCATTGCTAGAATTGGTAATTTATCGAAACGACTATCTTTTCGGATTTCGCGTGTTGCCGTTAGTCCATCCATTTCAGGCATTTGTATGTCCATCAAAACAACATCATACTCATTTTCTTTTATTTTATCAACGGCCTCTAATCCATTACGTGCAAAATCAGTTACCACGCCAACATCTATGAGTAAATCAATGGAAATTTCGAGGTTAATATCATTGTCTTCAACCACTAAAACCCGAACCCCTTCGAGATGTTCACGAAATTGATCTACGTGAATAATTTCTGAATGATTCATCACTGGTTGTGCCGTTTCAGAATTTAAAACTTGGCTCAACGTGTCATACAAGGCCGATGGATTAATTGGCTTCAACATGAACGCATCAATCAGATTTTTACCTGCTGCATCCCGAATAATATCCACACCAAAAGCGGTCACCATCACCACAGAAGGTACATCTTGCCCGTATTCATTTTTAATATTTTCCACGAGTTGAAGCCCATCCATTCCGGGCATTCTCCAATCTACCACCATTAAGGAGATGGGTTCTGATTTTTTCTTATGCTCTGCATAAATAGCCATCGCCTCAAGTCCATCGTTAGCAACAAGTACTTCAAATCCAAGACTCTGTAACATCTCTTCAAGAACCATTCGCGCACTCTCCGAATCATCAACAAGTAATGCTTTTTGACCTTTCGCTTTATCGAGTGAGCTTTTGGTTTTTTCGGGCTGTGATTCTCTCAAGAATTTAGCTGTAAAGGCAAACTCGCTTCCAGTGCCTAGTTCACTAGATACTTGAAGTTGCCCTTCCATCATTTCAACAATGCGTTTGCAGATGGTTAATCCTAATCCCGTTCCTCCAAATTTTCGCGTAGTTGACAAGTCTGCTTGTTGGAATGGAGAGAATATTTTATCAACCTGCTCTTTTGTCATGCCGATCCCCGAATCTTTAACTGCAAAACGAATGACCACCGAATCTTCGTTGTTTGAATTTAACAGGGCATTTAATTTTATTTCACCTCGTTCAGTAAATTTAGATGCGTTATCGAGTAAATTCAAAAGAACTTGCCTCAAACGAATAGAGTCTCCACTTAACAATTCCGGAATATTAGGGTCAATGTAGGTTACAAGCTCAACTTCATTCTTACTTCGCAATTTCACATTTACGGCATCGGCAACATCCGAAATAATATTTTCAAGCCGGAGCGTAGTGTTTTCTAAAGACAGTTTCCCTGCCTCTATTTTAGAAAAATCGAGAATGTCATCAATAATGCGTAAAAGCGCTTTTGCAGAAATATCTATTTTGCTATGATAACCCAGTTGCTTTTCAGACAATTCCGTTTTTTTCATCAGATAATTCATTCCGATGATTGCATTCATAGGTGTTCGGATCTCGTGGGACATATTCGCCAAGAACTCGCTTTTTGCATGATTGGAACTATCTGCAATTTCTCGAAGCGATACCATTTGATCATATCGGATGTTGAGTTCTTTGTTTTTCAACTGAACTTTGTCCATCTGTTTTCCGCCAAACGAGGCAAATAAACCAAGAAAAAAGGGAGCCGTATCAATAATCCAAATGAGTTGAGATTCAATTTGGGTTTGGATTAAACAATCTAAAGCGATTGATTGAAATAGAACAGCACTCTCGAGCATGGTTCCAAAAATTGGAAATACAAATCCAAACAAAGCCCCATACAAAGCATAAAGCGCTTGTTCAGTTTTTAATATTTTTCTAATCCAAGATGGCGCTGTCAAGGGTTTTTCTTTCATTTTGATAGAAGTATTTTATTTTTATTTTACTTGAGTAAAAATCTTCTGCGAACTTAATAAATAACATTCGCAATTCTTTAAGCCTTTTAAAATTAAAAATAACAATCAAATTCAGTGGAATACGCCTTTTTCATTTATCCATTTATCTTATGTTAGTTGCTTAAAATAGTGCTCAATTTTATACGTTAAAAAACAATTAAACCCATTGATTCAAATACTATTTCATTTCCAACTAACTTTACAGAAGTTGCCTTAATGGCATTTAAATATGCTTACTAGCTAGCAAAAAATTTCAATACGCAAATCATATTATTGCACTTGCAGTCGTGCTGGGATATGGTCAATAAGTTGAAAGCGATATTAGATGAAAAGTTCAAGCCATCAGGTTATAATATTGGCATCAACATTAACGAATCTGCTGGCCAAACCGTTCCGCATGTTCACATCCATTTAATCCCAAGATACAACTGGGATGTAAAAGAACCTAGAGGCGGTGTAAGAGGTGTGATTCCAGATAAAAGAGTTTACTAAGAATTCAAGATGAATGATTGGTTTTAACATTCAATCCCAAAAATGATGTTCAAGCACTTTAATTGGGCCTTCACTGGTTTAAAGTATGTGTTCGTTGAATAAAAATAAAATATCTGCTTATATCAGTATTTATGATTAATATCGATAAATTATTTATAAAAATGAAATCAATTAAACATCTTTCGATTATTGTGTTTGCAGTCGTTCTATTGTCATCTTGTGCTAAAATATTCTATAGTCCTGATGCCTATACCCTAGCCCACAACCAAAAAATAATTGCAATTATTCCGCCAACAGTTTCAATTGCTGCGAATAAAAAAATTAATGCAGAGTCAATGAAAGAACAGCAAAGGACAGAGTCAATAAATTTTCAAAACGAAATGTATTCTTGGATGCTCAAAAGAAAAATGCAAGGAAAAATTTCACAAGAGATACAAGATATAGAAACTACAAATGCAAAATTAAAAAAGGCAGGCTATCCAGAAAATCCTTTAACATCCGCTGAGTTATGCGATATACTTGGAGTAGACGGTATATTAACGTCCAATTACGGCTTAACTAAACCAATGTCTGACGGAGCAGCAGTTGCAGTTGCTACACTGGTGGGTGCTTGGGGAGCAACAAACGAAGTACATGTTTCATTAAGTATTAGTGATTGTAAAAACAAAAAAATAATTTGGAATTATGACCATAAGTTTTCTGGAAGTGTTGGCAGCAGTTCTTCAAGACTCGTAGATGGATTAATGAGAAACGCTAGTAAAAAAATGCCCTACATGAATTAAAAAATTGACTTAAGAACATTACTAAAAGCTAATAATATGTTTTTGCTTCGTTGATTTTCAATTCGCATTTCAAATCAAGTTTTACATTAAAAACTCATCCATTCTGGCGTTTTAAAACCGTTATGGGAAATATCTGTAAATTGCGCCCCTATTGATTAAAACTAAGCCATATAGTCTTTTCGGTAGTCCATCAACAAAAATGAAATTCCTACGCTCAAAATTTTATCTCTTCTGCATACTTGCCTTTTGCAGTTGCGGGAAAAGCAAGGTGCATAGCCAAAATACCAAGGCAGATGATAAGGTTGCTATTGCAGCGCGCATAGAACCGGTAATCTCAAAAGAGGAAGGCGTTATTGAAATTGATTGCCCGCGTGAGGGAAATGCGACCACTGCGAAACTGAAGGCACTCAATAGTTTAAAGAATCGATCTGGTTTTCCATTGGCAACTGATTTTAATTCCAAAATTACACTGACTTCACTCTTGGAAAAAGGCGATGATATCAACAGATGGCGTAACGAATCGGCGGGCAAAATAATCGGCTATGTGAGAGAAGTAAAAGTGGGCAGCGTTGAAACCGCTAATTGCAAAGCCACAGAAAAAGATTTGCGGGATACCCATATTGAATTGGTGTTGAAACCGAATAGCTATGAAAAAAATATTTGCGTGGTTATTGAAGTGACCCCAAGGATAAGAAAAATTATGTTAGCACAAGGAATTGATTGGAGCACACTCATGTTACGCAGCAAATATTTAGGCCGATGGGTTGAGGTAGAAGGTTGGCTATTTTTTGACTCTGAACACAGCAATAAGGCAGAGAACACAAACCCTGGAAATTTAACCAACTGGAGAGGCACCGCTTGGGAAATCCATCCGGTGACCAGCATTAAAATTGCTGAGAAACATTGAGAACTGAACAGGGAATTTGTAATTAAATTGGGTATTTAAAAAAAATTACAAGTTAAGTGATACTTAAGTTTAAATATTATTAGACCTCTTCCCTTTGATAAAAGCTGTATACTTCAATACTGTGTCTTTGATTACGATATAGTTTTTATTGGAATGCCTGCGGATTGAAAGTAAATCAAAACTATCTTAGACTGCGATTATAATTGGACTTATGAGAATGATGAGCGCAGTTAAAGCAGCTAAAATCAATGCGAATACTGTATTTACATATAGTAAAATTAGAAATATTAACATTGACAGTGGTATGCCTGCTACAACAGCAAGTATTGGCAACAATTTAAGTTTATATTTTTCAGGATAAATTCTAAACTGTCTCAGCGAAATGCCCCCTAGCAAAAGAGCGATTGGCCAAAGATATAAAGTAAATAACAAAAAAAATGATACAAGTCCTAGTATATTAAGTTTTCTGTTAGCCTTTGTTTTTTTTGATTGTGGTTCATCTATAGCAGCTATAGAAATACCTTTTCCTATGGTCGGCGATGAATTTTTCGCAACCCGCGATTTCTGAACGCCTAATTTTATTTGTATCCCGTTCTCTTTCCTCGCACGAATAAATTCGGGTTGAGAAAGATCGCTTATAGAAGGGTTCTCACTAATCTTCTTTAAGCCATTGTATTGAATATATTTTTCGTCTGATAGTTGATTTGTTTGCTTATTCTGTGAAACTAAGATTGTTTCCAATTGATCCCTCTTCTTATTTACAGCTACCTTGGAAATATTCGCTACTTTACTATCTGATTTTTTGAATCTGTCGGCGATTCCGATGTTAAATCCTCTGGAGTATCTCATTTTACTGATACTGCATGAAGAAAGAAACGTAAGACATATTAGCAATAGCATAATGCAATTAGGCCTGCTGAAAATAGATGCAGATAATAGAAATTTTTTTTCTGTATCCGAAATCTTTGTGGTGCTGTTTTTTTCGTTATTCATATGATTTACATTATAATTTTGTTGATCAATTTTTTGTTGTAGCATGTGTCACAAAAATAGCTGACATCCAAAATAATAAATAATTGAAAAAAGTCTAAATAATTTAAATTATTGCAATTATTGCAACTGCGTATATCAAATATGATAATATTAATTATTTTTCATTAAATTTAGACTAGAATTTTGAAGGTGAACTGTTGATTGTTCTAATTAAAGTATGCATTTACATCAATCATAGGGTCAAGGTCCTCGTTTCTATTTAGTGATTAACAAACGCTTCAAATATTTTTTAAAAAAAAATATGAAAAAAGGTTTCAAGAAGTATGCTTTTAAAAAGAACATAGTAAGTTGAAGTTAATTGTTAAAACAAGGTCACAATTTCGAATCTAATCCCTACTGGAACTTTTGACCTACAACCCCATTGAAATTCTTAACCCCTTCTCTATTATTTACTTACAAAATATTGCGATCAAACAATTTGAAAACCAATGCATCCGTTTGTGAATTATATAGCCAATTTTGGGCAATCAATTCATGTAATAATAATATTTTAATATTAATATTGCAGCCATATTTACTCAAAACAAAAAGGCTTTATTCGCATTTTATTGAACTGCATATACATGCGGATATAACCATTGCCTTCGAATCCAGTCCTAGTGTTTTGAATCAATAGGTAGACGTATGCTAAAATTCCAATTAATCAGAACTAGATTTGATAACCATTATATTCCAAATCATCACTCAAGAAGAACCACCAATCTTGTCAATCTCTCAAAAAATCCATCTACAAGAAAGCAAAATATCAAAGCTTTATTTACCATGATAAATAAGCGGTTAAATGCTTATTTATTGCATCCAATAAAACTGCAGGCGATATTTTCAAACCGAGTCTTACGCAATCTGATTTTTCAAGACCTTCAATTTATTATGATAGAGAGGAAAGAGACGATACATTAATTTCTCAGCAAGCAGAATTTGTAAACAATAACTTTCTTAAGCCCTATAAGCATGTTTTGCAAAAATTAATTAATGACCACTGTTAAGACCGCTTTTTATAATATCTTTGGTTTGAGTTTAACCTACCAATGGACAGGTTGTTCAGTAAATTATGACAGAATATCAATCTAAAAAACAATCAAATACCACAGCAATGAAAAATGTAATATCAATACTAGGCGTATGCTTTGCTTTTGCCTTTTTAATAACAACGCAGTCGTGTAAAAAGGATAAGGCATTAACAGATGAAGCAACCATTGAGAAGGCCCTTGATGAATTTGTAACAGACCTGCAATCGCGACCCGCCAATACAAGCGATATTTCTGCCAGGGTTAGAAATTACATGGCGCGTCGACCCGTCCTATTTTATGGCTCAACAGTTACTTTATTAGATTCCACAAAAAAAGCTATTTCAAGTCCTTATTGGTACCTGCAAAATGACACCTTGGCTTATGCCAATTTAATGGATACAGCTTATCACATAGACACCCAGTTATGGTTGCGAGGGAGCATAGATGGTGGCGCACCGACATGGTCGGCCCCTTATTTTGATTCGGGTGGCGGCAATGTATGGATGAAAACCCGCACGGTTCCTATTTACATCAACGGAAAAATAAAAGCTGTTGCAACGACAGACATGCATTTGAAATAAGTTAAGTCGCTGCGTGTATTGTTGGTGCTTTTTGCTGCGCAGGAGGACAGTTGGCAGTTGGCAATTGGCAGTTGGCAAAGAAAAACCAATACCTGTCAATGACAACAGCTCCTTCGAAAACGTATTGGCTTTCCTAAAATTATGTAGTTTCTCTACAATCTCGGATTATAAATCAAAAAATTTACAAATCTTAAAATCTTCGCCATTGTTGGTGTTTTTTGCTACGCAGGAGGATAGTTGGCAATAATCCAAAACCCGCGGTATTGCAAAAAAAACAATCCAAACTTATTTGTGAGATTAAATTATTTTATGTAATTTTGTATCCAACTGAATACAGTTCAATTCATGTACTTTATTGAAAAGACGCCAGAATTTGATAAATGGTTTAAGAAACTTAATGACTTGAGAGCAAAAGCACAAATTTTGTTAAGACTTCAAAAATTAGAAAAAGACGAACACTTTGGGAACTGTGAACCTGTTGGTAATGGCATAAAAGAATTGAAAATTAATTACGCAAAAGGTTACAGAGTTTATTTTAAAGAAATGGATGGGAAAATTATTATTCTGCTGATAGGAGGCGATAAATCAAAACAACAAAAAGACATTGAAAAAGCAAAAGTCATTTGGAAAAAATTAAAAAATTAAAAAAATGGAAACATCAAAATTTGACATTGCTGATTATTTAGACAGCAACGAAATGATAGCAGAATACCTAAATGCGGTTTTGGAAGAAGGAGATGATACAGAAATTGTCACCGCTATCGGGCATATTGCAAAAGCAATAGGCATGACCAAAATAGCTGAAGAAACTGGCATGAGCAGACCAAGTTTGTACAAAGCCTTGTCTGAGGGAGCGAAGCCACAATTTTCAACAATAATGAAGGTCTTGAAAGCAGTGGGCGGGCAAATACATATAAACCCATTAATTACTTAAAAAAAACGCCATTCTTCGCCAACAAGCGGTACGATTGATATTTCAGCTTTAGCAAATGGCATTTATTTTCTTACCATTTACGATTCGAATGATCAGTTAATTTTAACCAATAAAGTGGCCATTCTTAAGTAGTCATCAAAATAGTATCTCTTTTTTGAATGGTGCTGTCCTCAATAATTCGGCGAGAGCAATGCTTGGGTAAAGTCACTGTTTACATGAATGGAAAAAACTGTTGCAACGGCAGACATGCATTTGAAATAAGTTAAGTCGCTGCGTGTATTGTTGGCATTATTTACTGCCACAAGAAAGCGAAAAGTATTTTTTCAATACTCTATCTCAAATTGATTGTAATCCATCCTTTATTTTTTTTAAATATTTTTATTTAATTCGAAAACTTTGCACTCAAAAGCAATTGTCCTTATCGCAATAAATAAAAAACTTCTCGCTCATAGAATACATACTTTTTACCAGCGTTTCTGTAACTATATGTTACATGTACAAAAAAATACGCATCCTGGGCTGGCAGGTCTTTATAGGTACCATCCCAACCCTGACTGTTGATATCGCCGATATAAATCAATTCACCCCAACGGTTAAATATATTGTAGTCCATGTCGATGACATCAATACCAATCGGTTTGTAATACCCATTTAGTTGATCGCCATTGGGCGTAAAGGCTGTAGGCAACCACATACGGCAATTGTAATTGCGATAGTCAACGCTGATGGTATCAGCGGCAGACCCACAAATATTGGTAGCGGTTACCCAATACACACCAGGTCTTTTAACTTCGTAGGTTTCATCTGTATGGCCATCTTGCCAAACATATGTTGAATTCCAATTCTTAGCTTTCAATACAATACTTTCTGTTTGGCACAATAACGTATCATTGCCCAATTGTATCAGCGGCATGGGATAAATCATGGTACTTTGCTTGCTTGAAGAGGTGCAATTGTCTATGGTTACGGTGTAGTTAACAGTATCTGCAAACAATTGTTTCGGATACAAATAGTCACCTATCACATTGATACCTGTAAACAAACCACCAGGCACTATTGGTGTTAACAATTGTGGTGGTTCGTTGTTGCAATAGTAAGGCTTTAAAATATTGAATTTTGCATCTGGCATGGGCTTAACCCTAACAAGTTTCAGAATGGTATCATGGCATAACGTATTGGAAGTACTTACATATTGTATTGCGTGCCAACCTGCTTTAACAAATGATTTTATAAGGAATGAATCTGCTGAGCTGACTGCATTATCTACCCACCATTGGTGTTTGAGAATGCCATTCCAGTCGGTGGCAGTTGAACGCAGTATAAACCTATTACCGACCAAACATTGGGCGGTATCATTGATGCTAAAATCCGCCACTGGTTTGGCATAAACTACAATGGTCCTTGAAGCGGTATCACTACACAAACTATCACTAATTTCAATTAAACGCACAGGCAATGTGCCCACTTGATTAAATTTATAATTGCTAACATTCCAAGTGGCTGCCGATTGCCCATTTAAGGTCCATAGATGGCTTTTAAGTGCGCCCGTTTGAACTGAGGATGTATTGATGAAATCGAAGCTTTGCGCATTAATACATTGGTCAGAATCTTTTGCATTAAAAGCAGCCTTTGGCATAGGACTCACCACTATTAATTGTATAACAGAGTCTAGGCAACCATAAGCCGATTTGGCGATTACCTTCACTTTATAGTTGCCATATAATTTATATTGATGGGTGGGCGCCTTTAAATTGCTCGTATCGCCATCACTAAAATTCCAATGAAACGACATATTGGTGCTGTCTATTGTCGACAAATTATTAAATACAAATTGATTGCCCTTCAAACACTGGCTCGCATCATTTACCGAAAACGAAACATTGGGTTCAGGGTGCACCAAAACAGTCGTATCAAAACTATCCACACAATCATACTGGCTGCTCACCCATAAGTGTATTTTATAATCCCCATGCTTATTAAAGCGATGGTTGATGTTCGTATCTGTGCTGGTAAAACCATCGGCTATACGCCACACAAAACGCATATCACCATGCTCCAATGTAGATCTGTTCAAGCCATTAAATTCATTAATTTTTAAACATTGTCCAGATTGATTCAAGGTAAAAAATGCTTTTGGACTTGGCTGCACATACACCAACCGTTCAAGTGTGTCTGTACAGAATTGATCTGACACCGTTACCAATTGAATGATGGGTGTATCGGTCTGGTTAAATGTTCTGCTAATTTGACTACCTGAATCGCGGTACTGTTGCGCCAAGAACCAACTATGCTTAAGGGTGCCATAGGCGATGCGCGAGGTGGCTTTGAATACATATTGATTGTTCTGTGCACATTGCACTGAATCATTGATGGTAAATGTAGCCTTGGGCATTGGATGCACAGTGAGCGTTTGATAAAGGGTATCTAAACAACCCTTATCGCTCTGCACACTATAGCTTAACATCTTGGTACCAAAAGACCCAAATACAAGCGTTCTGTCTTTAAATCCTAAAACATTTAAGCCCGAAGTATCCCAATAATAAGTCGTGATACTCCCCTGTTGAATGGTAGAATTACCAGTCAATATAAACTTATTAAATCTTAAACATTGGTCGCTGTCATTGACCAAGAGTTTAGCCTTGGGTTGATGGTATACCAAATTCGTTTTTGAGAGACTGTCTCTGCAACCAAAATTAGAAATGGCGGTGAGTTGAATGGTATAATTTCCAGGCAAAGCATAAACATGCTTGGCATTGATTGAGCTTGCTGAATTCCCGTCGCCAAACAACCATTGATAACCCATCGTCCCCTGTTTAATTTTACTCAAATTAGTCATTTGAAAATTCTGAACTGCCAAACATTGATCGGTGTCATTCACATTGAAATTAGGCTTTGGAACCGAATAAGACTCAACAAATAAATGGGCAGTATCCTTACAGTTTTGATCGCTAACAGATACCAATCTGTTTTTAAACAACGTATCTTTTGCAAAATAATGGGCCATCATTTTGGCCGTATCTAAACCAACATCGCCCCATGTCCATTGGCGGTTCAAGCTTCCATAGGCGATGGCACTCTTATCGGTAAAAACAAAATTTTGGGTATTCAGACATTGGGTGCTGTCATTAATTCCAAACAAAGCCTTCGGCATGGGATGAACCAAGGCAATTTGTTGGAGTGTGTCCTTACAATTCTTAACCGAACTTGCAATTAATTGCACGGTATAAGATCCTTGATTTGCATAGCGCATTTGCGTGTCTTTTTGGCTGGCACTGTAGCCATTTCCTAGGGCCCATTGGTAACGCATCTGCCCATCTTTAGCCGCACTATAATTGCGATATTTAAACAGGTTGGATCTTAAACATTGTTTTGCAGAATCAATTTTAAACAGTGCCACTGGCATTGGCCATACGTATGCATTTTTGCGAATGGAATCGATGCAACCGGCATTCGAAACCAGTTTCAAAACAACAGCATAGGTCGAATCTTTTGGCCATTGAACAGCAAAGGTATCTTTGCCTATAAGTTGCTTTACCATCGAACGCCAATAGGTTGTATAGGTACCTTGAGGTATCTTAGAGGTCGTAATGGCGGTCATTTTATTGGACCTAAAACAAGCGGTGGAATCCACCCATTTAAAATTGGCAACGGGCATACTAAATACTTGTACTTTTTGATAGGAACTGTCTTTACACCCGAAATTAGATTGTACAAATAAACTGCAGGTATATGACCCAAAATTTAGATAAGCATGCGCAGGATTTTTAAGTGTACTTGCATTTGCATCTCCAAATTGCCATGCATAGGATATGCTACCATGAGAAATACTCGAGCGGTTGGTAAAGTTAAACTGATTGGCTTTCAAACACTGTTTTAAAGTATCAATTTTAAACGCACTAATAGGCATAGGATGTACAACCAAAATTTGATTGGCTGTATCTTTACAATCCTTGTTGCTGATGGCAACTAACTTTAACTTGAAAGTATCAACGCTTAAATAGCGGTGGGTGGTAATAGCTGAAATGGAGGTATCGCCATCTCCAAAATACCATGTGACACTGCTTGTGTAAGGATTGCTGATTTTAGACGAATCTTTATAGGTGAACAAATTATTTCTAAAGCATTGTTCTTTAATTTGCCGAGAAATAATGGCCTGTGGTTTTGGGTGAATGGCAATTGTTTTATAACTGGTATCCCAACAATTAACCGAATTCTGAACCCTCAATGAAACGCTGCGCGACCCAACGCTATTGTATTTGTATTTAAATTGTTTCTGCGTATTGGTAACCCCTGAATCCAAAGTCCAAATTCTTGATCGTATGCTTGTATCAATTGTTGAAACATCCTTCAATGAAATTGAATCTGCAGTATTGATACAATTTTCAGAAGCACTTAATTGAATTATTGATTTTGGTGACGGCCTTACATAAACTAACTTGACAATGGTATCATAACAAAAATTGTTTGAGCGTGCAATAAGTTTAATGGCATACGTATCTGCGGCTAGAAAACTATAAACAATATTGGCCTTACTCGATACATACCCATTTGACAATCGCCATTCATAGGCTGTAATCGTACCGGAATACATAACAGACGAATTACTTAAAACAAAACGGTTTTGATTCAAACATTGACTTGTACTATTGCTATTAAAATTGGCCTTGGGGTTGGCGTAAATTTGAATCTGTTTACTTACTGAATCTGCACAGCCTTGCACACTGGTGGTCTTGAGTTTAACGATGTATTTTCCTGTGTCGGCATAGGTCTTTGAAAAGGCATTCGATTGAAGATTTGTGCCATCGCCCATGGTCCATGCATTGCTCTGAACCGCTTGTTTTGAACTGCCTGTATTTGTGAAATTAATAGTGTTTTTAAGACATACATTAACGGCTGTAAAATTGGGTTTTGGCTTGGCCCAAACCCTTACCTGTTTAGAAACAACATCACTACAACCCGAGCGGTTTCGCACCGTTAATTTTACTGTATAAAAAACAGAATCTTTGGGATAGATATAGTTGGGATTTTTTGATGAACTGCTCACCCCATTTCCAAAATTCCAAGTATAGTTGGTAATAATATCATTAAATGATTTTGATATATCTTTAAAATTTGTAGCTTTCCCTTGGCATATTTCGTTAAACGTAAAATCGGCCTCCGGTAATGGATACACAAAAATGTCCCGAGCGACTGAATCAACGCAGCCATACTGACTAAAAGCTCTTAACAGGATGGTGTATTTTCCTGAATCGGCAAACTGGTGCACCGGATTTTTTAAGGTACTTGAACTACCATCGCCAAAACTCCAACTATATTTAACAATCGTTCCAGTTGTTATTGTCGAAGTATTGGTAAACGTGGTGGTATAAGTGGCACAATTGGTTGAATGTGTAAATTTGGGTTTAGGTAATTCGTAGACTTCAATTTTAGGCGAATATTTTGTAAGCGGATTCGCCACAAATGTATCAGCACAGGTGACAGAAATACCATTGTTTAAAAACGTATTACGAGCAATCAACTGAGGCCTAAAAATACCATAATTGGTATAGGTGAAATTAATATTGGCATTCGAATTTGAGATGCTGATATTGTTGGCAGGATTTTTATACAACCAAGTGTAGCTGTTGGCATTTGTACTTTTGTTTTTAAAGGTCACTTTTAATGGCATGCAGCCGGCAGTATCCGATACCATTTCAAATCTAGCCTCAGGACCGTTAATAAAAAAAGAATCTTTTTTTGAATCCTTACAGCCCAGCGTATTGCTCACCAGTAATTCAACATCGTGCCAACCGTGCTTAAAGAATTTATAGGGATTTTTTAATAGACTGGAGCTACTGGCTTGGTCAAAATACCACGCATACGTTTTAATGCTGTCGTCTTTATGTCCAAACTGATTGATGCTGTCGTAGACACTCGCCGATGATTTGAATTGAAACACTTGGGCGCACACCAATTGCTTACTAGGCAAAGTCATGCGCGAGAACACATCGAACACCCGAATAGGAATTGGATAATCAAGTGTATCCACACAACCAACACTGTCGGTGTATTCCAATTTAACAGTATAGTTTCCGATCTTATTAAATTTGAAATAGGTTTGGTAATTGGTATTTGAAAAGCCGTTGCCATCGGCCATATCCCAGCGCGTTGTTTCTTTATTGCTTGCAACCCTTAATGGGTTTCTCCAATAAGCAGGACCATTCCAATAATTGGTGGTATTGACAACTTTAACACTGTCACCCAAACATATTTTATTTTTATCAAATTGCAACGACGCTTGCGCACCAATTTTAAGAACCATTGAGTCGATGGCAACACAACCATTGGCATGGCGCATGGTCAATATGACCATGTAACGGCCTCGTTTCTTATACGTGTGCGTTCGTTTCCCCAAACTTAAGTTTGATTCATTCACACCATCGCCATAATTCCAATTGATGTACACAATGGAATCGAGTGTTGAATCATTCAACATAAAATCGAAGGTAGAATTCTTGCAATATTGAACCGCTGGATTATAAGTAGAGGTGAATCTTGGATCTGTCAATCCAAATCGCAGTTGATGGTGATAAAACGCAGTGTCTCTGCAAATCCTGCCATTGGTATCGCTTCCATTTTGAATGATAATACCGATACTAATATTCCCATTAGAATCACAAGGCACATAGGCGTAATTGTGAGTATAAGTATTCACTTGCCACCAAGCACTAAAATTACCTGAGTTTTCTGCACAAAGAGAATCCCACATCACCCACGACCGCTCGCGTCCGCAGGCTGGCTTGGTTGCACTAAAATCAATCCAGACATTTTTAGACTTCTCAGGACCTAAACAAAAGCCACCAACTGACCCCAAACTAATACCTGTATGGGCATCAGGTTTTCTTAAGGGCAAGCCAAAATATTTAATATCAGAGCACCCTAAAATAGAATCTACTAGCTTTAGTTTAACTGTATAGCAGTTATCCCGCCCTTTTTTGTACATGTGTTTAAACCTAAACGAATCGACACTCAAATTACAATTGCTATCAACATTTTGATTGATATTTGATTGGATGGTACAATTGCCCGCATAGGGATCTTGTGCATCCCAAAACACCGATATTTTGTTATTGAGGTACAACAGAGAGGTATTGGTAAAATAAACGGTGTCCTTCACCTGGCATTGGTAACGGTTAACTATGTTCGTATTGGCCAATGGGCCATACACGATATTGGGTTTTAAATTGATGAAGGAATCGCAGCCTAATTTACTCACCCTCACTTTAGGGTAGTAGGTTCCTATTCGGTTTCCTCGGTAGTATTGGTGACTGACATTCCACCCATTGAGTGTATCCCCATCGCCAAAAAACCAAGTTGCAAACGCGCCTTTAACGGATGTTTGAATAAATTTATACTGGTTGCTTGATTGACACGAATCAATGGCGTAGTTATACCCATCAACTTTAAAATTGATATTTTTAATGGTATCTGGCGACGAAAAAGAATCCTTACAGCCATATAGGTCTGTGATGCTTAATTTAATTTTAAATACCCCATTGGCAATGTATTGGTGTTTTACATTGTTAAATATGCTGGTATCAAAACTTGAGCTATCACCCCAATTCCATGAAAAACGTTTAACCACAGGAATTTGCATATTGCTTAAATTTACAACCGATACCATGGTCTTAAAACAACCGCCAGTGATAGTCACTTTAAAATCTGCCCTGGGGTCTTTGTAAACCTGAACACTGTCGTTTGGTGCCGTATACCGCGCGGCACATCCGTTGGTATCAATTACTTCGTGGGTAATTTTATACATCCCACCATTTTTATCATTGTAGGTATAGCATGCGCCTAAACTCGATTTATTTAATTGCACACTTGAGCCATCGTCCCACAACATATTGCTGTAGACAATATGTGTTGAATCCAATCCAAATTGCAAACACGTTTGATTGTCTTTATAGCATTGTTTTCTTGGCGTCAAAATGGTAAAAAATGCATTGGGCCTTTTGTAAACCAATACAGAGTCTTTATTAAAAATACAGACATTACCGTTGCTGTAGGTCAATTTTACACCAATGTGTTTTAATCCAGGATTGCTGTATTGATGCGTAAAGGTTTTATTGTTAGAAATGGACCCATCCCCAAGATTCCAAGCGTATAGCTTAACAGAATCAGTTCCATGTTGAATGTCAATACCCAAATCATCGCCCGGACAAATCGAATCGGTGGACAATAAAACATTGGGTTGCGCAAAAACGGTTAAATTTTTTTGAATAGAATCTGAGCACCCTTGTGTGGTTTGCACAAGAAACTTAACAGTTCTTACACCAGTTGAAGTATAGACATGTTGGGGCGAAGCTTGATTGCTCGTATAACCATCGCCAAATTGATACCAATAACTGCTCATTGGATTATTAAAATCTGTCAGACTTGTATCGGTAAATTGCGCAGAAAGACCCAAACAAGCATTGATAAAGTTAAAATTAGCAATTGGTTTATTATACACCGACCATGTATGCCAAACAGTATCAATTATACCATTTGTATCTCTAACAATTAAACGGACATTAAAGGTGCCTTTGCCAGCAAATATATGCATCACATTGGTGTCATTGCTCGTATTTAAAAAACCAGAAATGGAATCATCAAAATCCCAAAACAGTGAATCCCCTTGGCCTGTAAATTTGAAAAATACTGAATCGCCAAGACACTTTGAACCCGAAATAGAGAAAGACGCATTGCTTTGAGAATATGCAGCATTACATAAAATAAAAATGAAACAAACTAGCAATTTGCGCAAGTAACTTGTTTTATATTTTATGTTTTTTAAGATATTCACTAAAAGACAAAAATAAAGTTTTATATATTTAATATGCTATTAATAAATATAAAACAAAATAATAATAATTGCAATTAAGGTCTCTTTTATCTTCAAAAACAATGGTATTCAGCTCACAGAAGTTTATAAAGACACTTTCCCATTTTTCTATTAGTTTGGCAAACATTACCCCTTCTAAAAGTAAAATTGCTTACGTGGTCTTTACTTTCAATCGCGAAAATATTTCACAGCCATTGACACCACTAATAGGCCGCTTAAGTTAAAAATGAGTCTTATCTACCTTTATTATTTAAAAAATATTTTTAATTAATTCAAAAACGGTGGGTGGAATTCCTTAAAACGGCTTAAAAAGAGAAGAAAAGAGTGATAATATTTGAAGAATTGTCAGTCAAAAATAGACCAAAAAAGAAGTAAAATTGGAGGGGTTCATTTTTCGCATTTTAAAAAAAGAATCCGGTTTTTATCCACTTTGCATAAAAAAAGGCTAACAGAATGAATGCTAGCCTTGTACTTCGTAATTTCGTAGTCCGTAGGG
>CANMBF010000024.1 GCA_947496065.1 Bacteroidota bacterium
GGGAGCGATGCAGCAGCCGATGTGGCGCGCAGAGAAAAAATAGTAATGCGCAGCACCGAGCCCTATTTGTTGTTTGGTAACGATGCCGACGATATGCGCAGTCCTGGTAAAGCCATCGACCCACGTGTGATGATTGGCGATATGAGTAACGATGCTGTAACCTATGCCAAAGAACGCATAGCCTTGATTAAAACATTGCAAGGCAATTTATTGAGCGAGTATGGCAAGGGCAACAGAAGTTTCCAAGAATTAAAAAACAGTTATGCCGTATTAACAGGCGAGTGGGGCGTGCAAGCAGGCGTTATGTCGCGTTATATTGGTGGTGTATATGTTGATAGAAGCTTTAGCAACCAAAACAGCCCTGTGAAGCCTTATACAGCCGTGCCATACGAAACCCAGAAGGCCGCAATGAAAGCTTTAACTGATTTGGTTTTTGCACCAACAGCATTAGAAGTACCAACTGAGTTGGCTGCTTATTTACAAACCCAACGAAGAGGTTTTAATTTCTTTAGTTCGGGCGAAGATCCAAAATTGCACGACAGGGTATTGAACATCCAACGTTCGGTGTTAATGCATTTATTGCACCCAAGCACATTAGAGCGTTTAAACGATAGCAAATTGTATGGCAATAAATATGAGTTAGGCGAAATGATGAAAGACTTAACCAATGCCATTTTCCAAGCCGATTTAGCCACTACCGTAAACACCTACCGTCAGAATTTACAGATAGAATACATAGGCTATTTGGCCATGGCCTTAGAATCGCCTTACTACGACAACCTATCGAAAGCCAAGGTAACAGCGCAATTGCAGAGCATACAAAAGCAAATGCAAACCGCCTTAGTAACCTCAACTGGCGATACCAAAGAACACCGCGCTTATATTATTTTATTAATAAAGCAAGCTTTGGAAGTGAAGTAGGATTTAGAATTATTGAAATTAAAAATGCGACTTTCGGGTCGCATTTTTTGTTTGGGGATATGTGTTAAAATTATAGAGTTGAATTGGTGAATGTAGAGATTTAGAAACTTTGTCTTTTTGAGTTTCTTTTACAAAGTTTACTTTAACTAAATATGATATTCGTTAATGATTTTCTCTATTAAGGGTCTCAAATTTTACAATTCACCTAATATCCAGTTCTAGTATTTAGTGCCATTGAAATCAGCGTTAATGATTTTTAATCTTTTCATCCCACTTCAAAGATCAATCACTCTTCCTATCTCTATGAAATAGCTGACCACATTTTTTTTTATGAATAATTATTTTAATAACAATTTATGATTTTTGTTTATTTCAAACATATTACAATATGAGTCATAATTATTTGCAGTGGTTTGAATCTGTTCACACGTAAAACTATTCTCAATTGTTTTACGAAAAATTAATATATCTTTTTCTTTAGGCGAAATTTCTTTAAATAAGTCTTTTAAAAATATTCGATATTCGCCTCTTGTTTCTCGTAATTTAAATTCTATTTTGAACTTATTATTAGTAGAAAGATTTTGAATGGTAATTATCTGTGATTCGCCATGTTTAAGTACTACATGAAAAAAATCTCTTATTGCTTCAACACTGAAAGTAGGGGTCCTTTCTAGATCCTGATTAATTATTTTTTTTAGATAAAAATTCTCATTTACGTTTTCATTGTCCTCAATTCCAGTATTATTTTTTTTAAGTTCGAGTTGGTTGTACCCGAGCTTAGCGGTCTCATTATAACACGATAAAGCCCAATTCACTTGTTTTTCAGACAATTCCTTTCCTTTAGAGATATAGTAGGCTGCCACTTGAAACACGAATTTCCTGGAAGCTCCGTCAAGGACATCACACTCTTTTGCCCATTTTGCCATACCAAACCAAAAACCGGAGTCGCTAAGTGATTCTTCAAAAGACAAGCCAATTGAATTATCATTTGAGATAGTGTTGCTTTTAGAGCTTACACTTTTTATTGGTATCACATCAGTTTTAACTGCAGTTGTTATAATTAATTCGGGAATTTGTTTTGAAAAAACATGATTTATCTTCTTAACTTCTAACCAACATTCAGGTTTACGACACCACGTACCTATATTTATCGGACCAGCTGATTCTTCGATTATTTCCCATACTTTTTTAACTAATTGAGCTAAACTTCTAGATAATTCAAAAGATATACCCTGTAAATTCCATATATCGTCAAATTTTATTTCCCCATTACATATTAAAGACATTAATCCCATTGTATAATTTACAACATGATTTCTTTGCTGTTTAATCCCAGCTTCATTAACTAACAATGTCAATTTTCGAGCGAGTATTATTTTTGATATAGAATCAGTGTAGAATTTCTGATCTAAAGTGATTATATTGTTTTCTCTGTATTTTTTAAATTTATCATAATTTTTCTCTGCCCCAAGTGCTGAATCATAAGGTCTTGGTTCAATCTTATTTTCGGAATTCGGAAAGCCCCAAGCAAAAAGTATTAACGCCAATTCAGTCTTTTTAATAACACGTAATTTTTTGTATTCATTATGAAACTTAACTTCATTATTCGAATCTTTTCTACCCAAATTTAATCCTGTAGTAAAATAATCACTAGTTTTTCTCTCAAAATACCATTTTTCTCCATGCGTATTAGGTATACTAATTTCTCTTGAGTATTTTTCAAATTCACAATTAAAAAAGTCGTTAGCGTCAAGATCAGAAAACGTCACAGCACTTTGAGTATTGGCATATCGTGAAATATCATGAATGAAAGACTCCTGTTTTTCGTCATTTTGAATAACACTAAGCTTCATTTGCAAATAAACGTCCTCTAGTAATATTAAATTGGCCCTATTTTTATTGCCAAAAAAATGAATCGTGGCGGTAGTTTGTCCTCCATTTACAATCTGAAGATTTTCTACTTTAGATATATACATCTTTCCATCTTCCTCATAAAAACTGACAGAGTCAGCAGTGGCAGAAATTCCATTATTGTATGCAAAAAACTTTTGCCTTTCATTTCCTCCTAGTGTATCAAGTAAACCCTTATTTTGTTTTCTAGTGGCGTTTAAAAACAACCTCACATTTCCCTGCAATAGATCAGTCTCATGTTCATCATAAATATCAAACAAGGCTCTTGCATTCATTACAACCAAGTATCCTTTGTATTCATCGTAAGCGTGTGGTAAACTAATACAAGGTAATTTGTACCCAAGTGATCTAAAATCAATATTTGGAGTTATGAAATCATGTGTTTTCGATTTCCAAAAATCATAAAAATCTATTAAGGAAATAACAACAGTTGAATAAATTAATTTATTGATTTTACCATTGCCGCTTAAATCTGACTCCGTATCGTATGCTTTGTTGGTGACAATAAAAAAGGTTACATTTTCAATTCTTAATGAAGATTCGAATATTTCGTCAACGACAGAATGTGTTGCTTCTTCTGATTCGTCTATAAGTCTTGCTATTGTATTATCAAAAATATTCTTAACAAAAGACTTTCCTTTTTCAATTAAAATTTCCACATCTTTATTAGTGATTACTTCAGTATTTTTTTTGTTTTTTGAAATATCACCAATAAGTACAGATAATTTCCCTTGACCTTCATCAATATAATAACCATCACATAAAATAAACTCCTGAGGTAATTCAATGTGTAAAATTTCAAAATCAGTTAGTCCTGATATTTGACATATTTCATCTTTCTGTTGGCTAATGAATAATGAACTGTCGTAAGGACTTTCTGGATTGGATCCAAGAAAAACATTGTCAATAAGTTTTGAATTAAAGTCTTCTAATTTCACTTGAAGTATGGGGTTTTACATTGGTATTTTTGGCAGGCATCAATGTTGATGCTATATTTTATATCCATCAATGCGTTGCTATTGTTTAGTTTCCCGAGCTGTTTTAATCTAATTGAAGGAAAAGTGTCATCTATCTCATAATACTCTTGACCTTTATTAATTATTGAATAAGATCTATTATACTCTTCTTCCTTTTCAAATCTATAACCAAGACTCATTATATTTCGCCTAAAAATATTTCTTGAATTCGGATCATTAGCTAGTTGTTTAGTTATGAAATCTATCAATTTGGGTAAATCTCCAACTTTTGATTCAGAACTAACCATGTTATAAACCGTTAGATAAAGGTGTTTTAACTTGCCCTTCTCCAACTGTTTTTCATTACTTATTTTGACTTTTAAAGGATTATTTGAGGTGGTTGCTTTTATTTCAAAGCTAATGCTAGGTAGTTCAAAATCGTGTCGATTTTTCTGATAGCCTTTCCAAGCATTTATTGCAGGGGCGATGCCTAACTCTTGAAATAAAACTTCATGCAAAAAATACATTTCTCCGAATAATCCAAGTTGATTTTGTGGGCCAAAAGAGTCCATTTCTTCTACAAAATAACTTTTCCAATCTTCAAATAATTTAATTAGCACATCCTCAAATGTCTTAATATCGTTTATTCCAATTATTATTCTCGAAATTTCAGACATAAACAATTCAGAAATTGCTGTGTGAATTGCATACTTTTGCTCTATTATATATAGGTTTCCCTTTAATCCACTGTAGGTAACTTGCAAACTACACTTTACTCCTAGCACCTCAGGTAACTTCTTATTTGTTTTAAATTTTGGTGGTAGTTCAATTATTACCGACCTTTTTAAATTAGTGGAATCGGAATATAGATAAACCTTAAATAGTGAATTTTTGTCAACTAATCCTGAAACTCCTTTTTTTAAAGAATTTGAAGTAATATTTAATTCCTTCCACTTTTCTTCATAATTAAATTCATTTTTTATTCTCATTTTAGTTAGTTGTCAAAATATTCAGCTTCTGCGATTTCGTTCATTACATAATTTGCAGTAATTCCACTTGAAGTTGAGGGAGTAACCGTGGCAAAACCAATTAGGTAATCACCTTTTGCAGTAGAGTATCTTATATTCTTATTTTTGTCATTATTAAATCTAATTGGGTATATGATTAATAAACCATTTTCCTTATCTCGTTTTTCTAATCTCAGCCATCTGTTAAAACTTAAATATGTTTTATTTTCCGATTCTCGTGAGGTTTTATATGTTACCCATTCCTTATTAAGGTTCGATATTTCGGTCTCAGTGAAGTCATACTGTTGTTCTGTATTTCCTGTTATTACTCCAGTTGATATTTTGTCAACTCCCACAAGATCGTTTGTTGCACCCCTACCAGACGGATAGACATCCTTCCCGCCAATTTTTACTAATTCTTCACGGCTACCAGATTGCTTGCCGAATAAAACTACAGTCCATTTTGTTAGTTCGCTATAAGTCAGATTGTTTGCATTGACTATATATTCACTTATTGCCTCGGTTTGCATTTTTGAGCTAGTAGGATGATTTTCGTAATTTTTAAGAAAATCTAATATTTTAATTGATGATACATTTTTCCAAATAAAAACCCCTGGTCTTCCCTTTTCAAGAGAAGTATCACTTGGTCCAATACCTGAAATTAGATTTTCAACGCTATTAATATTCTTTTCAATTTTATCAGCTCGGTTCCAAAACACTACTGTTTCAGACATTTTACCTGAAAAATTAAGGGTAATTGGAGTTCCGGATCTCATTTTCATAGCATTTGTAATAATCATTGAAGGATGACTCTGAACTCTGAGTCCAAATTCGTCTGGTGATTTATGAGGTTCTTCAGCTACCATTTCTTCAAATAAACCTTTAAGTTCTTCAAAGGCAACTGCTATATGGCTATAGTTACGTAGCAATTCATGATTAGCGTATATTCTGCATGTGTCCACGAAACCATCCCTATAACCAAACCATCTACCCATCTGCATTAGGGTATCATATGCACTACTTAATCTTAGATAATAACTAACCATTAAACCTTCTAATGTTAAACCTCTAGATAATTTATCGCCTCCAACAGCTATAACTGAAAGTCCTTCTTTTTCATATTTATAATAGTCAAGCAAGTCTTTAGAACCACCACTTATTTGCCTTACGTTTGGTTTATTAGCTTCCCCGGTTAATTTTTTTAATGCCGCATTCATTGATTTAAACACATCATCCCAACTATGATCAATTTTTGATAACTTATATTTCGCCCCATGGTAATATTCATCATTAATTACGGGATTTGATTGCATAAAATTTGCGGAAATTAAAAAATCATCGTTATAAATATTTTTTAACCAATCAATTGTTTTTGGATCTTTGTTTTTTATATGTTTAAACAATTTTTTACAATAAGATGAAATTACTTCTGCTAATATTTTTTGAACAGCAGTATACTTGGTAATATGAATAAGCATAGACATATGCTTTTTTTCATGGCCTCTTAAAACTCTAATACTGCAACCAATTATAAAAGATGCGATAGCATGTTTTAAGGAAATAGGCAAATCCACTCCCTGTTTAGTTAAGACGTCTTTAGGGCTATGTGTTTTTTTATGTTTTCCAGGCATAAATCCTTCGCCTACCAATAATGGCTGTCCTTCCTTAATTATAATTTTTGCAAAGCTACCACTATCTGGCATAAGGTTATTCCAATGAATTATGTCAGAAATTCTTTCATTATATAATTTTTCAATTGAATTTCTACCTTTTAAGCTATCCTTACTTTGCCAATCATGATAAATTTCAAGATTCTCATCTCTATATTTAAAAATATCTCTTGTAATTGGCAAACCTTTGTCATCTCGGTGCAACCCTCCAAAAACTTGAAGAGCACCAACATAATTGGATGGCTGATTCATCATAACAATAAAATCTCTAGGAAACAAATCGTCACCAAGTCTATTTTCAGTTACGTTGTTCCGTATAAAAATATTAGCAAATGGAGTTGCAGTGTATCCAATATAGGTTTTAGAAGAAAATTTATTTAATAAAAGTCTAATCCCTTCGTTTATCGATGTCGGGTTATATTCCTCTAGAGGGTTGCCATCCTCATCCTCTGGAATTATTTTTGTATTTATGGACGCCTGATCAGCTTCATCATCTATAACAAGTAATGGAATTTTATGAAGACGTTCTATTCCTCTTTCATCCTGATTTATAAAGGGGGTACCTGTGTTGCTCTCAATTAAATTTTGTAAAAACTGATTTACATTTTCAAGTATTGATTTATTTTTTTTTATAACCCAAACCCTTACATCATCATTTAGAAGATCAAACGTTAGCCGCCCCTTTCCGAAATCGCTATCAAAGCTTGTCATGGGTTTGGTGTCCGGTACCCAACCTTTTTTTGTTCCAATGCCAATATTACTTTGAACGCTATCCCTTGTAATTCGGCCTATAACACCCTCGTCAATTCTTTCTTGTGTTTGAGACCTGAGATTATCATGCATACCTGCAAGAACAATTACATAACGATACCCTAGGTCAATGGCTTTATTAATTAATCCTGTATAATTTCCCGTTTTACCCGACTGAACATAACCTACTACCAAACCTCTGATATCAAAATAATCTCCGTTTTCTAAAGCTCTTCTTGGGTCACCGATTAAACCAAGTATATCATCGGTCTTAGTATCAATGGCTTCAATAACTTCTTTCGGAAGTTCCTCTCTCTTTAAAGCCTTGTATCTTTCCCATCTTTTAAACTTACCTTCCCAATCTTCCTTTTTAAACCATTTAACAAAATCTTTTCTTGTTAAAATATTATTCTCTTCAACCTCCGTTATAAGCACTCTTTTCTCAAAATCTAATAGATAATCTTCTTTATTAAATTTCGACACATCTATCTCGGATTCCTCCAAATCCGAAATAAACCAATCATAGGCGTTTTCAAGCGCTTCAGCATGTTCCTTACCCTTAGTTTTTCTAAAAACATAATACTTATTAACTGCATTATTAAATGAATCTATTATTAACTGTTTCATAATTTAGTTTATTTTAATTTTTAAGATCGGAATCGTTTAAAAGGTTATTGATGTACTCTTCAGACTTTCCTTGGTCCAATAATTTTTTTATAAAATTAGCTTTTACTTTTTTTAATCTCTCTTTGTTATCCTCTATTTTATCACTAAGATCTGCCTTGTTCATTGCTCCATCTGAAATTATTTCAGTAATAGGTAAATTTATTTCAATATGATCAATAAGACCAATAAGTAATTTATTTAGACCAACAACGTCTTTTTTTTCTTCCATTTCTAAAATCTGTTCAATCAGTGGATGTTTTTTATTTATTTTATAAATCTTTCCCTTAACACTGTTTCTTGCTTCCCAAATCCATGCATAAGAATCTGTTGAACCGATTTTGCGTTTAGTCCGATGAAGATATCTGTTTTTTGAACTTTCATATGCATTTTTAACAATTTTTTCTACATCTGAATATATAGAGTTTGGAATAATTGCCTTTGATTTTTTTACATCAATACCCCATACATCATCCCACTTGTTTGGTATATCTACCATTATTCTGCAAAGTTTTGTTTGTTCATGGGATTTCATGTCGTCCCCCATGTTTAGCCATCCCCCGCAGACAATTAATCTGTTCGTTCGGTATAAATAGAATCCCTGATTAAGAGTGAAACCATTTTCAAGACTCGCTTTTTTAATATCTGTTTTAGACATTTTACTCTCGTGAGGTAGAATATAAGCTTTTACAACAACAGAGTTATTATAATATTTGCTTTCGCCTTTTATTGTAATTTTACTGAATGCAAACGGATCAATTGGCTTTAATTGATTCCCCTGATAAAAAAGATCTGTTTTTTCTACCAAATAGCCCTGAATATATCTGTGAAAAATTAATGAAAGATGATCACCAACTGCATCAATTTTTTTATAAAATAAATCTGAATCTTCAGCTTTTTCATTCAATAATTTATCTAAAATTTCAATGACAATAATAGTTCCCGATTCATGGAGTATCTTTGGTTTCAATATATCAATTGTTGACTCAAAAGGTTGCGTTTTTATTGCCCATCTTTTAGCGATATTATTAACGAAGTCCGTATCCCATACACCTATTTCTTCTTTCTTGTTAATTATAGTTTTTACACTTAAACGTTTTCCCTGTGACAGAGAAGCAGTTTTTAAGCCTAGACCGAATCTTCCGAGGTCATCCGAATCCCTGATTGGTTTTATTTTTTTTCCAAATCTAAGTGCGTCATTTAAACGCTCTCTATCCATACCAGTTCCGTTATCTTCAATTCTAATGTATGAATTGGCTTCGTCGAATACAATATCAACATGAATTTGAGTTGATTTTGCAGCTAAACTGTTGTCAATGAGATCAGCAATGGCATTTTCCACAGAATATCCCATATCACGGATGGAGTCAAACATCCCGAGATCGGGATCTAAAAGAACGACATTATTTATTTCCCCCATTATTTATTTTTTTCAGTTGTAAATTAATCAATTGTCCATTGCTTTGCCATTGCCCTAGCCATTCCTTCAAATGTTTTACTTCTCATTGTTCTTCGCTCTTCAGGGGATTTGGCCTTTACAAAAGCATCTGAGTACCATTTTGGCTGACTTTTCCCACTTTTAAAATATATTCTTTCACCTTCATCCACAATTTCTGTTGGAACTAATTTTGGTAAGTTTTTTAACCATAGGCAAGTTGTTTTACGAGCCCTATCCCCAAACATAAAAGGCTGCACAATCTGATCAGGTTTGCGAAACCTTGTACTAATAATGCCAATTGGATTTTCTATAACTATTTTTTCAATAGGGGCATTGGCTAACGCAATAAAAAATTTAACTGCTTCCTCTCTATGCTCTGCTCTATACGGATAATCGGGATGTCGACCCCTTTTAGCAATTGGCAATAGTTTGTCCTTTGGGTCATAGTACCACTTAGCACCACTTACTGCTAAATAAGTACATGGAGGATGTGCTATCATTATATCCCAGTTGTTTTCCAATTTTACTTTCTCTCCGTTCTGCAATATACCACCTTTGTTTTCAATTACTTCAAAAACATCCATATTAAAATGAAATTCGGGATGACCTCCACTGCATTTTAATAAATCACAACTATAGGCGTTATGCCCTAGAAGCCTTAATTCCCGAGTAACTGCTTGACTTTCCTCGCAAGCTACAAGTATGTTTAGTTTTTTATTTTTTACGCTCATTTTTTGAAATTATTTTTGATATTGACTCCGCAATATTTCTTGCCATTTCTGGCGGTACAGCATTTCCAATCATTTTAAAACAAAATCCTTGGCCTCCAAGAAATTCAAAATCATGTGGAAATGATTGCAGTAGGGCAGCCTCTTTAACTGTAATTGATCTACTTTGCTCAATATCGGGATGAATAAACATTAAGCCATCCTTATACAGGTGGGCAACGATAGTTGGTGAAGGCTTATCCCATTCTAAATTTCTATATTTAGCATGGTTCGAACTTTTCCCCATTAATTGATTATAAAATCCAATTTTTTCTTCCATTGTTACTCGATTTAAATTATTTTTAAGCCAATGTTTAAATGTTGAAACATCCCTATCATTATGAAATCGAGGTTCGTGATGCTTTACTTTTTTATTTCCAATAAGTGAATGTGAAATATTTTTCCCATTCAGTTTAGATTGACTTTCTAAAGGCTGGTATTTTGGTAGGTGTGAGATGGCATCCTTTACATTAACAGGTTTGATTTTTTTTGTTAATTGATTAATTTCACTGTAAAGTACTTCTAATTCTAATTTTGAATTCTTATCTACACCAATTATAATAACTCTATTTCTCTTTTGAGGTACCCCTAAGTCGGATGCTGCGTAAATTGATTTCTTCAATAAATCGGGAGTTCTTATTTCATAACCGATGGCTTGAAAAGCTTCGTAGATTCTTTCTGTTACTAATTTTCCACCAGGTTCGGCACTTAATAAGCCCGGGACATTTTCAAAAACAAAAATATCAGGTTTAAATTCATCTACAACTTTTACAAAACTTTCAAAAAGATAGTTTCTGTAATCATCCTTCATTGAATTTTTATCTTGGGCTCTGCCTGCAATTGAATATGCTTGACATGGCGGTCCACCAATTATCAAATTTACTTTTTGCTTGCCAATTAAACCTCTTAAGCCCTTTTTAACAATTTCATTATGATTTGTAGAAGAATATAATTTTGTTGACTCTTCACTCCAATTTCCATTAATTAATTCTTCAGTCTTTTGAATATCAAAATGTACAACTCTTTTGAATGCATCATCTTCATCATGATTCCATTTAGTATTTAATCTATGACGCAGGGTATTTACCATTGGAATTTCCCATTCTACATGCGCTAATGCATCGTACTGGTTTGTTTGAAGAAAACCTTCACTTAGTCCACCACATCCTGCAAATAAATCTATAAAAGTTAATTTTTTATTTTTTTCACTCATGTAATCTTGGAATTTTAATCATCTTAATTTCATTTTACGGAGGAATATTGGCAAATAAACCTTGTTTTAAAATGATTGTATAATGATTTCATTAACTTTCAAAGTTAATTGTTTAGCCTTATCAATTAGAAATACCCATGAGTATTTTATAAACAACTTTATAGAGTTTGTTCAATAATTTTTGAATTTAATCACAAGATCATTAGTGCCTAAATTACTTTTTAATAAAACTACATTCTACCATCCTCTACCTCAATCACATCAAGATGACTTACACAATAATCTGAAAAAATAGAATCGAAGAGTTCTTTTTTAAAATCAGAACTACCGAGCAAGATTGTTGAGAAAACTTCAATTCTATCGGCAGGAGATAAAGTATTTAAACATTCATCGTCACGAAAAAAAGCCAAAAAGTCTTCTCGGGTTATTGTATTTGTTGTGCTCATATTTTTATGAAAATTTAGAATGATTGTTAAATTGTCGTCGAAATTTAACAATGTTTACTTAAATATCAATCCTTCAATCCTACAATTTAAAAATTCAAAAATTATTTCCTCAACCCCTCATACATCCCCTTAAAAACAGGCGTTTCCAATGCATTCTGTTCACCTTGTTTAATCACATAACCTGTGAGCGATTCTATTTCGGTATGGGGTTTATGGTTTTGGTAATCGAAGGGCAGAGGATATTTTATGATTGAAAGATTTTTTGATTTTAAAATTTTGAGATTTATGTGTTAAGACATTAGCTAAAAAACATACCGATTGGTATTTTTTATTTCCCTAAGATGCGCAATTTAAGTTCCTTCATTGCCAATTCTCTTTCTCTTGCCTTTCCAACGCGTATGGCATCAATCAATGCCAATAATTGATATAGATTCTCGTCTTTTCTAGCCGCTTCAACTACCGATTTATAGAGCGGTATAATGCTCTGCCCTCTTAAATTCCCTTTGGCAGATGGCCATACGTAATGCTCTTCGCTTTTTATATACTTATTCAAAGGAGGTGCCGAATGAGCAGTAGCAATCCCTCTTACTATTGCACCTGGTTGCTGAGGAAATACATATTTAATGCCGTATTCTATAAATTCAAGCAATGCCAACTTACTTACTTTTTTACCAACTGAATCTAATAAGCCTGCATATTTTGAACGCACCAATGATTTACTCACTTCAGACTGACTAATGCCCAAATCTTCAGCTAAAGTATTTTGAAGCCATGCCGCATCTCCTAAAGCAATCATTTTTAGTAAAATTACAATGTCCTGCGGACTAATAACTTGTTGTTGTACCATCGTATTTTTATTAATATTCCATATTCGAATATGCAATAATACGATATTAATAATTAAAAATCAAGTATTAATGATAAAATATTCTGTATTCCGATATGGAATAATTGTGTATTGAAATTATTATTTCGTTACTTTCTAAAAACATACCGATTGGTATTTTTTTAATGTTGTGAGGTATAAATCAAGGTTTGGGGTAAAGAAAGATAACCACAAAGAGCGCAAAGAAAATACACACAAAGATCACAAAGGGAAATCCATGTATTGCTTGCAATAAAGCGCACAAAGGTCTTCCTTTATAAAAGTTCTTTTCTTCTTACATTAAAATTCTTTGTGTTCTTTGTGGGGTTCTAGCTTAGTGTTCTTGGTGGTTAAAAATACGCACACTGTCATAAAAAAAAATTTTAAAATTTTAAAATCAAAAAATCTTAAAATGATTTGTGTTCTTTATTTCAGATCTAGTTTTTTGAAATGTCGTTGAATTTCTCTTTCTACTTGGTCGAAGTTGGGTAAATCTTTTATTTGATCGCGCATGGAGCTTTGCCAACGGCCTCTGTATTGCGGAATTCTTTCTGCTAATTTCTTTTGAAAATCCGCATGCTTTAATCCTTTGCTTTCACATTTTATTTTAAATTCATTCAGATAAAATTCTAACGCCATTTGATGTTGTTCCAACAGATACCAAATATCATAGAAATCGCGCGCTTGCATCCTTTGCATTACACTTCGCATCTTTTCAACTAAAACCTCTTCTAGGCTATAACAGAGCATTTGATAGGCTGCTAGGTCGGAATAGTTAATCAAAGCATTTTTTAATAAAGGTTCAAAAACCAATTGTTCATTTTTCGAAATATCGATTTTCACATTTTTATTGTTTCCTTGTCCACCCAATGGGCCAACATAACTGATATAAAAGTTAATGCCACCATCTTGGTGTTCGTTATTATCGATAATTGCAAGCGGAATATTCGCTTCTTCTCTGATCCATTCAAATGTTTCATTAAACCACTCAAAGATTTGGGCATTTGTGATTTGATTTTCTGAAATTTCTTTTATGGTAAATGCATCTGATTTATCTATGCCAATGAGCGTAAAGTCTAAGTCTTCAGAAAATCGATAATCATCAAAATAGATTTTCTTTAAAACCGTTCCGCCTTTAAATACGAGTGTTTTGGAAAGGTGATCATGTTTTGCTATGCCTTTTAATAGCCATGAAAGAATATAATCCTTTTCAATTTGTTGATCACGCACGCCAAGTGCATATGCTTTTTGTTGAAGTTCTCCAGGTGTTATCATGAATAAATAGCAGATTGAATGGTTTCAGTTTCTAAATTTTGCATTATACTCCAGCGGCTAATGTACTTGCCAAGTTTTGGTAATTCTGTGTCGAGTAATATATACGATGCTGATTTAAGTTTCTTCAAATCTTCGATAATAGGGGTCTTAATATTCAGAATTTCCAACAGAAATCCGAGTCTTTTGATGACCGCTTGTGAATCGAATAGAATTGCATAATCCAAAAGTTTTTTGAATTTTATTTTGTCTTTGGATGTATATATAGCTTTTGCTATTTCAACAATTCCACCCGCATATTCAGGTTTAAATAAGCAATCAATAATGGTTTTTTCTAAGTCAGAACAAATAACCTTGGTGTAGCTATCAATCCATATTTTTTGAGTTCCAAAAAAATGTTTCTCGTTGTGATAAATAAATTGAAATTGTACATCTTTAATTTGAATTTCAGATGGCTTCACTTGCTTTGATACAACAATTTGTTCCTTTAACGAGGGTTGTGTAATGAGGTTGTGCAATTGCAAAGCTGAGTAATAACCAACATAATGTTGTGCCTCGTTTACTAAGTATTTTGTAATAAGGTGCCAATCGGGCATAAATGTTTCGGCATCTACATGGTGAGGAATAATATAATAGACCCCATTTTTTAAGCGCATTAACAAACCGCGTTTTGTCATGTCACTCAGCAATTCACGGAGTGTGCCTTCCTTTGCTTTAGGCACTGCCTGTGTTGCATCATTATAGTCAAAACAATTTTTATTTTGTCCATAAAAAAAAGAAAGCAGTTGGTTGGATTTAGTTGAAATATTTTTACTATACATAGTATTAATATCAGGATTAGCCTGATAACAAAGATACAAAAAATAATTTAAATTCAAATAATGGCTTCAAATAATTATAATATATAGCTTATTTGTCAGCTTATAGCTGATAAAATAGATATTAAGTATAATTAAATCAATTTATTATTATATTTTATGATTTTGAGATTTTTAAATTTATTATTTAAGCAACTAGCTGAAAAACATACCGATTGGTATTTTTTAATATTATGTATTCTAAATATAGGTTTAGGATTTTAAGATTTAACCACACCGCGAAGCAGCATTGCTTGCAATAAAGGGCACAAAGGTGGAAGCACACAGAGAGCACAGAGATTTAATCACAAATGAATGGCGATTTTTAAAAAATTCTTTGTGTTCTAAGTGGGTATTCTCTTAGTGTTCTTGGTGGTTAAAAATACCCAGGCTATCATAAAAAAACCTCGTACAATTATTTATGCAAGGTTTTTTTTGTATTTAAAAAATCTTAAATGCTTTTATTTCTTTCCGTGCGCATCAATTACCGCTACGGCTACCATGTTCACGATTTCGCGAACACTGCTGCCCAGTTGTAAGAAATGCACCGATTTGTTGAAGCCCAAGAGTACGGGTCCCATGCTTTCGGCAGCACCAAAACTTTGCGCAAATTTATAAGCAATATTGCCCGCAGCTAAGTTTGGAAATATAAAAGTATTCACCTCCTTATCTACCAAAGTACTGAATGGGAAATTCTCTTTCAACATGTCGTTGTTCATAGCGAAATTGGCTTGTATGTCGCCATCAACTACAATCTCAGGATTGTTCTTATGTAAGTAGGCCACAGCCTCGGCTGTTTTGCCTGGCACCTCGCCCTTAGCACTTCCAAAATTGCTATAACTCAACATGGCAATCACTGGCTTAACACCTAACTTTAAAACCTCTGCATGCGTCATCTTTGTAATCTCTATCAACTCTTGTGCAGTTGGATCGATGTTCACTGTGGTATCAGCAAAAAAGTAAGGGCCTTTCTTCGTCATGATAATGTACATGCCCGCAATTTTTGTAATGCCTTGCTCGCGCCCTACAATTTGCATGGCCGGTTTCAACGACTTCGGATAATTTTTGGTTAAGCCCGATATAAAGGCATCGCCTTCGCCTTCGTTCACCATCATACAACCGTAATAATTGCGGTCGCGCATCAACTTACCAGCTTCGTATACATTAATGCCTTTGCGTTGGCGACCAGCAAAAAATTTCTCACCAAAGTATTCGCGTTTGGCATCTTCCATCAATGGATCGATGATGCTCACATCACCCAAATCAATGGCGTATTCTTCTAATAAGGCTGTAATTTTTTCTTTGTTGCCCAATAAAATTGGAATGGCGATACCTTCTTCTTTGGCGATTTGTGCAGCCTTTAAAATCTTCACATTGTCGGCCTCTGCAAATACCACACGCTTAGGATTCTGACGGGCTTGGGTCATCATTCTTCTGATGAACCTGTTATCGAGACCCAAACGGTTTCTCAATTCTAATTTGTATTTGTCCCAATCTAAAATAGGATTCTTCGCTACACCGCTGTCCATGGCCGCTTTGGCTACTGCAGGACTCACCGCCTCGATTAAGCGCGGATCAATTGGTTTAGGGATAATATAAGTTCTGCTGAATTCTACATTCGATTCGTTGTAAGCTTTCATAACTGAATCGGGCACTGGTTCTTTTGCCAAGCCAGCAATGGCTCTTACTGCGGCCAATTTCATTTCTTCGTTAATGGTGGTGGCTCTTACATCTAAGGCCCCACGGAAAATAAATGGAAAGCCTAAAACGTTGTTCACTTGGTTCGGATAATCGCTTCTGCCGGTTGCAAAAATAATGTCCTCGCGAGCGGCTATGGCTAGCTCGTAAGCAATCTCTGGATCAGGATTGGCCATTGCAAACACAATAGGATCTTTGGCCATGCTGCGGATCATGTCCTGATTTAAAATATTGGCTTTCGATAAACCCACAAACACATCGGCATTCACCATGGCATCTTCTAAAGTATCGATGGTAGTTTCATTTGCAAAAAAAGTTTTGTATTGGTCTAAATCGGTTCTGCGGGTATTCAAAGTGCCTTTGCTATCGAGCATTAAAAGGTTTTCTTTTTTTACACCCAAGGCAATAAATAATTTACTGCAACTCATGGCACTGGCGCCAGCACCATTTACCACCATTTTGATTTGATCGATTGGTTTGTTCACGAGCTCTAAGGCATTCAACATGGCAGCACCACTAATAATGGCGGTACCGTGTTGGTCGTCGTGCATGATGGGAATTTTTAATTCATCGCGCAAACGGGTTTCAATTTCGAAACACTCTGGTGCTTTAATGTCTTCTAAATTAATACCGCCAAAAGTGGGTTCTAAAGCCTTTACACAAGCAATAAATCCTTCAACATCTTTGGTGTTTAATTCGATGTCGAACACATCGATGTCGGCAAATATTTTAAAGAGTACGCCCTTGCCTTCCATTACGGGTTTAGAGGCTTCGGCACCAATATCACCTAAACCTAATACGGCTGTACCGTTACTAATAACGGCCACTAAATTGCCTTTGGCGGTGTATTTATAAATGTCTTCGGGGTTGGCTGCTATTCTTAAACAAGGCTCGGCCACACCTGGAGAATATGCCAAACTCAAATCGCGTTTGGTTTGGGTTGGTTTTGTAGGAATCACTTCAATTTTGCCTGGACGGCCCATGCTATGGTAATCTAAGGCATCTTGCTGTTGTTTTGTAGTGGACATAATGGTGGTGCGAATAAAGGTATTTTTTTGCAAAAAGGACAAGAAAGTGCATAAGTTACTATGCTTTTATACAGGCTATTTGTTATCTGAAGGGGTGCTAAACATGCTGAATTGCAAGCGAATGCAATTTAAAAAAATAGCTTACCTTTGATTTATTGCGATAAGCTTATGAAAAAAATACTCGGCTTTTTTTTGTTGATTGCACCCTCTGCTTATGCAGGCACACCTGGTAACAATGATGTATGGATTTTGTATGGCATTGCCATTGCTTTGTTTGGTATTCCTTTGGGCATAGATGCTTTGGTGAGATTTATCAAACGCAAAAGATTAGAGAAATTGCAAGCTTTAGAAGCAACAAGTATTGAGGAAACGGAGCCTCAGGTTTAGTTTAAAATTTTGTTAAAGTGCCCTTGTATTCGCTGAAATTATTTGGCTTGGCATTGTATTCCATGTGCCAACGAATGCCCAAATTTCTATAAATAAAGTACAATAAAATATAATTGAAATGGATAGGGTATTAAATTCTAAAATCCCAAAATCTCAAAATCTCAAAATCTCAAAATAGCCTTACCAAATCAATTGCACCACCCCATTCAAAATGGGTTCTTTTTTCTTGCGCGATTTGTAGCGGTAGTCTAAAATATAATAGTAAGTGCCATCAGGACATTTGGCGCCTTTGTTCATCAAACTGCCATTCCAGTCGTTGTTTTTATCATCGCTTTCGAACACCAATACACCCCAGCGGTCGTAAATGAGCAAGTGGTAATAAGCCTCGCCTTTAATGTAAATGCTAAAGGTATTGTTGCCTTGGTTGCCATCTTTGTCGGTGCCATTAAAACCATCGCCACCAGAAGGGGTAAACACATTGGGTGGCAGCAAGGCAATTTCGAATGAGTTGTATACTTTTTTACAAATGGTATCCTTACAACCCAAGGCATTGGTCGCCTCTAGACAAATCCATTGTTCACCACCATTCTCCCCAAAATTTTCGCACAAATAGCGGTTGGGTTCGGCCTGTGAAGTGTTAAAGAGAAAAGGATCTTTTTTAATGGTAATATCGCGGTCGTGGTAAAAACCCCAACGGTACGTAACGGCATATTTCGAAGTATTGGTGAAACAGAATTCTGGTTCTTTCGAAGCATCAATATTAAAGTCGGCCACCACGCTATCGGCATACACTGTAATATCGGCCATAGCAGGACAGGCCTTACGCCCGAGGCCATTGGTATCGGCTTGAAAAAACATGGTATGTGCACCTGTGCTTGTAATAATTTTTGAATAATTAAAACTGGTATTCGAATCTTTTTGATTGTCGTAAGTCCAATAATACTGTTTGTAATTGTTAATGGTTTTTAAGACCGCTTTAAAATTAATGACATCGCCCACACAAACCACCTCTGGTGTTGCAATGAGTTTAACACTGTCATAAGGCACTACGGTGATGGTAATTTTTGCTTGGTTGATGAAGGTATCTGGATACACGGCATAGCAATATTTGCCAGTGCCTGGTATGCTGTCGTATTGGTGCAAATACACCTCGAATTTTCCAACTTTATTGTATTGGTGACCGATGGTTACGGTGTCTTTTTGAGGCGAGAAAAAGCCATCGCCAAAACTGTACAACCATTGGGCCGAATTGGTAAAGGCAGGGGTATTGTTTTTAAAGATCACTGAGTCGTGCACACAAATGGTGCGATCGGTAATGGTGTTAAAAATAGGTTGAGGACCAGGAATAAATACTTTAAATGAAACAGAATCCACACAACCAGTGACAGAACGCACCACCAACCAAATGGTATGTGCACCGATGGCTTTGTAATCGTGCCCAATTTGTTTAGGTAATTCTTTGATAAAGCTGCTGGTGGTATTATCGCCCCAACGGATGGTCCAGCTATTGATAAAATCGCAAGGTGGTAAGCCTTTGGCCACACATGGATCGATGATATAAGAAGAATCGAAAAATTCTAAAATCGATTTGCAATCAACCGTTTTAAAACTGGTGCGGAAATTCGCTTTCGGTCCTGTGACATATATGTTTTGTGCGAAGGTATCTTTACAACCATTGCTGTCTTGCACCGCCACGCGCACTAAATATAAGCCAGGTGTTTTGTAATAAATACCATTGGTGCCTCCACCCAAATACACCAAGGTATCGTATCCAATTTTAGCATACGGAAAAAAGCCAAAAATACTGCCTGGTTTTGATGCGTCATCATCGGCTTTGCTATAGTCCCACTTGGTAATGCCTTCGTAGCCTTTTTGTCCAGCCAAGGTTTTTCTAATATGCCAATAATCATTGGGATCGAGACTGCCGGGCTTCGAAGGATTGAGCGAATAGTATCTAAAATAGGGCTCGGCCGTTAACAAACTGTTTTTGCAAATCACCGAATCGGTGAAGCGCGGTTCAGCATAAAATCCTACGACGACAGATACCATTTGGGTTAATGGACAATACATGGGTGTGAACGTTTCTACATTTCTGTAAATGCTAAATACGCCTTTTTTAGTCGGTAGAAAACCATACGCCTTATAATATTTACCTTTATTATAGATACTATCTATAGGCAATAAACTGCTGTCTTTATAGTTCAACAATGTATAGGAAGTAGGGATTCTATAAAATTTAAGTGCGGTGTCCATCCCATTGGTATCAATGCATCCGCGACTGCCACTGGCATAGTTGCCGATGGTGCCAACATTGTTCCAGATGACATCAATCAATGAACTATCATTAAAATCATCTATGTCAATGTTGATAGCGGCTAAGGCTTCTCTTAGTTTGGTGGTAGTATAGCCAGGCAATGCTTTGGTTTTCCATTGGTGAACAATGGCTGTAAAAACAGTATCTCTTTTGATGCGTTGTTGCCAACCGTTTATTCTTGTATAGCGCTCAATCACCGTATAATTAACTTTCTTATTTGGGTAACGCGGATTAGACACCACACGGTGAAAATATTCTATCACCATATTCACTGTATCAGAGGTACTATTGTCTACCATGTACCACGATGAGGAAGCCGCCAAGCCATTGGCATCGGGCACTGCATGCGGGATGGTGGTGTAAACAGTGTCTTGCTTACAAGTATTGTAAATGGCAACGGTATCATCTCTGCCCACAAAAGAAAGATCAGCCGATAGGCGAGGGAAGCTGCCGAAATTGGGATAATAAACGGTATCGACACAATAGTTGGGGGCAATGCCATTGCCTATGATCAAAGCAATGTTTATTTTTTGAACACTCTCATTGCTCAAATTGGTATCGTTGTATTTCAAGAAAAAGAGGCCTTTTGCTGGTCCTACTTTATTATAACCTTGATAGGCAAAGGGCGGTAAATCATTAATGGATTCCATTATTAAATCACCCCCATTCATATCATTGATCAATTGCCATTTGTTAGGCGTGTTGATATAATCGGCATTGATTTTTGCATACGAACGAATGCAGCCAGGTTTGGTATCCTCTAAACTAAAGTCGATTCCTTTTACACCATAACCAACGCAGTATTCACCAACGATTTTTAATTTCTTTGCAGAAGGCGGCATCAAAGCCAAATCGACCATTGCAGATTGTTCGCATCGGTAAGGATGAACGGTGTCTTTTTCAGTTAGCCTTACTTTGAAACATTTAGGAATGGTGTTAAAAAATAATTGGCGGTGTAAACTTGCATTGATGGAATCGCCTATCGAAAGATTGTAATTATTAATGCGCTTAACGACCTTGTGCCAAGGCTGTATGGCCTTCAAGGGAATGGTGTCGAAAGTGGTAGTCAAAGCATATTGAAAGAGGCAACTGTGAATGCTATTTTTAATAACGATTCTTTCGTTTTTATTAACGTAATTAAATTGTGGTCCATTGTACATTATTTGCGGATTGCCATCTTTTTTATCGATGTAAATGGTACTGTTTTTTGGGATGTAAATCCTGGTGCGATAAGGCATATCGATAAAACCTTCGCCAATGAGTCCTTCAGGAATTTGTGTTTTATTGCGAATGCTATTAAAGATAGAACTGTCCTTGGATGTATTGCCAATGCCATTGTTGCCATAGTATAAAAAGGTATCGGTTATAATAGCAAATGAATCTGTTGCCCATACTTTACGCACAGCACATTGTTTCTTTACCTTATCGAAAATAGTAATAGAAAAAGACTGATCGGAATAGGTATAATCGTAAAGTGAATCCCATGGTGTGAACCAATGCACATCGGCACTGTCTCTGCTAAAGCGACAATTCAACCAGGTGTTTTGATTTTTCTTGGTATCGGTGGTGCACTGCTCGCAAAAATCATCGTTAAAATTCCAAAGGCGCACCACATTGGTATTGCCTCTGTTTTGTATTTTCGAATCTTGCGATTTATAATCAGACCCATTTTTTCTGAAGACATGCACTAATTTGCCCGCCTTGCGCGAGAACAAACTGTCATCGTCGGTATAGTCTAAATCGTTGTGGTAAAACGTCGTTAAATCGGAGACATGCAAACTGTCTTGAATTTTACATTGGTAGCGTTCTGATTCTGCGAGATAAGGTGGCTCAATGGCTGCGGCAGGACCTAACACGATAACGGTATCATACAATTCAAATGGTCCGCATGGGTGTTGAACACTACAACGGATGACTTTTGGTCCTAATGTCCGCATGACCTCTGTTATTGCGTAGCCTTTTTGCAAACCAGGGGTATACCAATTCACAGCGCCAGGAGGTATCAAATCTTTTAAACTATCGCTGCCAAATTTCCAATTAATGGTTTCGCCCGAACAAACAGAATCTTTATCACCAATAATAAAAGGATTCAAATTGTACAAGGCAAAGCTGTTCATGTCGAAAGTTGTAGCACAACCGATGCTGCTATAGATAACCAATTTGGGGCTGTAAGAGGCGGTAAATTTCCCATTCAAGTTATAGGTGTGGTTCACAGTGTCCCAATTGGTAGAATCTGAAGATCCATCGCCAAAAATCCACTTGAATTTTTTGACATCCTTTAAAGCGATTTGCGATTTGTTGGTGAATTTTCCTGAGGCTGTGCTTTGACACAATCGCGTTGAAAAAGTAGCACTAGCAAAGATAGCTGGCGAAAATTCCACACGCATTTTATATGGAAAATCGGCTTTGGTAATGCAGCCATTGCAATCTTCAATTTCTACACTTAATGTATAAACACCTCCTTGCGGATCGGGATAATTTTTACAAAAATACAGGGGTGTTTTAATGGGATTCGAACGGGTGCCGTAGCGCGTTATCAATTCACCATCGCTAAATAAATATTTGATGGAAACAATGCAAGCGGTGTTGTCGCCCGAGAGACTTGAATCGACAAAGCAAAAGGAGTTGCCCGCATAACATTGGGTGGAATCGTTGAGTAAATGCAGTCTGAGTTTAGGTCTTGCTTTAATGGTTACATTCACTGTTGCTGTGCACTTAGAACCATTGGGCAGAGTGCAAGTGTAGCGGATGGTTTTTAGTCCAGTGGTGTTAAAGGCAAACTGCGGATTGGCTTGGGTGTTATTGAAACCCTCGCCATTAAAGTCCCACGAATGGTTAGTAGCTCCAGGACTGTTAGATTTAAAATCAATGGGATTGTAAATGCACGGAATACCTGTATAACTGATATTACATTGTTGGGCCTGCAGGTTTTGAAATTGTAGGCCAATAAGAAACAATATGAAGGTAAACTGTTTAATCAAACAAAAAACTGAATTCAAATATAAGACAGCAAAGTAACATAAACAGTTGCTTTCTTAAAAAAATGACCGCTTGTTGGTCATGCAAGTGTAAAATTTTATACCAAATGCTTTTCAAGCAGGTATTCTGCAATTTGCACAGCGTTTGTAGCAGCGCCTTTTCTAAGGTTGTCTGCCACTATCCAACAGTTCAAAGTGTTCGCCTGGCTTTCATCTCTGCGGATTCTGCCTACAAATACTTCATCTTTGTTGTGTGCATGCAAAGGCATAGGGTATTCCAAATTGGCCACATCATTTTGAACAATGATTCCTTTGGTGTTTTGTAAAATTGAAACCACTTCATGTAAATCAAAATCATTTTCGAATTCAATGTTTAAGCTTTCACTATGGCCGCCCATCACTGGCACACGCACAGCAGTAGCGGTCAGTTTAATGCTGTCATCGCCCATGATTTTTCTGGTTTCGTTCACCATTTTCATTTCTTCTTTGGTGTAACCATTGTCCATAAAAACGTCAATGTGCGGCAATAAATTTAAATCGATTTGGTAAGGATAAGCTTTATCGGCAGTGGTGCCATTGCGCTCGGCCATCAGTTGGTCGACTGCTTTTTTACCAGTGCCTGTAACACTTTGGTAAGTGCTTACCACCACGCGTTTTATTTTGTATTTTTCGTGCAATGGTTTCATTACCACCACCATTTGTATGGTGCTGCAATTTGGGTTGGCAATTATTTTATCAGTAGCGGTTAAGACACTCGCATTCACTTCTGGTACCACTAATTTTTTTGTTGGGTCCATGCGCCAAGCCGATGAGTTGTCGATGACGGTAGTGCCAGCTGCTGCAAATTTTTCGGCCCATTCTAAAGAGGTGCCACCACCTGCAGAGAACAAAGCTATTTCAGGTTTTAAATCAATGGCAGTTTGCATGCTTACAACACTATAATCGGTGCCCTTATAGTTTACTTTTTGACCAACCGATTTTTCACTCGCCACGGGTATTAATTCTGTTAACGGAAAATTTCTTTCACTTAATACCTCCAACATTTTGGTACCTACCAATCCTGTAGCACCCACAACTGCAATTTTCATGGTGCAAAAATAAGCGAAAATATTGGGCTACTAAACGCAGAAAAAATAATTTATAGCCATGTAGGACTCAATACGCTACACCAATTGCATTACACTAAACAAAACAATGTCGCCTTGCTTGTGGGTAGCTTTTTTGAACTGAGTGATATATTAATTATATTTGTACTAAATACCCATGATAGCCGAAGCGCATTTAACAACCTTACTCGAACCTTTAGAGCCCTCTGATACCGTAAAGTATGCCTATGAAAAGTTAGCAGCCTTGCATGTTGAGTTGTTGCCGGTGGTTAAGAATTATCAATTGTTAAATTACATTGGTTATGCCCAATTAGAAGGGCATGCACAAACAGATAAATTGAGCGATATTCCATTGTACCATCCGATTCTGCCAAGCATATTGCCCGAGCAACATTTGTTCGATGCCCTCAAGCAATTAAAGTTTTTAAAATTGCCAATGTTGGCGGTTCAAAACGAGGAGGGGCAATACATCGGTATTTTAAAAACATCTGATATTGTAAGCATATTAAGCAAGAGTTTGAGCATAGGTGCCACAGGTAGTATAGTGGTGCTAGAAGTATTGCCACAAGATTATTCTTTAAGTGATATCGCCAGAATTATTGAATACAACGATGCCAAAGTATTGGGTGTTTTTACATTCGAAATAGAAGGAAAAAATGAATTGGAGGTGCATTTAAAATTAAACACCAACATCCTAAAAAATATTCTCGCCACACTCGAGCGCTACAATTATAAAGTCATCCAGTATTTCAGTCGCGAAGATTTAATTGATGATTTGGATGCGCGTTATGAAAGTTTAATGAAATTTTTGGATATCTAATTTTGAGATTTAAACCATGTTTAATATTGTGTTTTCTGATATGCACGTTGGGTGTATACGGACAAACAAACGACAGTGTTTTTAAGATACAAAAAATAGAAATTGTAGGGAACAAAAAAACAAAAGCCTTTATCATTTTAAGGGAACTTACGTTTCATTTAAACGATACCGTTCACAACTGGACTTATCACAAAGCACAAAGTAGAAAACAACTGATTAATCTGTTTCTTTTTAACGAGGTTGAAATCGAAAAAAATCAATTGAATGAAGTAACCGTTCGCCTGACCGAGCGTTGGTATTTTTGGCCTGTGCCAGTGGCCCAGATTGCCGATCGTAATTTAAACCAATGGTGGTTGAGCAAAGATCCTTCGCGCTTAATTTACGGCATACAACTGCAATGGTACAATATTCGGGGTCGCAACGAAACCATGGTGCTCGATTTTAAAACAGGCTATACCCAATTGTTTAATCTTAATTACCGCATGCCGTATTTCAATAAGAAAAGTACTTGGGGTTTTCAGTTGAACACTAGCATAAGTGCCAACCGCGAATTGTGGTATAAAACAGATCAAAACAAGGTTCAATTTTTTAAAGACAATAGTTTATTTTTAATCAACCGCAGAAGCGTGGAGGTGATGTTTACGCACCGAAAAAAAATATTCAATTACCACCAAATATACGGAGGCTACAGACGCACCTTTGTGAAAGATACAGTGCTAAGCGCTGCTGTTAATCCTGGCTATTTATACGACAGCAAAACCGAACAAAGTGAATTGTATTTGGGCTATCGCTACACCCGTGATAAGCGCGATTTAAAAGGCTATCCCACCAGTGGACATTATTTAAAAACCAGTATAGAAGGGCCGTATTTCGTCAATAAAAAATTGAATCCTTTTCCGTTTAATTTAAAATTAACAGCCGCTAAATATTTCCATTTAAAAAACAATTGGTTTGCCAGCATAGGCGGTAACGCTCAGTTTTTTGAAATCAGTCAGCTGCCTTACAACCGCACCCAAGCTTTGGGTTATGGCAAAGATTTTATTCGCGGCTATGAATTGTACGTGATCGATGGTAACCATTTCGCCGTAGGCAAATCGGAATTAAAATACCGCCTTATCAATAAAACATTTAAGTTTATGAAGGGGGTTCGCAATTACGAAAAGCTACCGATGGCGGTATACCTCACCACCTATTACGATGCGGGTTATGTTTGGAATTACAACCCATTAACCACTGCGAATAACAGCATGCCCAACACCTACCAATATGGTACTGGTTTCGGTTTAAATTGGGTGCTCTTTTACGATTATTGTATGCGCACCGAATACAGTTTAAACAAATTTGGTCAGCACCGTTTGTTTGTACAATTCGTTGCCTCTATTTAAAAGACTTTAGTTTTTCGCCACTTCAATAATCATGGCTACTACCGAATTGTCATTGGCCTCGTCGGTGGTAAATGAAATCACATCGCTTGCATTAAAATTGACTTGCAGTAGTTGTTGATCGAATACCGTTTTTATTTTTTTATTTAAGTTGCCTTTTGCTTTGCTCAATTGCCGACGAATGGCTTCAAAATCGATGGGTTTTTTGGTAACCAAAATGGCGAAATAATCGAGGTTGCCGACCTCGTCGGGTTGCAAGCTGTAATCGCGCGGAAACAAACGTGTTCCCATGATACCACAGTAGGGCGAATGTTTAGGCGTGTAAGGAAATAAACCTTTCACAGAGCCATCGGTTTCTAGGCCGTACAAATACGTATAACATTCGGCATCGTTGCTCACTTGAATTTTAAATTTGGCAGTGCCTTTGGCAAGGGTCTGTGTCGTTCTAAAATTAAAATCTGATTGAGCACTTAGGGGAATTAATTTTTGATTGGTAGGATCCAACAAACCAAACGAAGCTTTTAAATGGTTCGAAGCAAATTTTACATCGTTGGCTTTACCCATTGGATAAAGACCATAGGCCTCCTTGGTAAAATATTCAAAGTCTTTGTAACGCACATACGCAATACCGCGTTGTCCCCATTCTTCGCCCCAGCTGTTCATGATTTGAAAGGCACCACCTGCTTTGTAATCATCGTAGCCAATGACACACATGGCATGTCCACCAAAACCATTCATGTCGTAATCCGCATCGGTGGGTATCCATACTTCTTGTCCCATCATCTCTTGCATAAAACTGCCGCCTACCATCATGCCGATGGTAACGGGTGCGCCCTGTGCAAGGTTTTGTTTGATGGCTTGTAGATCTATTTTTTCTTCTCCTATGCCGGCTTTATCGCCTAAGGTTAAACGCTGGTAGCCTTTTATTTTAAAGGCATTGGCTTTTTGTATCAAGGCATCGCTCGGTTGTTTGCTGCAATCTTGGTCGTTGTAGGCAAAGTCATCGAAAGCCACCAAACCTTGTTGTTGCATTTTTTCCATGGCCTTAGGAATATAAGCCCCTTGGCAGCCTTCCAATTTTATTTGGTTGTATAAATAAGAAGGACTGAAGGCACATTCTCTGGGATCTTTGCCACTTTGCATGGCATACATAATAGAACGGGCGGCATAGGCATGGCTCCACGCTACGCAACTGCCTTGCTGACCTTGGTTGCCACGGGGAGGGCAATAGTTTTCTAAAGAAACACGCTCTGGCAACGTATTCACGGCTGCCAAGGGTTCAAAAACCTCGGTATTGTCGAATTGTTCAGGATCTAAACTGGCGCCTGTGTTCAATGGTCCGGCTTGTTCTTGCTGAGCACCACCGGGCATCTGACAACCCCCTTTAAAAAGATAAAGACCCCCTCCAATTAATAAAATTAAGAGACCCGTTTTTGGGTTCTTACTAAAAAGGCTTAATAGCAAAGGAAGCAATGAGCCAATAAGGCCACCGCCACCGCCTCTGTTGCCACCACCGCCACCTGGTATGCGTGGCTCCTCTGGTGTGTTGTCATCTTTTACTACTCTGATAGGCATTTGTGTGTATGTTAAGGATTCAAACCTACTATTTTTTTATTAAAAAATAATGGGGCATTTTAATTCATCGATTGGGCGAATTCCACTGGTTTTGTATTTGCGCTTCATTTTTATTTTTCACTTTTATGCAGCACCTTTGCAGAGTCCTTAATTTCCTGCCTGATTCAAAATATAAAAGTTCATATTGCTTTATTTACCGTTGCACTTATCTATGGCATTACTTTTAGTTTGGTAAAGGATATTATGCCTTTTTATCTACAAGGTTTTGGCTTTATTGTATTGCGAGTGGGATGTGCCACTATTTTATTTTTCGCAACTTCACTCACACGCCCTACAGAAAAAATTAATTGGAAATTGCATGGTGGTTTAATTGGCCTGTGCAGTCTGTTTGGTGTCGCTGCCAACATGCTCATGTTTTTTAAAGGACTTGAAATAACCACCCCTATTAATGGGGCTGTTTTAATGTTAGCCACGCCCATCTTTGTACTCATATTAAATACCGTTATTTTCAAACAACCCATGACGACCTTGCAGGTCTTGGGTATTTTATTATCTTGCATCGGCGCAATATTCTTATTGATTGGTAAAAATTTTACCTTCTCGTCGACCACCCTGCCTGGCGATTTGCTCATTATTTTTAATGCTATTTCCTATGCAGTGTATTTTGTACTAGTAAAAAAATTATTGGGGCATTATCACACCCTCACCATTTCAAAATTTACCTTTTTAATCGGATTTTTTTTAACACTGCCTTTTGGTTGGCCAGAGTTAATGCAAGCGAATTTTAATATGCCACCCGTCATTATTTGTGAAATTATTTTTATCATTGTGTGTACCACCTATGTTGCCTATTTGCTGAATGCATGGGCCATTAACAAGGTCGGTCCCACCTTGGTAGGTGCTTATATTTACTTGCAACCAGTATTAGCTGCCATCATTGCCATCATTTTACAAAAAGATATACTTACTTTGCAAAAAGTAATTGCAGCCTTGCTCATTTTTGCAGGGGTGTATATAACATCACTTAAATATAAATGGTACAAATCAAAAGCATGACGGGTTTCGGTACAGCCGAAGCAGAGAATCAAAACTGGCACGTGAAGGCCGAAATCAAATCCTTGAACAATAAGTTCTTGGACTTAAACATACGCTTGCCCAAGGCCTTTAAGGATAAAGAAATTGAATTCAGACAGTTGTTAATGTTGAAAGCCGGTCGTGGTTCTGTTTCCTTGTTTGTGAATGCCGAGCGCAAAGAGAACAACCAGTCGGCCGATTCATTGGTGGTGAATACGGCTGTTGCCAATGGTTATAAAATAAAATTAGAAAAATTGGCCAATGAATTAAGTCTTGAAAGTGGCAACTTATTCAACACCATTTTAAGCATGCCCGATGTTTTGAAATTCGATGAAACCGATGGGGTAGAAGAAGATTGGTTGTTATTGAAGAACACAGTGGAAGCCGCTTTTACTAAGTTCGATGAATTTAGAATTCAAGAAGGCAATACCATTCGCAAATATTTTGAAGATTGTTTGGCCGCCATTCAATTGCAATTAAAAACAGTTGAAATAGAAGAGAAACCGAGAAAAGAAGCCATAAAAGATAAATTGTTTCAAGCCTTGGCCGATCAAAAAGAAAAGTTAGAAATTGACCATAACCGATTTGAACAAGAGCTTATTTTTTATCTAGAAAAATTCGATATCGGTGAAGAAAAAAGCCGGTTGAATAATCACTTGGGTTATTTCAATGAGACTTTAGCGAAAGATGCCAATGGCAAAAAATTAAATTTCATCGCCCAAGAAATCGGTCGCGAAATTAATACCATGGGTAGCAAAGCCAATTATTTTCCAATTCAACAAGCGGTGGTTTGTATGAAAGAGGAGCTAGAAAAAATCAAAGAGCAATTGTTGAACATTCTTTAAATGTTACCAGAATCGGCTAAGAAAGCACTGCGTCCCTTATTATACGCCCTGTTGTTAGGCACTGGTGTGGCCATTGGTATGTATACTAAGGGTGTTCAAAAAGATAAGTTCTCTCAGATTATAGACATCATTTCTCACGATTATGTAGATAGCACCCATGCAGTTGATATTGAAAGTGAATCCATCGATTATTTATTAGCACAATTAGATCCGCACAGCAGTTATATTCCACCTGAGCTTTCTGAACAAAGTGCGCGACAGGTGTCTGGTAAATACGAAGGTTTGGGCATAGAATACATTATTTTCAAAGACACTATTTTTATTAACAATGTTTCGCCCAATGGTCCTGCCGAGCGCGCGGGCCTAGTAGCGGGCGACCGTTTGATAAAAGCCAATGGCAAACAATTAACCGATACTTTAACCAGTAGTAAAATTTCGCAAGCCTTGCAAGGCGAGCCGAATACGAATGCCGAGTTGACGATTTACAGACGCAATGGTAAAAAGGCGTTTAATGTTTCGGTGGGCCGACAAACCATTGTTATGAATAGTTCCGAAATTTATTACATGGTGAATGGCACGCTTGGTTATATTAAAATCGACCGTTTCAGTGGCAGTTCGCATCAACAATTTTTAACGGCTTTAAAAGCACTGCAAAGCCAAGGCATGAAAGATTTAATTCTCGATTTGCGCAACAACGGTGGCGGTTTATTAAGCGAGGCTACTAGCATTGCGAATGAGTTTTTAGAGAAGGATGATTTAATAGCATTTACCAAAGGCCTTCACAGAAATAGAACAGAGTACCGCGCCAATGGTAATGGCAGCTTTAAAACTGGTAAACTCATTTTACTAATCAATCACAATACCGCTTCGGCCAGCGAAATTTTAGCAGGCGCTTTGCAGGACAATGATAGAGCAGTGGTAATGGGCAACCGCTCGTTTGGAAAAGGATTGGTGCAAGAGCCTTACCGCTTAATGGATGGTTCAACATTGCGCCTAACCATTGCAAGGTATTATACCCCGAGCGGGCGCAGTATACAAAAACCTTATACGGGAAATATTGCCACTTATAGAAACGAAATTTATACCCGCAATAATTTAGATGATACTTTAGAACCTGCCTTGGATTCTAATTTGATAAAAACGTATTTTACAAGAAATGGCAGAGTATTAACAGTAGGTGGTGGCGTGCGACCAGACATCATCTTACACGATACGACGGCCGATTCAACAGAAATAGAAATGTTGTTACCGGGTTTGTTTTATAGCCATGTGTTCGATGTGTATTTATTGGATGCTATGCACAGTGAGCTGAGTTTTGTAAAACAAAATTTTAAATCGATTCGCATTTTTGATGAAAGCTACCGTGTATCAGACAACCATATTAAGAACCTTATTCGTTTGGCGAAGACATTGCCGTATCTAAAAAAGCTAGAATATTCTACAAAAACAGCAGCGGTTATAAGAAAGCATTTGAAATCTGCCATCGCGAATCGCATGTATGGCGAAGTTGGAAATTCGATGGTCATTAATAAGGAAGAAGGTATTTTCTCGAAAAGTTTGGAGGTTTTAAAGAAATACAACGCCCTTTTGAACATCGGAAAGCAAAAAGGAAGTAGTTTTGACTATTAATAAATAATATTGGAATTGGCTGGGTCGAATGTTTGCGTCAACAATCTTTTCTTTTTATAAATTGTTAAACTAAATATACCCTGTCAACTTCGCTACCCTTATGTTTCAATCTGTCACCAGTCAACTACCTATGTTCTACCGAATAATTACCATTCTAATTCTTTTAGTATTGTTTGATACTTACGCCTTTCAAACGATTAAAACCCTTGTGGCCGATGTAACACCTCAGGCGCGCAGAGTCACTTATTTTAGTTATTGGAGTCTGAGCGCTGTATTGGTGGTTTTAATGGTGTTAAGCATCAGCGGTCAATTGGCCCATGCCAGTCGTGGATTTATTGTGATTACACGTGGCTTTTTTGTGGCGGTTATTGTTGCCAAAATTTTGATGGTTGTACCACTTTTAATAGAAGATGTTTACAGGATTTTAAATAAAGTCTATACCCTGTTATTTGGCAGCGAAAGCAGTTCTGAAGTGAATTCTAAATTTTTTGTTTCGCGGAAAAAATTCATTTCACAAGTCAGTGCTGGCATCGGTGGTTTAACTGTTGCAGGATTAAGTTATGGCGTAATGAAAGGAGCTTACGACTACAAATTGCACCGCAAAACCATTGCATTAAAGCAATTGCCTAATGCATTTAATGGGTTAACGATTGGCCATATAAGCGATATTCACAGTGGTAGCTTTTGGGATCTTAAAGCTGTTGAAAGAGGCGTCCGTTTATTGATGGCTCAAAAACCTGATGTGATATTTTTTACAGGTGATTTGGTAAATGATTTAGCCGATGAAATGACCGATGAGCTGGTACATTTGTTCTCGCAAGTAAAAGCCCCGATGGGTGTATACAGTTGTTTAGGTAACCATGATTATGGCGACTACTACAATTGGCCCGATAAGCACATCGATCGGCCATTTGCTGGCAGCAAGTCGAGCAAGGAACACATGACCCCGATGCAAGCGGCCAATCTTGATAAACTAATGGAGGTGCATAAGCGCATGGGTTGGGACTTATTGATGAATGAGCACCGCATACTCGAGCGCGGTGAAGATAAGATTGCGATTTTAGGCATTGAAAATTATGGCGCTAAAGGGCCATTCCCAAAATATGGTAAAATGAAAAATGCCCACGAGGGAACCGAAGGGATTGCCACTAAGCTGTTATTATCGCACGATCCTAGCCATTGGGAATACGAGGTGCTTAAAAAGTATATCGATATCAGTGTGATGTTCTCTGGGCATACCCATGGCGCGCAATTTGGTATCGAAACCGCCAAATTTAAATGGAGTCCTGCCAAGTATATTTATAAGCAATGGGCCGGTTTGTATAGTCAGAACGACCAACACTTATATGTTAACCGTGGTTTTGGTTTCTTGGGATATCCTGGTCGTTTGGGTATTCGACCAGAAATTTCTTTACTGACTTTAAGTAATGTTTAATAAGGTATTGACCGTTTTGGGTCTCAATATTCGCCGATTCTCGGCCTGTATAAGTGTACAATTTATTTGACATTTTTGTTTTTTTTAAAATAATGGTCCAAAAACGGACTGGTTATTAGGTGGTTGATTCTCAAAATTGAAAATGCAAACCATTGGTATCATTGAGTTTTATGGGATGCTTGAAAAAATATTTGAACTTGTGTTTAAATAATTCCGAAAAAATTGTATTATCTTTGTAAAACAAATTACCAACTCCTTATTAATACAATGACTGCTCAAAAGAAAAGAATTCTATTTGTGTCATCCGAGATGACACCTTATTTAAACGAATCTCCGGTCTCTGCTGTTGCTCGTTTTCTTCCACAAGCCATTCAAGAGAAGGAAAATGAGATAAGGGTTTTGGTTCCTCGCTTCGGTGTTATTAATGAAAGAAGAAATCGCTTGCATGAAGTCGTAAGATTATCGGGTATCAATATTTCTATAGACGATAATGACAATCCACTTTTAATTAAAGTTGCTTCGATTCCAGAAGCCCGTATGCAGGTTTACTTTTTAGATAACGAAGATTATTTTCACCGCAAGTTTGTATTCAAAGATGAGAAGGACAAATTTTTTGCTGATAACGATGAGCGTACCATTTTCTTTTGCAAAGGGGTATTAGAAACCGTTAAGAAATTGGGTTGGGCGCCGGATATTATCCATTGCCAAGGTTGGATGACCAGCTTGATACCAGTGTATTTGAAGACTTTATACAAAGACGAGCCTGTATTCAAAAATGCGAAAGTTATTTACTCTGTTTTCGAAAATGAATTCAAAGAAGATTTAGGAAAAGACTTTGGTAGAAAAGCATCATTAAACGAAATTGACGACAAACATTTTGCGGCTTACGCCAATGGCGATAATAAGAGTTTACACATTGGTGGTATCAAAAATGCCGATGCCATTGTTAACTGCACAGATAAATTGGATCCAGATTTGGAATTGTTACTCAAAGCAAAGCCCAATATGAACCATGATAACAATGAAAATTTAGGCGAAAGATACTCAGCATTCTACGAACAGGTATTGGGTTCTGCTAAATAATGTTTTATTTCGCAGTCGCGTGAAATATTCTTTTTTAATTTCTTTTCTAATCATTGGTTGTTTTTTTACGGCATGTAAAAAGAAAGCTGACAATGTTTTTCTTGTAAACGAGGGTACCGTTGGCTTCGATGGCAATGGCTATACCGATAGTTTTACCTTACTTACCGCTACTATTCGCGAAGACTCTTTAAAGACCGATAGTTTAAGCAACAATCTTATTGGCATCATCAAAGATCCTTTTTTTGGCGAATACCATGCGCGCTCTTTCTTTCAATTTAATTTACCTGAATTAGGAAAAGTGATTAGCAGTGGCACTTTAGATTCGGTCGTATTGTTCATGCAATACACTTCTAAATCGGCTTATTATGGTGACTTAAACTCGGAAGTTAGTTTAGATGTTTATGAATTAAATACGGCGTTAACAGCTACCAATGCCGCTTATTCTAATCAGAATTACGGCTTTACTACATCTATTGGTGCTTATACAGGCAAACTAAAGGTCAATGACAGTATTAAAATTAGAGATCTTTCCAAAAAAGCGACCATAGCGCCTACCCTTGCGATTAAATTAAGTGCAAGTTTTGCTAATAAATTATTTAACGCCAATTCGACAGATTTAAGTAGCCAAACAGATTTCTTAAATTTATTCAAAGGATTGGTGATAGTGCCTAGCCCCAATCTTCTATCGGGCAATGGTGTGATGGCAGCTGTTAACATGTATGCTGCTTTTTCGAAGATTAGAATTTATTACAACGATACCATGCAAAGCGATTTCAAGGTCTTAGATGATTCAAGAAGATTTTCGCAATACTATTTTCGCAATCAAAATGCTGAAATTACCAAACAAAAGACAGCATCAAAGAAGGCGAATTTTGATACCACCTTTTTGCAATCGATGACAGGCGCAAAAACCAGAATAAGCATCCCTTATTTATTTAACATTGCAAAATCCAAATCTATTTCAATTGCCAAGGCAGAATTGATCATTCGCCCTGTTGCTGGATCTTATGGTTCAACAACGCCTTTGCCAGCGCGTTTATTACTTCTAAAGCCCGATGCTACCACAGGATTAAACGCAAGTATTTTAGATGCTTTTGAGCCTTTTTATGGCGGTGCGTATAATGCCACACTGAATGGTTATAAATTCAATATTACACGCCACATTCAAAATTTATTTATTGATTATCAGCGTCAGCCCTACGGAATTGACAATAACAAAGGGTTGTTTTTAATCATACCAACGGATAATCCAATTGCACCATCGCGGATGATGGTAGATACAAGAAAAAGAATATCCAATGCAGGAATAGAATTTAAACTCTATTATTCCGAACTATAATATCCCTTAATTGCTAAACTACAAGATGGACAACAAAAGAAAACCTTATCAACTGGTATCTAGGGAATGGAAGAAAGAAGATACCGTTATAAAGCTTAAGAATACAGAAATTGGCGGACACAATATTGCGTTAATTGCGGGTCCTTGCGCGGTTGAAAACGAAGACCAAATTTTTACAATTTGTGAATTTTTAAGTAAGCAAAATATTAAATTGTTGAGAGGTGGTGCTTATAAACCACGCACTTCACCTTATTCATTTCAAGGATTGAAAAAGGATGGTTTGATTTTGATGCGCAATGCTGCGGATAAATATGGCATGGGTGTAGTCACCGAAGTTATGGATACCAATTTGTTAGATGAAGTGTACCAATATGCCGATATTTTACAAGTGGGTACACGCAACATGCAAAACTATCAATTGTTGAGAGCGTTGAGTAAAATAGATAAACCTGTTTTATTAAAGCGTGGCATGAGCAGCACCTTAGAAGAATGGTTATTGGCGGCGGAGTATATATTATCTGGCGGAAACGATAAGGTGATTTTGTGTGAAAGAGGCATTAGAACCTTCGAAAATGCTACTAGAAATACCTTAGATCTTAGTATCGTGCCACTGGTTAAATCATTAAGTCATTTACCCATCATTGTTGATCCGAGTCAGGGTACTGGAGTACGCGAGTTGGTAACCCCTATGAGCATGGCTGCCATTGCAGCTGGTGCCGATGGCGTAATGGTTGAGGTTCACAACCATCCAGAAGAAGCCTTGTCGGATGGGCCACAATCATTGTACTTCGATCAGATGAATAATTTGCAGATAAAATTAGCACAAACAGCCCTTATCAACGGCCGTGGTATTGACTTTATGAATGCGCAGATTATGCAGTTTGAAAATAATCTGTAAATATATTTGGATTAAATCGCAAAGTTTATATCTTTGCACTCCCAAAATCAGCTTCGGTGTGGTAGTTCAGCTGGTTAGAATACTGCCCTGTCACGGCAGGGGTCGCGGGTTCGAGTCCCGTCCACACCGCCAAATGAAAAGCACCCTGAAAAGGGTGCTTTTTTCATGAAAAAAGCTTCGCCAAATTTATTTGAGCGAAGATTAGTTCATGAAAAAAGGTCCACGATTTTAATCGTGGATTTTTCATTTGAAGCCATCTCACTAGGGTCCATTCGCCGCAGGCGGATAATCCCGTTGTATGTTGTTTAAAATTTATTTGAGCGAAGATTAGTTCATGATTTTTCATTTGAAGCCATCTCACTAGGGTCCATCCGCCGCAGGCGGATAATCCCGTCCACACCAAGAAGCAAGGAGTTCAGAAAATTATAAGAATTTTTTAGAGCTACTTTTGGTTTAAATAGGATGTATTTAAAGCCATTTACATTTTTAGAATGTTCAAAAGGGTTATAATGAAATTATTTTTTTAATTTCGAGTATGACGTAATTAAATTCTGCTTCACTTTTAATGCAAATAAGGTGGCAACCATTCTTCTCACATAATTCCTTCTTTTTAAAATCTCTTTGCTGATTCTTTTGGAATGCAGCCTCTCCTCCAAAATATTCAACTGGTTGATAATGCTGTAAACCTTGATATTCAACAGCAATATTATATTCCGGCAGAAAAATATCTAAATGCTGTTTATTTAGCCATTTTGGTTTGCCATGGTGGTGTACTATTGTGTTTTTAAATTCTTCCTTAATACGATAATATAATTTAGTTTCAGTTATCCAACCTTCTCCAATTCTTGGCAAACCCATTAAAGTCCTCAATTCATTCTCTGGGCCTTGATAACAATTGAGGTATTCATTCACCAATAATGGATTGATTACAAAATCTTCAAATTGAATATTGTCAGGTATACAAGAATCAGAGAGTAGTGAAAAATAAAACACATTTTTCTTTTCTGTAAAATACCAATCTTGATTTGTAAAACTTGCTAACCAAACATTCTCAAAATGCGTTCCTTGAAGAGTTATGGATGAATACAACGAAAGTAAATAATCTCGATTATCTGTAGAATATTTTCCTTCTACCCAATTTTTCAAATCTTCTGTAATTTTTAACCATGTTTTTGTAGTGCAGTGTTTTTCAATTGCATCATATCCATTTCTATAAATATAAAAGAAGTAAGATGTATACCAATCCATTCCTCCGAGAATAAAATATCTTTTTAGATAATATTTGAAACTTAATTCATAAAACAAGACTTTTTGATCGAAGGATAAATCATTTTTTATCTGACTAGATAGGGGACTTCTCAATAGAAAACTTTGAAATAAATCAACATTATCAATACTATGTCCATTGTTCACAAATCTCAAACTTGGATAGAGGTCATTAAGCCCAAGCTTAACTCCGTTTAATTTTAAAGCTGAATTAATTTTATTTATAGGTATAATTATTTCATTTCTAGATTCCCAATCAGAAACATAAGTTTGAAACTCGTTTCTATACTGAGTAGAGTATTTTTCAAACCAAAGAACCCTATTCTCATTGAGCACTTCAATTATCTTATAATTTTCGTTTTCAGGAACTATATAATTCAAAATAAAGATTGATATTAATATCTTAGACAAATATAAGAGAATGTTATACTAGTATACTTCTCAATTAATTCTTGATGTGTTATTTAAAGAATATTTTTCTGCAAGATTAATTTCGTAATTTATAAATATTGTTTAATTGGTTTCCAGTCATGAGTCTTCTTAAAAATTGAGCGCTTCAGTATCCTTATAAAATCATAGTAAAAAGATTCATAGATAGGTTGAATACTTTGTTTTGAGCCCCTTTTTGAGTTCCTCATTAAGAAAGTTTGCGATGGTCAATTCATTGCATCGGTGATATTCTTCTACAATATACACATAGTGGAGAAGTAGGCTCAGAACCAATGAAAATTAATCTGTAAATTTGCATAACTTAAAAAATTATGTGTGGAATAGTAGCGTATATAGGGCCTAAAGAAGCGTATCCAATTATTATCAAAGGATTAAAAAGATTGGAATACCGTGGCTATGATAGTGCAGGTATTGCATTAATTGATGATGACCAACTCAAAATTTATAAAACAAAAGGGAAGGTTACTGATTTAGAATCGACTTGTGAGGGTAAGAATATTATAGGTACTTTAGGAATGGGTCATACCCGTTGGGCAACCCATGGCGAACCCAATGATAGAAATGCACATCCCCATTTATCACAATCTGGTAACTTAGCAGTGATCCACAATGGTATTATAGAAAACTATGCGACCATTAAAGAAGCTTTAGAAAAAAGAGGGCATACGTTTGCCAGTGATACAGATACCGAAGTTTTAATTCACTTAATTGAAGACATTCAAGAGAACGAACAGATTTCAATTGATGAGGCGGTAAGAATTGCATTGAACCAAGTAATTGGCGCTTATGCCATTGTTATTTTGGTGAAAAACGAACCTGCTAAATTAATTGCAGCGCGTAAAGGCAGTCCATTGGTAGTGGGCATTGGACAAGAACCAGGCGAGTATTTTTTAGCGAGCGATGCGACGCCAATTGTTGAATATACAAGAGATGTTACCTATTTGAATGATGGTGAAATTGCCATTGTTAAAGATGGTCAATTAAGCATCAAAACCATTGAGAACATTGCAAAAACACCTTTTATACAAAAATTAGAAATTAATTTAGAAGAGATTGAAAAAGGCGGTTACCCGCATTTCATGTTGAAGGAAATTTTCGAACAGCCTAAATCTATACACGATAGTATCAGAGGTCGTATTGATTCTGCTAGCGGCCGAATTGCTATGCGCAGTATCCAGGAGTATGAAGAAAAGTTGAGAAATGTAAAACGCCTTATTTTAATCGGTTGTGGTACCAGTTGGCATGCCGGTTTAGTAGGTGAATATTTGTTTGAAGAGTTTGCACGTATACCCGTAGAGGTTGAATACGCTTCGGAATTCAGATACCGCAATCCTGTTATTTATCCCGATGATTTGGTGATTGCGATTTCACAGAGTGGCGAAACTGCCGATACATTGGCTGCTTTAGAATTGGCCAAAGAAAAAGGTGCTACCATTTTTGGTATTTGTAATGTGGTAGGTTCATCTATACCTCGCTTTAGCGATGCAGGTGCTTATACACATGCTGGTCCTGAGATTGGTGTGGCATCTACCAAAGCATTTACGGCCCAAGTTTCTGTTCTCGTTATCATGGCCTTGGCAGTTGCACAAATTCGCGGTACCATCTCACAGGAACGCTTGCGTTTGGTATTAAGTGAATTGGAAGCCATTCCTGCATTGGTAGAAAAAGCCTTGAAAACAGATGAAGCCATTCAAAAGATAGCAGCCATTTTCAAAGATTCAAGAAACTTTCTATATTTAGGGAGAGGTGTAAATTTCCCTGTAGCCTTAGAAGGTGCCTTAAAACTGAAAGAAATCTCGTACATACATGCGGAAGGTTATCCAGCTGCAGAAATGAAACACGGCCCCATTGCATAGATCGATGAAGAGGTG
>CANMBF010000025.1 GCA_947496065.1 Bacteroidota bacterium
TTCTTTTAATCACATTTAAAAAATCGTTCTCCTTTAATCTAATCATATTTAATGCAGCATTAGTTACAGCTTAAATTTAAAAACCTATCTTTTTACGGTTATTACCTAGTCTTGAATTCTTTAACCGTCAAAAAAAGTGCTTTTATTTAATAATAAGCTTAGCATTGTCACATACCTATCAAACGCCTAAAGCATATTATAAGACATTGGGAAGTATATTTTGCCAAATATGTAGCTAAGAGTGGGTGTAATTTTAGATAGTAATAGATGAACTAAAAGGTAAAAAGCAATTAAGTCAAGAAAATTAAAAAAATTTACCTTTTTTGCTAGAATATTTTAAAAAGACAATTGTTGATGTGTTATTTAATTGATTTACAATTGTTTATTAAATAATATGCATTTAACATTTAAGATATTTTTATATAAATAGTTGTTTAAAAACATTGATGTTAAAGCAGATAATGTAAAAAATAAGTCATTTTTTAGTAATTATAGGGTAATTTTAAGCAAAAAAATGTTGAACCGTTTGTTTTATTATAAAATTGATTTAATATTGAACCAATAATATTAAATAAGTCAATTTATGAAAAAATTAATTACTAAATTAAAATCATTAAAAATGCTTGTCCTAGCACTCGTGCTTGGAACAGGGTTTTTAAATGTTCAAGGTCAGGCACCTTGGTGTACTGGGGACAACTCTCAACAGCAGTATTATTCTGCTACTTCATACGTAAACTGTACTGAGCAGGTTCGTATCACTGTCGGCAGTACTGTGTTGTGGAACAAACCAGCTGATGGTTGGAACTACGCTGGTGCTTGTGGTTCTGAATACCGTTTGGCGAATACGCCTGCCAAAGCATTTGATATAACAGCTGGTAATACTTACCGCGTTGAGTCTAGTTCTTCAAGCTCTTATGGATATGGTTCTAGCTGGGGATTATTCATTGATTTCAACAATGATAAAATCTTCTCTTCTAGCGAATACCGAGGTACTTGGACAACTTCAAGTGGTGGAACTAACACACCAGGTTCATTGAATGGTATTAACTTTTCAATTCCTTGTAATGTTACTGCAGCTGCTACTAGAATAAGAGTTGTAAACGATTACCAATATTCACCTGTAAGCAGTGGTGATGGTTGCGCAACTTGTACTGGTTATCAATTATACTATGGTGAAACCGTAGACTTTAGTATTAACTTAGTATTACCTACTAGTGTAAGTGCTAATTTTATTGCTCCTACACAAGCTTTCGTTAAAACTGTTGTTAAATTTATCAATAGCAACCAAAAAGGTTACACCGAGCATGCTTGGGACGTTAACAATGATGGTTCATTCGAGCAAAAAGGTATCGTTCCTGATTATAGCACCAATAGCTCTACTTGGCCAAGTGCTGGTACTAAATGTGTTAAATTAAGAAGTACCAACTGTTTAGGTAGTGATAGTATCGTTAAATGTTTAAACATTATCGCTCCTACTGTTATCCCTACTGCTGATTTCGTATCAAACTACACTAGTTTAGAAATTTATAACTCAATTCAATTATTTGACCTTTCTACAGATGGTCCTTACATTTGGAAATGGAATGTTTACGATTCTACTACTTATGTTAACGATCCATTTGATCCAGTTTCTGATTTAAACAGCGGTTGGATTTCATATGACAATGGTACTTCTCCATTCTCTCAAAACCCAGTGGTTACTTTCTACAGAGAAGGTGTTTACTGTGTTGAATTAACTGCAACAAACGGTATTGGCCCTTCAGTAATGAAGAAAAAATGTGCTTATATCACTGTTATTTCGCCAACTAACTACTATTTAGGTTTCGGTTCTTACGGTCCTAACTCTGATAACATTGTTGGAAGTGCTACTGGTACTATCATTGATGATGGTGGCATAAATGGAAAATATTCTAACGATCAAGGTTACGGAACACGTTCTTACTTACAAATTACCCCTTGTAATGCTCAAAAAATTACTTTAACCATGACCCAATTGAGACTGAAAGATGGTGGTGATGTTTTAAGTGTTTATGATGGTAGAAATGATAAAGGTACTTTATTAGGTGCTTGGTCTTCTAATGATAAAGCCATTAAAAAAGTAACTGCTACTAGCGGTAGTATGTTCATTTTATTCAAATCGGATGGTTCTGGTCAAGATTCTGGTTACCTAGGTACTTACAAATCTGAACTAGGTCCTGCTACCCCTCCTTCTCCTAGTTTCACTACTTCAACAGATCCTGGTTATAACGGTACACCATTGAAATTTATCAATACAACTACTAATATCTCTGGTGTTCCTACTTGGGAGTGGACGATTGATGGTTCTTTAGCTGGTACTAAAAAAGATATGCAAACAAGATTCTTCACCGATGGTACTTATGAAGTATGTCTTGAAGTTAAATCTTGTGTTGGTAACAAAAAAACTTGTGATATGCTAGACATTATCACGCCTAATACAACGTCTGCTGTTGATTTCGTTGCTTCTACTAGAAGACCAACTATCAACGTTAATAAAGTTGTTTTAACGCCTAAAGTTGATAACGCTAACCGTTTCTCTTGGACGATCTTCCCTACCACTTATACTTTAATGAACCCTCCAACTAGCCCATCTAAATATGGTGTTGGTTATGTAAACTATAAAGATAACCCAGGTGATAGTTTCCCTACTCCAATCGTTAAATTTACTGCTGCTGGTTGTTATACCATCACTTTAAGAGCTTGGAACGATAACGATAGCACTAAAACTGTTAAAACTGTTGTTAAAAATAAATTTATCTGTGCTTTGGATTATTGTACGCCTAATGCTTACATCTTAAGTGCTGATATCGGTATCAACAGAGTAAAAGTATTAGATGGCACGAATGCTTTGTTAAACAACTTCAGTACTTCTGGTGATGCAGCTTATACTGACTACTCTTCTACAGTGCAAGCTACCTTGACTTATGGTAGAACTTACTCTGTTGAGGTTTCTAGAAATACAACTGTTGATCCTGCTAACAGAGTTGGTTGGATTGATTGGAACATCGATGGTGATTTCAGCGATGCTGGTGAAAAAATATTTGTTGAAAGCAGCAGCCAAAATGCTATTTACACTGCCTCATTCACCGTGCCTGCTTTGGTTAACTCTTTCGAAGGTTTAACTAAAATGAGAATTGCTGCTAACTATAACAATTATGCTACTACTGAGTGCGGTCCAGTTCAAGCTGGTGAGTACGAAGATTACGGCTTAATCTTAGCTAACGATAACCAACCACCGGTAATCACACTTAATGGTGCTGATACTGTAAGAATTGAAAAATGTTTCGCTTACACTGACTTAGGTGCTGTAGCTACGGATGCTTCTGAAGGTAATATCTCTAGTAGAATGGTAATCATCTCTGATCTTGATAGCTGTACCACTGGTATCTATACTATTGAATTCAATGTAACGGATGCTTCTGGTAATAAAGCTCTTCCAAAAAGAAGAACTATCATCGTTGTACTTGATAAAACACCTCCTACCTTAACTCTTAATCCAGGTAGCTCAGGTTGTCTTGAAGCTAAGAGAGACAACGGTCCTTATGTTGATCCAGGTGCTCTTGCAGTTGATCCTAAAAACTTAACTAACTTAACTTCTGCTATCATCGTTACTGGTACTGTTAACACCCGATTAGTTGGTACTTATGTTTTAACCTATACTGTTCAAGACGTTGCTGGTAACGTTACCATCAAAACTAGAACTGTTTGTGTAGCTGATACTAAAGGTCCTAAAATTTCTGCTAACGGTCCTACAAATGTTCAAATTCAATCTATATGGATTGATCAAACCATCGTTGAAGATGATTATGATAACAATCCTGTAATGACTAAAAATTGGGGTGTTACCAACGGTGCTGTTAATACTTTGGTGAGAGCTTCTTACCCTGTTACTTACACTGCTGTTGATGCTACAGGTAATGTTGCTACTCCAGTGGCTGTTACTTACAGAGTTGATGACTTCATCGCTCCAGTTATTAACTTGAATACTTTCGATATCGTTTACCACGAAGTGAGAACACCTTATAGTTCTGTTTCTGCTTCTGTATCTGACAACTACTATACTGGTTCTGCTGTCAGCTTGAATAAAATATTCTCTGATGTCAATGCTAACGTATTAGGTACTTACACTGAAGTTTACGAAGCGGTTGATGGTTCACTCAACGCAACGCAAAAAACTAGAACTGTAATCGTTCAAGATACTAAAGCGCCAAGTGTTTGGGGTGGCGTAATACATGCTTGTGTTGGTGACAATATCTGGCCAATGTGGGGTATCTCTACTAAAGATAACTACTATAGCCCTTCACAATTGAAGCCTCTAGTTGAAATTGTTAACCAAAATGTTGATCCAACTAACGAAGGTATCTACACTATCACTTACCGTGTAACTGATCCAAGTGGTAATATTTCTGATGAGTTCACTAGATTGGTTTACTATACTTACTGGCCTAGTTGCTACAACAGCACTTCTGGTATTAAAGCTGTAAGTACTGAAGAAGCTGTAAATGTTTATCCTAACCCTTCTGCAGGTTTAGTTAACATTGATCTTCAAGGTGCATTGGCTAAAAATGCTACTGTGAATGTTTACAACGCAATGGGACAAATCGTATTAACTCAAAACTTCAACGAAGTATTAGGTAAATACGAAATCAACTTAAGCAACCAAGCAAGTGGTATCTATACCATCAAATTGATTGCTGACGGTCAAGTAATCTCTAAACGTGTAACTATCGTTCACTAATCCCTTAACGCTTTTTATTAAGCGATCCTATATAAAAAGGCAGTGTTTAATTACACTGCCTTTTTTATTGCTTTAATTTTATTGCGCTACATTTGCACTTAATACTATAATCGAAACAAAAACGTTTTATAACCATGAAAAAATTACTGCTAAGCTTAACATTGCTAATAGTATTTACTAAAGTCCATTCCCAAATTAAATATAGCTATGACAACTATGGTTGGAACAATATACTTTATCACGCCCACCTAGGTAAGCCAAACTATTCATATAACGATAGCTTTGCAATAGCTAATAAAATTTACCAAATCAGTAAGAGCACAGTTTATTATTCTACAAAAGGTAAAGCTAGTTACAGCAGAGAAATTATAGATTATGATACAAAAGGTAGAAGCTATCTCCGACTTAAATATGCCGATACCGGTCTTAAACAAAAGATCTATTTAATGGCAAACAGAAATTACGATGAACAGGGATTACTTCAATCGAGTTATTATAGAAGTCCATTTATTACCAGAAGCGAATTTTATGAATACTATGATTCCAATAAAATAACCAAATCCACTTACTTCAACCATAAGAGTAAATATTCTGGCCAAACCAATATTGCCTACAATGCATTGGGTAAGGAATCAAATGTTTCGTACTTTAACCACAAGCAGCACCTAGCCAGCGCTTATGAATACTACTACCATGGCAATGGACAACTCAAACAAACCGTTTTGATGGATAAGAAAGGTAAGGTAAAACAAGTAACAGATTATACTTGCGATGATATTGGTAAGAAGGTACAAAAATTAAAAGATACTGCTAGAATTTGCTCTATTAAATCTTATTTGCCAAATGGCCATATAGTGACCACCACCAATGGTTTTAACTATATTGGAAAACCCTATAAAACTTTAGATATTCATGACTCCTTGCATCAATTACTTAAGTATGAAGTCTACCTAGGCATAAAGGAGGAATTTCTTTATGGAACCACCTATACATACTCCAATGGACATTTAATTAAAAATGAATTAAACAACCACTATAATCATAAGAAACCGTATCAAAGAATCACTGAGTACAATGAAGTTGGTAGAGTTACCAAAGATGAAAGTACTTACCAGATCTCTAACTCTAAACAAAATATTTGGAAGAATACCTTCACCTATAACCCCAATGGCTTGTTAACCATAGAACAAAGTTTTAAAAATGGCAAACTATACTCTGAAACCAAGTATACTTATAAATATTACCAATGAGCGAAACATTAATCATACCGACTAGTGGCAGCAAAGCTGAACGATACCAACTGCTATTGCCTCAAATTGAAGCCTTAATAGATATGAATTGTGGGTGGGTGGCCAACTATGCCAATGTTTGTGCGGCTATTCAACAGTACTTTAACCACTGGTGGTGTGGATTTTATCTAATAAATAACAACAATCAACTTGAATTAGGGCCATTTATAGGACCAGTCGCATGTACAATAATTGACTTTAACAAGGGTGTTTGTGGTAAAGCTTGGGCGCAATCCAATACAATTGTGGTGCCCAATGTACATGAATTTAAAGGCCATATTGCTTGTTCTTCTGAAAGTAACTCAGAAATTGTAGTTCCAATTTTGCAAAATAATAAAGTGATTGGCGTCTTAGACATAGACAGCATAAACTTTAACGCATTTGATGAAATTGATCAAAATAATTTAGAAAACGTGGCCAAATTTTTAGCAAAAATACCGGTTAATTTTTAATTGCGTACTTTTGCAGTGAAATGTCGAGAATTGTAGCAATAGTTGGAAGACCCAATGTGGGCAAATCTACCTTATTTAACCGCCTTATTGGAGAACGCAAGGCCATTGTAGATGATGTAAGTGGTGTAACCCGGGATAGACATTACGGTGAATGTGAATGGGGAGGCCAATCATTTTCTGTAGTTGATACCGGTGGATATGTAACTGATAGTAAGGATATTTTTGAAGCCGCTATTCGCGATCAGGTAAAAATTGCTGTCGAAGAATCCAATCTACTACTATTTATGGTCGATGTACAAACGGATGTAACCGATCTAGATTCTCAGTTTGCAAATATTTTACGCAAAACCAACAAGCCTGTTTTATTGGTGGTTAATAAAGTTGATACCCATGAAAAAATAAATGAAACGGCTGTTTTTTATAGTTTAGGCTTCGGTGAACTCTTTCCAATCTCATCGGCAACAGGCAGTGGTACTGGTGAACTTTTGGACAAAATTATTGAACTATTACCCTTTGATGAAGATGAACAAGATTTCATCAATTCTGAGACCATAAATTTACCAAAGATTGCCATTGTTGGTCGTCCTAACGTAGGAAAATCCTCTTTTATTAACTCACTCATTGGACATGATAGAAATATTGTTACCAATATAGCTGGTACTACAAGAGATACCATCCACACCCGCTACAATGCCTTTGGCAAAGACCTGGTAATTATTGACACAGCTGGTATCCGTAAGAAATCTAAAGTTGAAGAAAATATTGAATTCTATTCGGTAATGAGAAGTTTACGTGCCATAGAAAATTGCGATGTATGCGTTATCATGTTAGATGCCGAATTGGGTATTGAATCACAAGATTTAAACTTATTATTTTTAGCCCATAGACATGGTAAGGGAATTGTCATACTAGTAAATAAATGGGATTTATACGAAAAGGAAACCAATACTGCTAAGAAATACGAAGAGCATATCAAAGAACGTACAGCGCCATTTACCGACTATCCTGTCCTATTTATTAGTGCATTGAATAAGCAAAGAATTTTTCAGGCAATGGAAACTGCATTGGCTGTTTACGATAACTTATCAAATAAAATTAAAACATCTAAATTGAATGATTTAATGTTGCCAATTGTTACAGCTACACCGCCACCGGGTGTAAAAGGGAAAACTGTAAGCATTAAATACATTCAACAATTGCCTTCTAAATCAGTTTGTTTTGCGTTTTTCTGTAACTTACCGCAATATATTGGCGAATCTTATAAGCGCTTTTTGGAGAATCAACTTCGCCAAAATTTCAATTTTAAAGGCGTGCCGATAAAAATATTTTTTAGAAAAAAATAATTTCTGCTTCTTTGCACCATTCAAATCAATTTATGAAAAAATATTTTTTTATTGCCGTTGCTTCCGTATTTACAATTGCTTGTAATAACAATTCTGCAGTTACCGAAGAACAAACTGAACAACATTTAAGAGACAGCATGGATGCTGCTCAACACATTCAAGATTCTTTAGCTGTTGAAGCTAAAATGTTAGCGGACATGGCTGCAGATACTACTAGTTCAGCTGATACAACTGTAAAGACAAAGTAATTATTATTTATTGAGCCATTGCTCAATATGACTTTGGTCGAGGGTAAAATAATCTACCTGTTTCTCTACATAACTGTTATTTAAGTAGTAAATGACAGGCAACTGCAGGCCTGCTAGTTCAATAAATAATTGACTGTTTAGAGTGCTATAGGGTATGTTCTCTGTTTGGGTTTTTACCCTAAATGATTTGATTTTTTCTGTCTCCCCATTGATAAAAAAGTAGATGGGGATACTTGGATTTTCTGAATGCATTACACTCAATTTTTGAGCCGCAATTTTACAATGGCCACATGTTGAGCTAAAAAATCCAACAATGAATTTACCCTTTCTAAGATTGGTCTTAGGCGCACTTACCTTTTCATAATTGGTAGAGCGGTAAACTGTATCTAAAGCTAGTTTATAATGCTCAAAAGGCTTATTTAAGTATGATTGAGCGTATCTAAAATCTACAGGATTAACAATAAAAACAGTCGTTAAAGCAATGACTGAGACATAAAAACCCAAGTGCTTAATATTTAATTTAAAACTGAAATTGAGCTTATACAATCCATAAAGAATTAATAACATGATGGCATTTTTAATAATGGCCTGAAGGGGTGTCATGCTCAACCAAGTGCCAAAACAACCACAATCACCCGCATTGCCTTTTAAAATAATCTGAAACAACAAATGGACACTAAATACCCCTAATAGTATTGCTGCAATAAGGAGGATTCGTTTATTGATGAGCGAAAAAAGAAACAAAAAACCCAAAATAAATTCAACACCAATGATCAACCTAGCTACAAATACCGATGCCTCCCAGTTAATAAATGTGGTGCCCACTAGGTTATACTCGAATGGTTCTATAGGAAAGAGTTTAGAATAGGCTGAAAACAGAAAGGTTAAACCAATGAAAGCACTAAATATAATGGAAGCCACTTTTTTCATGATGGAAAGATAAATTAAATCTTAAAATAAATGGAATCTTTATTCATCCACTATATATTTCTAAAATAAAAAAGCCCGGTTAAACCGGGCTCAATTAATTTAAGGATTTTTACTTTAACTCACACTCTTGCTTTGTAATGGTGCCATTGCCATTGTCACGCGAACTTGAGATACAAATATCTTTGGCTTGTCTTTTGGTTGCATCATTAAGTGTTACTTTGTAAGTGATTGTAGACACTGAACATTGACATACTCGGTCTTTTTTACAAGCAACAAAAGAAATACATCCAATGGCTGCAAATACAATTAATAATTTTTTCATAAAGTTAAATTATTTTGATAAAACACAGTCATTTTTTGAAATGGTGCCATTTCCATTGTCATAAGAAGTGGAAACACAATTGGCATTAGCTTGTCTTTTGGTGACTTTAATCAGAGTGGTTTTATCTGAAATTCCACTTTCTGTACATGTACAAACCCTGTCTTTTTTGCAGGCAACAAAAGAAATGCATACGATAGCAACGATGGTTAAGCTTAATTTTTTCATACTGATTTATTATTATTGTATTACAATGATAACCAATATTCTGAAAAATAAAAATTAAATATTTGCAGAATTTAGAATTCTTAATTCAACCTCCTCTATGCGCGTGCGTTTTATACTTTTCACGGTAATTTCGAATTTTTCAGTAAGAATTACTTCATTCTCGCCAGGTATACTCTCGCTAATACTAATGATATAACCCCCTAAGGTTTCGTATTCACCTTCTGGGATGTCAAGTTTGTATTTCTCATTTAAATACTCCACTTGCAATCGTCCACTCAAAATATATTGGGAATCGTTGATTTTTATCTCACGCAGGTCTTCGGTATCGTATTCATCATCAATTTCACCAAAAATTTCTTCGATAATATCTTCAATGGCAATAATACCGGCCGTTCCACCAAACTCATCAACAACCACAGCAATACTCTTGTGCTTCTGGGTCATTTCTCTCAATTGTTCCTGTAATAGTCGACTTTCATTTGTAATTAAAATCGGAATGGTTGCTTTGATAATGTTCTCAGGTTTTTTAAACATGTCTACCTGGTGCACATAACCTACAATATGATCAATATTATCGCGGTAAACCAAAATTTTAGAATGGCGCGATTCTCTGAAGAGCGCCAGCAATTCTGCAACACTATCTTTCTCATCGATGGCTACTAATTCGGTGCGCGGCACCATGCAGTCTCTTACTCTTAAGCTGCCAAAATCAAGCGCATTCTTGAACATCTCGGTGCTTAAATTGGTGTCTTCGTTCAATTCTATCTGACCCGTTTGAGAAATAAAATGGTCTAAATCTAAGCGGTTAAAAACAGGCTGCGTGGATTGATATTTTTCGCCAGTCAATAATTTTATAATCCCCTTTGAAATGGCTAAGATGAAAGCCACTACTGGCCAAAGCAAAAAATAACAAATATGAAAAGGCAATATAAGTGTGTTGAGCACAAAGTCAGGATTAATTCTGAACAATGCCTTGGGTAAAAACTCTGCGGTTATTAAAACAACCATAGTAGAAATGACAGTAATAACAATGAATCGCCAAAACTCAACAACAATAATATCCTGTAAAAGATCATTTAGAATTACCTCACTAAAGATACCATAAATAACCAATGATATATTGTTTCCAATCAGGGTAGTGCTAATAAAACGTGTAGGATCTTTTAAATACCAAGAAAGAATTTTAGCGCTCCAAACGCCCTGTTTATTTTGCAATTCAATCCTCAATTTATTAGCCGAAATAAAGGCTATTTCGATGCCCGAGAAGAAGGCTGAAAACAAAAGTGTTAAGAATATAACGATCAGAGGACCAGAATCCATTTTATTATGATTATAACTGCAAATATACTAACAAAGCTTTAAATAAATTTTTGAGTTTTTAAAATGGCCACTGCTCTCCTTTGATTGTCATTTTATAATAATATAATGGCAGAGGAATCTGTAATTCTATTAAAATTTACTATTTTTACCGAAATGAATAAAATTTACAGCAAGGGTTTTTGGCTTTTTCTTATCATTTTCTCCATTCATTCTCAAATTGGTAAGGCGCAAATCATAGAATTAGGAAGTGGATTTTATACTGGTAGAAATAGCGCAGGACCTGCTAACTCCACAGCTATTGTATCACCAACTTCTCGCTATGCTTATATTTTCCCTCAAGCTTTAGTAAGTACTTTGGTGCATGGTGACACCATTATTAGCCTTGATTTTCTTCGGAATGGTGGCGATACACTCATTAACACTTGTAATATGAAAATATTTATGCGCATGACTTTGAATGCCACCTATGGTAGTAATAATATCAATTGGGTGAACCAAAGCAAGGTTATTGGCATGAAAAAAGTATATGATCAAAATCCAAAAAACGATGTTGGCAGTAAAAATACATGGGTCAGAATTCCTTTAAACACTGCCTTTGTAGTAGATACTTTTTATGGAAAAAACCTTGAAATTTTAGTTGAATTTACACAATCAGGCACATCGACAAATAGCATGTTTTGGTCGTATGAAGATAGAAATACTATTTTTGGTTATGCCAACAACCAGTGCAAATATTACAGAGGTTCTGGTGGTGTATTACCAGATACCTCAGTTGCTAGTTCGGACTTTCATCCTACGATCAAAATAAATTTTCCAAGGCGCAATGTAGATGCCGCAATTGTAAAAGTCTATACATTGGGAAAGCTTCCTGTACCCCTTGGCAACCCTGATACTGTCATGGCACTTATCAAAAATTTAGGAAAAAAACAATTTATCAATCAGAAAATTTATATCATCTGTAAAGGTGCAAATAAGCGCATTGATTCTGCTTATTACACCCTCGGTATTTCAGAATCTAAATTTATAAATTTACCGTTGCTTACGCCCACAAAATTGGGACTAGATACGATTATAGTTCTCATAGCCAAGGACGAAGACAGCAGTCAAAATGAAGGCATCTCCTATCGAATTAATACCACTAATATTTACTCCTACAAAGATCCTACCCAACCTTTGGTGGGTGGTATTGGATTTAATGGTAGCACGGGCGATTTCGTTGCCAAATTCTTTTCTAATAATTCTAAAAACATCAATCAAATTTCTGTCAATTTTGCTGGTCAAGGTACCAAATTTAAACTCGGCATTTGGAAAGCAGATGGCACCAACGGTGCACCAAAAACCAATGTTTGGACATCCGATACTTTAACATCGGCTCCTAATTTTATTACACCTGTTTTACCACCTGTCAATGTGAATGGTTCCTTTTATGTTGGCGTTCGTCAAATTGGACAAAATAATGTGTCCTTTGGTTATCAGGAAGAAGATCCTGTGCGTCCAAGAACTTTTTATTATACCGCACCTTCTGGTGATACTAATTGGGTTGATTTTGCACCTGATGCACCCTTTAAATTCGCTATAGAACCAAGAATTCAGGCTGATGATGATGTAGCGCCATTCAGTGCCGCTTTTACAAAAGACACCATTAGTTTGTTAACCGTTAAAACCATGGCTCCCAAAGCCACCATCATAAACTATGGTGTCAATAACCAGAACACGCCCTTCAATGTTACGATGAATATTAGTCGCTACGGCAGTCAAGTCTATTCATCTACAAGGCAAGACACCTTGGGTTCTTTGAGAAAACATACCATTACGTTCGATTCAACTTTTCTTCCTACACAATCTGGAAATTATAATATTACAGTGATCACCAAATTAGGAAAAGATCAAATGAAAGACAATGACACACTCAAAAAAGTGTTGGTAGTTGCCAATTACAAAGATGTGGGCATTGGCAGTTTATTCGATCCAGATATTTATACCGACTACGAACAATTTATTGATTCGGTGTATCCAATTGCAAACATTCAAAATTTTGGATTAGACGCCATTGGTCCGTTTAATGTGACAGTGCAAGTTTTAGATGCCACAAAAAAAATATTGTATGCCGATACCAAATCAACTTCGCTTGCATCGGGCAGCAGTAGTTTGGTGGTTTTTAACACCTATCCATGCAGCGTAAAAGGCAAATTAACCTTTAGGATTTTTACCCAATACCTTGGCGACACACGCAAGAAAAATGATACACTTTCTGTTCTTTTCAATGTTGTGAGAAGTAATGATGTGTCCGTTACTAAGGCCATTTACCCTACCAAAAATCAGGTCATTTCACCACCTGCAACAGCTAAATTTATAAATCTTGAACTCGAAAATTTTGGCGACTTAAACCAAGCCAATCCATTCAATGTGTATTGTAAAATCTTGTATCAAAATAACCTCGTTTATTATGATTCTACCAATGTGAATAGCTTCATAGGCACCACTACCAATATGTTCTTTAAAAAGTTTGCGCCAGTTAACAAAGGGTATTACCAACTCTTGTGTTACTCGGCCTTACCAAACGATCAAATTAAAAAGAATGACACCCTTCAATTCCCATTTGCCTATGGCTTGCCAGATGATGTAGCCGTGAGTTTTGCAACACCATTACTTGGATCGAAGTTGGAATTGAAAAAAGTAGTTGCCCCAAAAGCAACGGTGACTAACAATGGTTCGAATTCACAAAAAACACCTTTTGCCATCGACTTTAGAGTAAATCAAAACCTTACAAATATTTACAGAAGTGTTAAAACCATGACCATTGATAGCGGTCAAACTAAAACCATAAGTTTTGATAGTGCGCTTGTTTTGCTAGATACAGGGTTTTATGATGTGATAGTTTATACCAGCTTAGGTAAAGACTTTAACAAAACAAACGATACCCTAAAGGGCCTATACATGGGTGTAAAATATTATGATGTTGGTGTAAGTGCAGTGAATTACCCTGTGTTAAGCGATACCCTATTGGTGAATGTTTCGGCTATTAATCCGATCATCACCATTAAAAATTATGGTGATAGTTTGGTCAAAACGAGGTTCAGTACGAATGTTAAAATCATCAATACTGCCACAAAAGTTGTTTTGTATAATCAAACTTTAGATACTGCATTTAAAACCAATGCGGCTATACAATTGACCTTCCCAAAATCTACTAAGTTCACAAAATCGCAAGCCTTATCCATTACTGCGCAAACCAATTATTTGAACGATCAGTATATTAAAAATGATTCTGCTTTTGCGAATAGTCAAGTGGAGGTATGGTATGATGCCATGGCGCAAAGCATTGATTTACCAATCAACCTTGCCAACTATACTTCTAAATCTAACAGCTTGCAACCTGTTATGACCATTAAGAACAATGGCCTAAAAGTTTTGACGGGTACTAAAATGCAGCTAATCATCAAACAAGTAGATTCAGTTACCAATCTTGAAACAACCATTTATTTAGACAGTGTAAGTGTTTCGAAACTTAATGCAGGTGCCGGAAGTGTCGTGAATACAAATAATTTATTAGACTTTTCTAAGCAATCCCCAGGCCTCTACAAGTGTTATCTAACTGCAATCAGTAGTAACGATCAAGACCTTAGCAACAATGCCTTACAATCGCGTTTTAGAATCATGGAGCGTGTCGGTTTAAGGGTTACCCTGTTTAGTGCGCTTTCAGTGTATCCCAACCCAACTTCGCGCATGGTGATGATTAACTTATCGCAACCTACTTGGAGGTCTGAAGCTCGCTTATATGACATGAATGGTAAATGCGTCTTAACACAAGCCATCAATCAACAAGACAATGTACTTGATTTAAGTTATTTTGCAAATGGTGTCTACTTCTTAGAAGTGAACACTGAGCGCTTAAAATTGGTGATTGAACACTAGTAAGACAAAATTGGTCTTAACCATTTCTCAATGGTTTCTCTGTCCATGTTTTTGCGTTTTGCGTAAGCTTCTACTTGATCCTTGTTGATTTTACCTACACCAAAATATTTGCTATTCGGATGTGCAAAATAAAATCCTGAAACGGCTGATGCTGGCCACATGGCGTAATTTTCTGTGAGCCTAACCCCTATTTTATTTTCATTGTCTAAGAGTTTAAACAACAAGCCTTTTTCGGTATGATCAGGACAGGCAGGATAGCCTGGTGCTGGACGAATACCTTGGTATTTTTCTAGAATTAAGTCTTCATTGTTCAAGGATTCATTTTTTGAATAGCCCCAAAATTCTGTTCTTACCAAATGGTGCAATTTCTCGGCAAATGCTTCGGCCAAACGATCGGCCAAGGCCTTTAACATAATGCTATTATAGTCATCGTGATGGTCCTCAAATTGTTTCACATGTTCATCGATACCCAAGCCGGCGGTTACCGTAAAAAAGCCCATGTAATCTTGCTCGGCATGGCCTTTAGGCGCAATGTAATCGGCCAAAGAAATATTGGAAACCCCATTGCTCATTTTGCGTTGTTGGCGAATGAAATGAAAGGTTTCATTTAAAGAACCATCTTCGTTGTACACTTCTATATCATCGCCAATACTTGCAGCTGGCAAAATGCCATAGGCTGCATTGGCGGTCAACCATTTCTCCGCAATTATTTTATCTAACAATTGGTTGGCATCGTGAAAGAGTTTGGTGGCTTCTGTTCCCACTACTTCATCATTTAAAATTTTAGGGTATTTACCTGCCAATTCCCAAGTTTGAAAGAAGGGTGTCCAATCGATGGTGCTACGCAATTCATTCAAATCATAGCCCTCGATATAATGGATTCCCAATTGATTGGGTTTAATAATGGTTGTTACATCAAAAATTAAATTGATTTTATTCGCACATGCTTCTTCAAACGCTGTAATATCCTTTGCAGATTGGCGTTTGGCATGGTCTTCGGTTAAACGAATATATTCTTGTTTGATCGATTCAGCATAAGGAACAGATTGCTCTTCGCTCAATAAACTCGATACCACTGGCACCGATTTAGAGGCATCTAAAACATGCACTACAGGACCGCTGTATTTAGGCGCTACTTTAACAGCCGCATGAATTCTACTTGTAGTAGCACCACCTATTAACAATGGCACTTTGAAGCCTTGCTTTTCCATTTGCTCGGCTACATAGACCATCTCATCTAAACTAGGTGTAATCAATCCACTCAAGCCAATCACATCGGCATTTATTTCGCGCGCCTTGTCGAGTATCTTTTCGCAAGAAACCATTACACCCATATCGAAAATTTCGTAATTGTTGCAGGCCAATACAACGCCAACAATGTTCTTTCCTATATCGTGCACATCGCCTTTGACAGTGGCTAATAATATTTTACCATGGCCTTTTTCTTCTTCTAAAACTGTGTTGTTCTTTTTTGAAGCAGCTTCCATAATGATACGATTGGCTGCTTTTTCGGCTTGTAAAAACGGTTCTAAATAGGCCACTGCTTTTTTCATTACACGTGCACTTTTTACAACTTGTGGTAGAAACATTTTACCTGCTCCAAACAAATCGCCTACCACACTCATGCCCGCCATTAGTGGACCTTCGATCACATGCAATGGTTTGTCTAATTGTTGTCTGGCTGCTTCCGTATCTTCATCAATAAAATCGGTAATGCCATGAATCAAAGCATGTTTTAAGCGCTCCTCTACAGTGGCGTTTCGCCAAGAATAATCAACTTCAATAACCTTACCTTTTGCTTTTACTGTTTCAGCGTATTCTACCAAACGCTCGGTTGAGTCGGACCTTCGATTAAGTAAGACATCTTCAATTCGCTCCAATAATTCTTTTGGAATATCGTCGTATACTTGCAACATACCAGCATTCACTATGCCCATGTCCATGCCCGCTTTAATGGCATGGTATAAAAACACAGAGTGCATGGCTTCGCGCACCGCATCATTGCCTCTAAACGAAAATGATATGTTGCTGACACCACCACTAACCTTAGCGTATTTTAAATTATTTTTAATCCACTGTGTGGCCTTAATAAAATCGACTGCATAGTTATTGTGCTCTTCGATACCAGTGGCAACGGTTAAAATGTTAGGATCGAAAATAATATCCTGTGGAGGAAAGTCAACTTGGTTGACTAATATAGTATAACTTCTTTGACAAATTTCTATTCTTCTTTCGTAAGAATCTGCTTGACCTTGCTCATCGAAAGCCATTATTACAGTAGCGGCTCCATAGCGCTTAATAAGTTTAGCAACTTTAATAAATTCTTCTTCACCATTTTTCAAACTAATTGAATTGACGATGCCTTTGCCTTGGACACATTGCAAACCCGCTTCAATGATTTCCCATTTCGAAGAATCTATCATGACAGGAACACGCGAAATATCGGGCTCAGCCGCAATTAAATTCAAGAATTTAACCATGGCTTCTTTACCGTCAAGCATGCCCTCATCCATATTGATATCAATAATTTGCGCACCGCTTTCAACCTGTTGACGGGCCACACTAACAGCCTCATCGTATTGATCATTAAGGATTAATTTAGCAAACTTTCTACTGCCGGTAATATTGGTTCTTTCGCCAATGTTTATAAAATTGGTTTCAGGTGTTTGGGTTAAAGGTTCGAGGCCACTAAGGCGCAGATATTGGTGAATACTTTTGCTCATTGAATTTATCGTTTTGCAATCACACAAAAAGCGGACAAGAGATTGAACTGTGAATCAAACCTCGCCATTATCTTTCCTTGTAGCAATTGTATTCATATTTATGAATTACAATTGGTAAATGCCGATAAAAATCGGCACCTATGCCAAGGTAGGAAGTAGCACCTTTATCCGCCAATGCCGGATGGGTTGCCAAGACATCGCAGGACCAATTCCCTCCGTCTTTTCTTGATAATTGCGGTGCAAATATAGCTTTTAACTGCTCAAAATTCAACGTTTTTATGGCTGACTTTTCCTCATATCCATTACAAACAAAAGATATTGTATATTTTTTGGGAAATATTCAGGGCAACCTATAACTTCGCAAAAATGAAACGCTTTATTTACTATGGAATTTTGCTTATTACTTTTTTTTTATCCAAAAAGTTGAGCGCTCAAATAGCATTTTATAATCCGCCTAAAGACAATGCCTTTGTTCCAAGGAATGTAAATACCAACAAGGGTTCTATAAAAATAAAAGGCAATATTACAAGCGCTGCATATACTGGCTTAACTTTAAATGTCTATCAAAACAATGTGCTTAAAACGAGCTATGTTTCAAGTTTTAATGCTAGTCAGAATTTAACCGCTTTTTCGCATACCCTCGACTTATCAGCAGGAAAATATATTTACACCCTCGAATTCATCTTAAGTGGATCGGCTTCCTATACCAAAATAATCGATGGCATTATGGTAGGCGATGTCTACTTAATTCAAGGACAGAGCAATGCGGTAGCTTGTAATTATGTTAATGGTAGTATCAATTATTCTGCAGCTTACAGGGATACATTCATTCGAAGTTTTGGTAACAGTTATCCCTATTCATTAACGGTAGCATCGGATACCAATTGGTATAAAGCAGATGCCGAAAATGCCTATGTGCAAGGTGGTATTGGTCAGTGGCCATTGGTAATTGCCAAGTCAATTGTCGATTCATTTAAGATGCCTGTTTGCATTTTAAATGGCGCTGTTGGCGGCACAGCCATTACCCAACACACCAGCACACCAGGCAATCCAGAAGACTTAAATTCAATTTATGGTCGCTTGCTTTACAGAGTTAGAAAAGCTAAATTAGAGAATAATATTCGCGGTATACTTTATTTTCAAGGAGAAAGCGATGGCAGCAGCGCCAATTTACACGACAGTTTATTTAAACAGGTATACAGTGCTTGGAACCGTGATTACAAAGGGTTTAAAAAACTGTATGTAGTACAAGTGCGCGGTAAAGGTTGTGGCAATCCAAGTTTAGCACTTCGCAATTACCAACGCAATTTTGAATTTGCACTCAGTAAATGCAAAGTTATTAGCAGCAATGGTCTTAATAATCACGATGGCTGCCATTATGGATTTGCCAATGGCTATGAATTACTAGGCAAACAATTGGCTGCTTTAATCGCGAGAGATTTATACGGCAGTAAGCGCACCACCAATATCGATCCACCCAATATTAAAAGCTGTTATTACAGCAACGCTGCGCAAGATGAAGTCACCATGGTGATGCAAAATCCGAATGACATCATTTATGCTGATAATTTATTTCACAAAATTTTTAAAGTGGAGGGCGATAATACCGTCACTGTGAGTAGTGGATTCATCAGAAATAATCGCATTGTCATTAAGCTCAATAAAAGCAGTTGCAATATTACAGGCATTACCTACGATAGTGATATTGGTACACAACCTTGGGTAAAAAATGCCACCAATGCCGGACTCATCAGTTTTTATAATCAACCCATCCTCACCAATCAAATTCAGCCGTTCTATGCGGGTTGTAAAAAGACATTGATTAACATGGGAGAAGATAGTATCCCTGGTTGTAAATATTTATGGAAACGTTTGAGCAATGGCAAAACTTACAACAGTGCCAAAATTAAAATAATGGGTGATACAACCGAGCCATTTACATTAATACTTACATACGGGGCCACCGCTTGCAAACAAAAAGATACTTTTGGAATTTATTTATCGCCCGATCCTGTAACCATTCCAGAATTGGGTGCCAATTCAATTGTATGTTGGAAAGATACATTGACCTATCGACCCAATGCTAACGGATTCAGTCTGTTTAAATGGAGCAGCAGCAAAGGCACCACTGATTATTTGTTTTATCATAAAAGCTATGTCACCGAAAAAATTGTGTTAACAGCCACCAGCAACAACTTATGTATTTACAAAGATTCAGTACAAATAACGCTTTCAAAACCAAGTGTAAAGTTGCCTTCAGATTTTTCAATTTGTGCTACTACCGATACTTTACTTTCGGTACCAGACACTTTTCGTTTATATAGATGGAACCAACAACTTGGCACTCATCAATACCGCGCTGGCATAGGCCGTGTTATCCTTGAAGTTGAAAATAAATATGCTTGTAAAACCAGCGATACAATTATTCTCACTGCCCATACAAGTTTGCCAAAACAATTTAAACCGCTGGCAGTGTGCAACAATGAACTGCGCAATGAAAACCAACCGAAGGTTGTAAAAGAATGGTACCATTCGCAAATTAAATTGGGCCCTGTTTTGCAAATTAATCCGAACACGATAAGTCAATTAACATATCCTTTGGTGTTAATCGATTCAAACGGTTGTGCAAATGCAGATACCATTTATACAACCGCTTTAAATGCACCCGAACTTAAGCTTGGCAACGACACAGGGTTTTGTAAAGGCAACAGCATAAATATACAATTGCCCTATAATATGAAGGCCTATTTTTGGAACAATGCATTGACAAGTTTAACCACCATTAAAATCAACAAAGCCAATACCTATACTGCACAAGTAATTGCCAATAATAATTGTAGTTCCTTTGATACCATTGTTGTAGCTGAATTTATTTTGCCAGAACTCAGCAATTTTTATGATACTGTTTTATGTACTGGTCAAACATGGACACCCAACTTAAATAACAATTATAAGTATACAGTCAATAATAAAGGCATCCAAACTGGCTTTAAAATCAGCAATCCTGGCAGTTATCAAATCAAAGTAATTAGTCAACAAGGTTGTCTATCTCAAAAAAATATTACAGTCAATACCAAAGATTGCCAAAGCTCAAATCTTCTATCAACTTCAAGCACAAGCATTGCCCTGTATCCTAATCCTGTAGCCAATTATTTAACCATTAACAATACTTTAACGGGGCCCTCAGCACTTACAATTTATAGTTTAGAGGGTAAAAAAGTATTGACTTCACCACTACTTAATGGCACTCAAAACATCAATTTAAGTGCCTTGCAAAGCGGTTCTTATTTTATTGTGATTGGCTCGCAGCGTTGGTCGATTCTAAAACTTTAAACGACTATTTATTGGGTTTTATGCTCTCATTTTTAGCGTATTTTTAACAGACCAAAATAATTATCCTATTTTCGAATTTTAATTCATCATTTATGAAAAAACTTTTAACAGCATTTGCCCTCCTCTTTTGTGTTTATGTAGTCGGTGAAAACAAACCGAAGAACAGCAATAAAGATACAACATTGGGTACCTTTTTATCAGGCTTTAAATTTCGCAGTATTGGCCCTGCTGTTACTTCTGGCAGAGTTGGCGACCTGATTGTTAACCCCAATAACAAATCGCAATGGTACATCGCAGCTGCCAATGGTGGGGTATGGAAAACCGATAACGCAGGTACTACATTTTATCCTATTTTCGATGGACAAGGATCATTCTCAATAGGCTGTTTAAAAATGGATCCCAACAACGAGCACACCATATGGGTGGGCAGTGGCGAAAATAATAACCAACGCAGCGTGGGTTATGGCGATGGTATTTATAAATCGGAAGATGGCGGCAAATCGTGGAAGAACATGGGTTTAAAAAACAGTGAACACATTGGCATGATTGCTATTGATCCACAAAATTCGAATATAGTATATGTTGCAGCTTATGGGCCTTTATGGAGTGCTGGTGGCGACCGCGGTATTTATAAAACAACTGATGGCGGTACTACTTGGAACCGTGTATTGTTTGTAAGCGAAATACAGGATTTAATGAAGTGCATATCGACCCTAATCACCCCAATATTTTATACGCAAGTGCACATCAAAGAAGAAGACACGAATGGACCTATTTAGGCGAAGGACCAGAATCGGCCATTTATAAAAGTACTGACAATGGCACTACATGGAGTAAATTAGAAAATGGTTTACCAAAAGGCGATATCGGCAGAATTGGTTTAGCGGTTTCGCCTGCAAATACAGATTATATTTATGCCATTATAGAAGCAGGTGATGATAGCAAAGGTATTTACCTTTCTACCAATCGCGGTGCTAGTTGGGAAAAGCGCTCGGGCTATGCCACAGCAGGTAATTATTACAATGAAATTTTTGCTGACCCTATCAATCCAATGCTCATTTATTCAATGAATACTTATGCCATGTTAAGCAATGATGGTGGCAAAAATTTTAATGCATTGGGCGAAAAAAGCAAGCACGTAGACAACCATGTGATATGGGTAGATAAAGACAATACTAAACACTGTTTAATTGGATGTGATGGTGGTTTATACGAAACCTTCGATGGCGCTGCTACTTGGGATTATAAGGCCAATTTACCCATTACACAATTTTACAGAGTGACGGTAGACAATGCTAAACCATTTTACAATGTCTATGGTGGTACCCAAGATAACAATACTTTAGGTGGACCCTCGCGCACCGTTAGTGGAAGTGGCATACACAATTACGATTGGTTTGTAACAGTTGGTGGCGATGGTTTTAAAACCGTTGTAGATCCCAAAGATCCAGACATTGTATATTCACAATGGCAATATGGAGGCTTGGTGCGATTCAATAAAAAAACAGGTGAAGCACTCGATATTAAACCAATGGAGAAAGAGGGCGAACCTGCATACAGATTCAATTGGGATGCACCGATTGTAATTAGTTCGCATTCGAATACCACTTTGTATTTTACCGCTCAAAAAGTATTTAAAAGTACCGATAGAGGCAATACTTGGCAGGTGATAAGTCCTGATTTATCGAGAGGCATCGATCGCAACAAACTACCCGTAATGGGCAAAGTATGGAGCATGGATGCGGTTGCTAAAAACCAATCAACCAGTATTTATGGCAATATTACTGCGTTTGCTGAATCGCCTAAAAACAGTCAATTGTTATATGTAGGGACCGATGATGGTTTAATCCAAGTGAGTTCTGATGGCGGAAAATCATGGGTAAAATCGAGTGTATTTCCAGGGGTACCAGATCAAGTATTGGTACAAAATATTTACGCATCGAAACACGATGAAAATATTGTTTATGCCGTATTCAATAACCACCGCAATGGCGACTTTAAACCCTATCTTTTAAAGTCGAGCGACAAAGGAAAAACATGGCAAGCTCTACAAAACGATTTACCTACACGTGGCTCTGTGCAATGCTTTGCAGAAGACCATATCAATAAAGATTTATATTTTGCAGGTACAGAATTTGGTTTGTATGTGAGTACCAATGCAGGTAGCAATTGGAGTAAATTCAATGCAGGATTACCGAATACCACCATTAAAGAAATTGTAATTCAAGAGCGCGAAAACGATTTGGTATTGGCTACTTTTGGCAGAGGCTTTTATATACTCGATGATTACAGTCCTTTGCAAAATTACCAAAGCAGAAAAATAGATTTAGAGAATAAAGCGGCCACTATTTTCCCAATAAAAGAGGCCTTGGTATTTATGCCATCAACACCACTGGGGCACAGGGGTAAATCATTCCAAGGCGAAAGTTTTTATATAGCCGATAATCCTGCCATTGGTGCCGTAATTACTTACTATATCAAAGATGATTACAAAACCATCAAAGAAATAAGAAAAGCACGCGAAGAAAAACAAGTGAATGATTACTATCCAAGCAAAGATTCAATACGCTTGGAAGACCGCGAGCAAGAAGCCTATCTATTAGCCATTATTACCGATCAGAGTGGTCGTGTGATTAAACAAATAAGACAAGGTGCTAGAAAAGGCATGGTGCGAATGGTATGGAATGGTAGAATGGAAAAAACAAGTCCTATTAGTTTTTATCAACCCGATTTAAGCAATCCATACGAAGGCGAAGACAACGGACCATTGGCCATTCCTGGCATTTACAATGTGGAATTAAAATTGGTGGTAAATAATCAAATAACAAGCCTTGGCAATAAAGCAAGTTTTACGCTTAAAACACTTTACAACTCATCTTATAACAACGAAGCCTTTAATGCCGAGTTAGCAGAATTTAGAAGAGTGGTAAGTGGTGTAAATGCCTATTGTGGCGAGATGATTAACCGTTCGGCATTTATTAAAAAAGGGGCTGAACAAAATGCAAATGCATCCATCTTAAAACAATTAGAAACCATCGACAATAAAATGTATCAAATCGCTTTGCAATTAAATGGCGATGGTACACTCGCCGGCAGAGAGTTTGAAACCTTACCTGGCTTGGCTGGTGCACTCGAAGGTATAGTAGGTGGATTGTGGGCTACTACCGAACCAACCACTACCACCTATACTGAAAAATTAAGTGCCTTGAAAATAAAATTCACGCCTATTTACACTGAAGTATTAGCGGTGAAAGTTTTATTAGAACAACTTGAAAAGCAATTGGAGCAAATGAACATACCTTACACACCAGGCAGGTTACCTGAATGGAAGGGTTAGAGCTTATTAATTAGCGCCCATGCAAAAAATGCTGAATGCCCTCAAACAACATTACCAATTTGTAGTGGTTTGGTTGTTGTTGCTCATCGTTGGATTGCTTACCTACACAAGGTATGGCGTATCATACGATGAACGCGCTCAACGCGAAATTGGTTATGCTTTTAACGATTACGTATTTAGGAATGATACTACTTTTTATCATTTCAACGATCGCGACCATGGTGGCATTTTTGAAATGGCTTTGGTAGGCATTGAAAAAAATACCAATACCAGAGAGACGCGCAATGTATTTTTACAAAGGCATTTTATCAGTCATTTGTTTTTTTTGGTCTGTTTGATTTTTGGCTATTTATTATTTCTCAATTTATATAAAAACAAAAGCATTGCAGTTATTACAATGCTAGCACTGGCCTTGCATCCGCGACTGTATACGCACTCGTTTTTTAATACCAAAGATATGCCATTTATGGGGCTAAGCATCGTGGCACTTTACTTTGCTTACCAAGTTCTAAAAAACAATCAACTGCGCTCCTATATTGCCCTTGGAATTGTATGTGGCTTAGCCGCTAGCATCCGTTTATTGGGCATTGTATTTCCATTGTTGCTGTTTGTTTTTGTTGGATTAAAAATATTAATGCAGAAAGATATAAAACCATTAAAAGGATTAATTGTATTCAGTGTATTTTTCTTATTCTTTTTTTATCTCTGTTTTCCAACCTTGTGGCCGCATCCTATTAAAATATTTTTAGAGATGTACCAATCGTTTGCCTTGTTCAGATGGGATGCCTCGGTATTGTTAAATGGCGAGCTGATAAAAGCCACCGAATTGCCTTGGTATTACTTACCAGAATGGATAAGTATCACCACCCCGATTACCTTATTATTAGCGGCTAGTATTGGTATCATTCTCTATTTAAAAAATTGCTTTAATACAAAAGAATCGCTTACCAATCAATTGTTTTTAGGCTTAGGTTTATCATTATTTGTATTGCCTGTGTTAATGGTGATTATAAAACACTCGGTGGTATACGATGATTGGCGCCATGTGTATTTTATTTACCCAGGCTTGGTGGTCTTTATTGGTTATGCTTTAATGCAAATCAAACCCATTAAATTAAGTTATGCTTTTGCAATTCTAATCACTGTTGAACTACTCTACACACAGCTGCGATTGTTTCCGCATCAATATGTTTATTTCAATGCCTTAATTCCAAAGCATGAGGAATACTTGCGCAAACAGTTTGAATTCGATTATTGGGGCGTTTCTAATCATGAAGCCCTTGAACAATTATTGGCCTACGACCATTCCGATACCATTACGGTGCAATACCATTCTGTTGTCTTGAACAATTGGTTACTGTTAACCGAAGACCAACAAAAGCGCATTAAAGTCATTAATGCCGACCAACATCCACAGTATTTTATTACGAATTACAGATTAGCGCCTCAAGGTTTTCCGAACTACCAACTCCTTTATTCCAAGAAAGTAGAAGGCAGCAGTATACACAGTATTTTTAGAATACAATAAAAAAACCTGAGCGATGCTCAGGTTCTCTTGCAAGTACTTTATACTTGCTTTGTAAATAGCAGTTTAAATGGTTAATTATAAACCATTAAAATAATACACGTAGGTATCTGAATTTACAACTCTTTTAAGCCATAATTCTTTTGAAGCCAAACGTTGGATATTATAAATAACATCATCGTGTGAAATGGTGATCATTACATCCTCATCATCGTTCATAAACACCCATTTACCTGAGTTGGTGGTTCTAGTAGGAAACCAAAAAATCGAACCTTCGATGGTTTGATTTAAGGTACCATCATTGAACACTGTATAGGTATAAGAAGCGCCCGATAGATCTTGAATCGCGCCATTCTTTTCATACTTTGTCAGAGTCCAAGTATTCGTAAATCGGTCTTTTCTGGTTTTAACAGAAACAATGGGGTCATCGCTTCCTTTTTTGCATGATGGAAGTGAAATTGTGAGTGTAGTGGCTAATAATAAAGCGACTAATAGAAATTTAATTTTGTTCATTTATATTTGGGATATTGATTGCTAATTCTTAATTGAATTAACAGACTACAAAATTGAACCAAATGAAGGCAATGGCTATTACACAATTACGTATAGATATTACACGATTACCACTTAGGCAAGAATATCGCCAAATTGTAAAAGTTATAAAGTAAATTCGTAGTACTAAAGGCACCCATAACTTAAAATAAACCAATGAAACCTAACGAAACCTCACAAGACCTTTTGAATAAACGCATTCGACAATTCTTTGTCATTAGCGCTATTGTACTACTAGGTATTTTATTATTTAACCAATTGCTTTTTATGTTGAGTGCCTTTTTTGGTGCCATCACCTTGTATATTATTTTAAGGAAACCCCACAAACGCTTGGTAAGAAAATACAGGTGGCGAAAAGGATTGACCAGTTTATTTTTAATGGCCTGCACCATTGTATTGCTATTGGTGCCCATTTATTTTATTGTTCAGTTTGTGGCCATGCGTATCAGTCCTTATTTACAATCGACCGAACCTTTATTAAATGCCATTCACACCATTAATAATTATATCAGCAGTCGGTTCGATTTTGTTTTACTTTCGAGCAGCAATCTTACTAAAATAAAAGAGCTGGCAAGCAATGTATTGCCATCGGTGATTGGTTCGGGCTTAATGATATTAACCGACCTCTTATTAATGTATTTTTTGTTGTGGTTTATGCTCAACAAAAGTTTCGAAATGGAACGCTGGATTAAAATCAACAGTCCTTTTAACAGGGCCAATACCCGCTTGCTTTTAATCGAAACCAAAGACACCATTTTGAACAATGCCATTGGCATAATTATTTTAGGTTTTATACAAGGCTTGTTTGCCATGTTGGGGTATTATATTTTTGGTGTTAATGACCCCATTTTATGGGGACTGATAACAGGAGCAGCATCGGTTATTCCCTTTGCGGGCACTATGATAGTTTGGGTGCCCTTAACCATTCTTTTATTTGCTAATGGCGATACTACAGGTGGTGTTGGCTTGGCATTTTATGGTTTTATCATTATAGGCGGTATCGACAATGTGATGCGTTTTATATTGCAGAAAAAAATAGCCCAAACCCATCCCTTGATAACGGTATTTGGAGTCATCGTTGGGTTGAATTTATTTGGCTTCTGGGGCTTAATCTTTGGACCTTTAATGTTCTCACTTTTTATATTGTTAGGGAGGGTTTATAAAAGGGAGTATTTGACGCCTAGTAAATCTGAATAAGCACCCTATTGCTTCTTAATCCCCTCTATCTCCACCTGCATGCTGCGCAACATGTGCATGATGCTATCCAGGTTGAGCTCTTCTTCTTTTTTATCGGAGATATTGAGGTTGCAAACAAACTCCCAAACCTCAATAATATCGGCTGCTTTAACGGTATAAGGTTGATAGGTTTTATTATCGGAATGCAGTTCTAAAATCGATCCTTTTTTATGTACGCGTTTGTACACCACCCCTTCGTCTTTGGTAATTAATACATAAGTACTGCCATTCGAAATATGGCTCAAAGATTCGATGTATTTGCCAATCACATAACAACCATTTTGCAAAGGTGGCATAGAGTCGCCTTTGATAGGAAAGGCGCGGTGCTTACCTGTTACGCGGAAAGGCAAATTCATGAGCGGCAATTTTTCAATGTACTCGGGATCGGCATAGCCATTTAAATAACCTGCCGAAGCTTTCATGGTAACCACCTCTACTTGGTCTCTGTTCTCTTTGTCTACCATAATTGGAAACAACAAGCGGTTCTCTCCTACTTTAATAAAAGAGTTGTTATCGAACTTGGTGAGGTCGCACTTTACCAAAGCATCAATAGCGATGTGAAAAATATTTGAAATTTTAATTAAGGTATCAATGGGTGGATCGCATCTTTCTTCTTCATAAGAACCAATGCGCGCTCTAGAGATGTCCAGTTCGAGGGCCAGTTGTTCCTGCGACCATTTTTTTAATTGACGTAAGTGCCTGATATTCTTTGAAATTTTACTCATGCTAAAATATTTAGCACAAACATACTAAAATTAATAGTAATTTGCAAGCGGTTTTTTTGTGTAGATTTCTTCCATCCTTTAAGTAGTGTGAGTGCTCAAAATGTCTGGCCATTTGCAAGGTGCAAACACAGACATTCTGAATCCAATTTCAGACACTATGAAACAACTGAACCATCATCTTGGAGCGATGCTGGTTTTTATATCTAAAGCGATGGAAGGAATCTATATATTATTATTTTAATTATATATATTTTATGGATAGGCAGATTGTACATATCGACCTGGATTCCTTTTTTGTTTCCGTGGAGCGACTGGTACACCCTGAGTTGTTAGGAAAACCTGTGTTGGTTGGCGGTTCGAGCGACCGCGGAGTGGTAGCCTCTTGTAGTTATGAGGCCCGAAAATTTGGGGTGCATTCGGCCATGCCCATGCGCATGGCAAGGCAATTATGTCCGGAAGCTGTAATCGTAAAAGGCGATACCGAACAGTACAGTAAATACTCCGAAATTATTTCTGAAATTATCGGCAGCGAAGTACCCTTGTACGAAAAATCATCCATCGATGAATTCTATATCGACCTTACTGGCATGGACAAATTTTTTGGTTGTTATAAATTGGCCACCGAATTAAAAAAACGCATCGTTAAAGAAACCAATTTACCTATCTCCTTTGCATTGTCTGCCAACAAAACAGTATCGAAAGTGGGAACAGGTGAGGCCAAACCCAGCGGACAAAAAGAAATTCCATTGGGTACCGAGAAACATTTTTTAGCGCCTCTGTCGATAAGAAAAATTCCGATGGTGGGCGATAAAACTTACCACCTGTTGCGCAATATGGGGGTTGCTAAAATTAGCACGCTGCAAGAAATGCCTTTGGAACTCATGCAACAAGTATTGGGCGAAAATGGCACTGTGATTTGGAAAAAAGCCAATGGCATTGACAATACTTTGGTGGTGCCTTACTCCGAACGCAAATCCATTTCAACCGAACGCACATTCGATAAAGATACCATCGATGTAAAAGGACTGAAAGGTTTGCTGATTGGCATGACCGAAAAACTAGCGTATCAATTGCGCAGCGAACAAAAATTAACGGCTTGTGTGGCTGTAAAAATTCGTTACTCCGATTTTAACACCTATACCATGCAAGCCCGCATTACTTATACCAGTCTCGACCATGTACTAATAGAAAAAGTAGCAACTCTGTTTGATAAATTGTATCAAAAACGCATGCTCATACGGCTCATTGGTGTGCGGTTCAGTCACTTGGTACAAGGCGGTCATCAATACAATTTATTTGAAGAATCGGTTGAACAAATACAACTGTACGAAGCCATGGATAAGATACGCAACCGCTATGGCAAAACCGCTATCAACCGAGCCGATGGCATGGACTTTAAATCCTATGGCTTTAATTCTTTCAATGTAATAAAAACATAAGTGGGATATAGCCGCCACAGATCCCGATAGCAATCGGGAGATAAGAACCAAATGTTATAGCACAGATAAAAAAACAATTAAAAATATTATCAAATTAGCACATCATCAAATTATCAAATTAAAACATGCTTCTCAACTGTCATACTTACTATAGTTTTTGTTATGGGACACTCTCTACCGAAGATTTACTCAACGCAGTGGAGAGCAAGGGGTATGATACGTTTGCTTTAACAGATATTAATAATACTTCGGCTTGTTTAGATATGATTCGCTTGTGCAAAGCAAAAAATATTAAACCCATTGTAGGCATTGATTTTCGAAACAAAGCCCAACAACAATACGTGGGCATTGCTTGCAATAACGAAGGTTTCAGAGAACTGAATGAACACCTTTCGCTGCATCTGCACAGCGATGCACCTTTTAACCCCATAGCGCCCGAATTTAGCAACGCCTATACTGTCTATCCACTTTGCGCCTATAAAGGTTGGAAATTAAAAGCAAATGAGTTCGTAGGTGTTTCTATCAAAGACCTTAGCACCTTACAATTTTCGCCAGTACAATTGCCCTTCGATCGACTGGTGGTTTTGCAATCAATATCGTTTGGCAATCAAAGGCATTTTAATCCACACAGTTTGTTGCAGGCCATCGATACCAATACTTTGTTGAGCAAATTGCCCAGCGACCAACAAGCCAAAGGCACCGAAATGCTATTGCCTAAACACGAATTGTATGCCGCCTTTGCAGCCTATCCTAAAATCATCGCTAATACCGAACAGATACTAAATACTTGCAGCATTGATTTTGAATATGGCAAATTGGCCAATAAAAATCTCAAATGTTTTACAACTGATATGGCCAGCGATGTGGCCTTATTGCGCAGCGAATGCATGGCGGGTTTAAAATACCGTTACCCCAATCCCACAGCAGAAGTAATGCGTCGCATAGAAAAAGAATTGGATGTGATTACCAGCCTCAATTTTTCTTCTTATTTTTTGATCAATTGGGATATCATCAAATTTGCGCAACGGAAAAATTATTACTACGTAGGGCGTGGCAGTGGGGCCAATAGCATTGTTGCCTATCTGTTGCGCATTACCGATGTCGACCCCATCGAACTCGATTTGTACTTCGAACGTTTTATCAATATACACCGCAACAATGCACCCGATTTCGACATGGATTTTTCGTGGACCGATCGCGATGATATCACCCGCTACATATTCAAAAAACCCGGGTATCAACCCACCGCTTTATTGGGTGCTTACAACACGTTTCAACACGATGCCATTATCCGCGAATTAGGAAAAGTATTTGGCTTGCCCCCTGGCGAAATCGACCGCTTGCAAAAAGTAAGTAACCCTAACGAAGCCGATGAAATGAGTCGACTGGTATTGCGTTACAGCAACCTAATGAAAGGGTTTCCCAGTCACCTAAGCATACACTCCAGTGGTATTATTATTTCCGAAGCGCCTATCTATTATTATTCGGGTACCATGATGCCCCCAAAAGGTTATCCAACCACCCAATTTAGTATGCTAGAAGCCGAAGACATTGGTTTGTATAAATTCGATATTTTAAGTCAGCGTGGCCTTGGAAAAATTAAAGATACTTTATCCATTGTTAAAGAAAATAAAAACATTACCATAGACATTCACCAAGTAGCCGCCTTTAAACGCGATGAGGCCATTAAAAAACTATTGCGTGTGGGTAATACCATTGGTTGTTTTTATGTTGAATCGCCCGCCATGCGCATGCTCTTAGCCAAACTGCAAGCCGATGATTATTTGCGCTTGGTAGCGGCCAGTTCGATTATACGGCCAGGGGTGGCCAAAAGCGGTATGATGCGCGAATACATTGTGCGTTTTAGAAACGAATCGCTGCGCCAAAAAGCCAGAGAACAATTGCCCGAAATGTACGACCTCTTAGAAGAAACTTATGGGGTGATGGTGTACCAAGAAGATGTGTTGCGCATTGGTCATTATTTCGCAGGACTGACCCTGGCCGAAGCCGATTACTTAAGACGTGGGATGTCTTGGAAATTCAAACAGCGCAACGAGTTCGACAGGGTGCGCGATAATTTTTTTGCCAATTGCAAACAGAAAGGTTACGACTATCAATTAATTTCTGATATATGGACCCAAATAGAAAGCTTTGCGAATTTTGCTTTCTCAAAAGCCCACTCTGCAAGCTATGCGGTAGAAAGTTATCAGGCACTTTATTTGAAAGCCTATTATCCTTTAGAATACATGGTAGCAACGCTGAACAATGGCGGTGGCTTTTACCGTGCCGAATTGTACATACACGAAGCACGTATGCAGGGCGCTACCATTAAAGCACCTTGCTTAAATAACAGTCGCATGGTATGCACCATTCAAGGCACCACTATTTACTTGGGTTTGGGCATGATAGGCGAATTGGAACAAGCCACCATAGAAGCGATTATCAACGAAAGAGAGCAGCATGGTGCCTTTAAAGACATGCCCGATTTTGTAAACCGCTTGCCCGTTTCAATTGAACAAATGCGCTTACTGATAAGGGCGGGCACTTTTAATTTTACGGGTCGCAATAAAAAAGAATTGTTATGGGAAATTCACAGCTTATTGCAACCCTCTCAAAAGCAAGTAACACAGGGCAAAGAACTCTTCGAAAAAAAAGTCAAACATTGGCAATTGCCTACGCTTATTAATACCAATATTGATGAAGCCTTTGATGAAATAGAATTGTTTGGATTCCCACTCTGTTCGCCCTTTGCCTTGCTCAAAGAACCTTTGGTTACCACCTTAGTTGCGGCCGATTTAAAAACTTACATCAATAAAACAGTAATGATTTCTGGTTATCTTATTACACGCAAACGCACCCGCACATCGAAAGGCGATAGCATGTATTTTGGCACTTTTGTAGATACCGAAGGGCATTGGATAGACACAGTACATTTTCCACCTAGTATCGCACAGTATCCCTTTACCGGACCAGGATGCTATGTATTAAAAGGAAAAGTAATAGAAGAATATGATTTTATTTGTTTAGAAATTAGTTTGATGAAAAGGCTAGATACAGTGGAGAGAGACTAATAGAATTTACCTCTTAAATTTCGCTAAGGGCATGCAATTGTTGCTTACCCAGCCCAATTTTCACGGTCTAAACTCCTGTATTGAATAGCTTCAGCGAGATGTTCAATTTTTATTTCTTCGGTACCTGCCAAATCTGCAATGGTTCTGCTGACTTTTAAAATTCTATCATAAGCTCTTGCACTCAAGTTTAACTTTTGCATGGCCGTTTTTAGTACTCACCGCAACATATTAAAATTAATATTTTGCTTTTAAATTGCAAATATTCTATTGAAAAAAGCCCGTTTTGCATGCAAAACGGGCTTTTTAATACTTTTAAAATTATCTCTGTTTTTAGAAGTTGAATCGAATACCTGCGCTTATGTTTAACAACGGATAATCACTATTTTTAATATTACTTATTTTGCTAATATAATCTCCATCTTGACCAATCGTATTGTAAAGTGCAAGGTTGGCATGTGCTCTTCCTATCAGCGAAATACCTTCATATAAACGATAATCAATTGCGGCGCCAAAACGCAACCCAATTGAACTTGTATTATTAAATGCCGTTTTGCTAGCATTATCTTTTAAACTTGTTGTAAATTGCATCATCGAATAATTAATGCCACCAGCTCCTCTTATTTTAAAACGGTTGCTAAATGCTTTTTCTTTAAAAACACCTATTGAGATTGCACTATGATCGTATGCTATATTTTTTTTTGTGATTATAGTGGTATTAACCGCATAATCAAAATCTACATTGCCTGGGGTAGAATATTTCTCCAAAGCCATATAATAATGTAAACCATTAATATTTTTTGCATAATCTATTTGTGCACCAACAAATCCACTCGGAATAAGACCTGTAAAAAATTCCATACCAAATGATTTGCCTTTTGTCTCAGATTCTATTGAATTTGTATATTCCACTCTTTTTACCGGCAATGTAAGAGATGAATATTGAACTACAGATTTTGGCAAAGAATCAACTTGGTAAATTTTACTGTAGGTTGCAGGAAAACCTGTAATTGTAATTTGAATTTCGCTCAATTGTGAGTTTTCTACCGTGGTTACTCTAGAATATACCGGATCTACAATATAATCACATTTATGCGTTGTTAAAAATAATGCCATCGCATTGTTTTTGATTTCGGTGAGTGGTAATTTTAAATCAGCAGTGTAGGTAACCGATTGTTTTACGGATACAATTTTCAAGTCGGCAACAATTGGCTTGATAACCATTCCAACACTCGTAGGGTTGACCTCTGGATCATGTGCTTTGGTGTCTTTTCTAATTTCTCTGTGAATTGAACAAGAAGTAAGTAAAACTACTCCTAGAATTGGGATGAATTTTTTCATTTTTTATTTTTCTTTGATAATGTTTAAGATGATTTTTTATGGTGAAAAAAATAATTATTTAATTGAGGTAATTATTGATTCCAATATTTTTAAAATGTATTTTTGGGTTGGAATAATTTAAAATGTCCTAACAGCACGAATCTTAAAAGTATTTAACTTAGCGGCTGTACCTTGATAACCATCTGGAAAACTCTGGTACCATGCAAATTGGTTCGATGATTCTGTTGAAGTCCAGTAATTACTTTGTATAAATCCCCCAATTGCTGTTCGGTTTAAGTATAGTTTATTTAGCTCGTCTTTGGAAGGCAGATACCAATCGTTATAGGTCCCTGCATTGTATGCTTGTGCAAAACCAGCAGCATAAGTTGTTGAAGTTGCTCCTTGAACAGAGATAATTTTAGTTGTATTAGATAACCCCGTCCCCAATATAGTTCCCGTAGCCCCTGTTGTCACATAAACGCCCTTATACCACGTAATTGTACTTATTCCATCAACTGAAGCAGCAATCAAACCATGTTGTGTATTGGCATCATATCCAGGGTCTCCAAACTGAAAAATATAAGCAACAATGCCACCTTGGTAACTTTGCCCAATAACAACAGGTGTTTTAAAGGTAACTTGATTTCCATATCCAGTACCAGCTAAATTTTTTGCATATGCACGAACATAATATGTCACTCCACCTGAAAGGCCTGTTAAAGCGCTTGAAAAAGCACCAGTTCCACTACCATCTAGAGTTTTACTGTTTAAAATCGTTGGATTAGGGCTTGTACTCCAACAAATACCTCTTTCTGTTATGGTTGAAGCTCCATCACTTGAAATATTACCTCCACTATTTGCCTTGCTATTTGTTATACTCGATACTATTGACGTGGTTAAGGTTGGAATGGTAGCAGCAAGTGTAGTGAATTGTAGTTCATTTCCATAACTAGTTCCTACCTTATTTGTAGCATATGAACGGATGTAGTATGTTGTTCCAGAAGACAATCCAGCAAGAGTGCTATAAAAACTACCTGTGCCCAATCCATCAATTGTACGATTATTATTAATTGTTGGATTCGGATTGATACTCCAACAAACGCCTTTGGCGGTCACCGTTGCGCCACCGCTACTTGTTATAATACTTTCACTACTGGCCGCAGTTTGTGTAATATTATAAACAACAACTGTTGTTAATACTGGTTGCGTTGCCGGTTGGGTTGAAAAGGAAACACTATTCCCATAACTTGTTCCGGAACTATTAGTTGCATAAGCCCTTACATAATAGATTGCGCCATCTGCCAACCCAGTAATATTGCTTGTGAATGACCCTAACCCATTCCCATTAACTGACTTAGCATTTGCAAGTGTTGGGTTTTCTGTTGTAGCCAAACAAATACCTCGTGCAGTTACATCAGACCCACCATCAGTTGTAACATTACCTCCACCAATTGCGGTTGTTAAGGTTATATCAGTTATTTCATTAGTTGTCAATGAAGCTAAACCTTTGGTTGTAAAGGAAAGAGAACTTCCATAACCCGTGCCTTCACTGTTGGTTGCATAAGCTCGCACATAATAGGTTGTATTACTTGTTAATCCTGAAATGTTACTTGAAAAAGCACCACTATCACTGCCATCTTTTGTTAAATTATCTTCAATTGTTGGGTTATCATTGGTGCTCCAACAAACACCACTTTCAGTTACAGCAGTTCCTCCATTGCTACTAATATCGCCGCCAGAAATTGCAGTTGTTTCAGTGATATTTAAAACTTCAATTGTTGTAATTATTGGTTTACTCCATGGAGAATCAATTTTACTTTTCTTGCAACTTTGAGCAAATAGTAAGAATGACGCCACTATTACTATTGATGAACGAATCCAAATACTTCTTTTCTTTATCATTTGTATAAATTTTTACAGTTAATTTTATTGGTATCTTCAGTCAATATTCTATAGTTTTACCATTCTAGTATATATTTTAAAAATCCAATTGGGCTGCAATATAGAGTAAGAAAAACGTAAGAAAAAAAATTATTCAACGAACGCATCATCAAAACCAACCAAAAAGCTACTTAAAACTATCAACGTAATAAACGATAGAAAAAATATATTTAATTTTCAGACAATAATTAAAATATAATGACCGTTGTTATCCTACTTTAAAAGAAAATTTTTAAAAATAGATTTTAATTTCTCTTGAACATTAATTTATAAAATTGAACATTTAATTACCCAGCCCAGTTCTCCCTGTCCAAACTTCTGTATTGAATAGCTTCAGCGAGATGTTCAATTTTTATTTCTTCGGTACCTGCCAAATCTGCAATGGTTCTACTTACTTTTAAAATTCTATCATAAGCCCTTGCACTTAAATTTAATTTTTGCATCGCGGTTTTTAATAACTGTGTACCAGCCTCGCTAATTTGACAAACTTCTTTGACTTGATTACTTGGCATCTGCGCATTGCTATAAACACCTTGTTTGCCACCATAGCGGGCCGACTGAATTTCCCTGGCCTTCTGCACCCTTTCTCGCACTATGTCGCTTTTTTCATTGCTGCGTTTTCTACTCGATAATTCATCAAAACTCACTGGCGTTACTTCAATATGAATATCAATTCTATCTAACAAGGGACCGCTTATTTTACTTAGGTATTTTTGTACGATGCCCTGACCGCAGACACACGCTTTTTCAGGGTGATTGAAATAGCCACAAGGACATGGATTCATGCTCGCTACTAACATAAAACTTGCTGGGTAATCCACCGAAAATTTAGCCCTCGAAATATTTACTTTTCTATCCTCTAAGGGTTGTCGCATAACCTCCAATACGGTGCGTTTAAATTCAGGCAACTCATCTAAGAACAACACCCCATTGTGGGCCAATGAAATTTCGCCCGGTTGGGGATTGGTGCCGCCACCAACAAGTGCTACATCGCTTATGGTATGATGTGGCGAACGGAAAGGACGATGTGCTACAAGACCAGCATTATCTGCTAGTTTACCCGCCACTGAATGAATTTTAGTGGTTTCTAAAGCCTCATGTAATGTCATGGGTGGCAAGATGGTTGGCAATCGTTTGGCCAACATGGTTTTGCCGGCACCTGGCGGACCAATTAAAATATAAATCGGTTACTATATTACACCTACACTTTTTGTTTGATTAAAATTAACCAAACTAAGCGTTAGAACCTTGGATATACTTAAAGAATTAAGTTCTTTTGATTTGATTTTTTTTATTCTATATTGAAATACAATATGATTTTCGTTGGATAAACCACTTTTTTATACGTGATTTGTTACATTTACATTTCAAGACAAATCAATGAACCGCATAAAAGAGGTAATGGAGGAGAAAGGAATCAAGCAAACTTGGTTGAGTGAACGATTAGGAAAGAGTTATTCCCAAGTAAACGGATATGTCCAAAACAGGCACCAGCCGCGCCTTGAGGTTTTGTTCCAAATTGCAGAAATTTTAGGGGTTGAGGTTAAGACATTAATTGAAGAAAAACCGAAGAAATGAATATCGCTCAAATAGAAAACAATCTTCAATTACTCGTTAATTCATTTGATGAAGACACTTTCATTTATGAGTTATTATTGGCGTATGGACAACCCAAAGCGAGTATAAAAAGATTACAGGAAGGTGGATTAAACCTATCAAAAAATGATGGAGAGATACTTTGGAAAAAGAAGATATTCTTCAAAGAATCATCGGATAGTGATTTGCATGACCTGATTGATGATTTGAGGATTGATGATAGTATTACCAAACATTCACCCCGGTTCATTATTGTTACAGATTATAAGAATTTACTTGCACGAGACACCAAGACCGCTGACACACTTGATATTGAAATTTTAGAGATACTTCGGTATTTTGACTTTTTCCTACCTCTAGCAGGAATGGAGAAGGCTCAACATCAATTCGAAAATCCTGCCGATGTTAAGGCTGCGGAACGGATGGGTAAATTGTATGATGAAATCAAGAAAGACAATACAACAGATACAGAAGAAGAAGTACACAATCTTAATGTCTTTCTAACCCGATTATTATTCTGTTTTTTTGCTGAGGATACCAACATTTTTGAAAAAAGTCAGTTCACCCATAGTCTAATTAATCATACTCAAGATGATGGTAGTGATTTGCATACTCATTTTGAGAGGTTATTTCAAGTAATGAACACCCCTGATAATAATCGGGGTAACATACCAGCATTTCTGAACTCATTTCCATACGTAAATGGTGGTTTATTTAGGAATCAACATAATATCCCTCAATTCAGCAGAAAGAGTAGAACTGCAATAATTGAAAGTGGAGAGTTAGATTGGAGTGCCATCAATCCGGATATTTTCGGTTCCATGATTCAAGCGGTTATCACTCCTGAACATAGGGGTGGTTTAGGAATGCACTATACCAGTGTTCCCAACATAATGAAAGTAATTGAACCTTTGTTCCTAAATGACTTTTATGAAGAGTTTG
>CANMBF010000026.1 GCA_947496065.1 Bacteroidota bacterium
TGCAAATACCAAAAATAGTGGTACAGTAATTTATAATCCGTCGCCATCCAATAGGTTACCTAGTCCGCCGAGGATAGAGCCTTCTTCTTTTCGGCCACCAATTCTACCATAGCTCATTATTCTAGAGGCCAATCGGCTAATTGGCAAACTCTGAATCCATACCTTTCCGGGTCCTTCGAGTGTTGCAAAAAATAAACCTTCGCCACCAAAAATGGTGTTTTTAATACCACCAATAAATTGAATATCATAATGGACAGTTTGTGTAAATGCAACGATACATCCAGTGTCAATTTTGATTAATTCCCCAGGTTGTAATTCACGTTCTAATACATGGCCGCCTGCGTGGACAAAGGCCATGCCATCGCCTTCAAGCTTTTGCATGATAAAGCCTTCGCCACCAAATAAACCTGTCCCTAATTTTCTTTGAAATTCAATGCCAACTGAAACGCCTTTTGCTGCGCATAAAAATGCATCTTTTTGACAGATAATTTTACCATTCATTCGGTATAAATCCAAGGCAATAATTTTACCAGGGTAGGGGGCTGCAAAGGTGACTCTTTTTTTACCATTGCCACTATTTGTAAAGGCGGTCATAAACAAACTTTCGCCCGTTAGCAAACGTTTGCCTGCGGACATTAATTTGCCGAGAAATCCGTTATTGTTGGCATTATTGCTTCCGTCGCCAAAGATCGTTTCCATTTGAATCTCGCGGTCCATCATCATAAAACTACCGCTTTCGCCAATGGCTGTTTCTTGTGGGTCAAGTTCAATCTCAACACACTGCATTTCTTCGCCAATTATTCTAAAATCGATTTCGTGGTTATTTATCATGTTTCAAAATTCAATATTGGACCATTGACTTCAAACAAAAATCGACCAATACACAACTATTTATCGTTTAAAGGCATATCGTGTTTTGCCAAAACAACTTCAATTTTCTTTTTACTTGTCTCCATGATTTTAACGGCTTGTGTATAGTATAATTTATTTTCCTTGTCGATTTTTTTGTATAAATTCAGATAGAAAATTTTTAAGGTCGCGGCCGATTGCAACTCTTTTAAACACTCAACGGCTCTTTCTTTTTTGATATTGTTAGCGGCCATTGTATTTAATTCAACGAGTAGTTCATCAATAAGATCTAGTTGATTATAGAGCGTTAAATAAGTAAGGCCAGTTGTTGCATTGGCGTATGAATTATCAGCTGCATTTTTTAGATGCGCGATGAAAAAATCAATCTCATTATTTTTGCTATAGCGGCCCAATGCGTAAAATACATAGCCCTGTAATTGTAAGTTCTTTTCTTCTCGGTGTTTATTTGCAAAATTATAAGCTGCTTCTTTATTAATTGAGCCTATGGCTTGCAGCGCTCTAGAACAAACGTTGTAGGAAGAGTCGTTTAGTAATTTAGTTAAGCGGTCTTCATCTTTTTGGTTTTCAAGAAATGGAATACAAGCGTCTCTAACTGCAGACTTTGGGTCGTTCATTGCCAACGTTTCAATTTCAGATAAAACAGGTTTAACCTCAATATCTGTCAGTTCTAAACTGTTCAAATTATCTAAAGCTGTTTTTCTCAAATACCAAAATGAATCATTTAAATATTTGCTGTTGTAGATAACCCTTTGGCCTTTGTCTTGTTGTAAATCGTTTAATTGTTGGAGTGCTTCGGCTTTGTGTATGGCAAGCGTCGCATATTTCAATTGATCTTCCCATGCAGCAATGCTTTTGGTTTGCGTTATATCTGCTAACAATTGGTGTTCGGCATCGAATATTACTGCCAAAGGTTTGCTTTTAGATTTTAGACCAAAGGTTTGTGAATCTTTGTCAATAATAATACGGTGTCTTTCGATGCCTTTAGTTGTATAGATATCAATGTCTATGGGTAATCTAAAAACGGTAGATTTTTGAATGATGGTAATACCATAGAGTTCGCCAGATCCATTGTAATTTTGGTGTTTTACTTCTATTTCTGGGTGACCAGCATCGATGAACCATTGGTTAAAAAACCAATTTAAATCTTCACCTGTGACTTCTTCAAACGTCCTTCTTAAATCATTTAACTCAACTGTTTTATAGGCATTTCTTGTTAAATATAAATTCAACGTTTTAAAGAAAGCCTCGTCACCAATGTACTTTCGCAACATGTGCAAAATAGCGCCACCTTTTTGGTAACTGTGTCGGTCAAATAAATCGTCTCGCTTGCTGTAGTTGTAGCGAATCATGGATACTTGCTTGTCTTCTGCTTCTGCCAAGTAATAATTTAAAAACTCATCAAATTTCAAATCGGCTTCGTTTCTGCCATATTTATGTTCGTTCCATAAGTATTCACCATAGGTTGCAAAAGATTCATTGAGGGGTATATTGCTCCAACTTTCGCAGGTTACTAAATCGCCAAACCAATGGTGAAATAATTCATGGCAAATGACATCTTCATAAGTATTGTCTAGGTGTTCGCGATTAGTATGATTGAGTTTCTCGAAGTGCACAACGCAGCCCGTATTTTCCATAGCGCCACTCACAAAATCGCGCACTACTACCTGGTCGAATTTTGGCCACGGATAATCATAACCTAATTTTTTGCTATAGAATTCAAGCATCTCGGGGGTATTGCCAAAGACTGTTTTAGCATATGGCGCATAGCTTGGCTCCATATAATAATTTAAATTGATGTTGCGCCACTTGTCTTTTGTCGCTATAAAATCGCCGATTACCAAGGCGAATAAATAGGGTGCATGGGGTTTGTCGTTTTTCCAATAATCCAATCGCTTATTGTTTGGCAATGCCTCGGAAGATATTAACAAACCATTGGAAATGGTTCTAAACGTATTGGGTACAGTGACATAAATCTCCTGTGTTGTTTTTTGATTGGGTGCATCGATGGTAGGGAACCAACAACTCGCAGATTCTGTTTCGCCTTGGGTCCATATTTGGGTAGGCTTGGTTTTGTCGCTGCTATCGGCATTGATAAAATACATACCCTTGTCTCCAGAGATGGCTTCACCACCTTCACTTTTGCATTTTTCTGGCTGTGCCGTATATTCAATAACGATGGTATAAGATTCGTCTTTTGTGTAAGTTCTATCTAATTTAATTCTTAGAAACAATGAATCGTATGTGTATTTTAGTGGCGTTGAAGTGAAAGTTCTATAGCTGTTAATATCCTTAGGTCTATTTTTATTGAGACTCATGCCTACTTTTTCTATGCGCACGTATTTTGCATTGAAGGTCAAAGAATCTGTGTTGTAAAAATGAGGTTTCAAGGTAAGGTATGCAATGCCCTTGAGTTCTTTCTTTTTAAAGTCTGGTTCTAAAATGAGCGTGGTGTTCACCAAATCGTTGATTTTGGTAATGGCAGCTTTGTATACTAATACGTCTATAATTTTTGGTTCGCCTACTTTAATATGGTATTTGGGTTTGCAACTGTAGATGAATATTACAGCCAAGCAAGCAATGAGAGATAAAAAATATTTCATTGGTTCAAAGATGAAATATTTAACGAAGTAAACAAAAAAAAGAGTGCTAAATATTAAATTTATATTGTCTTAACTAAATGACAAGGTATTGTGATGAATCATCCTTTATTTTTAACATCTTTTTGAATGATGATTAAAAAAATTCTATTGTTTTTATTGGCCATTTCGTATTTTTAATCTATTGGTGCGCAAACCATTAAATCCAAAAATTTACCACCAAAAGTTTTGGTAGGTATGAAAAAATATATGCCTATGGTGCAATTGGCAGATTGGGAGAAAGAAGATTCAAATTATGAGGCCCATTTTGTTTTAAAAGATAATGCAGAAGTGATTAGAACTGCTTCGGCCTTATTTAATGACACAGGGAAACTATTGTAAATTGAAGTTATTTTTGGCAAAGATGAATTACCAAGTGGCGTTTTAGCGTATGTTGATTTAAATTATGGAAATCCCAAAATAAAAGAAGTTTCGCAAGTCTCAAAATGGTCTGGCCCTAAAACTTACGAAATAGAAATAAAAGGGAAAGAATTGATTTTTGATAGCGAAGGAAAATTTATTAAAGAAGAAAAAGATTAATAAAAATAAATCCTAAGGTGTTTGTGAAAGTTGGTTAATTGGTTATTGCAATTCGACCACTCGTTGTTATCTTTCCAATTTCAAAACAACCCTCAAGATTCAATGGTTCAGAACTCGTAAAGAGGAGTCCTCCGCTGGTTTGTGGATCGCAAAGCCAAAGAAATTCTAACCCTTCCAAACCAATGCAACGGTCTTTTATAAAATTGTAATTATTGGTAGTGATGTTAGGGTAAATAAATTGTTGCGCAATGGTTTTTGCTTCAGTTTCAACAGGTATTTTATCTAAATACAAATCGGCTCCTAAATTAGTCCCTAACATTTCACTTAAATGACCTAATAAACCAAAGCCTGTAACATCTGTCATGGCAGTTACTGAAGGTGTTTTGCCTAATTCAATACCAATTGTATTAAGTGTTGTGCACAATTCAATAAGTCGCGTATAACCTGCCTCTGAAAGCTTGTCGTGTTTAATGGCATTGGCCATTAAGCCAAGTCCTAGTGGTTTGGTAATGTATATATAATCGTTTGGTTGACAGGTATTGTTTTGTTTTAAAAATTGCTTTTTAATGGTGCCATTAACACTTAAGCCGAACAAGGGTTCACTGGTTTGTATACTATGGCCGCCAGCAATGGGAATACCTGCTTTCGCACAAATATGTTGCGCACCTCGCATCACCTCTTGGGCATCTTCAATAGATAAAATATCTATTGGCCAACCCAATATTGCAAGGGCCATAATGGGTTGACCACCCATGGCATACACATCGCTAATGGCATTGGCTGCTGCGATTTGACCAAAATCAAAAGGACTATCCACAATGGGGAGGAAGAAATCGGTTGTACTAATCATGCAATCTTCTGCATTTAAGGCATACACAGCCGCATCATCGTTACTAGAATTGCCTACTATTAAGGCAGGGAAGTTGGTTGATGGCGACTGAGATAGAATGCTTTTCAGAACAGCGGGTTCGATTTTACAACCGCATCCACCACCTTTGCTAAATGAGGTGAGCCTAGTTGGCATCTCTTATTTCCATTTCTCTTTTTGAACCATCTTTGTAGGTAATGATGGCATACAACATATCTGGTTTTTCGTGGATCTTATTTAAAATTTCTACCATTGTTATTTCAGGATTCATACCAATGGGCAAAAATTTGTAGTTTAATTTTTTTCTCTCAGCATCTGTGAGTTTTGCTGGACGATACATGAAAAATAAATTCGCATTCCCATGCATGGCTGGTGCATTTACGCGGTAGCTACCATCTACATTCTTCATGAAATTAATGTCGTTCTTGGGTTGTTTTTCCAGTTCAATAACATTTAAAATTGAGTCTAATCTCTTTTCTGGTCGGCAATGTAAGGTCATGAAGTTTTCGCAAACAATATACAACATGTTGTTACGCGCATAAAAAGTGGCTTTGCCTTTAAGTGCCGCAGTTATTTTAGATTCTATGTCATCAAAATTACATGATTTTAAGGTGCTTGTTAGCGTGCCAAATTGCATAAAGGCAGTAGCATAACTGCATGGTCCCATAAAACTATTACATCCACTAAATCCATAAATAACGTTGGAGTCGAGGTCGAATTTTATAGAGGGCTTGGCCTTTAAAGCCAAGGTTTTTTTGCCGTATTGTTCAATGTTGATGATTTGAAAAGTATTGTTTTCTAAAATGCGCTTATCCGTATGCACTGTACTTTTTTCATAGATAATGGTGTTGAGTGTATATTGATATTGGGGGCCATCAACTTCTGTGAATTTTAATTTTTGTTGGCTCACTTCAATATAATATTCAAAACCTTTTTCGTGGGTAAAGCCTTCAATGGTCCATGGGAAATTAACCCAATTACTGTCTTCACTTTCTCTAATTCTCAAGCAAGAAGTCATGGCATCGCCTAATTGGCAACCAATTTTTGCATCGGCCACATACCATTTTTTAATTTCATTGTCTTGTGCTTCTATTCCGTTTATCCAGCCTATAAAGGCGATACATGCTATCACTACTCTTTGCATCATATTTTTTATTATTTTCACTGTATTTTTTATTGGTTGATCTTTTCGATTTAGAAGCTTTGCAAATGTTGCAATAATAATTGACAATTGTTATCTGCATGGGTGCTTTCTAGCTCAAATTTAACATAATTCTGACAATTTTTTTTGATGCGTCCATTTTCATACCCTTTGTCGTAGTATTGCAAAAGTCGCTCAACAACAGGGTGTAATTGATGGTTCAATGTCATTTGACACAGGGCCTCAGTTGTTTCTATGCCAAGGCGTTTGCTAAGTTTGCGTATTCCTTCCGTTAAGGCTACTAAATCAAATTGACCATAGGTGTTCACAATGAAATTGATGCGTTCTTGCAGGGGTAATACAATTTCAATGCCATTTGCTTTTTGCATGTTGGTCCATAGTTCAAGTGGAATTGAAATTTTACCAATGCTAATACTTTCGGCCTCTACCCAAAGTCGTTTTTCAGGCTGATAACCTTTCAATGCATCGAATATTAAATTGGCAAATTGTGCATTACTAGGTTGAGACAATTCACCGATGCCACCAAAAGCACTGCCTTTATGATTGGCAAGGGCTTCTAGATTTAAAACGTGTTCACCCTTTGCTTTCATTGCTTCTAAAAGACCAGTTTTATTGCAACCTGTATTGCCACTTAAAATATAAATATTGTTAAAGCTTTCAATGGTTTTAAGAATATAATTGCGATAGGCTTTATAGCCACCGCGCAGCAGAAGAACATCATAGCCATTCTCGCTTAAAAATTCGGCCATTTTATGACTGCGCAATCCGCCTCTGGCACAATATAACTTAATAGATTTTGATTCAGTATGCTTTTGAATATTTTCAATAAACGCATGGCGAATGGGGTTCACCAATTGATAACCCAATGCGATGGCTGCTGCTTTTCCTTTTTGTTTATAGCAGATCCCTATTGCCTTCCGGTGCTCATCGTTCAGCAGGGGTAAGTTAATGGAAGAAATAATAGCGCTACCTTCAAATTCTAAAGGTGATCTTACATCAAAGCATGGTGCTTGAACGTTTGAAAATTCATTGATATTGACTGGCGTAATCACACCATTTGGTCGTTTAATGGTTCCAGGTTGCCGCCTATTTCAAGGCCTTTTATGTCTGCAATCGCACTGCCGGCAATCCCTTTAATACTGCCATACATTCCAACTGTATTGATAAGTACTTTTTCTATTTGCTTTTCTCTTTCTTTCCAAAGGCGTTCCATAGCAATTTTCTCGCGGGTGATTTCTGTTTTCAAACTCATGAACCCTTCTGAAATGGCCTCAATCTGATGTTTAAATTCATTGCCAGTTAAATAGTGGTATAACATGGTCATTTTTTCGCCTTTGTTTTCTTGCGAAGCATTGGCCTCGCTAATTTTAATGAGCGTTTGACGGAGTATTAATGCGAGACTTCGCGCCTCGTGAAATTGACAGATGTAAACCCCTTCCTTGATACCAAAACCTTCCATGTCTTTCGGCATGGCTTGGGTTACAATAACACCAACATCGCCACCACTTTGTCTGAAATCCGCTTTAAATTTTTCAATCCAAAGGGGTTGAAAATCCTTGGTGCGTTTACTCTCCCAAACAATCGTGCCACATGGTTGACCCAATCCATTCTTTACAGTTTGAATTAAGTCGGCACCTTTAACCCCCTTCCCAACCTCGCTAATGTCATCGAAAGGGAAAATTTGTTTGAGCATTTCTTCTAATGCAAGCTCTTGCACTTCGCCTTGCATTTGCATACTGCCTTGTTCCGATTTGCGTTTCATTTCCTCAATCAATCGGTTCTGATCATCTATCTTTTTTTGAAATTCTTTTAAACGCATTTCATTTTTTTGATCGGCCTCTTTGCCTATGCGTTCTTTTAATTCGTTCTCTTTTTCATGCAATAGTTTTTTGGTATCCAACTCATGTTGGTTTTCTAAATTTTTCATGCGTTGTTGAATTTCTAATTTCTCAACTTCGAGTTTGCGAAGGTTTTTTAATTTTTCTTCGTTCTCTTCATTTTGTTTTTTATAAAATTCTATTTGCAATTCATTCTCCTTTGTGAGTTTTGATTTAACTTGTTCCTCTACCTCTTTTTTTCTATTCGCGAGTTCTAAAGTTTGCTCCTCCAAATTTTGTTTACGTTCTGCTTCAATTTGAATTTTTTGAAGACGTATTTGTTCGTCTGATTTTGCCTTTTCAATGCTCCATTTTTCATTGAACTCGTTTTTTAGTTTTGCGCCTATTTGTTTTTCAATATCGGCGGTAAGTGCACTCTCAATACTAAATTGGTGTTTGCATTTGGGGCATGTAACTTGGTTGTTCTGACTCATAAATTTAAAGGCATACGAACCTACAATTATTTTTTGATTTTTTTTAAAGTTTGAAATGAGTTGGCGTTAAAAAACTACAAAAGCATATTGTTTTATTGAAATGAAGACGAAGTTTTCCAAACGATTAACGTTGATTTTCTATGGGACTGCAAAATGGTTTCGACTTATCCTGTTTTACTCTAATGGAGCATCAAGCATTATTTTTTTTGCTTCTTGTCTCTTTCGATGAAGTGAATGATTTCTCCTGCAATATCTTTGCCAGTGGCCGCTTCAATGCCCTCGAGACCTGGCGAAGAATTAACTTCTATCACCAGCATGCCGCGTTCGCTTGGCAACATATCGACCCCTGCAATATTTAAGCCTAAGGCTTTCGCTGCTCTTATCGCCACTTCTTCTTCATCGTCGCTTAGTTTTACCACCTTGCTGCTACCACCGCGGTGTAGATTGCTTCTAAATTCATCTTCCTTGCCCTGCCTTACCATGGCACCTACAACTTTATCGCCCACTACAAAGGCGCGTATGTCGCTGCCCTTCGCTTCTTTTACAAACTCTTGTACCAAGAAGTTGGCGTTCATGCCATAGAATGCTTCTATGACACTCTTAGCGGCTTTTTTAGTTTCGGCCAACACAACGCCTAAACCTTGGGTACCTTCAATTAATTTTATAATTAAAGGGGCTCCACCCACTTGTTTGATCACGTGGTCGATATCATCTGGGTGACGGGCAAAGACGGTCTTAGGCAAAGCAATGTTTTCCATGCTGAGTAATTGCAATGTTCTTAACTTATCACGGCTGCGAACCAAAGCAGCAGCAGTTAACGAAGTATAAATTTTTTGTGCTTCGAATTGGCGAATAATGGCCGATCCGTAATAGGTAACTGAGGCGCCAACTCGCGGAATAACAGCATCAATGTCCAATAATGATTTATTGTTGTGAAAGATGGTAGGGGCCCCTTTTTCAATCACCACATAACAGTGGGTATGACTGATGATTTGGGCATTATGTCCCCTTGCCTCGGCGGCTTCTAGCAACCTTTTGGTTGAGTAGAGGCGAGGGTTGCGCGATAGTACAACAATGTTCATGGCCTGTTATTTTTCTTTGTATTATATGACAGATTTTTTTGTGCAACATCGACAAGAAAATGTTGATGCAATAATTTTTTTCCAAGTAAAACGGGGAAGGTCATATCCGACCGATTGGCTAAAGAGAACTCTGATTCGATTGTTTCATTAAAAAGTTTGATTTTTAATTTTACAAAATAACGGTATTCTTTATCTCCAAAACTATTTTTAACTCGCTTCTCTTTGAATTGCGTTGTGGTACAATCTTTCTTAACATAGGCTTTGTGCTTTGGATCTAAAAGTCGAAAAACAAGCACATCTTCACCATTGATTTCTCTAATTCTTACACGGTGACAATGGATAGAGGAGGATTCTGCACCTGTGTCAATTTTGCAAACAATGTTCTCTAATCCCAATTCAGGAAAATCAATCTTATCCGAGTTGCCTACTATTTTTTTATTCTTAAGCTTTACCATCGTTGTAGGTGTTGTACAATTTAAAATAAGGACCGCGCTTTTCCATCAATTCATTGTGGGCACCGCGCTCAATAATAAATCCTTTGTCTAAAACAATGATTTCATCGGCATCTTGAATGGTTGTTAGACGGTGTGCAATGACCAATGTGGTGCGATCTTGTCTTAAATTATCAAGTGCTTGTTGTACTAATTTTTCACTCTCATTATCTAAAGCACTCGTAGCTTCATCTAATATCAAGACCGCTGGATTGCGCAGCAACGCACGCGCTATGGCAATGCGTTGGCGTTGGCCACCGCTTAATTTACTGCCCCTTTCGCCTATGATGGTATCAAATCCGCGTTCAGATTGCATAATAAAATCATAGGCATTTGCCAATTTTGCGGCTTTCTCTAAGTCGGCTTTGTTCACACCTTCTAATCCAAAAATAATATTGCTGGCAATGGTATCGTTAAATAGGATGGCTTCTTGCGAAACAATGCCCATCATTGAACGCAAACTTTGAATAGAAAAGGATTTGATGTTCACGCCATCAATTAAAATTTCACCATTTTCTATGTCATAAAAACGCGGCAATAAATCGGCGATGGTACTTTTGCCGCTGCCACTTGCACCCACCAAAGCCACCTTTTTATTTTTAGGAACAGTAAAACTTATGCCGTGCAAAACAGTATCTAATCCGTAAGCAAAATTAACGTTCTTGTATTCAATGGCGTGCTTTACATTTTTAACCTCAACAGGATTGGGTTGCTCATAAATTTTAATATCAGCATTTAAAATTTCTTCATAGCGATCTAAACTTGCAGCGCCGCGTTGCACCATCGGGAATGCTTGTGAAAGCTGTTTAAAAGGCGGTATGACCTGACTGAATATGGCGAAGTAAGCCAAAAAAGCCGAACCTACCAATTGACCTTCGAATACCATGTTGCCGCCAAACCAAAGGATCACACCCGCAACAATGATGGCTAATGTTTCTGAAATAGGAGATGCCAAGTCACCGCGGTGGTTCACTTTGATATTGGCTAAGGTAGAACTGGCATTTAATGCATCGAATTTGTGCTTAAAGACTTTCTCTCCTACAAATGCTTTGATGATGCGCATGCCGCCCAAAGATTCTTCTAAAAAGGAAAGGACATTGCTCTGTTGCTCTTGGTTGCGCTTAGATTTCCTTCGCAATGATTTGCCAAGTAATGCGATTGAGCCTGCAGCAACGGGCAAAAGGCCAACCACAAAAAGTGTTAAGCCAGGACTCATATATACCAATGTGCCCACATAAAAAACAATGGTGACCGGCTCTTTAAACATCGCTTCTAATGAGGCCATCATGCTCCATTCCACTTCTTTCACATCGTTACTCATGCGCGATATTAAATCGCCTTTTTTCTCATTGCTAAAATAGGAGAGAGGCAGGGCTAATATTTTTTGAAAAATGTTTTTTCTAATATTTTCTATGCTTCTATTTCTTAAAATTACGAGATAATATAAAGCCAAATAGCGCGCTATGTTTTTAATGATGGTGGCAATAATGAGCGCAATACAGATGAGCAGTAACGCTTGCTTTTTATCATTTTGAACATACTCTGTCATCCATTGAATGAAGGCATTGTACATTGAAGTAAAATCGGTGCTTGAACCAGCGTCGATGGCACGCGGTTTAATCGCTTCTTTATTGTTGTTAAACATAAAGTCGAGCAAAGGCATGAGCAAACCTAAAGAAAACAAACCAGCTAAAATCTGAATTAAGTTAAATAACATGTTAAGCGCTGCCAGGCCTTTATAGGGCAGGATAAGGAGAATAATGCGCTTCATTGCTTTCATATGCAGGCAAATTAACTACTTTTTTAAATCAAATAAGATTAAATTTTGATGAAGGAATGAAATCAATAGGCGTAATCGGCCAAGTACTCGTAGTCGTGAGTGAGTTGTCCATTGGTGCAGATGGTTGCGGCATGAATGATGGGACTATTGGGTTTCATCAATTCAGGAATCACATAATCAATCAGCATTTGACCAAAACCTTCGCTGGCATCTTTGGGCAATTCGGTTGGCAAATTACTTACCGCCATAATATCGATGCTATCGATTTGATAGGGTTCGCAAACATCCATGGTGGTTGGACTGAATCCAAAAACGGGGTCGGTGATTTTGGTATCTTTTAAAGTAATGGGCACGCTGCCAACAATGTCGCAACTTATATCGGCAATTACTTTTGTTTTAAACGTTGGCAATCGGGTTTCATTGGCTGCAAAAAGGCGGTCCATTTTATGGTCCCAATAGATGCCGTTCATTAACAAATCGCAAAAGGGTAGGTAGTAGCGGAACACACAACGGTAGCGGGTAGGGTCGTGGTGAAAATCGCTGCGGTCGTAGGGCTTGCCATCTATCCGTTCATATAAATTTTCGGTAAGCAATTCAGCAAATACAGGTTCTGCAAATATTTTAGTGAGTATATCGGCCGCTGTTACTTGTTTGATGCCGGCTTCTTTTAATAATTCGAGTGCGCCTAAAGATACACGGCCATTGCCCGTAAGGATAATTTTAATATTCGATAGTTTTAATTTTTTTAGTTCGCGTTTTACTTCTGCATAATCGTGGCAGAGGTAGGCTGGTTTTAAATCAAAAGCATTGTATTTTTTACCCCAAGTCAATAAGCCATTATAAGCACCAACAATACCTGCAAAGCGACCGAAACCTAGCACACGGTCACCGTTTTTCCAACGCAGGGTTTCATAATCGATCATGGTAATTTGCTTCTGAATCAAAGCATGCATCAAGTGTTTGTTATGCGCTTGTTTTTTGATAGTATGCGAAAAGAACAAATATTTTTTACTGGGAATAAGCGCTTCGGCAGGCACTTCTTTAATACCCAGTAGATAGTCGCAATCGCTGATGTCTTCTTTAATTGTAATACCAACCTTTGCATAGAGTTCGTCGGCAAAGCAACGCTCTGGCGAGGGTTGTATGTAAATTTCAATCGAAGGGAATTGGTCTTTGATAGCCACACATTGAGCCGGTGTAAAGGGAACACGTTTATCGGAAGGTAATTTTTCTTCGCGCAGAATACCGAATTTTAAATTCATATATGGTTAAGCAAAGATATTGAATTGAGGGATTTTTAAATTTTTAAATTTTTGTTTTTTGAAAACTGAATTATGTATTCACATTATCACATTATCAAATCATCAAATTGTCCTATCTTTGCAATCCTAATTTTTTTCAGGAAACATTATCATTGGGGCTGACTGGAATTGACGGGCAGAGCAACTGAGATGTAAGCATGTAGCGCTTTGTTTGCTGGCGCTCTAATCTCAACATTCAAAATTTTAAGAGGCGACAATAACTTCGCAATGGCTGCCTAATCTAGGATTAAGCAACGCTATCCATCTTCGGTGCCTTTGTTTGGGTCGGTGCCGGGTTAAGATGGTCGACAGACCTGAATATCTACTAGGAGCGGTTGCGGCTTAATAGATTACAAAGCAACATAAGGTTTTGAAATGGTAGGTGGTAAACCGTTCAACGCCCGAAAATAATTACTACTAAACATGTAGAAAGCGTTATCATTTCCTGCTCCGGACCAGGGTTCGACTCCCTGCAGCTCCACAACTTTTTTTTGAATGCCACCTTCAGGTGGCATTTTTACTTTGCGTTAGCGTTGAAAGCTTGCTTTCAAAAGCAGATGCAAAATAAAAATGAAGGCATGTAATGCCTGCATTCAAAAAAGGTTGTAAGGCCCCACCCTTTGGGCGCAGCGCAGCTACCCCCTATATGAAAGCTTGCTTTCAAAAGCTGATGCTAAATAAAAATGAAAGGCATGCAATGCCGCATTCAATTAGCTTGTAAGGCCCCAAGACATGGGAGCAGTGCAGCTAACCCTGGCGATAGATTGTTCTAACTTCTAATTTTATATTGATCTTAGTGGGTATGCCCACCCAATTCTTTTCAACCCAATTTTAATTTTATAATTTATTTAGATTCTAAATAATATACGTATTAATCTCATAAATAGTTATTTATAGTTTTAATAAAATATCTGCAATTGTTGTACTTAAATTAAACAAAACCAGTTACATAACCTATATATTTTAATTAAATGCAATATATTTTTTATTAGTTATAAAATAGATTTAGATTTGATATTTAAAACAATAGAATTATAATTGCGTTCGATATATGTTGAATAGTGAAAAAACACTTTAAAATGGGCGGCATCCGAAAAGCCTTAAGAGTAGGAAAAATTTAATATAATATAATGGAACATTTAAAAATCGCAAGCGATAATTACGTAGCATTTACGTTTTTTATCGGAACAATGGCCATGATGGCCGCTTCAGTTTTCTTTTTCTTTGAGTTGAACAACACGTCAGCTAAATGGAGAACATCAGTTTTGGTTTCTGGATTAATTACCTTCATCGCAGCAGTGCACTACTACTACATGAGAAGTTACAATTTAGAAACAGGTGATTCACCTACATTCTTCAGATATGTAGATTGGATTCTTACAGTACCTTTGATGTGTGTTGAATTTTACTTAATTACCAAAAAAGCAGGTGCTAAAATTGGCTTATTATGGAAATTAATTTTCGCTTCACTAGTAATGTTGGTTACAGGTTACTTTGGCGAAACATTGGACAGAGACAACAGTGTTATGTGGGGCGTTATATCTGGTGCTGCGTATTTTTATATTGCATACTTGGTATGGTTTGGTGAGGTTGCCAAACTTTCTCAAACAGCTGGACCACAAGTTGCGAAAGCAACTAGAATACTAGCTTGGTTTGTGTTAGTAGGTTGGGCTATTTATCCTTTAGGTTATATCCTTGGTACTCCAGGTGGCTTATTCGGTTTACAATTAGTTTCTGATCCTGCTGCTGCATCTCATGCAATGGATATTGTATATAACATTGCTGACGCAGTTAACAAAATTGGATTTGGTTTGGTTATTTATTCATTAAGTAGAACAACAGAAGAAGCTTAATACTATAAATATAATTTTACTACAAATAAGAAGGCTATTTCGGATTAACTGAATAGCCTTCTTTTTTTTATCTTTTTTTTATTGCCTAAGTTTAATAACGCATAATTTTATAATTTATGAAGCAAGAATTAATAGTCGATTTCACTTTCATTGGCATGGGAGCAAGCAATTGTTTAATTCTTAAATCATTGATTGAGCATGGACAGTTAAAGCATAAAAATATTGCAATAATTGAATCAGATTCTAAAACTACCAACGATAAAACCTATTGCTTTTGGGCTACCCCCGATGAATCGATAATCGGTGAATTAAAGCCACTGATTTCTCACCAATACCAAGCCATTGAAATTAATCAATTGCCAAAGCAGAACATAATAAAGCAACCGTATTTTTATATTAAAAGTATCGACCTTTACAACTATGCTGCTGAGTTAATTTTAAAATCCCAAATTCCCATTTTTAGAAATGAAGTAAAGGATTTAAAATATAAGGATGGTATTGCCTCTATTATTACTAGCGAAAGTATTATTTTTTCACACTATGTTTTCGATAGTAGGCCTCCTTCCTTTTCTGATTTAAAAAAGAATGATTTATATTTAAATCAATCCTTTTATGGTCTTCATGTAAAATGTGAGAAGGCTGTGTTTAATGAGGAAACATTTCAGATGATGAATTTTAATGTAGATCAGAATGAATTCACGCAATTCAATTACATACTGCCGTTTTCACCATACGAAGCTTTGATTGAACTGACCCGTTTTGGCACAAAGAAAATTGATAATGCCTACGCCAAATCAATTTTAACGGATAAAATATTAAATGATTTCGGTCCATTCGAGATTTTAGACGAAGAAACAGGATGCATTCCAATGACAACCTATTTAACAGAAGCTAACGAACACCCTACTATTTTGAACACGGGTGCGCGAGCAAACCTTATTAAACCCAGTACCGGTTATGGATTTAAAAATATGTTTGAATTTTCAAAAATCGTAACGCATCGCTTGGCATCGGGTGATTTGAATAATTTTAATCAAATCGCGCTTCCAAGCAAAAACAGATTTAAATTTTATGATTATTTATTGCTTTTTATTTTAATTAAATGGCCATATCTTGGTAAGTCAATCTTTTCAACCTTGTTCAAAAAGCAAAACATAAAAACCGTCTTCGCATTTTTAGATGAAAAAACCAGCCTTTTGCAAGAAATGAAAATTTTTGCAAAGTTGCCTTTCAAACCTTTTCTCTGTGCTGCCTTTATATATTTTTGGAAACACATTCAAAAACGCTATTTTTATGCAACTTTACTCGTATTGGTTTATTGTCTGCTTCATTTTTTTAGTGCATCTCTTGCAAAATATTTTGGCAACTTTGCAGTGATTATAGGTTTGCTATTGGTTGGTATTCCGCATGGTGCTGTTGATCAATATTTGCAAGGCGCTAAGGACAAAAAACAACACACTCTATTTATTTTAAAATACCTTGTTTTAATAGGGTTATTTTACTTGTTATGGCAATTTCTTCCTTTGCTTTCCTTTGTTTTTTTTATTTTGTATTCAGCTTTTCATTTTGGGGAATCAGAGTTAGAAGATGCCAATGTAAGTCTAGATTCAATACGTAATAAATTTAATGCATTTCTTTTGGGTTTATCGATATTAGTATTGATAGTTTTTACCCATCTAACAGAATCGCAAATGATTATTTTAAAAATGACACAAATCCAAATTTTTAGGTTCGGTGCCTCCTCTCAGTACATTGGAATCACTGTGTCATTAACAACGCTATTGTTTGTGATGTTTCGGTACAATATGCTAAGTAAAAATAAGGCCATTGGAATAATAACTTTGTTGTTTTTAGGGGTTTTAACACCTTTAGAATTTGCTTTTGCATTGTATTTTATTGGTCAACATAGTTTTAATGCTTGGCAGCATATTAAAACTCGTTTAACAATAGGGTCATTTGCCTTATACAAAAAGGCTTTGCCATATACCATTGGTGCATTTGTGATTTTCTTATTTATGCTAATCTATAGCAATGAACTATTAAGTTTAAACAAGAATTATTTGGCACATTTCTTTATTTTCCTGGCTTGTATTAGCTGCCCGCATTTTATTTTTATGCACTTGTTTTATAAAAATAAGAATGTTTAGTTAAGGAAAAAGTCAATTCCTTATCATACTGAAATCAGATTGCTTTGAAGTTTTTAGCGTTCAATTGCAGTATGACTGATTTTGACACATAACCTCCAATTGATGGTGTCTTAATTTCTGTATTTAAAATATTGCCGTCCGCTTCCGCACGAGCATTACAGTTTTCATCTCTAGATTAACTTAAATAGAGCTAAATTGCTTTCGATTATTTTTTCAATACCACCCTGCAAAGTATCATCTTATTCAAGAATTCTATTTTAAAAGAATATGAATCAATGAATTTGCAAAAATCATTGATTTTTTAATTTCAATTTGTATGAATTATTTTTCTAACTTAGAATTAATGCGAATGGTTATTTAAAGTGCAAATTCCCGAATATAGAAATTGCATTATTGTAATATTTGCAAAATTCACTATTGTCCTAATTAAATTCAGTTATTTTATTTGTTACTAATTGTTTAATCTTGTTTAACCATTGTCAAAGGATTAGAATATCGGACAATACATTAAAACAACAATAGCCACTATTATGAATAATGAATTAGCTGAAAGATTAATTAAAATCAGTATTGATAATCCCCTTCTTCCAGAGACCTTTATTCCATGGGAAGAAACATTGGGTTTAAACGATGTTTATTTGCCACCTTACCTGGTTTCGCTATACGATACGCCATTTTTTGAAACCCTAACGCCAATTCAAAAAACTGAGCTTGCTAAAAGAGAAACGTGTCAGGTGATGTATGCCTATGCGTGGAGCGAAACATTGTTTTGTCAATTTATTACCCGCAGATTACTTACCATTGATCCAGCTGGTTGGGAACATAAATTTTTATTGAGAGAACTCATTGAAGAATGTAGGCATCAAGAGATGTTTACAAGGGCCATAGAGAAATTAAATGTGAAGGCCATTACGCCGGGATTCTGGCACCGTTTTTTCGGAAATTTTACAGTTAAGTTAATGCCACACGATGCCGTTTTTATGTCGTGTTTAGCGGTAGAATTAATGGCCGAAATTTATGCAGCGCATTATAGAAAGGCCGATAATGTTTATATTGTTCTTAAAAAAGTGTCGCAATTGCATCATATTGAAGAAGCAAGACATATTTTATTTACCGAAGAGTTGCTAAAAGACTACACCATGAAGGCAGGTTTTATTAAGCGAACATGGTATAGTACACTTGTTATGCTCAATATTTATTTTATGAGAACAATGTATGTGAAAAAAGAAATTTTCAGCGCTATAGGAATATCTGACCCTAAGGTTTATAAAATGGCACAAAAAAATTTCAAGAAAAATTTTGGAATCCATTGTTTAGGAAAGTCCGTTGAATTTGTTCAAGGATTTAATGGTTTTAATTTTATTACCCGTCCAATGTGGCGATTATTTTTAAATGCCAATGTTTAATATTCATATTACTGCCATCAATACTTATTTGCCTAAGAAAAGGGTATCTACAGAAGAAATAAGTAAAAAAATTAATGCGCCAGATACGCTAATTACCGAGAACGCCCTTATTCGTTTGTTTGGGGTAAAGTATCGGCACATAGCAGCAAACGATGAACAGGTTTCTGACATGGCAGTTGCAGCTGCTTTGCCAATTGTCGAAAAAGCAGGAAGAGAGACAATAGATTTAATGATTTTTGCTGCGGCTTCTTCAGATCTTATTGAACCGGCTACAGCTAATATTATTCAACAAAAACTCAATTTGACATGCCCGGTTTTCGATGTGAAGAATGCCTGCAACAGTGTTATTACAGCGCTCGATATTGCAAAACAATACATTGGCAATGGAACGTATAAAAAAGTACTAATTGTAAATGGAGAAAAACTAAGTGACTCGGTACAATATAACTTTTTGAATAAAGAGGAACTTGGCGAGCATTTGGCTGCCTATAGTTTTGGTGATGCTGGAGCCGCACTGCTTGTAGAACCTTGTCCAGCGGATAAGGGAATTATGTTTCAGAAAATATACAGTCGCGGGGAATATTGGAAATTGTGTACAATTAAAGGTGGCGGAAGTATGCATCCTCACGATGCTTCTAAACTTTATTTTACAGGTTTTACAAGTGAATTAAAAGATGCTTTTATGAAAGAATTTCAAAGAGAATTAGTACTAAGTAAAGATTTTATTGATATTATTTTTCCGCGCATCAAATGGGTCTTTACACATCAAGTATCCCTGTCTTCGTTCGAAGCCATTGCAAAAACGGCAGGCATAAGTACGGATAAATTTATTAGCGTGGTTGAAGAGTATGGCAATTGTGCTGCCGCCTCAATACCTCTCGCAATTCAAAAGGCTATTAATAATCATCAGCTAAAATCTGGTGATGATATTCTAATCATTGGACTTGGGTCGGGCTTAGCGTTAAGCATTACTTATATGGTTTGGTAGTATGGATAAGGTAATACTTTATCAATCTACTTTGGTGAATGCCTTGGTTCATTTAAATGAAACCCATCCGCATAATTTGATCATTGAAGAAGGTAAAAGAGCATATACTGTTCACGAGCTTTATAATTACGCTTTGCATTTAGCGAAAGGAATGGCTAAAAAAGGGGTGAGGCAACATTCGCGAATTGTAATAGCAATGCCGCCAAGTTTTCTGTTTTTGGCTTATATAATTGCTTGCACTATGAATGCTGCCACAATTGTTTTAATCGACCCGGAAATGGGTAGGGAGAATTATCTTTCAAAATTGAAACAAATCAATCCGCAATTTGCAGTTTTAGATAAACGCTTATTACTTTTTCAAGAGCATCCCATTATTAAATTTTTGGCACTTAAGTTTAAAGGAAACATTCCTAGTTTTCCTCATATAAAAGGGTTGACCTATTTTACAGATAATACCTATTGGCCGATTTTGAAAACATACCATTCTGCTCTTAAGTTAAATGAATTTGGAAAAAAAATTGAGGTAGAATGGCTAGTTGTAGATGAAAAAAACGATGCATTTATCGTCTATACAAGTGGCACATTGACGATACCCAAAGGGGTTGTGCATAGTTACGAAAGTTTCAACGCATCGATTAATGACCTTAGCAAAGTATTTGATTTTAATGGTTTGAGGATAGGGGCAAGCTTGCCTCATTTTGTTTTTTTAGCCATCGCTTGTCAAGCCACTGCTGTTATAATGCCAAGTTTAAAATCCCATGAAAAGAAGTTGGCTTTTATTAGAAATAATAAAATTGAAGTTTTATTTGGCCCTCCATCAGATTTTAAGGGGTTAATTGAATACAGTAAACAAAGCAATACTCTCTTGCCAAGCACACTAAAATATATGCTTTTAGGTTCGGCACCTGTTCTGCCTAATTTTCTGAAACAGTTAATAGAAGTTACCGATTCTAAAACGGCTATATTTTGTATTTATGGTATGACCGAACATTTATTTACTGCCTATGTTGATGCCAGAGAAAAAGTCAACCATACCTATCGCCACGATTGGTTAGGTGCTTTCGTTCAACCAGTAGAATATAAAATTGAAAAGGATGGTGAATTGCTAATTAAAGGACCGCAACTTTTTAAGTATTATCTTCATTTAAATTCGAGAACAGATTTTCATGCAACAGGTGATTTGGTAAAGGTGCAAGACGGTCAATTATTTTTAACGGGCCGTAAAAAAAATATGTTAATTCGCAGGAATTTTAATATTTATCCTGAACTTTATGAGCAAACCATTATGAAAATTAAGGGTGTTAATGAAGCAGTAATGGTTGGTATTTATGACGAGGCTTTAAATGATGAAAAAATTATTTTGGTGGTAGATGCCAACATCGAAAAACAAAAATTAATGCGACTGCTAAACAATGGCGAATTCAGTATTGATAAGGAAGCCTTACCAGATGATATTCTGTTTATGAGCGTCCCCCATTCAGGACGGCAAAGCAAGGTGAATAGAAATGCGTTAATTGAAAAATTAAAACAAAAATGAAAGTTGTCATTACTGGTGCAACAGGATTTGTAGGGGCTCACTTGGTGCGTTACTTTTCAGAAATGGGATTTGAAGTTATTGCTCTTGGCAGAAGTTTAAAGCCGCCAAAAAATTTATTAAAATTTGCAAGTTACAAGTCATTTGATTTTGAAGATGAAATTAATACTGAAAAAATCGAAGCTGATGTTTGTATTCATGCGGCTGCTTTAACTGATACCCGATGTTCATTCAATAAAATGATGGCAATAAATGTTCGGGGGACAGAGAAATTATTGTCCATCGTAAATTGTAAGCAATTTATTTACATTTCTTCTTCGTCTGTATATCAATCTGGTTTTGATCAAACAGAAGCTATGGCGAATGCAATTGATAAAGCCCATTTATCGAATTATGGAAAAAGCAAACTTTTAACTGAACAGTTATTAACCAATAATTTTGAAAAGGGACTAACTAGCTTTCAAACGTTGGTAATTTTTCGACCAAGGGCCATCTATGGAAAGGGCGATCGCACATTACTCCCTAAATTATTGAGATTGGTAAAAAACAATCGGTTGTTTTGGCCTGGCAAAAAATATGTGCCATCCACTATGACCCATATCGATAACCTTTGTTACGCCTGTGGTTTGTCCATTGATAGATTAAAAACAGATTGCCATGTTTTTAATTTAGGAGATAATCAAGTTTATAATTTATTTGAAGTTGTAAAAAGTTTAAATGAAAATATAAAACGAAAAAAATTAAAATCTGTTATGCTTCCTGCCGGTTTTTTATTGCCTGTTTTGAAATTTATTTATGGAAACAACAGTCGATATTTTGAATTGATGCAATTAAATGCGCCACTTACATTGGATTTATCATACCTAAGGCGTGTCTTAAACTATGATACTGAACGAACCTTTTCTGCAAGTGAAATTGGGGACTGGTACCATGACACTAAAGTGGAAAATACAAATCCACTGAATTGGCCTTGGATTTAGGTATTTATTATTTTAGTTTTGATAAACAAAAGCCAAGCACTTTTTATAAGTGCTTGGCTTTTTCGAATTTTAATTAAATAATACTTATTCTTTTAGCAATTTGGCGTAGTAAATTTGATCACCTTGCGCAATGCGAACAAAATAGATGCCGTTGGTATAAGCACTCAAATCGATCATCGCTTGGCCATTGATGTCCGCCATTTTAATAACCTGACCCATGCTGTTTAAGATAGTCAACTTAGTTGACGAGTTGTTTTTTAATTGCAACTTGAATACACCATGACTCGGATTTGGATAAATCACAAATGCATCGTTTGTAATTGGCTTAAAGTTTAAGCATACGATAGATGGGCTTATTCTCAAACTAAGTTACCTAATTAAACTTTATACAGTGAGGTTATTATATATCAAAAATCTAAATTTGACTAAAATGTGATGAATACTTATTCAAAAGTATAAAAGTGAGTTAGCAAAAATTAGTACTTTCAAACCAATTTTTTATTTATTTCTTTCAACTTATTCTTCTCTATGTTAATCAATTGTATAGAGTATATATTTGATAATATATTATTCTTAATATATTATAAATAAATGGGTTATAAATTTTATTTAATTTTATTTGTGTAAGATATTGCAAAAAAATAAACCGTCGTTTTAAAATTATTCAGCAAAAAATTTTGTAGTATATTACACTCATTTTCATGCTACTACAAAATTAATAACAAACAATGTTAGTCAAAATTATTTAAAATAAAATACTGTCAATCAGATGTTAAAACTTTGAAAACATCCATTTTCATTTTTTTTAAGGTTAAAAAAGTAAAAAAAAAATATTAAATCTGCCGTTCAATTAAAATAAATATGAGATTTACAATTCAAACAAAACTAACAAGCACAGTTGGAATGGCGCTTTTGTTGGCGGGACTATTTTCAATGTCTGCTTGCAAAAAGGAAGCCGTTACGCAATTAATGCCAACCGAACCTACCGCCTTAGCGGGCGACCCAAATGCAGTGGTTATGATGACTGCAGGTGCTAACTACATGCCAAACGAAGTGTTGGTAAAATTCAGAAAAGGCACAAGTCCTACCAATAAAGGTTTAGCCATTGCAAGAATGAGAGCAACTGTTCAAGAAGTTATTTTAACAAAAGCAATGCAAGCATCTGGCGAAACAGAGGGTATTTATTTGATGAAAATGCCTATTGGTGTAATGGAAGCCATTCAAGGATTTAAAAATTTACCGGAAGTTGAATATGCGGAGCCTAACTTTATATATACGCACTGCGCTTCTTCTAATGATCCCTACTTTACTAATGGAAGTTTATGGGGTATGTATAGCATCGGTTCAACACCTGCCAATGCCTATGGCGTGTCAGCTGTAACTGCATGGGCCAATGGTAAAATAGGTTCTAACGAAGTAATTATTGCCGTAATTGATGAAGGTATTATGAATATACATAAAGATTTGGCAGCCAATTGTTGGATTAATCCATATGATAATTTTGGAGATAATATTGACAACGATGGCAATGGTTACAAAGATGACAAATGGGGTTGGGACTTTGCAGGCAATAACAACACAACATACGATGGTCCTGCTGACAATCATGGAACGCACGTAGCAGGTACAATTGGTGCAGTAGGTGGCAATGGTATAGGCGTTGCAGGTGTTAATTGGAATATCAAAATGATTAGCTGTAAGTTCTTAGGTTCAACTGGTGGAACCACTGCCAATGCAATTAAAGCAATTGACTATGTGACGAACCTTAAAAAAGTTAAAAGTTTAAACATTGTGGCAACCAACAATTCTTGGGGTGGCGGTGGCTTCTCTCAATTATTAAAAGATGCTATTGATAGAGCTGATGCTCAAGATATTTTGTTTGTAGCAGCTGCAGGTAACAATGGTGGTAATAATGATGTTGTTGCATCTTATCCTGCAAGCTATACAAGTGCCAATGTTATTGCCGTTGCCGCAATAGATAACACTGGTAAATTGGCTAGCTTCTCACAATATGGTGCAACTTCTGTAGATATTGGTGCACCTGGAGTAGGTATCTTTTCAACCCTTCCAACGTCTAAAAATACTTCAACATACGGTTCATACAATGGAACTTCAATGGCAACACCACATGTGACTGGTGCAGTAGCTTTATATGCGTCATTGCATGCAGGAAGCACAGCAGCTCAAATTAAAACAGCTGTTTTAGGCTCAGCGGTTGCAACAGCATCGCTAACAGGTAAATGTGCAACTGGTGGAAGAGTTGATGTAAGTAGTTATTAATTCATTCAAAATATTTGACAAAGGCGCTATTCTTAGCGCCTTTTTTTATGGGTCACTAACTGCTTGATATAAAAAAGCGTAGAACGACATAAATTGAAAAAATAATTATTTTATAATATATTGTTAACTTAATGAAATACAAATATTTATGTTTAGTAAATTTTTAATTGTCATTTTTTAAGTCATTAAAATCTTCATAATTGAATTACATCTTAAAAGGTGGCCGTGATCAAGAAGTATCATTTTTAAAGTTTGTTTTTTCGCGTTCAACCCTCCAATGGCGGGTTGTTTGATCAGTTGAACAGTTCAAGCCCTTTAGGCTTGGATGAATATATTGACAAGGTTTGTTTCCTAAAGTTTTTAGAATTTATGTTATCTCAACTCTGAAGGAGTTGAATACAATTGGCCACCGATGGAATCGGTGTTTATAAAATACCGGCTGTATTCCAACCCGCCAATGGCGGGTTGAACGAGGGGATATTCCAATTCACTTTAAAAAACATACCAATCGGTATGTTTTTATTAACCAATCAAACTGACTTTTGCCAACTGGCGCTGTCAAAACTTGTTTATAGATTACTAAAAATACTAGCCATATTAATAAAATATTTTTCATTTATTTGTACCCATGGCAGAGCAAGGTCAACTCATTGTATATTACGGATGCATGTTCGCGGGTAAAACCACTGAGCTTATTAATTATATCAGCAATGCAAATCTTAAGCCCAATGAGTTATTGGTATTCAAGCCAGGCATTGATAATAGAGCGGCCAAAAACATCATTACCACCCACGATGGCAAAAAACACGAATGTATTAGCCTAGAAAATGAAACTGTTTTTTCGGATTTAGTTACGCCCTATACCAAACTCATTGCGATAGATGAAGCACAGTTTTTTGATAAATTAATATTTTCTGAGTTAAATCGTTTATTAACCAAAGGTGTTTCCATAGTGGCTGCTGGTTTAGATAAAGACTATTTGGCCCGTCCATTTGGATTAATGCCACTGCTCATGCAAAATGCCACCGTGTTGAATGAATTAAATGCAAAATGTGAATGCTGTGGAGGCAAGGCAACCCATACTTTCAGAAAAGAAACAAACAAGGTGTTGGTTTTAATAGGCAGTGAAAATTATTACCAAGCACGCTGCGCCGATTGTTATCACATTGGCGTATCGGCCAACAATGCTAATTAATCTACTGCAATTACTGAGGTAATTTCAGGCAGTGCTTTTTTAATGGCTTCTTCAATCCCAGCCTTCATCGTCATGTGACTCATTTCGCAGCCACTGCAAGCCCCTAAAAGTTTTAACGTTACAACATTGTTGTCGTCAATAGTCAACAATTCAACATTGCCGCCATCTATTTTTAAAAAGGGACGAACGGTGTCTAAGGCTTGTTCAATTTTATTTTTTAACTCTGTCTGCATGTATTTAATTCAATGAATTGTTAATCGCTAATTGTCTGGCTAATTGTTGTGCAATTTCGGTAAAATTTTCTAATGCTGCTGTCGTGTGCATTTTACCTTGGTCCGAATCGTTCATCAATTCAACCGAAATGGGCAAACTGCCAAGTACCTGCGATTTAAATTGCTCGGCCAATTGTTGCGCCCCACCTGAGCCAAAAATAAAATACTTTTTATCAGGCGCATCTTCCGGAATGAAGTAGGACATGTTTTCTATAATACCTAAAATAGGAATATTGATGGGCTGCATGCTAAACATGGCGCAAGCTTTTCGGGCATCTGCTATGGCAATGTTCTGTGGAGTGGTGACGATAACAGCTCCTGAAATTGGAAGCGTTTGTGCCAAGGTGAGTTGTATATCACCAGTGCCAGGAGGTAAATCGATAATTAAATAATCTAATTGGCCCCAATGAACGCCAGTAATAAATTGTTGTAATGCTTTTGAAATCATTGGGCCACGCCAAACAACTGCTTCATTAGGATTAGATAAAAAGCCAATGGAGAACAATTTAATTTCACCAGCCATAACGGGTTTCATTAATTCCCTTCCATCTACTACTTCCATTTCTATTTGATGATTCTGTACGCCAAACATAATAGGAATAGAAGGGCCATAAATATCCGCATCGAGAATACCAACATTAGCACCCATTTTACTTAAACTTGTTGCCATTGCTGCCGCAATCGTTGATTTTCCAACACCGCCTTTACCACTGCCTACTGCTATGATATTTCTTACATTGGGCAAGGCCGCATTGGTTTTTTTATCAGCAGTAACGTCGGCAGTCATATTAATATTAACCACCACATGGTCGCCAATAAAGTGTGATATGGCAGTTAAACACGCATTTTTTATCATGTCTTTTAATGGACATGCAGGTGTTGTTAAATAAACTGAAAAGGAGAGGGCATTGCCATTAATCACAATGTCTCTCACCATTTTGAGGGTTACAAGGTCTTTGTGTAAATCGGGGTCATCAACATGACTGAGCGCTTTTAATACATCTTGTTCTGTAAAGTTCATGGTTTTTTAAAAAATAAATGGAAGATACGGTTGAAGAATTTTTTTTCGAAGTTAAGAAAAAAACGAAATTGACCAAAGATAAAGCCATAGGCCAATAACATGATATTATAAATCGGCAAAACCCCAATGTAAAAGAGAATTCTTGCGCTTAGGGTGGCATCGCTATCAATTCCCAATAAATGTTTCAATGGAATAATAGAGCAACCAGTGCAAGTAAAAACAAGCAAAATAAGAACAACCTGAAAAGCCGATTTTACTTGCCATCTCTGTTTTAGTTTATCGATAAAAGACACAATGATTGAGGATAAATGAGGTGCAAATATACTATTATCAAACTTCATAATGAAGGGTTTTTAATGCCCCAAGTTTTGGCCTAATTTTTTCCGAAAAATATAAACGCTTTAAGGTGAATATCTGTATTTTTGAGCCAACTAATAAATTACTTTAAATGAAATCAGTCTCTAAAAAGGGAAAACGCAAAGCCATTCATTATTTAGAAGGGCCTCGCTCAAGAGTCGATGAGTTAATCTTTACCATCAAAGTGGTGTTCCAATTTATTAAAGGCTTTAGGGCCTTGCATTTTGTGGGACCTTGTATTACAGTTTTTGGATCAGCCCGTTTTAATGAGGATCATATCTACTACAAAAACACACGCGAACTCTCTGCTAAAATTGCACAGTTGGGATTTACCATTATGACAGGTGGCGGACCAGGTCTTATGGAAGCTGCCAACCGAGGGGCCAAAGATGTTGGTGGACGTTCTGTTGGTTGTAACATTGAATTGCCTTTCGAACAACAACCCAATCCGTTCTTAGATAAATGGACAAGCATTAAGTATTTTTTTATTCGGAAGGTATTGCTTTTAAAATATTCCTATGGTTTTGTGGTCATGCCCGGAGGCTTTGGTACCATGGATGAATTTTTCGAAGCGCTTACCCTTATTCAAACAGGCATGATAGAAAAATTTCCAATCATCATTATGGGTACCGAATACCACGAGGAGTTAATCAACTACATAGAGGATATGAAAACCGCCGGCACCATTAGCCCCAATGATGCCCTTTTATTTCTTGTTACCAATAATATTGATGAAGCGGTTGAACATATTAGTAAAAATTGTATTGTGCCATTTGGCTTATGGTCAAGAACTAAGATCCGTTTACTAGGAGAATAAGGGTGTTTTTACCAACCTTTTTTAGAGAAAAAAGTGTGTATGTTTTGGGGATTCTATCGCAATAATATTATCAGAACAGATTGTATATTTGCAGCATGTTTAAAAGTCAAACAGTGCGCTATTTTTTAACGTTTATTTCTTTTTTTTCTATACTCTCTGTTATTTCCCAAACAGAAAAGGAAGCAACAGATAATTTCAAAAAGGACATTCAATACCTTTCTTCCGATGCATTAGAAGGCCGTTTAACAGGTTCGAGTGGTGAGTTGCGTTCTTCACTTTACATAGCAGATGAATTTAAAATGAACCATCTTTTGCCTTATGGCGACTCAGGTTCGTTTATGCAAAAGTTTCAAATAGTTAAAATACGCTTGTCTCAATGTAGAAAGCAAATCATTTGGTCGGATGCCAAACATAAAATAGATGTTCTTGAACCTTTTGTCGGGTTTTATCCCCTGTCTTGGAGTATTAACAACGATACCATCGATACAGAGGTTTTTCAAGCAGGATACGGTATCAAAGCACCTGAATTGAATTACAACGATTATGTGGATTCTATAAAATGCAAAGGGAAAATATTCGTTATTCAATTGGGCCATCCTGATCTAAAAAACCCACTTTCTAAATTCGAACCATTCAACAGCATTGCTTATAAAGTTGATCAGGCTATTCGAATGGGGGCAAGGGGTGTTGTCTTTTTTAAAAATGATAGTATTACCAAGGCGCCTAATGGTCATATCGACCGATTAATTAAATCTACCAATATTCCTGTGATATATACTACTTCAAAAACTGAATCGCTTGTGAATGCAGCAAGCATGCGCCTACAAGTAGATATTGCGCAACTTAATGCAGATGCTCATAATGTTATTGGTATGCTTGATAATCATAAAAAAAACACTATCATTATTGGAGCTCACCAAGACCATTTAGGCTACAACGAATATGGCGGCAGTCGTTCGAAAGCCGAAGGTCAAATTCATAATGGTGCAGATGATAATGCAAGTGGTGTTGCCATGATGTTGCAATTGATGCGAAAAATTCAAAAGACCAAAAAATTCAAAAAGAACAATTATATTTTCATTGCCTTTAGTGGCGAAGAGCAGGGTTTGTTAGGTTCGAATTATTTTACCAAACATCCTACCATCGATTTGAAACAAGTAAAATACATGCTCAATTTTGACATGGTGGGGCGTCTTGATTCAAGTAAGAAAATCTTAACTATTTTTGGCGTTGGTACCTCGTCAGTTTGGAAAGAAAAAGTAATTGGTAAACTAAAAACAGATACCACCCAGTTGATGATAAAAACCACCGAAAGTGGAACTGGTAGTAGTGATCATACAAGCTTTTATCTGCAAGGTATCCCCGCTTTGCATTACTTTACAGGTCAGCACAAAGATTATCACATGCCCACAGATGATGAGAGTTTAATTAACTACCATGGCATGTATTTAAGTTACCAAATTGTTTTGCAAAATATAAAATTGGTCAACAAAGTAAAAGCATTTCCATTTACCGCCACCAAAAACGAAGCAACAACCCGTATGAGTTTTAAGGTGACCTTAGGGGTGATGTTAGATTATGCATATGATGGTGTTGGCGCAAAAATTGATGGTTTAACTGAAGGGCGCCCAGCAGAAAAAGCAGGCATCAAAGCAGGCGATATTATTATTAAGTTGGGCAATTATCCAATTAGTAGTTTACAAGACTATAGCAAGGCCCTTGGCAATTTTAGTAAGGGCGAAACAGTGCCTGTCATTGTCAAAAGAGGACAAGAAGAAATAACTTTAAACATTACATTTTAAATAAAACATGAAGATAGTTGACCATATAGCGAAAGCTAATAAAACCCTTTTTTCATTTGAAATATTGCCACCTTTGAAAGGAGATAGCATTGATAGTATCTATAAAGGCATCGATCCATTAATGGAATTTAAACCATCCTTTATTGATGTTACCTATCACAGAGAGGAGTTTGTCATGAAGAAAAGAAATGATGGTTTGTTTGCGCGTGTTGCTACTAAAAAAAGACCTGGAACTGTGGCAATTTGTGCAGCCGTTATGCACAAATACAACATTGATGCGGTGCCTCATATTATCTGTGGCGGTTTTACAAAAGAGGATACCGAAAATGCTTTGATTGATTTGAATTTTTTGGGCATCGATAATGTTTTAGCATTAAGAGGCGATAACCTAAAGAATGAAACCTTGTTTACCCATGAAACAGGGGGCAATACCAATTCACTTGAATTGATTCATCAAATTAAAAACATGAACAGCGGTATTTATATGGATGAAGAATTAAGCAATGCCAACATCACGGGTTTTTGTGTAGGAGCGGCATGTTATCCTGAAAAGCACCATGATGCACCGAACTTGAATGCCGACCTGAAATTCCTTAAACGCAAGGTTGATATAGGTGCCGAGTTTTTGGTCACCCAAATGTTTTTTGACAATAAAAAGTATTTCGAATTTATTGAAAAATGCAAGGAGGCAGGTATCAATGTGCCCATCATACCTGGTATTAAGCCATTGGCCAATAAAAAGCAATTGAGTATTTTGCCGAAATTATTTAACATTGATATTCCATTCGAATTGAGCGAGGAAATGGAGAAGGCTAAAACACCCGAAGCCGAGCGTCAAGTGGGCATCGAATGGGCCATTTCTCAATGCAAAGAACTTATTGCTGCCAAGGCGCCAGTGCTCCATTTTTATACCATGGGCAAAAGTGAATCAACGAAAAAAATTGGCGAACAAATCTTTTAATTTTAATCAAGTGTGCTAGGCATTGTCATTAAATCTACCGGTAGCTGGTACAAATTAAAGCTAGCAGATGGTAGCGGTTTAGATGCACGTGCCAAAGGTAAAATTCGTTTAAAGGATATTAAAACTACCAACCCAATTGCCGTTGGAGATACGGTCGACTATGAATTAGAATCTGGTGGCGATGTTGTTTATGGTGTCATAAAATCAATTGAGAAACGCAACAATTACATCATTCGAAAAAGTAATAAGCTAAGTAAGCAAGGGCAAATTATAGCAGCCAATTTAGATTTGGCGCTTTTGGTTGTAACCCTTTCTTCACCTAAAACATCCTTGGGGTTTATCGATCGATTTTTAGTAATGGCAGGGGCCTACCATATTCCTGTAACCCTTGTTTTCAATAAGGTTGATACCTATACACAAGACGAAACAAATTACTATAATAACCTAAAGGAATTATACGAAAGTTTAGGTTATCCTACGGTGTTAACTTCTATATTCGACAAAGCCTATGAGCCATTACAGCAATTAGAAAGTATCATTGAAGGTAAAAGGGTCTTGATTTCTGGTCACTCTGGTGTTGGTAAATCAAGCTTATTAAATGCCATGTTACCTGCAGCCGCGCAGCGCGTGAATTCAGTGAGTGTGATGCATCAGAAGGGCAAGCACACCACCACCTTTGCTGAAATGTTTTACCTCAATGAACATACCGCCATTATCGATACGCCGGGAATCCGCGACTTTGGTATCATTGATATTGCTGAAAATGAGATTGGGCACTACTTTCCCGAAATTAGGCATTATATGAAGCAATGCAAATTCAATGATTGCAAACATTTGAATGAACCGGAATGCGCAGTGATAAAAGCCTATGAAACAGGCGAAATAGCTGCCTCAAGATACTACAATTACCTAAGTATACTTGAGAACAAAGATATTTTTGATTAAGCTTTTTTTTCTAAAATTAGGGGTAAAATATTTTTGAAATACACGGAAAAAGTGTTAAAATTGCATTAAAATAGTATAAATTTATAAAATAAATTCAATTGTTACAATGAAAAAATTATTAACCCTAGCCTTCGTTGGCTTAATTTGTTTATCGACCAATGCGCAGTGTTTATCCGACCAGTTCAATCTGGAACTCATGAAAAAGGATTCAAATGTATACAAAATGTATACTGAATTCTATGCTAATTTGGCAAGTATGCCAGCTTCAAGCAACACCAAACGAGCAGGTAAAATTATCATCCCTGTTGTGTTTCACGTTATCCATACCAATGGACCTGAAAATATTTCAAGAGGTCAAATTGTAGATCAAATCAGAATTTTAAATGAAGATTTTAGCTATACCAACGCAAATAAAGCCAACATCAGAAATATTTTCAAGGGTGTTGCTGCCAATTTAGATATTGAATTTCGTTTAGCTACCATCGATCCCAATGGTAATTGTACAGACGGTGTTAACCGTATTTATAACTCAGGTCACATCAATGCCTACAACAATCCTAAGTCAATTCCTTTAGCCCGTTGGCCAAATGATATGTACCTAAACGTATGGGTTGTCAGCACTATCAATTCTTCAGGAGCACCTGGTACTATTTTAGGATTTGCTCAATTACCAAGTTCTTCTGCTGGTACATCTTTCAACAGTACCGATGGTATTGTAATGAGATCTGACTATGTTGGTTCAATAGGCACTAGTAATTTATCAACTGCAGGCAGAACGTTAACCCACGAGGTTGGTCACTACCTTGGTTTGCTGCACCCATTCACAGATAGCTGCACCGATCCTGGCGATTATTGTGATGATACCCCGCCAGTTGCAGGTACTTTCACCAATGCGAATTGCAATCCAAATTCAAACTCTTGCCACAACGATACCAATCCAGATTTGCCAGATCAGTTGGAAAACTACATGGATTATTCCAATGGTTCATGTCAAGCAATGTTTACTTTAGATCAACAAACCATCGTGAATGCAACATTTGCTACTTATCCATTCCGTGCGAATCTTACTTCAGCTGCTAACTTAAAAGCCACTGGTACCGATGTGCCTGCTGGTCCTCCAATTGCAGGTTTTACCGTTTCTACACGCAGAGTTTGCACATATAAAAATGTCACCTTTACAGATATTTCATGTCAAACCCCCGGTACCTCTAGGACTTGGACATTTGAAGGCGCCAACAATACAACTTCTACAAGTGCCAATCCATCTGTCGCTTATACCAATCCAGGTTTATATCCTGTGACCTTAACAGTTACCAATGCCAATGGCACTAGCACAAAAACTGAAACCAACTTTATTGAAGTTGTAAGAAGCTCAGCGATTGACAAAGGCTATTTAGCGCAAGGTTTCGAAAATGCTAACTTCGAAGGTGATGAGGGTTGGAAAATATTAAAAGACAATGGAAGCAATGAGTTTTTTGAATCAACTAAAGCAGCCGCTTTTGATGGCTCAAGTTCATTGTTAGCAGATATAAAATACTACACAAGATCAGGTAAATTGTTCCGTTTAATGTCACCAGCAGTAGATTTAAGACCTTTGATTGGTCAAAGTCCTAAATTGTCTTTCATGTCTGCATATGCTAAACCAAACGCTAGCTCAGTAGATATTTTAAGGGTATGGAGTTCTAAAGATTGTGGTAATACTTGGATTCAACGTTATGAGAAAAGAGGTGCTGATATTTATTCAGTTCCAAATGGTGCTCAAAATTTTGTGCCAGATAATAAATCACAATGGAGACAACATTCAGTATCATTAAACTTTGCTCAAAACGATTCTAATATTATTTTCATCATTGAAGTACAGAGTGGTTCAGGTGGACCATTGTATATCGATAATATCAACATCAGTCAGTTCAATACCAATGTTAACAATGTTAGCATCAACAGGAACATGACTGTATTTCCAATTCCAGCTAAAAGCGAAATCAACCTAGGTTTCGAATCTTTCCAAGCTGGTGTTGGTCAAATTGAAATCACCAATGCGCTAGGTCAATTAGTATACAGCCAAACTGCTGATATTAAAGAAGGCGAACAAATATTAAACATTAATCTTAACGATCAATTTAAATCTGGTATTTACTTCGCCTCTGTTAAAGTCGGCAACCAAGTAATCATCAGTAAATTTATTGTAGAATAAATCACATCTAAATAATTGTAATTGAAAAAAATAGTTATATATCTCGTATGTATAACTATTTTTTTGCAATTAGGTTTTCAAGCGATTCAAATTGTTATTCAACTTGCACAACACAAAATGCAAGTAACCCAAGCTATTCAAAGCGGCCACCTGAATGAACACCTTGTTGTTTTTAGCGAGGCCAATATGAAGGAAGCGCAATGGTTAGAAGACCATGAATTTGAATTGCAAAATGCCACTTATGATGTTGTAAAAACACAAAAAACAACCCATGGCCTTCTTTATTATTGTATCAATGATAAAGTAGAAAAAAGTTTATTGAAAGCACTCGAGCAATCCGCTCAAAAATCAAAGTCACAGCAGACGAATGCCAAACAAGTTTTACTTTTTTGTGTATCACTGCCTATTACAAATACAATCGAAGAATGCCATATAAAGCATCTTTCAATTGAAAACGCCTATCTATTGCCAGGGCATGGTACTTTGCCTTTTCAACCACCCACTGTTTAAATTTAATTAAGGGTACCCATTCATTGTATTGTCAACTATTTAAGGTGGCCTACAATTGATTTCACGCCCAGTTTTTTGGCGCTAATTTTAGCATTTTAAACATGCTGAAAAAATTGTGCAAACACAACTGATTCAATTATTATTTAAACAAAAAAATGAAAAAAATATTACTATTAATTATAATGAGCATCGCTTATTTTAAAATAGATGCCCAAACCATTACAGTTGTAGATAAAACGAATTTACAACCCATAGAAAATGCGATGGTGAATGGCAAAGCGACTAACAATAAAGGACAAATAGCATTAGAAGCAATTAATGATAAATTAGGTCTAATAATAGTGCAACGCATGGGTTATTTCACTGATTCCTTTCGATTAGATGAATTAAAAGCGATGAATTATACCATTCGATTAACTGAACGCAACTACGACTTAGAGAAGGTCGTTGTAACGGTCATGCGTGTTGAACAAAAAACAAGTGTTACCCAACAACAAACTTTTTCGCTCGACAAAGCACAAATGCAATTTATGAGTCAGCCTACCACCGCTGAATTGCTGCAACAAAGTGGTAGAGCCTTTATACAAAAAAGTCAAATGGGTGGCGGCAGTGTTGTGATACGTGGTTTTGAATCTAATAAGGTATTGATGGTAGTTGATGGTGTGCGCATGAACAATGCAATATACCGCGGTGGTCACCTTCAAAATGTGTTAACTGTCGACCAAAATATGTTAGAACGCACCGAATTAGTTTTTGGCACTGGCTCTGTTAATTATGGCAGCGATGCTTTAGGAGGTGTGGTGCATTTCATTACCAAAAATCCTGTTTTATCGACTACAAATAAAATGTTAATCCAATCAACAGCTTTCTTAAGATATGGCACAGCTATGTCAGAAAAAACGGGACATTTTGATTTCAATATAGGCTTAAAAAAATGGGCTTTCTTAGGATCTGCTACCTATAGTACCTTCGATGATATGACCATGGGTAAAAGAGGTGCAAAAAATTACGAGTCATGGGGACGAAGAACCTTTTATGCCAAGCGCTTTGGCAACAAAGATAGCATGGTGAAAAATGATGACTCGTTTAAACAAATTCCGAGTGGCTATCATCAAATCGATTTAATGGGGAAGGTGTTGTTCCAAGAAAGTAAATACATCAGCCATTTGTTAAATGTTCAACATTCTACATCTTCAGATATACCGCGCTATGATCGTCTGACAGAATTGGATAGTAATGGAAAACCTTTGCAAGCCCAATGGTATTATGGTCCACAATCCAGAACCTTTATGAGTTATAAATTGACCATCGATAAAAAGATTCAAGCCTTTGATAAAGCAACATTTATTGTTGGTTGGCAGAATATTATTGAGAGTCGACATAACCGTGGGTTTGGCAATGCAAATATTGCCCACAGAACAGAGCAAGTAGAAATTTATACAGTGAATGCCGATTTGCAAAAGGCTATTTCTCCAAAATCGGAATTGAGATATGGTGCTGAATTGAGCACCAACGATGTGCAATCAAAAGCAAAAGGAGTAAACATTAATACAAATGCAGAAGTTGCACAAATAACAAGGTATCCAGATGGCGGATCGAAAATGCAAACGGCCGCTTTATACATTACACAAACAAATATTATTACCTCTAAATTGATTTTTAATACTGGAGTGCGCTTTACTGCAATGTCATTGGAATGCAATTTTAAAGACAAAACCTTTTTTCCTTTTTTGCAAAACAGCATCACCCAACGCAATCAAAATACAAGCGGTAGCTTTGGTTTTGTGTACTTGCCAAAATTAGATTGGAAAATCTCAGGAAGTATTTCCAGCGGCTTCAGAGCAGCCAATGTTGATGATATGGCAAAGGTTTTTGAAAGCACAGCAGGTCGCATTATTATTCCAAATGCCTATGTTAAACCCGAGCAAACCACCAATTTTGATTTAACCATGAATAAAACATTCGTAAAAAAATTAAGCATTGAATTGAATGGCTATTATACCATTTACAACAATGCATTGACACTTGGTAGATCCCAATTAAACGGAAAGGACACCATTACTTATAACAATGTTACAAGCACTATCTATACGACCCTCAATGCGCAAAGAGCGCTGATAAAAGGGTTGTTTGCAGGTTTTAATTACGATGTGAATAAAGCATTAGCCTTGAGCGGCAACATCAATTATACCTATGGCAGAATAAAAACCGATACAATCGATTATCCACTCGATCACATCTCACCCGTGTTTGGTCGTTTTGGAATCATTTACAAAGGCAATAAATTTAAAACAGAGTTTTATACTTTGTTCAATGGGGCTAAAAAAGCGAAAGACTATAATTTAATGGGTGAAGACAATCAATTGTATTCTGCCGATCCTATCAATGGATTTAACCCTGCTTGGTACACCATTAACTTAAGAGGTTTCTATCAAGTCAACAAATATTTTCAATTACAGTTGGCCATCGAAAATATTTTGGATCAACATTACCGGACTTTCTCTTCTGGATATAGTGGAGCCGGTCGGAATTTTGTGGTGACTTTGAGAGGGCAGTTTTAGGGTCCTCATCCTCTATCTCCTTCTCCACAAGAGAAGGAGGAGTTGTAGGGTGACGCGACTGCCTAGTGTCGTGAACTCGACTGTTAAAAGCCTTATCGTATAAACCGGAATGCGAAATCATCTTTACAGCTATTGAGATCAATTCCTAGTGTATCAGCATTAAAATAACGAATGACTTTATCATTGAGTTGACTTTCGCTTTTAATAGATTTAAAAGTGACATAGCCATTGATGATTTGGGTACGACCAGTTTCAATTTTATCATTGTCGCGGTATAATTTGTAGCGACCGCTCTCCATTATCTCTAGTTTAAGGTGTGGATTGGTGGGAATGCCAACTATAATGCCACAACCCAAGGTGGTAGTAGTCGTATGCCAGGTGCCAAGCATTACGGCATTGTCGCCCTCAATGCGGTCTTTTTTACAAGCGTTAAGCAGGCATAGGAAAAATAGGAGGGTGAAAAGTGTTTTGTTGAGTTGCATAGGAGTGGGTATAAGGTTTAAATAATTACAAAATATTAACGTTTTGCAGATTTGCGTTGCGCGGTCATTAAAGCTCGCC
>CANMBF010000027.1 GCA_947496065.1 Bacteroidota bacterium
CTGATGTAACAGTATTTGTACCAACAGCCTTCAGTCCTGAGGGTACTGGTCCGAAATTGAACAACACGTTCTATGCGGTGGTAAATGGCGAGAAGACTTTCCATATTGAAGTGTTCAACCGTTGGGGAGAATTACTATGGGAGACCGATAATAAATACGAAACATGGAATGGTAGATACCGCGATGGCGATTGCCAACAAGATGTCTATGCTTGGGTGGTAAAGGTAACGGCTTACGATGGTGAAGAATATAGGTACGAGGGTACTGTAACATTATTGAGATAAATGAACAACTGCTCATAATCTATGAAAAGTGTTTTTAGACTTAAAGGACTATTGATATTGGTGCTAATTAATTTTAGCGCCAATATTGGTTTAAAAGCATCCCATATTTTAGGAGCAGAAATTAGCTATCAGCACATAAAGGCAAGCCAATATAAATTTACTTTAAAAGTCTACCGCGATTGCAATGAATGTAAGTTCAATGACAATGGAGGGGGCAATAACAATGTTAATTGCGATGAGGTGCCTAATTTAAAAATCAATGGTGTTGTAAACTCAGGTTACAGTGGTGTTTTAGATGATATACGACTTAAAAGAGTAGCCATTAAAGATATTACACCAACCTGTTATGGAACATTAAGTAAATGCCATGGCGGCTTGGTTGTTGATAACGGGTATGAAGTGCAAGTATTTGAAGGTGATTATAATTTTTTAACTTTTATTCAAGATGGGAAATGTGCTTTCGATATTAGTATTGCAATTTCTGGTAGAAATCCTGCCATTAATTCATCATTAGCAGAGCAAAACTTTTTCAATTATGTGCATTTAAACTTATGCAACGGTTTACCAAACGAATCTAGCAAATTTAATTTAAACCCAGTCTTAACACTTCTCCAAAATCAAACCCATCGCATAGCTTTAGGAATTAGTAATCCTGACAATGATTCATTGGTTTTTAAATTAAAACCAGCTTTGTTAAACCGTTTACAATCGATTATTTATAGTATAGGTAAAACAAGCACAAGGCCCTATACGGTATACTGCAATAGCGGTGCTAATTGTCCACCAAATCCAGATGCCTTGCCTTTGTCCGAAGGGTTTTATCTTTCGCCAATAACAGGTGATTTGGCATTTACTCCAACTGTGCAAAATGAAGCTGGTGTCATTGTTGTTGAATGTGAAGAATGGAAAAAAGATGCCAATGGCTTGTATTTCCTTTCAGGTGTGATAAGACGAGATATTTATGCAGAGGTTGTTGCTGGAACCAACAATTTACCAGTGATAAAAAATAAAGAATTAAACATTGCGATATGTGAAGGTGAAACTTTTAATTATCCAATAGATTTACAAGATTTGAAAATGTTTGGTTTATTCTCCGATACAGTTTCGTTAGAATACTATTCTGATTTGAGCGATTTGTCTATCATTAAATCAAATTTAAATATTCCGCCATACAATTATTACCGCCTCAATTTGTCAAATACCCTTAATAAAAATGGCAGGTATTATATAACGCTTTTAGCAAAAGATAACAATTGCCCAATGAATGGTCAAGGGTCTAAAACAATTATCTTGAATATTTTGGCGAATCGACAATTAAACTATACCTACAAAACGAAGAATTGTGGACTGCTTCAGGTTGAAAATAAAAACAAGAACCAAGCGGTGCGTTGGACACTTTGTGATATGAATAATAAGGAACTCTACAAATCTATCTCAACAGGATTTAATTTTCAATTGCCAAGGGGCGGTCAATACCTATTGAAATATTATTTAGAAGCAACCGATAAGTTATGTGCTTTGAGCAAACAAGATGTATTAACCATTGCTGATTTCGTAAGTCCAGCAATTGATTTGGGGCCAACCCAAAATGTTTGCCCAAATACCACTGTTACGATTGCACCAATTAAGTTAAACACATTCGATAAATATAAAATTCTATTGGAAAATATTGAAGTGCAATTGCCTTATGCTTATACTGCTAATAATAATGCACGTCATCATTTCAAGGTGCTTCAGGACAATGGTTGCTATACTGAAGTAATCTATTTGGTAAATGTTTACCCTGCGTTAGCAAGAACTTTTGTAAAGGATACCATCTGCTCTAATGTAACCGCAGCGATAGATTTAGACGAACTAATATTAGCAGATAAAAATTTAATCGCCAAAATTGATTTTAGCTCACTGAATTCTGAATTAAGTCTTCAAAAAATAAACACTTTGAATTGGGAAGCAAAAATTATTAAACCAAGAACTTCTCAGGTGACGTTGAATTGTTTAATCACAGATAAGAATGGATGTATCACCAAAGATGCATTTGCTTTTGATATGGTAGAACCATTGCCGATTGGGATTAATGTTCCAAAGGAAATTTGTTCGAATGTCAAAATAGTAAAATTGGAAGCATCAAAGCAGTTTAAGTGGATGTGCATCAATTACCCTTCAAATATCATTGGAAATACATTGTACATTCAACCACCCTATAACGGTGTTATGAATTTACACTATGAGGAAACTAAAAACAATTGCACAAATTCAAAGGATTATGCAATCCAAATAATTGATACGAACGCCATTAGTGTTTCTCTACCTGCGCAAATGCAAGTTTGTGAAAATGCTAACCCTATTTTGCTAAATGCGAATCCGGCCAATGGTAAGTGGCAAGGTAATTTTATTAGTCAGAATATTTTTCAAACGCAGACTGCAAGAAACACCAAGTCTATATTGACTTACAGTTATACCAATGCTTCAGGTTGTCTTTCACGTTCAACCATTCGTATTGATGTGGTTGGTTTGCCTCAATTAAGTATTGAAGGTAATAAACAAAATTTATGTGTTGGTGATGAACTTGAATTGTCTGCAGTAACAGATGCAATATCTTTACAGGGATACTGGTATACCAATGGCGGAGGTAACTTTACTAATAATAACAAACTAACGACATTGTATAATCCTTCTCTTTCCGATGTTAAAATGGGAAAGGTGCATTTTTCATACACCATTCAAACCAATACAATTTGTGGGAATTTAACAGAGGGTATTGATGTTCAGGTAAACAAAGGCCCTACAGGTAAAATTATACAAGATTATGCTACTAGTCAATGTGAACCTGCAGTGCTTCAAATGAAAACAGACTATAAAAACATATCAAAGCAATTCTGGTATGTGAACGATAGTTTAGTCGAAGATTTTGATTATGAAACCAATTTAGATTTAGTGTTAGGTGCGGGCAATTATATAATTAAAACACGTGCCTTTAATAACGATTGTGAGTCGGTAGCGCATGCATTTCCAATTACGGTATATGCTAAGCCCATCAGTAAGTTTATTTCTAATCCTGGCTACAAATTGTCACGCGAATACCCACGTCTATATCTTAAGGATATTAGCGCTAGCAAAACACCTTTTTCAACACAATGGTATTTTAATAATCAGGCCATCGATCAAAACAGAGAGTTATATTATAACGTAGCAGATAATTTAGGTGATACTTTTAAAATTAAGCTGGTAAATGTGGCATCTATAGGCGCTTGCTCAGATTCTTTAGAAAAAATATTTGTTTTTAATCCATTGAATCAATTATACATTCCAGACGCTTTTTCACCAGATACTAAAGGGCCGGATGAGAACAATGAGTTTAGAATAAAAGGACCTGCCATGCAGCAATTCTTCATTGAAGTATTTAATAAATGGGGTGAAATTGTTTTCTATTCCAAAGATATGAATGTGTCATGGGATGGTAATTTTGGTGGTAAGTTGGCTCCACAAGGCGTTTATTTCTATAAAATAAATTCAACTGATATGATTGGTGCTAGCCGCGACTACTCAGGAACAATAACGTTAATTAGATAAATTAATAGTAAAAATTGTAGTAGCGAGTTCCGCCATCATTTCCTATGCCTTCAATTTGCATCTTTCCATTTGCATTTTCTAACGCATTAATTAAACTTTTTGCATCTGTGCAGATTTTGCCATTAAATTTTGTAAAAATAAAACCTTCTTCTATGTTCATGTTGGCAATTAAACCTTGCTGAATATTGTTCACTTTAACGCCATTTTTGAGATTGTATTTTTGTAATTCAATTTTTGAAGCAGGGGCAAAATCGGCACCTAGTTTATGAGATGAAATGGTGTTGTTTTTATTTAAAGCCAACTCTCCATCTTTATTGGTTAACACAATATTGGTTTCCTTTAACTCGCCATTGCGCAAATAGGTAATTTTGATTTTGTCGGCTGGACGGTAATAGGAGATGTGTTCGTCGAAAGTAGATTTGCCAATGATGGGTTTGTCCTGCACTTTCACAATGACATCGCCTGTTTTTAACCCACCTTTTTGTGCGGGGCCTCCTTCACTTACAATGGTTATTAAAGCACCCTCGTTTGTTTTGTTAATGGCTTCACTTTGTTCATCAATTTCCACAGCTTCTAGGCCTGTGTAACCTCGCTGAATTTCGCCAAAATCAATTAAGTCTTTTACCGCTTTTGCAACTATGTTGCTTGGTATTGCAAAGCCATAACCAGCATTACTCCCTGTTTTGCTAAAAATGGCGGTATTAATACCCACCAATTCGCCATTTAAATTAACAAGCGCACCACCACTGTTGCCTGGATTAATGGCAGCATCTGTTTGTATAAATGATTCGATTGGGAATTGATTGTTTACTATATTAATATTACGTCCTTTTGCACTTACTATTCCAGCGGTAACCGTTGAAGTTAAATTAAATGGATTGCCAACTGCAATGACCCACTCGCCTATTTGTAAATCATCAGAGTTGGTAAGTGAGATGCTTGGTAAATTATCTGCTTCTATTTTTAACAGTGCCAAATCAGTTGAAGGATCTGTGCCTATTAATTTTGCGGTATAGTTTTTCTTTTTATTGTTCAATACAACTTCTATTGTATTCGCATCTTTTACTACATGTAAATTGGTAACGATAAAACCATCCTTGCGCACTATAACACCGCTACCTGTGCTGCTTACTTGTCCAATGCTACCAAATGGGTCGTAGCCGTCGAAAAACCATCCAAAAGGGTTGCGTTGTTGAACCATGGCAGTTGTCTTGATAAATACCACACATGGTGTACTTACTTTAGAGGCTAATACAAAACTTAAATTGCCTTCTGCAATTTTGCCATTATAGCTCGCTAACAAACCTTTAATATTCTCCGTTTGAAAGTTGCTATTGTTTGATGAAGGATTAAATTTAAAAAAAACAAAAGCGCCAAGAATACCAAATGTAAAGGCTGTTGTGATGTTTAAAATTATTTTTTTCATAATTCGTTAGTCCGTGATTTTTATTTTAAATGAAAAATTAAAGTCTGAATTCGTTGGGTCGTTGCAAATCAAATTAACATGCTTTGTATGTTCGGCAACCATCTGATTGATGGTATCGTAAGTAAATAACAATGTATAAGATTCGCCTGGTTTAATGGTAAATGCATTTTTGTTCACAGTGATGCAACTACAGGTAGGTGCTACCTTGTATACAATTAAATCAGTTTTACCTAAATTCGTCAATACCACAGGCTCTGAGAATTTTGAGCCAATTGGATGCTCGCCCAAATGAATGATTGGCCCTTGTGATAATTTTAATTTTGGTGCATTCTTCAATTCTTTTTTTGTTAACTGGCTAAAGTCTTGTTTTAATCGGCTCATGACAAATAATGATTTCTCTGGAAACGCCAAATCATCTGTCAAAAAGCTAATGCGGTTAAAATCATCACCCATTTTAACCATTTTATTGCCCTTCACACGTATCAAAATGTTGATTGAATCACCTGCTTTAATGATACTATCCTTCAAAAAAACTTCAATAAAATCTGGTTTTTCAGCAATACTCAAAATAGCAATTGGATATTCATTGTAATTAAAAACATGGATGGTTCTTTCCTTAACCTCCGAACTTAATACAACGCCAAAGTTGGCCATATTCTCGCTAAAGGCCAAATTGCCATAATCTAATTTAAAGGTTGATTTTGCATAGTCTGGACGGGGGCGAGGCACGACATCGCCACGGATGGTAAGGGTTGTAAAATAATCTGGTCGGTTGATATGTACATACATGTACTTTTGAAAATTACCCTTCTTCCCTTCAGGATTATAAAAAGCTTTGATAAAACCTGTTCCACCAGGCAATACAGTGTCTTTCGACCATTCAGGGGTGGTACAGCCGCAGCTGGTTTCTACTTTTGTAATGACAATATTTCTTTTCGAAACATTTTTAAACTGAAAAACATGCACCGATTCATTCGATTCCTCTTTAATGCGTCCAAAATCATGGACCAATTCATTGAATTGAATTTCGTCGAGTGTCTGCGAAAAAAGCGAAGAACTTGCGAATAGCAGGATGCTTAAAAATATTTTTTGAATCATTGTATCATTTATTGCAAATTTCATGCTAAAATTTTGTTAAGGAGATAAAAAATAAATGAGAAAGGTTGCCCAAAGGCAAATATATTTGCATGGTAGATGCTAAATGATAATTTGAATCCGGAAGCCGATAAATTAAGTAAAACCGACAAGGACATAGAAAAGGTTTTGCGCCCTGCCCATTTTGAAGACTTTACAGGTCAAGAGAAAATTCTTGAAAATCTTAGAGTGTTCGTAAAGGCGGCAGTGCAGCGTGGCGAAGCACTTGATCATGTGTTATTGCATGGACCACCTGGTTTGGGCAAAACAACGCTTGCCAATATAATTGCCAACGAGCTGGGTAGTAATATTAAGATCACCAGCGGGCCTGTGTTAGAGAAGCCGGGCGATTTGGCAGGCTTGCTGACAAATTTGGAGGAAGGCGATGTTTTGTTTATAGATGAAATACATCGTTTAAGTCCTGTAGTAGAAGAATATTTGTATTCTGCTATGGAAGATTATAAAATTGATATTTTACTTGATTCAGGACCAAGCGCACGGTCAGTGCAAATTACGCTGTCGCCTTTTACTTTGGTTGGCGCAACGACGCGATCGGGTTTATTAACTTCGCCTTTAAGAGCGCGTTTTGGAATTACCAACCGCTTGGAATATTATAATACCGATTTGCTCACCAAAATTGTCATGCGCTCATCTGCCATTATTAAAGTAGATATTGAAAATATAGCAGCCTACGAAATAGCGCGAAGAAGCAGGGGAACCCCGCGTATTGCCAATGCATTGTTGCGAAGGACACGCGATTTTGCACAAATAAAAGGCAATGGCGCCATTGATCTTGAAATTGCTAAAATTGCACTCGATGCGCTCAATGTTGATATGAATGGGTTAGATGAAATGGACAACAGAATTTTAAGCACCATTATCGATAAATTTAAAGGAGGTCCAGTGGGCATTAATACCATCGCCACTGCAGTTGGAGAAGAGGCCGGTACCATCGAAGAAGTTTATGAACCTTTTCTAATACAAGAGGGCTATTTAATGCGCACTGCCAGAGGGCGCGAAGTAACAGAAGCAGCCTACAAACATTTAGGCAGAGTTACCTATAACAAAGGGAATAACGCACTTTTTTAAATTTGTATTTTTTTGTATATTCGTACTATGTTACGTTATATTATTGCTTTATACTTATTTGTTTATTCTTTACAACTTTCGGCCATTGCGCCCGTTAAACCTTCTACTTTAGCTTTCATTATTGCATTTGATCGTCCTTGTGATGAAGCTGTTTTAAAAGAAATAGCTGCTTTTAAATTTAATCAATTTGATGCGCTTAATTTAGAACATACACTTTTCAAGGCGGTGTATAATCCAGCGCTCATCACAACCCCACAGGCTGAACAATTGCTTTACCAATTGCCCGGTGTTTTAATGCTGCAAGAGGATAGTAGAGTTGACTTACGCACGACAGTTCCGAATGATTCAATGTTTAGCCACCAATGGTACTTAAATAAAATAGGAGCCTTACAAGCTTGGGATTTAACCAGGGCCGGCACCAATAGGCGAGGTGATACCATTGTTATTGCAGTGGTAGATGACGGCTTGCACATTCATCATCCAGATTTTAAAGGCAATATTTGGATCAATTACGCAGATACCATAGGTAACCTAAAAGATGATGATGGCAATGGTTATACCGACGACCATTATGGATGGAATTTTTTAGCCAATAACAATGATATTAGCGATAGTAATTATTACCAAGGGAAACATGGCACGCCCGTAGCAAGTATCATTGGCGCTACTGGAAATGATGTGACAGGTATTACAGGCATTATGTGGAAGGTAAAATTGATGATTGTAGATATCAGAGATACAACCAACATGGCCGGCAGTAATTTTGCTTTTCAAAGCGATGTGATTAAGGCCTATAGCTATGTATTGCACCAACGCAAATTATACAATGCGACAAAAGGTCAACAAGGGGCGTTTGTTACGGCCATTAATTCTAGTTGGGGGGTCGATGGCAAGTTTGCAGCACAAGCACCGTTATGGTGTGCATTCTATGACACGCTTGGTAAATATGGAATCTTAACAGCTGGTGCTACCTCCAATAATCTTGTCAATATTGATATTACCGGCGATTTACCTTCGCTTTGTCAAAGTCAACATTTAATCATGGTGAACAATACCAATAGTATAGATGCTTTAGCTCCGAGTGGCTACAGCGAAACCAATGTTGATATTGCTGCGCCTGGGCAAGGCATTAAAACCGCCAATACGTATACCAAGCTCAATATAAAAAACGGATTGTATGGCAGTTTTAATGGCACCTCTGCAGCCACACCGATGGTGACTGGTGCCATTGGTTTGTTACACGCTTATGCCTGTGAAAAAATGATGGATTTAATTGAAACAGATCCAATACGGGCGAATTTATTAATACGCAGATTTTTGTTAGAAGGCGTCGATGTAATTCCAGATTTAGTTGGCAGAAACAGTTCGAGCGGAAGACTTAATATTTTTAAGGCCATGCAAGTTATGGATCAATTTTGCTACGGAACGCTCAATACCACAACACTTTTATTAAACCAAGCAATTGTTATTTACCCTAATCCAGGCAATGGATTGTTAAATTTAGAATCGATAGATGAGGTTTTAAGTGTGCAATGTTTTGATATAACCGGTCAACAAATTAATTGCCAAATTTCGAATAATGCCATTGACATTAGCCAATTTGCTAATGGTGTGTACTACTTCAAAATAAGCACAGTCAATGCAACAAAAGTATTGTCTTATGTGAAGCAAGACTAACCTTGAGCAGCGTCGTCGTTGCTCTCTTTTCTCGTAAACTCGTCGAAATTATATTCAGGCAATAGTTCACTTTTTACATGCTTCACAGTTTCGTTCAAAGCCTCAATAAATTTATTGAAATCCTCTTTGTATAAAAAGATTTTGGATTTCACATAATTGCCATCTTCGAATTTTCGAGTGCTTTCTGTAATGGTTAAAAAATAATCATTGCTTTTAGTAGCCCTAACATCAAAAAAATAGGTTCGTTTACCCGCTTTAACTCTCTTTGAAAAAATACTGTTTTGATCTCTGTTCTCTTCCATAACTCGCTTAAATATTATGCTAATTAAAAGATAATTTTATGAAAACAAAAATTTTTCATTAGTTTGGCAGATAAATTGTATGATTTCCAAGTGATGAAAAAAAGTTTAACCACCTTTGTATTGATTCTTTTTTGTGCGGTTGCTTATGCCGGAACCAACGATAGTTTAAGGCCAATACAAGTAGGCGACTCGGTCGTTATAGGCAATTGCAGTGCCCCAGGATATAAATATTTACAGTATTATAGAAAAACGCGATTCCCTGAGCCAAATGCCACTTACAACAAGCAAACTGGTGAAGATTTTTACGACTATTTTTTTAGCAATGGCGATTTTGATGTGAAACAATTAACCTGCGAATACGCGCTTAAAAAATACCGTGTAGCATGCTTAAAAGTATTTGCCGATAAAAAAACAGGAGCCGAAAGGCCCGTGATGTTTTTAGAAATTGATTCCAATACCGTGGCTTGGGTAGAGCTCGAAGGCGCGGTGGCTGCCATGGAGGTTTATATCGAGTAATTGCGTTAACATCTTTTTTAACTTAAAATTTGTTTGGCTTCGTCATTAATAAATGACAATTTTGCGCCATGCTTTCAGTACAATCTTTTACTTTCAATCCATTCCAAGAGAATACCTATGTGCTTTACAATGAATTTAAGGAATGTATTATTATCGATCCTGGTATGTGCAATGCAAGCGAGGAAGCCGTGTTGGCGGAATATCTTTTGGCTAATCAGTTAACTCCGAAATTATTACTCAATACCCATTGTCACATCGATCATATTTTGGGGAATTATTTTTGTTTTCAAAAATATAATTTAGTGACCCAATGCCATCTAGCCGAAATGCAGGTATTAGATATGGCGCAAGCCACTGCCAATGTATACGAAATGCGCTATACCGATGCGCCAATGCCAAATCAGTATATTTCAGATAACGCGATTATCAAATTTGGAAACGATACCTTACAAGCTATTTTTACTCCCGGACATTCGCCTGGAAGCTTAAGTTTTTACAGTGCCGAGAATAATTTTGTTATTTCCGGTGATGTATTGTTTTATCAAAGTATTGGTCGATCCGATTTACCAGGGGGCAATTTTGCAACCCTCATCGAAAGTATAAAAACGCGTTTATACGCCTTGCCCGAAGAAACCAAGGTATACAGTGGTCATGGTCCTGCTACCATTATCGGCCATGAAAAAGTATTCAATCCTTATGTAGGTTGAAAATGAGGGGATGTTACATAAGACCTAAAAATCCAACGACCATTGTAAATCCAAAAAGCAGCAGACAAATAATGCTAATCATGATAAGTATATACCACTTACCTTGATTTTTTTCCTTGTAGTCTTTCTTGTTCTTTCGGTAATCAAAATAGTAGGCTATTAGAATAGCGAGTGTGAAAAAGAAGAGAACTGCCGGAAAAAAATAGATACTTAACATCGGTTATAAATTATCCTGTAATTGCTTTTACACCTGGTAATTCTTTGCCTTCGAAATATTCTAACAAAGCACCACCACCTGTTGATACATAACTTACTTTATCGGCCAATTCAAATTTATGAATGGCTGCAGCACTGTCGCCGCCGCCAATTAAACTGAACCCGCCATTGCTAGTAACTGCAGCTACCGCATTGGCTACTGCTTTGGTGCCAGCTTCGAAACTGCTCATTTCAAAAACCCCCATTGGGCCATTCCACAAAACCGATTTAGAGTTTTTTATCACTTCGCAAAATACATCGGTTGCTTTAGGTCCGATATCCAAACCCATATAACCATTCGTAATATTCATATTATTTTCAATAGCTGTGTTGGCATCGTTTGCAAACTTATCGGCAACCACGCTGTCTTCTGGTAACAACAATTGAATACCTTTTGCTTTTGCTTTTTCAATTAATTCAAGCGCAAGGGGCATTCTGTCGTCTTCGCAAAGTGAATTTCCAATGTTGCCACCCATTGCTTTTGCAAATGTATAAGCCATACCACCGCCAATGATGATATTGTCCGCAAGGTTCATTAAGTTTTCTATAATGAGTAATTTATCGGAAACTTTAGCGCCACCAACTATTGCAGTGAATGGGCGCGACGGATTATTTAAAACTTTTTGTGCATTCGCTATTTCGTTGGCCATTACAAATCCAAAACATTTTTTGCTGCCAAAGAATTCAGCAACAATGGCTGTGGAAGCGTGTGCTCTATGCGCTGTACCAAAGGCGTCGTTCACATAAAAGGTGCCCAACTTCGATAGTTTTTCTGCAAAAGCAGCATCGCCTTTTTCTTCTTCTTTATAGAATCTTAAATTCTCTAATAATAAAATTTCGCCCATTGGCAAATTTGCGGCTAGTTGTGTGGCTTCTTCACCAATGCAATCTGCTGCAAAATTTACTTTTGCGCCTGTTAATTCAGAAACACGATTCACAATATGTTTCAATGAATATTTTTCAACCGGTCCTTCTTTCGGTCGGCCTAAATGACTCATTAATATACAAGCACCGCCATCGTTTAATATTTTTTTAATGGTTGGAATGGTTGCGGCTATGCGTGAATCATCGGTGATATTGAAATCGGCATCTAATGGAACATTGAAATCGACTCTGATAAGTGCCTTTTCATTATTAAAATTGAAATCGTTTACTGTAATCATTTTTGAATTTATTTTGGGCTGCGAATTTAAGTCAAATTTATTTAATGTATTTTCGCCCTTGAAATTTTTCATTTGAGTCTTTCAATCGACCATATTAAAAAACCCATAGACCAAGAACTCAAACAGTTTGAATCTACCTTCAGTCAGAGCATGAAAACCCATGTGCCTTTGCTGAATACCATCATGCATTATATCGTTAAACGCAAAGGTAAAATGGTTCGGCCAATGTTTGTGCTATTTTGTTCGAAACTACATGGCGAAATTAATGAAAGAACATACAGAGGTGCGAGTTTAATTGAGTTGCTGCACACGGCCACTTTGGTGCACGATGATGTGGTGGATGGCAGCGATAAACGCAGAGGTTTTTTTAGTTTAAATGCACTTTGGAAAAATAAAATTGCAGTTTTAGTAGGGGATTATTTATTGGCCAAAGGCTTGTTGCTTTCCATCGATAACGATGATTTCGACATGCTTAAAATTGTGAGTGAAAGTGTGCGAAAAATGAGCGAAGGTGAATTGTTGCAATTAGAAAAAGCAAGACGATTAGACATTACTGAGGAAGTTTATTACGACATTATCACCAAAAAAACAGCTTCTTTAATTGCGAGCTGCTGTGCCATTGGAGCCGCTGCTGTGAATGCACCTAAGGAAACCATCGAGCGCATGCGCTTGTTTGGAGAATATACGGGTATTGCTTTTCAAATTAAGGATGATTTGTTCGACTATGGTGATAAAAATGTAGGTAAACCAACAGGTTTAGATATCAAAGAAAAGAAAATGACCTTGCCTTTGATTTATGCATTGAACAATGCGAGCAAAGACGAGCGCAAACACATTATTTATTTAATTAAAAATAAAAGCGAAAAGAAAGTAGCTGTGCAAGAAATTATCAAATTTGTACTTGATAAAGGTGGTTTTGCTTATGCCCAAACGCGCATGGAATATTACAAGCAAATGTCCATGGATATATTAGCTGAAATGCCAATGAATACAGCCAATGAAAGTCTTAAAACGCTTCTTGAATTTGTCATTAGCCGAGATAAATAAGTGTAAGATTAGTCCTTGCTAATTTTGTAAATTTCCTTCAAATCACGTGAGACAAACTTTATAGGATAAACTTGATTAATTAATTTGACTGTCAAATGATGGAATTTTTAAAAGAATGCAACGTTATGCTATCAAATGCAGTCTAATACTATATAAATAATTTATATTATCTTCGTAAATCAATTGATTGAGAACTAAAACCATTGTCATATTGCTGTTGCTTTCCGCGGTTTGCTTTAATAGCAGCATGGCACAGGTGCGTTTTACCGAAAACAAAGGACAATGGCCAAGTCACATTAAATTTAAGTCGGACCTGAGTGGTGCCAAATTATTTTTTACCGAAGGGTCCATGACCTATCTCTTTTATGATGGTGAACAAATTGAACATGCCCAACATTTACAAGATTTTAAAACACCATTAAACCTACATGGTATCAGAATCGATTTTGTAGGTTATAATGCGAATGCGGTATACGCTGGGCAGAACGCCTATGCAGATTACGCCAATTATTTTATTGGGAACAATCCTTCTATTTGGCAAGGGCATGTGCAACACTTTCGCAAAGTATTCGTGAGCGAAATTTATCCCAACATCGATTTTGAAATCTTCGAAAACAATGGCAGCATCAAATACAATTTTATTGTGCGACCTGGCGGTAACCCTTCTCAAATAAAATTAAAATACACAGGTGCAGATAGTCTCTTTATTAAAAATGGCAACTTAGAAATTGTTAATTCAATTAACAAAGTCACAGAATTAAAACCCTTGGTTTATCAGGGTACAGAAGAAAATAATACCACCGTTAATTCAAGTTACTTATTGCAAGATAATACCTTGTCGTTTAATTTAAGTTCGAAATTCAATGCCAAAAAAAATCTAATCATCGATCCTGCACTCGTCTTTTCAACCTTTAGTGGTTCGTTTGCAGATAATTTTGGATATACTGCAACCTACGATGATTTTGGCCATGCATACAGTGGTGGTACAGTTTTCAATATTGGATTTCCAACAACTACTGGGGCATTTCAAATGAAGTTTGCTGGAGGCGAAGTGGAGGATAAAGATATTGGTTATACTGACCGCGACTGTGGTATTCTAAAATATGCCAAGGATGGTAAGAGTTTATTATACGCCACTTATTTAGGAGGAAGTTTAAGCAACGATCAGCCCCACAGTATGATTGTGAATAGCAAAGCTAGTCTGGTAGTGATGGGATCAACCAAATCGGCCGATTTTCCGATGAGTAAAAATACTTCTTATGATAATTCGCACAATGGCAATGCCGATATCTTTATTGCTATTCTATCTGAAGACGGTACCACTTTGTTGAATGCAACGTATGTTGGTGGTGTTGGTCAAGATGGCTTAAATGGCGACCGTCCATCAGGCATTACAACACCATTGCTTTATAATTATGCCGACGATTTTAGAGGCGAGGTGATACTCGATTCGTTCGATAATATTTATGTTGCTTCGAGCACCAATTCTGGCAATTTTCCAACCATCAATGCTTTTGATGGCAGCTACAACGGCGGTCAAGAGGGCTGCGTTTTTAAATTAAAAGCCGATTGTAGTGACTTGTTGTTTAGTAGTTATATTGGAGGTTTTAAAGATGAAGCAGCCTATGGCCTTGACTTAGGAATTGAAAATGATTTATATGTCACGGGCGGTACAACTTCAAGTAGTTTTAATTATGGTGTTAGTGGTTCAAATGCTAATAATTTTGGCGGTAGAGCCGATGGTTTTTTAATAGGTATGAACAAAAATGATGGCTCCTTGTTTGCCACAACCATGCTGGGCACTTCGGCCTACGATCAATCGTATTTTGTAAAAACAGATAAATACGGTAAGCCATTTGTCTATGGACAATCAGAAGGGGCCTTCGGTGTTTCAGCTAATGTATATGCCAATGCAGGGTCCAAACAATTTATCGCAAAATTTAATAGAACTTTAACAGCTGTGGAGCTTCAAACCATTTTTGGGGCCGCTGGTAAAAGCATGCCCGATATTTCGCCAACTGCTTTTTTAGTTGATGAATGCGAGCGCATTTTTATTTCTGGTTGGGGTGGATTTAGTTTAGGAGGCTTTTCAGGTGCGGGTACTTTAAAAATGCCAATTACTGCCAACGCCATTCAAAAAAATACTGACGGTCAAGATTTTTATTTGGCAGTTTTTAGTAAAAATTTAAGAGAGTTATTGTTTGCAACCTATTTTGGTGGTATTGGTACCATTAACACTTCATCAGCAGAACATGTCGATGGCGGTACCAGCCGTTTCGATAAAAAAGGCATCATCTATCAATCGGTGTGTGGGGGCTGTCACCGTCAGAGTTTATTCCCAACCACACCGGGGGCATGGAGCAGAACCAATAATTCTGATAATTGTAACAACGCGTTATTCAAAATTGATTTTGAGAATTTGAACCGAAAACCCGTTGCAAAAGATTCTTTGTATGCCATTACAGTGACAGATACCCTCGATTTTGATGTAGTGGTGTCCGATCCAGATTATGATGATTCGCTAATTGTTCGTTTAACAGGAACACCTTTTAGCGATCCTAAATTTCCTAAGCCTTTACCAACAATTCAATCCTTTAAAAAGGATCCCAATTCAAATACTTTAACCGCTAAAATACATTGGGAGGCTGGTTGTCAGCATGCAAGCTTAGATACCGTAAAATTATATGTCAATGTATACGACCAAGGTTGTCCGACCCAAGATAGTAGCAAGGCCCTTATAAAAATTGTGGTGAAAGATATTCCACTAACTTTAACGCCAGAATCTTTCTGTTTGAATTTTAAAGAGGATGGGAGTTTGAAATTGACTTGGAAAGCATTTACTAAAAATAAATATTTCAAACATGTTATTCTTTACAGAAGAAATCCGAATGGTACCGATAAAGCTTTGGATACCATTAAAAATAGCGATGCAGGTATCTTTTTAGATAAAGTTGCGCTCGATCCCAAAGGCAATAATTACACCTATTACATGGTTGGTGTTAACATTTGTAATAAGCGTTACGATCAAGGCGTCACCATTAGTACCTTAAAAGAATTCAATATACCCATCGATTCAACCTACTTAAATTATGCCACTGTGATAGACAATAGTAAAGTTAAAATTAGTTGGTTCACTAGCAAGGAAGAAGATTTTGGAAGTTACGATGTTTTTAAAACCGAGAACAGAAATGATATGGCCTTAGGGTATAGAAAAATACATACCACTTCGACACTAAATGATACAAACTTTGTAGATGAAGATGTCACTGTAAGTAATAAAAGTTATTGCTATAAAATTGGTGTGAATGATAAATGCGGTCATATAAGCAAGCCAAGTAACGAAGCCTGTAACATTGTTTTAAAGGGCGAGGTTGGCCATTTGTATTTCGATTTGAATTGGAACCCTTACCGTTATTGGTTAGGAGGGGTTAATAGTTATGAGCTGGTGAGAAAAGTTGATACCGGCACTTTACGTTTTTTAACCAATACTGGTCTTAATAGAAATCACAGAGATCCGAACTTGGATTTGTGGTGGGGTGCATATTTTTATCAAGTAAGAGCTTTCGAAGGGACCAACGCCAATAGCGAAGGCTACAATGCCATTAGCGAATCGAATACCATACGTTTGATACAACCGCCTATGGTATTTGTGCCGAATGCTTTTTCTCCCAACGACGATGCATATAATGATGTGTGGGGTGTTTCGCATGCCTTTGTGAAGGTTTATGATTTGAAAGTTTTCAACAGATGGGGGCAAAAAGTATGGGAAAATGATTACAAAGGCACCCAATGGGATGGCAAGGTCAACGAAGCAATTGCAGGCAATGATGTTTACGTTTGGATAATTACCTACAAAGGCTGGGACAATAAGTTCTACACTCAAAAAGGCACTGTAACGGTTATGCAATAATTTTCAGTATAATTGTAGTTCAATTTACAATTATATAACATGAAAAAAAGTTTACTTATTTTATTAGCACTCGTTCAAATGTCACTCTATGGACAATTGGAATACACCTTTGTTAAATCAACGGGCACCTATACCGAACTGGTAAGTCCTACTGTTCTTCCGGGCGCTTGGACTCAGACTTTCAAAACTAAATTACCTTTTTCATTTACTTATTTCAGTAAGCCTTTTGATAGCTTGAAAGTGATTCCCAATACGATTTCATTTACTGCCGCCAAGGATGATATTATTTCGATGGGTCAAGAGTATTATTATGATATCAATAATAAGAAACCAACGGCCTCTGAAGTTTCTTATGCAATTATTGGCAGCAGCCCCAATAGAATTGTAAAGGTGCAATTTAAAAATTTGGAAGTTGTTCCAATCGATCCGGCCGAAAGTTATAGTGTCAATGGACAAATTTGGTTGTATGAAACGAGCAATAAAATTGAATTCCATTTCGGTGCTTCAACTATTACAGATCTTAATTTCACGGAGTATTATTTTGGTTTTAGAGATTCTGATGGTTCACCTTATTTAGCCATCACAGGGTCAGCTACAACGCCAGCGATTACAAAGGTGGTGAATGTAGCAACTTTTAAAGGTATTTCTTCGCAGCCAAGCAATGGCAACATTTATACATTTGCACCATATGTTGCACCAAGTAGTTTGAACGGACTTATAAAACCGTATCAATTTGCTAACACCAAAGAAGGATTTAAAATTTTATCAGACGAGAAATTTGAATTTCAGATTAACAATTTGATAGGTGAAAACATACACACTCAAAGTATTGACGGAAATGAAATTTATTCATTTAATACATCCCATTTATCTAAGGGAATGTATCTAGTAGCAATAATCTCAAATAATCAAACATTTTTTGAAAAAATAATTGTACAATAATTATTTTTTTGTATCATCAAAGTCAAAATAAATACAATAATCATTTTCCTGAAATTAAGCAAATTATAAATTTATATAGAATAGTTCTAAATTAAATTTATGTGAATAAAAATTTTTAACATTGAAATATTCAATGATATATTTGCGGTCTCATTAGAATTGTCATTTTTCAGTCATAAACTCATGGTTAGAAACCGAAATAATTATTACATGCAAGTAAAATCACTATTAGTAGCCTTTTTACTTTTTCTCAGCTTAAATTTGTTTGCCCAACCTTCCGGTAAACCGCTCTCTTTAGAAGGAGCTAAAGGTGAATCATTATTCAAACTCAATTGTGTATCATGCCACGCCATGAATGCCAAATTAGTTGGTCCTGCCCTGCAGAATGTTCATCAACGCAGAAGCGAAGAATGGTTGTTAAAATGGATTAAGAACAACGAAAAATTAAGAGCGAGTGGCGACAAAGATGCCATTGCCGTTTACAACGAAAACGGAAAATCAGCGATGAATGTATTTGAAAATCTAAGCGATGATCAAATTAAATCCATTATTACCTATTTTAAAGATTGGACCCCAGCAGCAAAAGTAGTTGCAGCTGGCGGTACTTCACCTGAAGCTGATCAAGGTTTCTTCAGCGATAATACTTTATACATTCTATTGTTCTTAATTATAATTTTAGCTGTTGTATTGTTAATTTTAAGAAGAACCAAAAATCAATTGCAATCTACATTAAATGAAGTAGACGGTATTGTTGAAAATGAAGTTGCTGAGCCAACTGCATCACAATCCAAGATGGCAGCGTTCAAGAAAAAAAGCAATCCAACCATTGTTAAATTACTAGTGGGTACTTTAGTCGCTCTATGTTTAGCAGTTTACGGTTATAATTTTGGTGCAACTGAAATTGCAGTTCAACAAGGTTATGCGCCAGAGCAACCAATCAAATTCTCACACAAAATTCACGCAGGTGATTACAAAATGGATTGTAGATATTGTCATACCACTGTTGAGAAATCAAAACAAGCCAGTGTTCCCTCAGTCAATACTTGTATGAATTGTCATAAAGGTGTGCAATTGAGAGAAAGATATGATGGTGAAATTTCTCCAGAAATTAAAAAGATATATGCTGCAATGGATTATGATCCTGATAAACCAAATGGTCAACAATTTGGGCCTAATCCTAAACCAATTAAATGGATTCGTGTACACAATTTACCTGACCACGCTTTCTTTAACCACAGCATGCACGTGAAAGGTGTTGGCTTAACTTGCCAAACTTGTCACGGTCCTGTGCAAGCAATGCCAGTCATTCAACAATATGCTACCTTGCAAATGGGCTGGTGTATCAATTGTCACAGAGAAAGAAACATTGACGTAGAAAATAATCCTTACTACGAAAAATTACACGAAAAAATCAAAGCGGATAAGAATAACAAAAATTCTAACTACAGCAAATATTACACAAAAGATGGCAAAATCAATGTAACAGCGGCCCAAAACGGAGCGTTGGAATGTTCAAAATGTCACTATTAAATTAATTTTATAAAATCACTAGGCTAACAATAAAAATGGCGAATAAACAAACATACTGGAAAGGCGAAGAGGAATTATTAAGAACCAAAGATTTTTTGGCTACTCAAAAAAATGAATTTCACGAAGCGCTTCCTTTAGATGAAGTATTAAGTGAAAATAACTTGGGCTTAAGTGCCAACAGAAGAGATTTTCTTAAATTCTTTGGATTTAGTATCGCAGCTGTATCATTGGCTGCTTGTAACAAGACACCAATTAGAAATGTCGTTCCTTATTTGGTTAAACCAGAAGAAATTACACCAGGTGTTGCTAATTATTACAATTCAACTTGTGGTGCTTGTAGTGCTGCATGTGGTGTAACTGTAAAAACCAGAGAAGGTCGTCCGATTAAAGTGGATGGCAATATCAATTCACCAGTGTCTGGCGGTGCATTGTGCTCAACTGGTCAAGCTTCTCTTTTAAGTTTATATGACACCGAAAGATTAGCGGGCCCTCAAAAAGTAAAAGATAAAACCACCTCATTGGTAGAGTGGTCTGCAATCGATGCTGATATTACGAAGCAACTAACTGCTATCAATGCATCAGGTGGTAGAATTGCCATCGTTAGTGGTACTTTACACAGTCCTTCTACTTTAGCTGTTATCTCTGACTTTACTGCAAAATATACCAATACCAAACATGTAACTTACGATACAATTGGTTACGGTGGTATTTTATCTGCTAACCTAAGTTCATTTGGTAAGCAAGTATTGCCTTCTTACAATTTTGATAAAGCCAATGTGGTAGTAAGTTTCGGTGCCGATTTCTTAGGTACTTGGATCTCTCCAGTTGAATTTACCAAAGCTTGGGCTTCTAGAAGAAAAGTAGATGGCTTAAACAAAGAATCAAAAATCATTAAAACCATTCAGTTCGAAAGCAACCTTTCATTAACTGGTTCTAATGCCGATTACCGTTTCCCAATGAAATCTTCAATGGAAGCGATATACGTTACTGCATTGTACAATGCCATTGCTCAAAAAGCAGGTGTTGCACAAATGCCAATGGTTAAAACTGGCGAACTAGCTGGTAGCGCCATTAAACAATCTGCCGAAGCATTATGGAACGAAAAAGGCGCAGGTCTTGTTGTTTCAGGTTCAAACGATGCACGTGTTCAAACTGTCATCAACGGTATCAACTTGTTGTTGAGCAACTACGGCACGACCATCGATTTAGAAAACCACTCTAATCAATACAAAGGTATTGATGCAGATTTCGCACAATTTGCCACAGATTTAAGCAATGGTAATTATAAAGCAGTTATTTTTTATAACACCAATCCGCTTTACAATTCACCAATGGCCGATATGATTTCTGCAGGTATTAAGAGAGCTTCATTGTCTGTTTCATTTGCAACAACTGCCGATGAAACTGCTATTGCGTGTCAATACATTGCGCCGGATAGTCACTACCTAGAATCTTGGAACGATGCTGAACCAAAAGCAGGTTTATTCCAATTAACCCAACCAACCATTTCTCCAGTATTCAAAACCCGTCAAGCACAAGATTCTTTATTGACATGGGCAGGTTTAGCTACTAAGCCGTTGGTTGATCCATTTGCTAACAAAACCATCTTAACGCAAAAAGCGGAAGCTTCAATTTATTATTTATATATTAAAAATAAATGGGCTGCAATGGGCATCAATAGCGATGCGACATTCAACAAAGCGTTACATGATGGTGTTCATAAATTAGATGCGAAAGCAGCAACAACGCCAGCATTCTCTGCTAACCTAAATGCAGTAGCTGCTGAGCTTGATAAAATGACCATTGATGCTAACGCCATTGATTTGGTATTGTATCAAAATGTGGCCATTAAAGATGGTAGCTTAAGCAACAACCCTTGGTTGCAAGAAACACCAGATCCAATCAGCAAAGTAACATGGGACAATTATGTTTCATTGCCGAAAGCTTTAGCTGAAAAAGAAAAAATTGCCAATGGCGATTTAGTAGATATAAGCGTAGGTTCAAAAAGTATCAAAGGTTTACCCGTCTTCATACAACCGGGTCAAAGCAATATGACAGTTGGTCTTGCTTTAGGTTATGGTCGTAAAGGTAAAATCGGAGAGAAAGGCGCATTCGAAGCCATCGGTAAAAATGCGTTCCCATTTGTGACCTATTCAAATGGTAACTTTAATTATGTAACCAATGGTGTTAAAATCACCAAAGCTGAAGGTAATTATGAGTTAGCGCAAACCCAAACACACTTCTCAATCGAGGGTAGAGATTTGGTAAGAGAAACTACTTTCAACGAAATAAAAGAGAATCCAAAAGCGGGTAACGATAAAATGGCGCCACATCTTTATACCCTTTGGGAAACCAAAGATTACAAAAAAGATGGTGCTCCTAATCACCACTGGGCAATGTCTATCGACTTGAATACTTGCACTGGTTGCAGTGCTTGTGTTGTAAGTTGTAACATCGAAAACAACGTACCAGTAGTTGGCAGAGCGGAGGTAAGAAAAAGAAGAGAAATGCATTGGTTGCGTATCGATCGTTACTTCTCTTTCAGCAACGTTAATAAAATCAATTACGAAGCCGATTTATTCCTTAAAAAGGATTACGAAGGCGATAGAATAACCAAAGAAAAAGGGTTAGAAGCCATTGATGCCATTGAAAGTAAAAAAGCGGACAAAGCCAAATACGATCATTGGGAAAATGTACAAGTGGTGCACCAACCAATGATGTGTCAACATTGCGGTCAAGCGCCATGCGAAACTGTTTGTCCAGTATTGGCCACTACGCATAGCACCGAAGGTTTAAATCAAATGACTTATAACCGTTGTATTGGTACTAAATATTGTGCAAACAACTGCCCTTATAAAGTAAGAAGATTCAATTGGTTCAGATACAATGACAACGACCAATTCGATTTCCATTTCAACAACGATTTAGGTAAAATGGTCATCAATCCTGATGTTACAGTGCGTACAAGAGGGGTGATGGAAAAATGTAGCATGTGTGTTCAAAGCATTCAAGCTGTTAAAGTAAAAGCAAAACGCGAGCGCAGAAAAATCAGTGATGGCGAAATAAAAACCGCTTGTCAAAGAGCATGTCCTGCAGGTGCAATTGTTTTTGGTGATGTAAACGATCAAAACAGCGAAATCCACAAATTGTTCTTGAACGAACGCTCATACAGAGTTTTAGAGGAGTTGAATACCCAAACTGCTGTTAAATATTTAGTGAAAGTAAGAGATACCGAAACCGCAAAAAAAGCATAATAACTTAAAAAATAATTAATCAATAATGATTCACGATTCAGTTATAAGACCAAATTTAGTAACAGGAGATAAGACCCTTCATGATGTAACCACAGAGATATGCCGTCCGATAGAAAACAAACCGACCTTGTCATGGTCAATTGGCTTCTCAATTTCGGTTATATTTCTAGGCTTACTTGGTTTAACTTTGTTCATCACAGAATATACGGGTATAGGAACTTGGGGATTGAATAAATCTGTTCAGTGGGGTTGGGATATCACCAACTTCGTATTCTGGGTAGGTATTGGTCACGCGGGTACTTTGATTTCTGCTATCTTGTTATTGTTCCGTCAAAAATGGAGAATGTCAATTAATAGATCTGCTGAGGCCATGACCATCTTCGCGGTAATGTGTGCGGCCATTTTCCCATTCTTCCACATGGGTCGTCTTTGGGTAGGTATCTATTGGGTATTCCCATTGCCAAATGCTTTCGGTTCATTGTGGGTTAACTTCCACTCACCATTGCTTTGGGATGTGTTCGCGATTTCTACATATTTCTCAGTATCATTAGTATTCTGGTACTTAGGTTTAATTCCAGATATCGCTACAGTAAGAGATAGAGCTAAAACAGCTGGTAGAAAATTCTGGTATAATTTCTTCTCAATGGGTTGGACAGGTTCTGTTAGAACTTGGAACAGATATGAGGTTGTGTCTTTAATCTTGGCGGGTATTTCTACTCCGTTGGTATTATCGGTTCACACCATTGTATCCATGGACTTTGCGACCTCGGTTGTACCGGGTTGGCACACCACCATCTTCCCTCCATATTTTGTTGCCGGTGCGATTTTCTCTGGTTTCGGTATGGTGTTAACCTTATTGGTTATTGCACGTAAAGTAATGAACTACCAAGATTTTATTACCATTGGCCACCTAGAGGCCATGTGTAAAGTAGTCATGTTAACGGGTACCATGGTAGGTTTGGCTTATATCACTGAATTCTTCGTAGCTGCATACTCTGGTGTTGAATACGAGCAATACGCATTTATTAATAGAGCAACCGGACCCTATTGGTGGGCTTATTGGAGCATGATGTCTTGTAACTTAATTGCACCTCAAGTATTCTGGTTCAAATGGGCGAGAACAACGCCTTGGTTTATCTTTATGTTATCTGTAGTGGTAAACGTAGGGATGTGGTTCGAGCGTTTCGTAATTATCGTTACGTCGTTGCACAGAGAATACTTGCCTTCAGGTTGGGTAATGTACTCACCAACAAGAATAGAAATTGGCATCTTCTTAGGGACCTTCGGTTTATTCTTTACATGTTTCTTCTTATTCAGTAAGTTTTTACCTGTAATCAATATGTCAGAGTTGAAAGCCATCTTAAAAAATAGAGAATAATCATTTTAAAATTGAATAGATGATAGATAGTAAATTATATTTAGATAAAAATAAAACAGTGATGTTTGGGATATTCGAAAACCCTGATAAATTCCTTGACACTGTTGCAAAAGTGAATTCAAAAGGCGCTAATATTTTGGATTGTTACACGCCATTTCCTCTACATGGTATCGAAAAGGCAATGGGTTTGAAAAGATCGCGTTTGCCAATTGCCTCTTTTATTTGTGGTTGTTTAGGCTTTTTATCGGCCGCTACACTTCAATATTATATCATGGCTTACGATTGGATCATGGTAATCGGTAACAAACCATCGATAGGTGTGAGTTGGGTACCCGTATTGTTTGAGTTAACCATCTTATTTACAGCTTTTGGAACTGCCATTGCTTTCTTTATTAGAAATAAAATGTTGCATGGCAAATTGCCTATGGAAAGAATTGACATGAGACAAACAGATGACAGATTAGTAGTAGCCATTGCTACCGATGCGGATAACACCAACAAATCTGAATTATCTGCCATGCTTTTCGAAGGTGGTGCAGTAGAAGTAAAAGAGAGAACCAATCACGGATACGATGATTTCTCTGATGTAATGATTAACAACAACGGAACAGTAATCGCCTAAATAAAGTTTAAATAAAGTAATGAAGCAAAATATATTTATAATTATCGGTGTGGCATTGGTTACTTCTCTTTCATCTTGCTGGATGAAATCTGGAGGTAACGATACAGGATATGAATATGCACCCGATATGTATTACTCAAAAGGGTATGAGCCGATGTCACAATTTAGTGATAGTAGCAAATACCGTTACAATCCGTATTTCATGACCATGAGAGAGCCTGTTAAAGGGAGCGTTGCCATTGGTCAATTAGATTATCAATATCCATTTGACAATACCCCGGAAGGCTACGAAGCAGCTGGTGCAAGTTTACAAATGCCAGGTTTAACCTTGAACGAACATATTGAAGGTGAAAGATTATACGGTATTTATTGTTCAGTGTGTCATGGTGAAAAAGGGGGCAATGATGGAAGTGTTTCCTCAAAACAAGCCACTTTAAAACCAAGCTGGGCCAACTACCAAGACAAATACGTTAAAGAATTGCCAGTTGGTAAAATTTACCATACCATTACTTACGGTAAAAACAATATGGGTAGCTATGCTTCTGCTGTTACGCCTAAAGACCGTTGGGCCATTATCGCTTATGTTAAACGTTTAAGCATGATGGATAGTTTAGGTAATATGCCAAAAGCTGTTTATATTGAATCAGCCCCGGTGGCTGCTGCATTAGTAGCTGATACAACTAAAAAGGCTGAGCCAGCAACCCATGCGAATAGTTCATCTAGTACAAGTAATCATTCTAATCATAACAAGCATTAAACATGAGCCACGGACACGATATTCATATCAAACAAGAGAATTTTATTTTCTCATCTAAAACAAAGAATTTTTGTTATGCATTAATAGTGATAGGCGCTATTTTGACTGCCATTGGTATATTTACTTTACCAAAAGCGGAAGATCATAAAGCTGAAGGTCACCAAACAGAAATGGCCGCTACCGAGCACCACACGGATGCAGCTGCTGCTGAACATCACATGGCTGCTGAAGAGCATGTTACCAATTATCAGAACATTCATGGTATTGATACCTTTAGAGACAATGAGCAAATACACGGTGTGCCTGCCGAGCATGCAAAACCAATTGCGACTAGAATCTGGGCAAACCTATTGTTAAATGCTTACCTTATACTTTTAATTTCTGCATGTGGTTTGTTCTTCTTTGCATTACAATACATTGCAAACGCTGGTTGGGCTACCTTGTTAATCCGTATTCCGCAAGCCATCAGTACCTTCCTTCCGGTTGGTGCTTTAATTATCTTAGCGGTATTCTTTATCGATGGTGAAAACATTTACCACTGGGTGCATTACGAACACCAACACATTGCAAAAGGTGCTGCGGGTTACGATGCCATCTTAGCCGATAAGTCGTGGTTCTTGAACTCGAAATTAATCGTTGGATTCTTGATTGCTATTCCTTTGATTTGGTGGTTATTTGGTAAAAAATTAAGAGGGTTATCTTACACAGAAGATTCAGAAGGTGGTTTAATGTTCTTTAAAAAATCAATCACTTTCTCTGCAGCCTTTACCATTTTCTTTGGTTTTGGTTTGTCAATCTTCAGTTGGGTAGTAATGATGAGTGTGGATGCACACTGGTACAGTACCATGTTCTCTTTATATAACTTTGCAACTGGTTGGGTGACTTGTATCTCTATCATTGCTTTGTTTGTATTGTTCTTAAAACGCAACGGCTACTTAACTTTAGTAACCGACGAGCATATTCACGATTTAGGTAAATTCATGTTCGCCTTCTCAATTTTCTGGACTTACCTTTGGGTATCTCAGTTCTTATTGATTTGGTATGCGAACATTCCTGAAGAAACCATCTATTTCTACAAACGTTGGGAAATGCCTTTCAAGATTAATTTCTTCTTCAACTTGGTAATGAATTTCTTAATTCCATTCCTAGTATTGATGACCAGAAACGCAAAACGCAATCCGAAAATTTTAACCTTCGTTGCTTTGTGTATCATCATCGGTCACTGGAACGATATGTACTTAATGATTATGCCTGGCACTTTAGATCACCAAGCAGGTATCGGTGCATTAGAAATCGGAATGACCATTTTGTTTGCAGGTGTATTCATCTATTGGGTACTAACAGCGCTAAGCAAAAAAGGATTGGTTCCTGTGAACCACCCTTACATTGAAGAAAGTGCTCACCACGATGTGGGTGTATAATCCTCAAGCATAAAATATTAAAAAGGCAGTATGATGTTCATACTGCCTTTTTTTATTGGAGATTTTAAAGCATGCAATTAACGCAGGACAATAATAAATAAATGGAAATTAAATATTGCTCTCAAACTCATTGATAACACTCTGTGGTGTTACCAAAATGCTTAGACTTACCAAGCGTTCGATAAGTGAAGACAATCTAATTTTGTCTTTGATTTTAAATGCCAATAGATATAGCAAGGCATCTGAAGTTAGGAACATCATCTTTTTGATATCGGTGTTCCAAGAAATATAATTAATGAATTCGCTGTGATTCGATTCGAATGCGCTGCACACTAGCATAAAGCCGACCTTCTTATAGCCTTCGCGCTTTAAGTCGCTACAATGGTCGTTAATGGCCTCTTTTAAGGCACGGTCGTCGGTGGTATTAAAGTAGGCGCCGCTATCGCGTTTAGTATCTAAAATAAAGGCTAAATTTTCTTCTCTGAATTTTACCAAGCAATACGGATTCTTGCGCACTCCTTGTGGTAAAATGGTGATTTCGAAATCGAGTTGTTTAAAAGCTTCGGCAACAGTTGGTTCAAATAAGGCTTTGTCGAGCTGGCAATCAGGCTGACTGAATTCAAACAAACGCGCCACCTTGGGAATTAAATAATCATACACATCGAATTGCACCACTTGGTTTACCGCCTCAATTGGTTTTACTGGTTCAGCCTTTGGTAAAATCACTTCTTCAACAAATGTTTTTTCAACGGGCGAAGGCGCCTTCACACTGTTCAACACTGGCACTTCTTCTTCAACAGGTGCATTCGGATTAATGATATTCGAATATTTGAAATTCCAGAAGGTGTGTTCTACATCCCAATTGGAAACATTTTTTTTGCTATGCTCCTTTAAAATCTCTTTAATTTCTTCATTGAGGTGGTAAAAGAAATCATAGTTAGCTTTCTGCGCAGTTTGGTCTTTCCATATACCAATCTCTCTAAAGCCATTGACTAATGAAGAGTATAGGATGGGCCATTTGCTTGGATTATGGACCTGCCAAAAGTAGGAGAGGAAATAACCAACCGAACCAGGATATGGCACTTTGCGTTTATCTTCTGCTACTAGGAAAATAGCATTGGTGAATTTTTCTAACTCTTCTATTTTTTTGAACGCGTCTTTTAAATCTTTGGGTTCAGCAATTACTGTTTTTAAAAGTTCCGCTAATTTATCAATGCCTTGGTCATTCGATTTCAACAATTGATTGAAATACATCTGACCCATTTTGGCACTGAAATTCCATAAGTTATTATGGCGATTAAAAATATCGAGTGCAGCTTTAAATTCGTAAATGGTAATGTCTTCGTTAATAAAATCGCGAATAATGACTTTAATAACCTCGATGGCTTCTAAACGACTATTGTCAATATTGTTGACTAATTGACCGTTGGTGTCGGTAACAAAATGATTGGCATTTAGATGCTCATCCCATATCTCAATGATTTGCTTTTTAGAAAGTTCGTCCATTTGAAATTAGAAATTGAGGGCGTAATTGAAAAAAGTAAATGGCGCTAAAATTATTATTTTTTGAATGTCTATAAAAAATAGGTAATAATTTGATAACCATATTTATAGCGTATAATATATTCAAAAAAATGAATTGCAACCAATTGGAAATCATACAAAGAGCGGTGTGTAATTGGAGAGTTAAAACTAAAATCATTTTAATGACAGACCCCGGCAGTCTGTAAGCTGATATTTTGAAATAAAAAACCATTTTAAAGCCTTTGTTTACAGCAGTGTAAAAATCAAAGCGGAACTTTGAAGCAAAAAATGAAATAAATGTTTCCAACGCAGTTTTAGTTGGGCAAATATGCTAAAATTTTAAGTAAATTATACTATTTCTAAGCATTTATTTTTAATAGTTTAGTCTTTTAATCTGTGTTTTATTCAGGCTATTAGGTAGTATTTTATTACTAATCTTATTCAAATAATTGGAAATATGATAGTTGTAAATCATTTTCTATAAAAAATATAAGTTTATAACAATGAAATACTTACTTGAATTTTATGCATTCAAAGGGCCATCTTAATCTTACAATTGGGGTTCATTTTAATCAGCCATTAAAAAAGCCCATCAAAAATGATGGGCTTTTGTTGTAATTATTTAACAATCTGATAATTATTCACTCACTAGCTTTTGGAAACCACTATCAGTTGTGGTTTGAATTAAGACGGTATAAATGCCTCTGTATAAATCGCTCATGTTTAATTGACTATCAGGGCCATTATTTTTGCGATGTTTTGAATATTTTAATTTTGACAGCATGCGTTTAAAATATCTTTTGCTAGATTAGGATAAGCCTTTAAACCACAACGCTTATTTTTTTATTTATAACAATTCGAAATAAAGTTTGTTATTTGTATTAAATATTCAATTACGATGTTTAAGAAAATCTGGAGCTACCTGACGTTTAAAAAACAACCTGAATTCGAACAGGCTGATAAAAGTTATTTGAAAATGATGCATGGCATTAACCGCATTTCAATTCTTATGTTTTTAATAGGAATGATTGTGGTCATCATAAAAATTGTGAGACTTTAAGGGTTTGGTACTATTTCTGTAGCAGTTAAAAACATGTTCCTAAAAGTTGTTTTCATTTTGCTGTTGAATTGCACTTTAATCATTGGGTATGCGCAATCGCAACAAGTAACCCTTAGTGATTTTGCATTGGATGAAAAGGCAAAAAAACTACAAGCGATTGTAGCGGTATACAAATACCCAAAACAACCGCTAGTAGATCCGCTTTTAAATGGCGTTGAGTCCAAAAAAACGGCCCATAAATTTAACGCTATTTTGCCCGATTTAAGAGGCGCAAAGGATACTTGTTATGCCTATTTTTACTATGGGGGTGTGGTGAAAAAATCTGCTCTTCAAGGCTATGTTTTAGCCATTTTAACCAATAATAATCGCGGGGCGCAACCATGTAGTATTTGGATAGATAAAAATTTTAATTTAGACTTAACAGATGATGGGCCGCCCATTCTTTATAACTACAATACACCCTATCATGACATTGTTTTTGAAAGCAGTGAAATCAAAGACGCAAAATATACGGTGCGCATCAGTCGATTTCCATTCAATTACAATTCAAAATATTTGGCCATGCTCGATGTTTTTTATAAAGAAGGAAGTGGTACGAAATTATTTGCAGGTGCCTTTTATTCTTTTAAAGAAGAGCGGTTAAATGTGAAAGCTGGTGATTATTTATTGGGCCATGATAGTTTTAGAATTGCACTGAAAGATGTCAATTGTAATGGTTTGTATAATGAGGATGGAGTCGACCAAGTAGTTATTGGCGAATACAAGAATAATACTTTGTTCGACCAAAAAATACCAATCGGTATGCAAAAAGGAATGACCTATTTTGAGAAGAATGGGAAGCGTTTTACGATAAGTGCGATTGACATACTTGGCAATTCATTGCGGATCGCAATTGATGCCGATGCCCCAATAAAAAACGTTTTAAAAATTGGGAAGAAAATTAAACGCTTTAAATTTAAAAGCACCGAAAAAGATGGCAAGAAAATAGCCATCCGTCAGTTTAATAAAAAACCAACCTATCTATACATTTGGCGAATTGGCGATAATGCATTCGCTAAAGACTCGGCCGCATTGCGCGAGATTCAAAACAAGTATGCCGATAAAATAAATTTGGTCACGCTCAATTATGGCGAAACACCCAAAGAACTAAAATCTTTTAAAAAGCGAAATCGCATTAATTGGCTCATTGGATATTCGAGTTCTAGAATAAACCAAAAATTATACATCGAAAAATTTCCTACAGGTATTTTAACCAAAAAAAGGCTGCGTGTAAAGCAAATTTGTATAAGTGCATTAGATTTGTTAAATTTGCTTAAAATCAACACACTCTAAAAAATATGGAAGATCAAATCATGGCGCCAATAGAAACAAAAAAGGGAAAAGGAAAAACCATTTTAATCATACTGCTGGTTTTGCTTTTGGGTGGTTCTGGTGTTTTTAATTATCTATTGTTTGACAAAGGACAAAAGGCTTCGGCCACGACACAAAGCAATATTGATTCTCTCAATCAACTCAGTGGTTTGAAAGATTCATTGTACAAAATGTTGGCCGATGAGGAAGCTAGTGTCGCCAATTTAAGGTTAGAGATTTCTTTGTACCAAAGCGAGAATGATAGTTTAAAACAAATCTTGGATTTAAAAGAACAAAAAATCCTAGCCTTGCGTTCGCAAATTGGCGGGGGTGGCAGTTCTAATAAATTAAGGGCCTTGAAAGATAGTTTAGAAAAAATGATAGTGGTTAACAAAGAATTCAAGACACAAGTGCAAACCCTATTCATGGAGAACGAAGATTACCGCGCGCAATTAGCATCCAAAGAAGAAAGAATCGATGCGCTGAATTCCAGTAACCAGCGATTAAGTGATAAGGTAACCATTGCAGCCGAGCCCAATTTAGGGCCTGTAAATGTTACACCTATGTACAGTAAAAAAGGCGTTGATATGCCAATATACAAGGCCAAGAAGGTAGAAAAATTAGTCATCACATTCGATGTATTGGGCAATCAGCTCACCAAAAAAACTGTTGAGAAAACCTACAATGTGCGTGTGAAAGATCCAGATGGTATTGTATTAAGTAATGACAACGGATCTTTAATGGATAGCAATGATGTATTTACCATTCGCGAAAAAGTGAGTTTTGATGGCACACAAAAAAGAATCAAAGTGGATTTCATACAAGATCTTCAATTCAAAAAGGGCCGTTATAAAGTAGAGTTAAAAGACGGTGATGAAGTTAAAGATATCTTCATGTTCGAACTGCTTTAAAATTATTAATAGATTCATTAGAAAGGACCTGTAAAATCTACAGGTCCTTTTTTTATGCCTTTTTTTAATTGAAAAGTTTATATTTGAATAAACAATAACACCTCACTTCTTTGCTTAACTTAAATAATCAGTCAAATGAAAAATTCTAAATTGGGTTCAATTTTACCAATGGCTTTTATTCTATATTTTATTTTAATGGTCGTCAATCCATTAATTGCGCAAGATTTGAATCCTGTTAAATGGCCACATTTAAAAGGGTATTGGAAATATCAAAACATTGCTAAACTTACCAAAGCTTCTGTTGGGAAGGATTTAACTTTGGTCGGAACCCATCTAGCAGTTAGTGGTCCATCGGTAGGCGATACGGCTATTAGAATAGGAATAGGGAGTTATTACAATTGTTATCACAACATGGCGCCCAATGGTGGTGGCGACTCGGTAAATCAATATACTTTGATGTTCGATTTCAAAGTGTTGAGTTTAAAAAAATGGCATACGTTTTTCAAAACAGATAGCAATAATAACAATGACGGAGAGTGTTTCATAAGGCCAATTACGGGATCTAATCCTGGGAGAATTGGAGTTGGCGCAACTGGTTATTCAAATGATTCTATATCACCTAACCAATGGTACCGCTTGATAATATCGGTTAATCTGAATCATTTTTACAGGTATTATATCAATGGTCAATTGTTTCACGAAGGCGATACACAAGCAGTTGATGGTCGATTTGCCCTGACTCCTAAAATGGTATTTTTTGGCGATGATAACCAAGAGGATGATACCATCGATATTGCATCTGTGGCTGTTTTTGATACTTGCTTAACAGCCAGCGATATTGCAAAAATTGGCAGTATTGACCCGTGTGTAGCCAAGCCTCCAAAATTGAGTTTAGGCAGAGATACAGCTTTGTGCGATTATAATACTATTGTAAAAAATGCAGGTATAGGTTATAAAAAATACCAATGGTACAATGGTAGTACCCAATCATCAATTACCCTAACTAAAAATATTGGACTGGGTAAAAGAAATATTTGGTGTAAGGTAACTGATGTAAATGGTTGTGTTGTGGCCGATACCTTTGCCCTCACTTATATTAGTTCTCCTATTGTCAATTTAGGACCTGATTTATTTTTCTGCGAAGGTGTAAGTACCAAACTAATGGCAAATGCAGATACTATCTTGAAATACAAATGGTATTATTATTTAGCAAACACAACAGTTATTTCTACAAAGAACCAAATCATAGCCAATTTAGATGGCAAGTATTTTGTTGATGTAAAGAATCAAAATGGGTGTGTGAGTACCGATACCATTTTGCTTACGCAATTGGCACGACCAGGTAAACCGAGTATAGCAGCCAATAGGGGTAAAAATATTTGTGCAGGAGAAAGTGTTACTCTGTCAGGACCTACAGGCTATACAGATTATATTTGGTCGAATGGATTGCACCAGCAAAGTATAGTAGTAAATACCAATAGTGTATTGAAATTAAAAGTAGTGAATAGTAATAATTGTGAAAGTATTTATTCGGATAGTGTGGTGGTTAAAGTATTTGCAAAGCCATTGCAACCAAATTTGCAGTTATTTGGCAATGATTCATTTTGTATAGGCGACTCCGTGTTATTAAACGCACCATCGGGGTACAAGAATTATTTATGGAATGATGGCTCAGGAAATGCATCGCGCTATTTCAAAAGTACCCAATCTTGTAGTGTTCAAGTAACAGATAGTATAGGCTGTGTGAGTCCTATATCAGTTGTTGTCAAAGTAGTGGCAATAGCATTACCAGCACCTCCTTCTGTGCAAATAATGGGCGCTTCTTTTTTATGCAATGGAGAGTCTACAGTTTTATCCGTACCAGCAGGATTTGCAAAATATAAATGGTCGAATACTGTCTACACACCTCTCGATACCATTAAAACTTCGGGTACTTATTCTGTAATAGTGTCGAATATTTTCGGTTGCAGTAATGCCAGTTCCAATACAGTTAAAATTACTGTTTATCCTGTACCGTTAAAACCTAGTGTTATTAAGATAACTGCCGATACTTTGCAATGTAGTACCATCGATTCAAGTTACGAATGGGCGCGCAATGGGGTTGTGTTAAGTATTGCCAAACGCAACTTAAAAACTTTAGCAAGTGGTTATTATCAAGCCCGAACCACCAACACATGGTGTTTATCACCTTGGTCGTATTCTTTTTTACATACCAATGTTAGTATTCAAAATTCAAAGTATGATGACCTGAATTTGTTATTAACACCTAATCCATTTTCCACTGAATTAAAACTGCAATTGAATACCGAAAAAGTAGGAGAACAGATAGGCATAACAATACTCGATTTAGCGGGTAGGGAAATAGGAAAGTGGATTGCTTTTAGCGAACAACTAAATGCCGGAATTGATTTACAATTAGCCGATTTAACGATGGGCCAATATGTAATTAAAATTCAAGGTGAGCAATGGATGCAAACAGCTAAACTAATAAAGCAATAAGATTAGGCTTACATAACAGGACAGTGCCCTGCTTGGCAACCCGAGAAAAACAGCAGTGCTAAAACTAAAAGTGTAAGGGTAAAATAATAAGGAATACTTTTGTTTACTTTGGTTGTGTCGGCCAGCACCGCAGTGGGCCTCATCAATTGCTTTTTCATACGCGTGTTAAATTAAAAACTTTGCCCAAGGTGCAATTCGTTTCATCGAAATTTAAACCACCTCAGATGCTCTTTATTGATAACGCAATTAGCGCACCAAAAAGTATAACACCTCATAAAATAAAAGCTTACGCTCTTTGCCTTTGCAAAATAACACCTGCAACGGCAGGGTTCAAAAGCAAAAGGTTGGTCAGGCTGAGCTTATCCGATAACTATCGGATGAAGCTCCACTCAGGTCAGAGATTTACGACATTGAAATATTGGTAAAGCCCCTCTGCCTTGTGGCTTCGAAATACTTCGTCTATACACTCGACTCCCGATAGTTATCGGGACAGTATGACGAAGTATAGAGGAATCACATTCGACTCCTGAAATCTATCGAGACAAAGTGACTAAATAGAATTATCAAATCATCAAATCATCTGATTGATCTAATCCACC
>CANMBF010000028.1 GCA_947496065.1 Bacteroidota bacterium
TAATCTGTTGTCAAATTCTTCTTGATTCATGACTTGTAATTTCATTTTTATATAACTGCCATAAAAGACCGCGCGCCCTTGTTAAAGTGCTGCGTGAGGTGCTCTCTGGCATATTTAATTTTTCTGCAATTTCTTTATGACTGTACCCATCTATTGCATAAAGCATGAGCACAATACTATAATTTTCTGGTATGCGTTTTAGCAACATCAAAACCAACTCTGAATCGAATTTTTCTGGTGCTTCTTCTTTTATTTCCGCCATCTGCCACGTTGTTTCATCAATCGAAACTTGGAGTGCAAGTTTCTTGTTGGCCCTCAACTTATTGATGGCTTCATTGATAAAAATACGGGTCATCCAAGTTTCTAAACTACTTTGAAAACTGAACTTGTCAAGGTTGTTAAACACCTTCACAAACGCATCTTGGAAGGCATCTTCTGCCAACTCCATTTCTTTCAAATATCGTTTACATACAGCCAACATTTTTCCCGAAAAGCGATTGTACAAAGCTTCTTGCGACAATCTGTCGCCCTTTAAACATCCCTCTATCACTTGCTGTTCGGCAAATACCATACTGATTAATCCTTAGACAAAATTAAGCATTAAAACGCTGCAATCATTGAGAAATTTTATTAAAAAGAATGCTTTTAACCAGCTTGCCTTTGTAATGGTTATCAACTTTCAAACAATTTCAAAACCAATTTTGCGTTATAAATACAACGTGTTGATAGCATCAATAATAGACAAAACCACAAGTATAGCCTAATGATTCAATACGCTTTAATTTTAAGATTCTCCCTTTCTTTAAGCAGTCCTTTTTGCCAATCCATGTGATTGGTGAAGAGGTTTTGCTAAGACATACATTTTTTAGCTTTTCAAAGGTACTTTTTATTGAGATGAAAGGCATTGGCCAATTGAGTAGTTAAGAATTCATAAAAAAATGTATCTTTGCGGTCCTTTTTTTATGTCGGAAATCAAGATTACATTGCCTGATGGCTCAGTTAAGCATTTTGAAGCTGGAACCTCCGCTTTGCAAGTAGCGCAAAGCATTAGTGAGGGTTTGGCACGCAATATTATTGCAGCAAAAGTGAATGGTAAAGTGGTAGATGCCACCTTGCCTATACTGACGGATGCTGACTTGGTGCTTTTGAAATGGGAAGACCAAGACGGTAAACGTACCTTCTGGCATTCATCGGCTCACTTATTGGCCGAGGCTTTAGAGGCCTTGTATCCGGGTGTGAAATTAGGCATAGGTCCTCCAGTAGAAACAGGCTTTTATTACGATGTAGATTTTGGCGATCAAAAATTTACAAGCGAAGAATTTGGCAAATTGGAAAATAAGATGCTTGAATTGGCAAGAACCAACAGTGCCTATGTGCGCAAAGAAGTATCCAAAGCAGAGGCCATTCAATATTTTACTGAAAAAGGCGATGAGTATAAATTAGAGTTGATTGAGGATTTAAACGATGGTGAAATTACCTTCTATTCTCAAGGTAATTTTACAGATTTATGCCGCGGTCCGCACATTCCAACTACAAGCTTTATAAAGGCCATCAAGATTACAAGTCTTGCAGGTGCTTATTGGAGAGGTAACGAAAAAAACAAACAGCTTACTAGAATATACGGTGTCACCTTTCCTAAAAAATCGGAATTGGATGAGTACATGGTGATTCTAGAGGAAGCCAAAAGACGCGATCATAGAAAAATAGGCAAGGAACTTGAGCTGTTTACATTCTCCGAAAAAGTGGGAATGGGTTTGCCATTGTGGTTGCCTAAGGGCGCTAGATTGCGCGAATCTTTGGTGCAATTTTTACAAAAAGCCCAAGTGGCTGCAGGCTATCAACCAGTAATTACGCCACATATTGGCAATAAAAATTTATACATCACCTCTGGTCACTACGAGAAATATGGTGAAGATGCTTTTCAACCCATTAAAACACCGAGAGAAGGTGAGGAGTTCTTCTTAAAACCAATGAACTGTCCGCACCATTGCGAAATATACAAGGCGTCTCCTAAATCTTATAAGGACTTGCCTGTGCGTTATGCAGAGTTTGGTACAGTATATAGATATGAGCAGGCAGGTGAATTGCATGGCTTAACCAGGGTAAGGGGCTTTACACAAGACGATGCGCATTTGTTCGTTCGTCCTGATCAAGTAAAAGAAGAATTTTGTAAAGTGATAGATTTGGTGCTTTATGTATTTAAATCATTAGACTTTAAAGATTATACAGCACAAATTTCATTGCGCGATCCTAATAATAAAACCAAATACATTGGCTCCGATGAAAATTGGGCATTGGCCGAAGCAGCGATTATAGAATCTGCCGCTGAAAAAGGCTTGAGTACAGTCATTGAATTAGGCGAGGCTGCGTTTTATGGTCCTAAGTTAGATTTCATGGTAAAAGATGCCATCGGCAGAAAATGGCAATTGGGAACGATACAAGTAGATTATAATTTGCCTGAGCGTTTTGAGTTGGAATACACTGGAAGCGATAATTTAAAACACCGCCCAGTAATGATACACCGTGCACCTTTTGGATCATTAGAAAGATTTGTTGCGGTACTCATCGAACACTGCGCAGGAAATTTCCCATTGTGGCTAACACCAGAGCAAGTGATAATCTTGCCGATTAGTGAAAAATATCAAGAATATGCAGAAAATCTTTTGAATGTCCTGAAAAAGCACGATATTCGCGCCCTCATTGACGATAGGTCGGAAAAAACTGGCAAGAAAATACGCGATGCTGAATTAAAGAAACTCCCGCTAATGCTAATAGTTGGCGAAAAGGAGCAAGCTGAAAATACAGTATCGGTAAGAAAGCAAGGTGGCGAAGATTTAGGTTCAATGAGCGTAGAAAGTTTAGTGAGCTGGATAAACAAGGAAATAGAAACACAATTAAATTAATTAGAGATTGCAAAAAAAACCGTATTCACCAAAGCCTACAAGGCCAAAAACGAACAAGCCAAGAGTCAACAGAGGTAGAAGAGAGGCTTTACACAAAATCAATGGGTTCATTACTGCTCAGGAAGTTAGAGTAGTTGGCGAAGGCATTGAGTCGGGTGTTTATTCTATCAGTGAGGCACGCAAAATTGCACAAGCAATGGAGCTCGACTTGGTAGAAATCTCGCCAAATGCTGAACCCCCTGTTTGTAAGGTTGTTGATTATAACAAATTCTTATACGAGCAGAAGAAAAAAATGAAGGAGCTTAAAGCGACTGCCATTGTTAACGAGGTAAAGGAAATAAGATTTGGACCGAATACAGATGAGCATGATGTGGATTTTAAAATCAAACATGCGACGAAGTTTTTAGGTGAAGGTGCAAAGGTGAGAGCATATGTGTTTTTCAAAGGTAGAACCATTATCTACAAAGAAAGAGGATATGATCTATTGATGAGATTCGCAAATAAATTGGTGGAAGATGGTATTGCTAAATTAGAGTCACCACCAAAACAAGAAGGAAAGAAAATGATTATTCTCTTAGGTCCCGTAAAGAAATAATCGAACTATTAAATAATAAATATAAAAGGAGCAACAAGTTATGCCAAAAATGAAGACGAATAGCAGTGCTAAAAAAAGAGTTAGCCTCACTGCATCAGGAAAAATAAAACGTAAAAAAGCGTTTAAAAATCACATCTTAACAAAGAAATCTACCAAACGTAAACGTGGCTTAACCCAAGGTGGTTTAGTAAACGATACGGATATGCCAAACATGAGATTCATGTTGACCATCGGTAAGTAATATTTTTTAAAACCTTGCCAGGCCTTAAAGATTCTGCCCTTGTAGAACGCCTGTCATAACATCAATAACTCAAAAAGTAACAAAGTAAAAAAATGCCTCGTTCAGTTAATCACGTAGCCAGTAAAGCACGTAGAAAAAAAGTTCTCAAAATGGCCAAAGGCTATTTTGGAAGAAGAAAAAATGTATGGACCGTAGCTAAAAATGCGGTTGAAAAAGCGTTAGGTTATGCCTATCGCGACAGAAAACAAAAGAAAAGAAATATCCGCTCTATTTGGATTGTGCGTATCAACGCCGCCGTTAGAGAATTCGATATGTCTTACTCTCAATTCATTGGTAAATGTAACGCTGCTGGTATCACCTTAAACAGAAAAGCATTGGCCGATTTAGCTTTAAACCACCCAGAAGCTTTTAAAGCCATCGTTATGGAAGTAAAAGATGCAACGCCTGTATCTCGTCCTGACAACGAACCAAGAGCTACTAGATTAAGAGAAACCGCTCCTGCTGCTCCTGAAAAAACTAGCAAGCCTAAAGTTGAGAAAGTAGCTGCTCAAGCTGCTCCTACTGTAGTTGCCGAAGTAGTTGCCGAAACTGAAGTAGTAGCTGAAGAAAAACCCAAAGCAAAAAAGAAAAAAGCTGAGGATACCGAAAGTACCGAAGCTTAATTGCGAATAGCAAAACAATAATTTAAAGCCCCGCCCTTTCACAAGGTGCGGGGCTTTTTTTATGATATTTAACATAGTTAGAACGCATATTTAGCATTCCATTGTAATGAATTCATAGGCATATTATTTTATTTATTTCTCAAGTTAAAATTCGCAAAATTTATTAAATTTGTTTTTAAATTATTGAATGGAAGTCAATGAACCCATATTAGATTACAGTTTACTTGATTTAAAAGGAAGCTATACGTATGCGGATTATATGCGCTGGCTGTTCAAAGAACGCGTTGAGTTAATAAAGGGGAAGGTTGTCAAAATGAGCCCTGCTCCAAATAATACGCATCAAACTTTGTTGTTTAATTTGAGCGGGTTGTTGTACAATCTATTTCACAAACAAATGTGTAAGGTTTATCCAGCGCCATTCGATGTAATTTTACCGATTCCTTCTGCCAAAAAAGATACAACGGTGGTGCAACCTGATTGTACGATACTATGTGACTTAACTAAATTAGATGGCCATGGTTGCAAAGGAGCACCAGATTTAGTAATGGAAATTTTATCGCCAGGGAATTCCAAGCACGATTTGACTACTAAGTTTAAACTCTATGAAGAAAGTGGCGTAAAAGAGTATTGGATCATTGATCCGCTAAACAGAACAGTATTTATTTATGCGCTTCGCAACAATCAATACATAGGTTTGCAGCCATTCACCGAAGGTGCAATTGCAACAAGTGTTTTGTTCGCCGATTTGAGAATTGAAGTGAATGCTATTTTTGAAGGGGTTTAGTTAAACTCTCACAATCTTATCACTCGCGTTTCTTTCAAATTTATCAATCACTTTGATGGCCTTCGGTATGGCATATGGGTTAATGGTCTTCAAGAATGCTAAATCCTCTAAATTGTATTCAAAGTTTTGTTCCGCTATTAAAATTATTTTGTTGCCCAAGGCTTCATCTTTTTCACTCGAAATAATAAAGGCATGTTTGGGTTTTAATTTTTCTCTTATGTCTTTTTCTATAACCTCAGGTTGAATTTTTACACCGCCTGTATTAATCATGAAATCTGCACGACCAGTGACTTTGAAGCTGCCATCGGTATTTCGATCAATGTTATCTGTAGATGTTAATTCAATGCCATTCAATGGTAATTTAATCTGTGCACAACCAGCTTCATTCACCGTTATTTCCACATCGTCGAATGGCTTAAAGTAAGCAGAGGCGTTGGGGCCATTGATTGCTCTTAACGCAATATGCGAATAGGTTTCGGTCATGCCATAACTGTGGTAAAAACAGGTATTGTTAAACTCACTTTTTAACAATTGTGCTTCGAGTATTTCGGATAATTCGCCACCACCAATAATCACCGTACGTGTGTTTTTTAGATGCGCTTTGCTCTCGGAATTTTCTAGTACTTGGTACAATTGATAAGGCGTAAGTGAAACAATAGTCGCCCTCCTTTCAACTAAAAATGGATTCGCAATGGGTTCAATAATTTCAATTGGGAGTTGCCATTCGACTGCACGCACCAACATCATTAATCCGCCAATTTTAGTGCAAGGCAAGCAACATAAAATGCTATCCTCTTTAGTAGGATGTATTACACTCGCAGTATTCGCTGCACTCCATTGCATGACTGTTTTGTCTAATACAATTGTTTTTGGAACACCTGTACTTCCTGAGGTTTGTATAGTAAAGGAGGAAACCCCTTGTTGCCATTCATCTATAAATTGATTGGCGATTTCATCGTTCATTTATAGCTTTATAAATTTATCAACTGCAGTCAGAAATGTATCTATCTCTTCTTGGTTGTTATAAATATGGGTCGAAATTCTTAGGCAATTGATATTGTTTTCGGCCACATAACGTGTGGTTATTTTATAATCCGAACAGTGTGCATATAATTTTGACATCTCTTTATCCTTTATTTTAAAGGATACCTGTGCCCCGCGAGAAATCGATTCTACAGGGGTTAACATCTCAATTTGATCGCTTAATTGAATCAAGTGTTCTTGTAAATAGGTGGCCAAAGAACGCACGCGTTTTTCAATTAATTCTCTGCCAATTTGGTTCTGAAATTCTATTGCTTTGGTAATTCCTTTAAACAAGGAAAAATTTTGTGTGCCATAATAATAGCGGTGTCCAGTTTCTGCATAGCCTTTGATGGCTGGAGGATTGCTCAGCATGTCCCAACCCGTATCGAATCCACCACCACCATAGTAGGCTTGTACTTCGTTGCGTTTGCTTTCGGCTACATATAAAAAGCCAGTGCCTTTTGGTCCGCACATCCATTTATGGCAACAGCCAACATATACATCACATCCAATATCTTTCAAATCGATTACTAACATGCCGGGAGGATGTGCCCCATCAATAATACTCCAGATGGAACGTTCTTTGGCTAAGGTGCAAATTTCTTTAACGGGTAAAATTTGTCCAATGGTGCAAGGAATATGAGGGACACTGATGACTTTCGTTTTTTTAGTAATTAGGTTTTTAACGTTGTTCAAAGTTTCATCGGCCGTTTTTCCCAACTGTATTACTTTAATCACAATGCCGTGCAATTTGGCTCTGTTCAGCCAAGGAAGGGCATGACCAACGTGCTCGTGACCAGTCATAATCACTTCGTCGCCTTTTACTAAATTTAAACCCCAACAAGCAATATTGATGCCTTCGGTAACATTGCGGGTTAAACTCAATTCTGTATCCTTGACGTTTAAAAATTTACCCAGGGCTTTCAATGCAGCATCTTCGTGACCGCCATATCTGCCAAAGGTATCAACTTCTAGCATGTCTTGTTGCACTTCGTGAATAACACTGAAAGGAGAAGGCCCCATGGTTCCATTGTTTAAAAAGATTTTTTCCTTGCTTAACGGGAATTGAGCTCTAATCAATTTCCAATAAGCTTCATCATCGGTGTTAACAGCGGGAAGTTGGGGTGCTCCAACGCTCGCATTGGCAGTAAATGCAACTGCTCCGGCGAGTAATGCACCTTGTTTTAAAAAGTCTCTTCTGTTGGCCATAATGTGGCCAAACTACAGAAAAAAGACGGCAATGCAAAATGATTGTTTTTACAATTTGACTTTAAAAGAAAACTTTTCGTTAATTACCACTTCTTTTTAATCTGCATTACAAAGCGAAAGCCTAGATTGGCATCAGGGTTTTCATAGGTTTCTCTTGCTCTTATTTGGATATAATATTGCGAGGAGTTCCAACTCCCACCTTTGCTTACACCTTTTTGTTCTATCATTTCGGCTACATTGCCCGAGCAGTTGAATAAACCAAAATTGTTTGGAAAATAACTGTTAATGGGTGTTGCGAATTCAGTGCCATCGGCAATTCTGCTAATTGTTGAGTCGCCATTAGGATAACGGTAGTAATGGTCACCTAGGCTATCTCTGTATAAATAGTCTTCTTCTAAAGGACAGAAATTCGCTAAATAGCAACCCCTGTTATTCCTATAATAAGGACCACCCCAAGGATAGGTATTCATTCCCTCTTTGCCCGTGCTGGCCATGTATTCCCATTCTGATTCGTTAGGCAGTTTGAATACCACTTCCTTAAATTTTCGGTTGGGATCCTGGTGGTATTTTTGTGTAAGCCAAGCACAAAAATGTTGTGCAGCTTCATAGGTTATATTGACTACAGGATAATTGTCAAAAAGCTTGTGTTGACCATATTGGTTATAATAGTAATACCGCGTAAATTTTTTCCAATTGTTGTATTGAATGCTATCTTTAAATTGTCTTGTTTCTAATAGGTACTGATCATAAAAGTAATTGGTGGTTTCACTTAATGCAGCATATAAACTATCCTCTATAAACTTTACTTGTCCATCAATCCATTTGGAGGTAATATCAGCTGCTTTTTTAATAGGAGGATTTTTATAGCTAATGATTTCCATAACCGGTCGGAAACCCACACCGCTACTCGCAGCAGAATCGGCATATGATTCAGCAGAAATGTTAATTCTTGCGTTGTATGCATTGCTCATCCAACTACCGCCCTTGGCCTTATTTTTTTCTTCTATCCATTCTGAAACATTGCCACAAATATTATACAAGCCAATTTGATTGGGCCAGTATGATTCAACAGGTGTTGTAATAAATCCTCCATTGCTAAATGAACCATCTACAGAACTTAACAAATGGTCAGCAATGGCAATGTTTAACATGATTTTACCTTGGTCCTTTTTTTGACAATTGTTCATGCGTATTGAATTGCCGGGCCATGGGTAAACCGCTGTTTCAGGCAATCCCCCGCGCGCGGCCTTCATCCACTCTTTTTCCGAAGGTAAGCGCACAGCGATTTTTGCAAAATTGCTTGTTTTAAATTCGGACGACTCCATAAGGCGATTGGCCATCCATTGGCAATAGGCTTGTGCTTTGTACCAAGAGATGCCTACGACAGGAAAATCTGCATAGGCAGGATGTCTGAAATAATATTCTACAAAGGGTTCATTGTAGCTAAATCTTGTTCGCCATATGGTTGTATCTGGTAATACTTTTTTATAGGTATCTAGTCCTTTCTTTTGATAAACCCAATTGATGAATTTTAAATATTGGCCATTCGAAATCTCCGTTTTAGAAATCAATAAATAAGGGGCATTCACATACGAAAAATTGTTTTTACTGAAAAACGATTGGTCGGATTTGCTTTGTGCTAGTCCCAAGTTAAAAAAAGCAATCCCAATAATGAAGAGTAAAATTTGTCTCATAAAAATACCTAACGCAAGTATAGGCAAAAATAGTATGCTTGCAGCATGTTTGCTTGATATATAGGCCTTAACTATCGAATTATAAACTTGTACAATAGGGTGGGCTTTGTATTATTGAAAAAATAGATTAACTTTGCACCGCAAATAACCATATTAACTATTTGCAATGGCTAAGCCTAAATCTTCCAAAATCAACTTCTCTTCCAAAATCTTTTCTGATAGTCTTACGTTCGATGATGTCCTTGTATTGCCGCGTTACAGCGAAATACTGCCAAGAGACGTTGTGACGAGTACACAACTAACCAGAAACATTCGCATTAATATTCCTGTCGTTTCTGCTGCTATGGATACTGTTACCGATAGTAACATGGCCATCGCCATAGCGCGCGAAGGTGGAATTGGTATCATCCATAAAAACATGACCATACTTCAACAAGCCAAGGAAGTGACCAAGGTGAAAAGAAGCGAAAGTGGGATGATACAAAATCCAATCACATTAACTGGCGAAGCAACTTTAAGAGATGCTTTAAAGTTGATGAAGGACAACCACATTGGGGGTATTCCAATTGTTGATGGCACAGGCAATTTAACGGGTATTATTACCAACCGCGATTTAAGGTTCGAGAAAAATACAAGCAAAAAAATTAAAGAAGCCATGACCCAAAAAAGTTTAGTAACGGGCGAGATTGGTACCGATTTAATTAAAGCCGAAGGTATTTTACAAAAACACAAAATTGAAAAATTACCGATTGTAGATAAAAAAGGCAAGTTGGTTGGTTTGATTACTTATAAAGATATTCTCAAAGTTAAAAGTCACCCAAAAGCGTGTAAAGATAAATTTGGTAGATTATTAGTGGGAGCCGCAGTTGGCATTACGGCCGATACTTTAGACCGTGTAAAAGCATTGGTTGAAGCAGAAGTTGATGTCATCACTTTGGATACCGCTCATGGTCATTCGAAAGGTGTCATCACAGAGTTGAAAAAAATCAAAAAAGCATTCCCTAAATTAGATGTAATAGTAGGTAATGTGGCCACTGGTGCTGCAGCCAAAGCGCTAGCCGATGCTGGTGCCGATGCTGTAAAAGTAGGGGTGGGTCCGGGTAGTATCTGTACCACCCGTATCATTGCTGGTATTGGAGTGCCGCAACTCTCTGCCATTATGCATTGTGCCGAAGCGTTGCAAGGTACTGGTGTGCCTGTAATTGCCGATGGTGGAATCCGTTATAGTGGCGATTTAGTGAAAGCCATCGTCGCTGGTGCAAGTACTATCATGGCAGGTAGTTTATTCGCAGGTACCGAAGAAAGTCCCGGAGAAACCAGTATTTACGAAGGGCGTAAGGTAAAATCATACCGCGGTATGGGCAGTATCGAAGCCATGAAAGAAGGTAGTAAAGACCGTTATTTTCAAGAAGCCGAAGACGAAATTGCTAAACTAGTACCTGAAGGCATTGTAGGGACCGTTCCTTTCAAAGGTAAAGTAGGCGAGGTGCTCTACCAATATGTTGGTGGTTTGAGAGCAGGTATGGGTTATTGCGGTGCTGCAACGATTGAAGATTTGCAAACTGCACAGTTTGTGAGAATCAGTAATGCCGGTATCAAAGAAAGCCACCCACACGATATTAGTATTACCAAAGAGGCGCCTAACTACAGCCGTTAATTCAACGCGACTTGTTCTCGCATTGCAGCATATTGAACCCAATAAACGTCTATCTCTAAAATCATGAATAAGAAAACCATCATTTTACTCAGCGCAATTGCATTAGTAGTAGCGCTGTTTTTTATATTAAATAAAGACAATACCCAAACCCTCAGCACCAATGAGCGCGACTTTGGTTTTAAAGCAACCGATAAGATTGATAAAATTTTTATTACCAATATTCAAAGTAAAGAGTATGCCTTATTAACCAAAGTGGGAAAGGATGAATGGCGTTTGAATGATAAGTATGATGCAAGTACATCTCAAATTGAATCTATGCTCGAAACCATGCGAAAAATTCAAGTGAAGAAACCTGTAGCAAAAGATGTGGTAGACAATGTTATTAAACAAATGGTGATTCGTGGAACTAAAGTTGAATTTTATGAAGCGGGCAAATTGTCAAAAGTGTTTTATGTAGGGGGCAATACGCCTGATGATTTAGGTACTTATTTTTACATGGAAAATGCTAAAGAGCCGTTTGTTTGTCATGTGCCTGGTTTCAATGGTTTTTTAAGCGGCAATTTCTTTACCAGTATAGAAGCTTGGAGAAGTAAGGTCGTATTTAAAACCAAGGAAGAAGACATTGCCAAAATAGATGTCAAATGGCTAGATCAACCCATTGCTTCATTCCAACTTGATAATAAGGGGAATTTGCCAACCTTAATGAGCGGTCCAAAAGTCTATAAAAACAATTCCGAAGTAAATCTTAATAAAATAAAATCCTATCTTAAATCTTGGGAATTTTTGTGTTATGAAGGGTTTCCGATCGATTTGGATGCACATAAAATTGATTCCATAGCACGCACCAAACCAATGGCAATAATAAGTTTAACCGATAAAAGTGGTAGAACTAAAATTCTGACAGTCCATCGCAAAGGATTAAAAGCCGATTCTTATAAGCAGACCAATGACGAAGGTAATCCAATGGCCTTTGAAATGGAAAATTACTATGCCTTTATCGACGATAATAAAACTGAAATTGTGCAAATTCAGGATTTTGTTTTTGGCAAAGTTTTGAAACAATTATCCGATTTCTACGTCACTAGAGAGTAAGTTCAATAGCTTTTTTTAGAGCACTTCAATTTTTGCAGTGGTCCATTGCATGCCATCATGTATTCTTAGCATGTAAAATCCTTTCGCTATGCCATTTAGATTTAATGCAGTTGAATGATTGAAAAAGCCTGTGGAAATTGATTTGCCGTCCATGCTTAACATTTGCCATTCATATGCTTGATTGGTTTCACCTATAACATGTAAAATATCGCCACTCGGTATTGGGTAAACTTGGATCGTCTGACGAGTAATATTGTTGATGTTTGATTTTACCACCTTAAATGTTTTGGTTAATTCACATGAACAACTGGTGCTACTTGTAACCTTAACTTTAACGGTGTAATTGCCATCGTTGAAAAATTGATGAACCATGTTATTGTTGGAGCCTGTGGTGCCATCGCCAAAATCCCATTGATAATTGCTGTGGTTATTTTGTGTCACCATAAATTTATAACCTCTGCCATCGTAATTAATCCAATAATTTTCAGCACTAAAATCACAGTTTGGATTTTCATTGACAGTGACTTGTTTGCAAATACTATCTGCACAGCCTTTGGTATTGGTTTCTTTTAAACAAACCACATAGGAAGTGGCCTTGTTTACCTGCCAAGCCTTGGTAATATCTTTTGTTTTGGAGATGCCAGCCGATGCCACATTCCATTCGTGAATGACTGGTATAGTATAAGTGCTTTGGTTTTTAAAATAAAAAGAATCACCCGAACAAACCTCATCTTTCACGGTATAATCCGCTTTAGGGGTTTCGAATATTTCAAAAGTTTTTGTTTGAATGGCTTTGCACTCTTTTGTATTAGCTCTAAAACTAATGGTTAGAGTTTGAGGAGAAAATTTTTCAGTTGGGTGCAATTGATTGTTATATTTTCTTGTGTTGTTAATGGTCCAATAAAAATCAATAATTGGTTTTCTGTAATTGATACTAGCATCTAATTGAGTGGCTTGTTGAGAACAGAAGTTTCGCGCATCAAAATTCACATTTAAAATTTCAGGTTTTACACTGATGCTGGTTGTGTTTTGACAGCCCAAATCATCGTATACAGTTAATTGAAAGGTCTGTTGCGTAGAATCAACAACTTTGAATTTGATGGTGTTCATGTTTTGTGGATTCCAAAAACCAAGGGTCCATTCATTATAAGCAATGGCACGGTTATGAGTGGTTAAATCTACCAATTGCCCAGAGTCGCCATAGCAATATGAACTTATGCCAATAACCGGTTTAGGCTTGTTGTAAACGGTTACATAGCGAATGGCAGTATCGGAACAACCCGTCACCAAATCGGTGGATTTTAAAACAATGCTATGATTACCCTCGCGACAATAATTTTTTGCAGGTTGGAATAATGTTTTAGAAGTGGTATCATCAAACTGCCATTTAAATGAATAGGTAGATGCTGAGATATCGGTTGTGTTTTTTAATTTCAAGTCAGCACAAGGACATGTATTTTTTGCAGTAAAAGAGGGTTTCACATTGCCCACCACAATATAGGATAAAGAGGCGGTGTCTTTGCAGCCATTGCCATAAGAAGCTTTTAATTCAATGTAGTAATCGGCAGTTGCATTTCTTGCTACCTTGATATTTTTACCACTCAAATTGTAGTTGTTAAAAGGCCCCACAATCCAAGTATAACTAATCGGCAATGTTGGTTCGGTATGAACAGAAGAATTGAAGATGGTGAGTGAATCATTCGATTGGCAATATTTTGCAGACATACCATTTAAGTTCGCAATTGGATTTAAACTGAGTGAAACGGTGGTGGTATCAAAAAATGTTTTCTTACAAACTTCAGTTTTTAGATAAATGGTGTAAGTGCCACTCTTGTTAAAGTTTTTAACCACATTTTGATTCACCAATGAATCATTTGGTCCAAAATACCAAGTACATTTTCTAGAAACATCACCTAAACTACTGAAGGAAACATTGGTATTATTGGTGCCGCAAAATAGCCGCTGGTTCGCAACATAGTGGTCAAAGTTAATGATGGTACTTGTATCACTCACGCCAGCTGCAAGCCATGCTTCTTTGGTCATGGCCGCTTCAATACCGCAACTGCCGAATAAATCTTTTGCAGCCTTTACATCGAAGGTTGCTATCATGCCAAAATCTGTATTGGGGGTAATATAATTGAGAATGGCTTGGTAAACTATTTTTACGCCTTTTTCGAATCCCAATCCTTTTACAGCGTAATTGTAACTGTTGTCATTAGTGCCTGTGTCACCATGGGTAAGGGTGTAAAAGAAATGGTTTTGAACACCCCCATCGCTATGGAAACCACCACCAAAATATTTACCATTATAGGTGTCAGGATTCTGGAAATTTTTAGGTTCAGCCATGTCGCGAATGCCACCAACCCAAACTTGGTCGCCAACAATCCAGTTAAAATTCGTGCTATCACCTGTGCGTTCGGTGATATACCCTTGAATATCTGCGAAGCTCTCGTGCAAAGCACCCGACTCGCCACTGTAAACCAATTTTGCGATGCCATCTAAAACACCATGTCCTAATTCATGTCCAACAACATCGAGCGAAGTGCAAGGCGTAACTGAACCACTAGTGCCTGTATAATAATTGACGTAGTTGCCACCTAAGGTCCAGAATGCATTGCCCGAACTACTAGGTTGTGCGAGGTTGTACAGCAAGGTGCCTTTATTATCGAAACTGTTAACGTTAAATCGTTTTTTTAATAAATCCATGAGCACTTCTGTACCCCAATGGATATCATTGGTGCCATAGCTGCTATCGGCCCAATGTTTGGTTTTGTTCCAAAAATCGTTGCCTTGAAATTGCAAAAAAGTCTCAATATACCTTTGCCCATTTTCTCTTAATCTAAAACTATCCTTCTTTAAAAAATCCGCTTTAATGTTGCGTAGGCCCCTGTATAAAGTTTTAGCTGTGTTCACAGAATCAACATGGGCAATTAAATTTTCTTTTAATACAATGGCACCTGTTTGTGTGTTGATGTATATTTTATCGTGCAGTTCACCTTCAATCACTTTAATGCGATAGGCATGGCATAAATAAAACGGCGATTGTTCATAGCCTGTGGTTGATTTAGCCCAAATTAATTCAGGAATATTGGATTCAGGTTTTGGATTCCAGTTCGATTCTGAACCATTGAAATAATGTTCGGTTGCAATTGTAAGTGTTTTTTTGGAACTAAGTGAAGCTGCATAATCATCTGGTGTAAATTCAAATAAATCGGTGTTAAAAGATTCAACAACGTTATGCTGCAAGTGCAAAATAATGGCCGAATGATTGATAGGAATTTGATCCAACATTTGAATATAACGAACATGTCTTAATCCCACTTCATCTGTTTTATCACTTTCTATTATAAAACTAAAATTTTTATAAGCAGAGTATTGGTTTTTGAACCATAACCAGAAGTTATCTGTTTCGAGGGTAGGTTGGGTAAATTCCGCGTACCAAGGCAAGGTATTTCCTTGATGATAATGGGCATTTCGTAGTTTTGGAGTTGCGCTTGCATTGGCATATCCACCTATAAAAAGGGTTAAAAACAATATGAATGACTTAAGCGTATTTCTTGCGTCCATTTAACAAAAATAAATGATTCGGAGCATTAAAAGTAGAGTTAAAAGAAATTTTAATCTCAAAATTGGGGATAAAAAACTACCATTTTAATCTAAAATGCTTATTTTTGCACCCTTAAAAATTAAAAGAACTGCAATCAAACAAATATGAACAATTCAATTTTATACTTAGTCCCAGCTCTTGGAGTAATAGGACTAATTGTGATGGCGATTAAATCGGCCTGGGTAAGTAAACAAGATGCTGGCGACAAGAATATGCAAGAATTAGCAGGCTACATTGCTGATGGTGCGATGGCTTTCTTAAAAGCAGAATGGAAGGTATTAAGTATTTTCGTAGTATTTGCAGCAGCCTTATTGGCATACTCAGGTACCATACACCAAGTAAATGGTGTTGAGATTCACTCTAGTTGGATTATCTCCATTGCATTTGTTATTGGCGCTGTATTCTCTGCAACTGCTGGTTATATCGGTATGAGGGTGGCTACTAAAGCTAACGTTCGGACGACACAAGCTGCACGTACCAGTTTAAAACAAGCATTAAAAGTATCTTTCACAGGTGGAACCGTAATGGGACTTGGTGTTGCTGGTTTAGCAGTGCTGGGTTTAGGTGGATTGTTTATAGTATTTTTAAAATATTTCAATGTAGTTGAAGTGGGTAGCACTCAAATGAAAACAGCCATCGAAGTATTAACCGGTTTCTCTTTAGGAGCCGAGTCAATTGCTTTGTTTGCCCGTGTTGGTGGCGGTATTTATACAAAGGCTGCCGACGTAGGTGCCGATTTAGTAGGTAAAGTTGAGGCAGGTATTCCTGAGGACGATGTTCGTAACCCTGCAACCATTGCCGATAACGTAGGTGATAACGTAGGCGACGTAGCAGGTATGGGTGCCGATTTATTCGGTTCTTATGTTGCTACAATTCTTGCCACCATGGTATTGGGTCAAGAAATTACCTTGGTTGATAATTTCGGAGGTATGTCGCCAATCTTATTACCAATGGTAATATGTGGTTTAGGTATCTTATTCTCAATCGTTGGTACTTGGTTCGTAACCATTAAAAACGATCAATCAAATGTTCAAAACGCATTGAATCTAGGCAACTGGTCTTCAATGATATTAACGGTAATTGCTTCTTATTTTATCGTTATGTATATGTTACCAGAAGGTGATATCTTTTTACGTGATACAACATTCACAAGAAATGGTGTGTTCTTAGCCATTTTAGTTGGTACTGTTGTAGGCGCTATCATGAGTATCGTTACTGAGTACTACACTGCAATGGGCAAAGGTCCTGTTAACTCTATTATTCAACAATCTTCAACTGGTCATGCTACCAATATCATTGGTGGTTTATCAGTCGGTATGAAATCAACTGTTATCCCGATTTTAACTTTAGCGGCTGGTATCATGGCTTCTTATCACTTCGCAGGTTTATATGGTGTGGCTATTGCAGCTGCCGGTATGATGGCAACAACTGCTATGCAATTAGCAATTGATGCTTTCGGTCCTATTGCAGATAACGCTGGTGGTATTGCCGAAATGAGTCAATTGCCTCCTGAAGTAAGAGAGCGTACTGATAATTTAGATGCTGTTGGTAACACAACTGCTGCCACTGGTAAAGGTTTCGCTATTGCTTCTGCAGCTTTAACTTCTTTGGCATTATTTGCAGCCTTCGTAGGGATTGCAGGTATCGATGCTATCAATATTTACAAAGCAAATGTATTAGCAGGTTTATTTGTGGGTGGTATGATTCCATTCATCTTCTCAGCATTGTGTATACAAGCAGTTGGTAAAGCGGCTATGGACATGGTACAAGAGGTTCGTAGACAGTTCCGCGAAATTCCAGGTATCATGGAATACAAAGCAAAACCAGAATACGAAAAATGTGTAGCTATTTCTACCAAAGCATCTATCCGCGAAATGATGATGCCAGGTGCTATTGCTTTGATTACTCCTGTAATTGTAGGTTTTGTATTCGGACCTGAAGTATTAGGTGGCTTATTAGCTGGTGTTACAGTATCAGGTGTATTGATGGGTATCTTCCAATCAAATGCTGGTGGTGCATGGGACAATGCTAAAAAATCTTTCGAAAAAGGTGTTAACATCAATGGCGAAATGTTCTATAAAAAATCTGAGCCACATAAAGCTTCAGTAACAGGTGATACAGTAGGTGATCCTTTCAAAGATACTTCTGGTCCTTCGATGAATATCTTAATCAAGTTAATGTCTATTGTTTCTTTGGTTATTGCTCCATACATCGCTGTAGGTGGTGGTGCTGCTTCAATGAAAGACGATTGCTGCAAAGAGCAAATGGAAATGGATTGTTGCAAAGACAGTGGCGCAATGATGAGCGGTAAATGCGAAATGAGCAAATGTGCTACCATGACCAAAGCGCAATGTGCTGTTATGTGCGATTCAATGGGTTGCGATTCAACTGAAAAAGCAATGTGCATGCGCATGTACAATGCAGAAGGCAAATTCATTGGTAAAGCAGGTGCTGCTTGCTGCCAAGGAATGGATGCCGACCATTGCAAAATGGACAAAGACAAATGTGCTAAAGGCGATGCTTGTTGCAAAAGCGAAAAAGCTGGTGCAGCTCCGAAAGCTTGTTGCAAAGACAAAAAGTAAATTTTAATCCAAAAATATTTCTAAACCCTTTCAGCTTTATGTTGAAAGGGTTTTTTTTGTGAGACTCCATTTTTGCCCTAGCAAAAATGGCGAGTCGAACAAATCCCGATAGCGAGGCACGAGCGTATCGGGATAGGTTGTAGAAACCTCTAACATTTGAGATAACAAAATGTGATGTTAAGATACCACTCCATTTTTGCCTAGTAAAAATGGCGAGTCGAACAAATCCCGATAGCGAGGCACGAGCGTATCGGGAAAATCATGATAATATTAAAATAATAAATCGCCTAAACTCTACTAATCTTGGTATTAAATTTATTCTCGTAACTTCGAATCGAATTAAACCCTATTAACCCAATAACTAATCACCCATGGACATACAAAGAGACCTACGCTTAGCATTACTTATCGATGCCGATAATGTGCCCTATGCCAATATAAAAGAAATGTTGGAGGAGATTGCCAAATACGGCACGCCTACTTTCAAAAGAATCTATGCCGACTGGACCAAACCAACCGTTTCGGGATGGAAGACTGTGCTTTTAGAAAATGCCATTACACCTATTCAACAATACAGCTATACTACTGGTAAAAATGCCACCGATAGTGCCATGATTATTGATGCTATGGATATACTTTACTCTAATAGGGTAGATGGTTTCTGCATTGTATCGAGCGATAGCGATTTTACAAGATTAGCCACTCGCCTGCGTGAAGCAGGTATGAAAGTAATAGGCATAGGTGAAAAGAAAACACCCAGTCCCTTTATCTCAGCCTGTGAGAAATTTATTTACATTGAAATTTTAAAACAAACTACGGCACCCATTGCCAAAGATATTAAAGGTAAAATAGAAAAATCAACACAAGCTACCAATGCTGGTATTGAAAAAGTAAACAGTGCTTTAATAAAATTATTGACCGATTCTATCAATGATTTAGCCGATGAGAATGGTTGGGCTTTCCTTGGTGATCTTGGTAATCTAATAATTAAGAAGCAAACCGATTTCGATCCTCGTAATTATGGCTTCAATAAAATGTTGCCTTTGATAAAGAGTATTGATTTATTTCAAGTGGATGAACGTGATACAGGTAACAACAATAAATTGGTGTATATCAAAATCAGGTAATTTATCGAATAGGTTTACTAAATAAAAAAATCAGTCTTCAAAAATGAAGATACCATTTGAATCATACGGAGATTTTGAAATATAGGTTTTGTTATTGAGGAGGAGTGATTGTAATGGTGTAGCGCAACAACATTCATTGTCATATGGAGTTGATACATCTATATAATCTGCAAAAATTGAATCTGTTTGGCCATTGGGCCAATCAAGGTAGAATTTTTTTATGTTGTTGATTGCACTTAATTCAGGGATTTCACCTATCGATAAAAAATATTGAGGAAATTGGTTATCAAAATTAGTTGTAATTATTGTATAAGTTAGATAGGTTCTAGCATTACTAATATTATTTAAATAATATACCAAAGGTTTAGTATAAAATCCAAACTTAATCGAATCCTTCGGGTATTTTTTGAATAATGTTTGGCTATCTTTGAAAGTAATACCCAATGCACTTTGTCGAACATAATAATTTGATCCAGAACACCCATATTTACTAATAAATTCTTTTTCTTTGCAATTAGTAAAATGGATTAGAATCAGAAGATAAAATAATAGCTTCTTCATAGTATAATTTTCATGCTATTTTTCAAATTTAAGTTCATAACGAAATTAATCATCAAATTTTTATATCACATTGCTATTAATTCAATTATCAAACTATTAGCAATATTATAACTAAGAGATTGTTTCTTATAGCAAGTCTTTCACAATATCATCATTGCTTAAACCTTCGGCTTCTGCTTTGTAGTTTTTCACCAAACGGTGTCTCAATACATTATAGGCCATGGCCCTTACATCTTCAATATCTGGCGAAAGTTTGCCATTCATTAAAGCATGGCATTTAGCACCAAGCACTAAAAACTGACCGGCACGTGGACCAGCTCCATAGCTTATGTATTCGTTTACTTTTGATGTGGCCATTGCCGTTTGTGGACGGGTTTTGCTTACCAAGGTAACAGCATAATTCAATACATTATCCGCTATTGGCGCCTTGCGAACCAAATCCTGAAACGATAATATTTCCTGAGAATTAATCAATTTATTGGTTTGCACTTTTACGTTCGAAGTGGTATTTCTTACAATATTAATTTCCTCTTCGAAAGTAGGATAGGTCAGCGTAAGGTTTAACATGAAACGGTCTAACTGTGCCTCAGGTAAAGGATAAGTTCCTTCTTGCTCAATTGGATTTTGAGTGGCCAAAACAAAGAATGGATGACCCAATGAATGTGACTTGCCACCAACTGTTACATTTCTTTCTTGCATGGCTTCCAATAAAGCCGATTGTGTTTTAGGGGGCGTTCTATTGATCTCATCGGCCAAAATAATATTAGCGAATAAAGGACCTCTTATAAATTTGAACTGTCTGTTCTCATCTAATATTTCATTACCGGTAATATCACCAGGCATTAAATCCGGTGTGAATTGAATTCTGTTAAATTCTAAATCCAATACATCCGAAATGGTTTTAATTAATAAAGTTTTTGCTAGTCCTGGTACACCAACAAGCAGGGCATGGCTATTGCAAAACAAGGTGGTTAATACACCATTTACGGCATCATTCTGACCAACAATAACTTTGCCTATCTCATCCTGAATTTGTTTATAGGTATGGGTAAATTTTTCTGCTGTTGCAATATCGCTCATAATAGTAATTATCTTTTAACGGTTATCCATTCATCAATAAATCCACAATTCAAATAATGCGAACTGATAGAAATATACATGTCTTTTCTTTTGGTTACAGCCCACTTGTCTAATTCGGTTTTCTTTTTTGCCTCTAATGCCATGGCTTGAATTCTTTGCCAATCATCTTCTAAATTCGCAACATGTGGTTTTGTTTCAGATTTTAAAAATAGAATACGGTAGTAGGTGCTACCATCCGGGGCAAAACCCAGGATAGGTTCACTGTACTGTCCTATTTTTAATTGACCTACCGCTGCGGCCATATCTTTTTCTAAATAATCGTAAGGTATTCTTTGTGTACCTAAATTAGGGTCAGTGAAAAAGCCGCAATTGCTTTTGGTTTCGTCATCTTGACTATAATCTTTAACTGCTTTACACAATGAAATTGAATCTTTGCGCAACCAACCTAAGATGGTGTCAATTTTATTTCTCACCAATTCTAAATCGTTCTCAACAATTAAAGGTGAAATTAAAATATGGCGAACAATAAGACGTTCACCACGCTTATCTACAACCTTAATAATATGATAGCCATAACGTGTTTCTATAATATTAGAGACACTGTCCTTTTTTGTTTTGAAGGCAGCACGCTCAAATTCAGGAACCATGTCATTTCTTCCAAATTCCGGTAATAAACCGCCAGTACCTTTACTGCCAGGATCTTTTGAATATAATGAGGCAAGTTTCCCAAAATTTTCTCCTTTTAGAATACGTTCGCGCAATAATTCTATTTGCTCTTTTGCAATCTCTTTCGACTCGGGACTAAAAATAGGTTTAATAGCAATTTGTGCGACCTCCACTTCGGCCGAAATAAAGGGTAAACTATCTACAGGAATTTTCTTATAAAAATCCCTTACTTCCTTTGGGGTTATTTTTACATTACTTTGGATTTGGTATTCCATTTTTTCTACCAACATCTGTGCTCTAACTTTAGGTCGCATTTGTGATTTGTATTCCGCAATGCTCATACCCAAATACCTTTCCAAATTGGCCTTATTGTTCCTTTGTCTTTCAAAAATACGCAAGTTGTTGTCCATCTTATCTTCTACCTCTGTCTCAGTTATTGGGAGACTATCCACACCAGCTTGGTGGATTAACATTTTGTCGGTCAATAATCTTCTAAAAATAGAACAACGCAAGTCATCGGTTACTGGAATGTCTGGGTCAATTTGCGAGATTAAGACATCTAACTCTGAACGCAACACAGGTGTGTTACCAACCACAGCAATAACTTCATCAATTACCTTTGGCTCTTTGCTTTGGGCTTGTATCTGTTGTCCCCAAAAGACGAGGTTAATGAGCAATGCGATATATTTGATTCTTGGTCTCAATTTTATTTTTATTAATTAGGAACTGATTTTATTGTAGCGGGTAAATTTTGACATCACCATTACTTTTTGCTTTTTCAACAAGTGAATTTTGTGTACGCTTAAGAAAATTAAGTTTGCGTTGATAAAGTAAAATGTCTTTTATTTTATCGCGTTCAAATTCAATTGGTGAAACGGTATTTTTGATTCTAAAATCGATGATATACAACAAATACAAAATCCCATTTTCTTCAATTGTAATAAATTTATTGTTACTCAAAAAGCGCTGTTGGTTGTAATTTTCATCCAATGGAATTTCCTTGATAATATCATCGAGGTACAACCAATTGTCATCTACATAAAAATTATCTGCTTGTTTTTCTGCGCTCATGCGCAAGAGAGAGTCATTCAAAATATTGGGAATTTGCATAAGGACTTTGATATTATTGATATCCGAATGACCTTTTTTGATTTTTACGTAACGAATTTTGACAATGTTTTTTTTCAATTGAAAGTTGTTTGAATTGCTTGTATAGAACGTTTCAATTTCACTTTCTGTTACACCAGTATCTAATTTTTCTTTGATCAGTTTTTGTTGATATTCAAAAATCAACAAAGAGGTTTTATAATCTTCAATTAATTTTGATTTGTCTTTTTCTTCACTGCTTAAATTAGTTTCGGCAGCTTGTAACATCAATTGTTTCTCAACCCATCGGTCGATGTATTGTTTAAGCAATCCCGAACTATCACTCTCGGTCAATGCTTGAAAATAATTCGCAGGGATATCAATTTTATACAAAGTTTTACCTCCAGCCTCAGCCAAAATATCACCCGTCTTCGCTTGGTCTTTTGGTTTACAACCAACCGATGCAATAATCAGACAAATGAAGATATAATTGATGAAGCGCAATGCCATTATCGGGTCATTCTATTTTTGAAAATAGTGTAAATGGCTTGATCAACTATGATAGGGTATTTGGCCATTAAGGTTTCTAACCATGCTTTCTCTAAATAATTCTGGTAGTCGCTGGTGATAGGGCCTCTCGCTTCATTCAATGTTTTCTTACCTGAAGGTAAAAACTGGTGAATTTGAATAATCACATAACCGCCTGGTACTTTCATATCTTCAAATATTAAATATTTGGTATCCGTTTGACCCGTTTCAAATAACATGTTCGCATAGTTATTATCGCCTTTTTCAAATTTACCAGTTATAGGATTGGCAATGTTTAAAGGATTCTTTCTATTGTATTTTCTTACAATTGAATCCACCGTCAAATTGGCTTCTAAATCTTTTTTAACACCATCGGCAACCTCTTTGGTAGCGCATCTGTAAATGGTCGCATCATAACGGTTTTGGAAAGTGTATTTTGCTGTATTTTGATTGTAGAAGTTTTTTAAACCAACAGTATCTTCCACACTTTTGGTCCATACTTTTTTATCAGTTAAAGTAAACAATAAAATGCCTTCTCTGTATTCTTTGTACAATGCAGCGAACGTATCGTTAATATTTTCCAAATCATTTTCATAATAATCCATTACCGATTGAAGTTTGAATTCTTTGTATGCGTTGGCAACCACTGCAGCCAAATTTTTTGATTCAGTTGGTGTTTCAATTTGATTTAAAAATTTACCAAAATCTGCAACCGTAAATGCTTTTTTCTTGGTGGCTAAAGTGAACAAAGGTAGTTTAGCCAGTTTAGCAAATTGCTCCTTGGTTAAATGGTTGGCGCTGAATTTATATTGACCCATCAACAACGAATCAGTGATTTCGGGTTCGTAAGCCGTTAATGCTTTTGGATTTTCTTTTACTTTATAATAGGCAAGTGCTCTGTTGTATACAGCAACAGTGTTTCTGTACTGGCGACTGTCTCGGCTAATTTTTGTTAGTATTGTACCCCTCATGTCTTTCATGGAAGCCAAAGGCTTTAATGAAACACGTTTGATAATATGAAAGCCTGCTGGTGTTTGAATCGGTTGAGAATACTCACCATCGCGCGCTAAACTAAATGCGGTTGATTTAAATTGCTCTGGTAAACGCATGCTCGTCATTGAGAATGGAGGCAATTCGCCATTATTTGTTGCTGATGAAACATCTTCTGAATATTGTTGAACCAATTGGTCGAATTTTTCGCCAGCTTGTAATTTTTTGTATACTTCATCAATTTTTGCTTTTGCTTCAGCTACCTCATCTGCTCCAGGGTTTGGATTGGTTTGAATCATAATATGCTTAACCGTCATATCACCTTTTGTGGGTCTTCTGTCAACCACTTTTAAAATATGGTATCCAAAAGATGTTCTGAAAACTGTTGATACTTGTCCAACGGGCGTATTGTAGGCTTGATTTTCATATTCGTAAACCAATTGAAAAGCTGTGGCAAATCCTAAGTCACCTCTGTTATCTTTGGCAGAAGGATCTTCGCTAAAGGTTTCAGCAGCATTGGCAAAATCTAATTTACCACTCACAATATCATTTCTTAATTCATTTAATTTAGCCAATGCCTTCAAAGTGTCAGCGGGTGCTGCATCAGGTGTAATCCTTATCAATATATGGCTGGTTCTTACCTCATATCCATAACGTTCGTAGGCTTCCTTTACCAACTGATCATTCACTATTTTGTCAGTTAAATAAGGCTTAGCAATTTGTTTGCGGTAGGTGGCCAGCTCACTTTTAAAACCTTCAGTGGTATCAATACCTTGGTCGTAAGCGTCTTGTACTTTTAATTTAAATTTTTTGTAAAGTTCTAAGTAGTCATCTACGTCCTTTGCACTGTGTTTTGTGCCTGGTTTTTCATTTTTTGTAAATCCATGGTCAAATTCCTTTAGGTTTACTTTCTTCGCTCCATAAGTAAACAAGGTGGTGTCTTTACCCTTTTTTTGTGCATTCGATAAGTTGGCTATAAAAAGCGCCAATGTAATAATAACAAAACGTTTCATTCAATAGGTTGATTTTAAAATAAGGATACAAAAATAAGGAATTTAGATTTTAAAAAATAGCAAATCGATAAGGTCTACTAAATTGAAGCTAAAGTATGGAATTTACTAGGTTTTTAGCCCAATTTATAAAATAAACATGAATTCAAAATTTCAGATTAATCAAATTTGACCGAATTTTGACCAAAGTTTATTGTTTGATGAATTTACTATAAAGCATTGTGTCGCCTTTCTGAATTTGAACCATGTACAAACCATTTGATAGGCATTCAATAGGAAGGGTAAGCATTGGTGTAGCTTCATTTACAAGCTTCTCATAAACAATCTGACCCTGTAAATTATAGATGGTAACTTTGTCGTGTTGATTTATTGCTAACTTCAAATTTAATTGATCGTTGGCGGGGTTAGGATATACTTCAAAGCGACTATTTTTTTGTACCGAATGAATGCCCGTATTGACAACAGTGCAATAGGCTGTATTGGTTTTGCCTACATATTGGTTGTCGTAAAAAATGGCAGCCGTATTCTTAACAATATAGCCATTGCTAATTGGTTTCATTACTACCTTAAATCCAATGTATGAACCGCTGTTTGGGTTTTCAAAGTCCATGGTTGGATTAGCCACTAAGTTGATGTTAGGGAAATGCCATATAATGATACCGCGATTTGGGTTATTAGGGTCGGTTTCTAATGTTGTATAATAGGCTTTATTACTGCCCGTTTCTTCGATATAGGACATGTCTAAATTAAGGTCCAAAGTGTCTGTAATAATGGCATTGTAAACCATGTTTGAAGTGTAGTTGTTAAAGCTAATATTATAGCGAATATCTCTGTTGCTCATGGCAAGATAACTTACTGAATCACCTGGATTAGGTGTAGGGTAAATGTCTTTTCTAAAAGGGGCATATTTATTGTCGATATATTGTTCTATTGAGTCACTATCATCATTCGGGAAATCATTACTTGTAGCCGCTATCGAAGCCGAAGCCTGGGCTTGCAGAGGGGCATTGTTTTTAAAGGATGTGTCGTAGGCGATCCCTGAAAAGAAAAAGCTGCGTTTTTCGCCTGGTTTTAAATTGGCATAACTCCATACCACTGTTTCTAAAGTACTACTGGCCTCTGGTTTTGGGTCAGAAACCGAAGATGCTAACAATGGATTCTTTTTAAGTTTGACCAGTCCCGAAACGATGTTTGATCCTACATTTTCACAAGTTACATAGTATTCTGTGCGTTTATCTTTCATTACTTGCGTGCCCTTCGGAGCAGCAATAATTACTTTCACATCATTGATATTCGTTTTTCGGATGATTGGAAAGGCAACACTATCTACATAGTTTTTTGTAAAGCTTTTAATAACAGTATCAAATGAACAATTACTTGGCTTGAAATTGCGCGGTAAATTTATCGTAAATGGAATTTTTGGACTAATTGGCACAAATAAAAATTCGGCCATCCCCGCTTCATTCGTAATAGCATAGCGATTCAAAGGTGTGCTCATTTTGATAAACTGTCGCGGCAACGCACGCTCGTTTTTATCTTGCAAACAATTGTTATTAGAATCTAAAAATACTTTTACAGTGGTTAAAACCGCATTTTTATAAAACCTCACCACATGCATATTTTTATTCCAAATGCTCAATGGTTTTTGGGCTGTTCCTATTGCAAATAAAGCATTTCGGCCAACAGCAATTGATTTAGTACCTGGGTAATTGTTGGAATAATCATCCCACAAAACATTGTTGCTATTATATGTTAAAGTTGATCTCGGAACCTTGTTGCCTTTTAAATAGGCAACGCCATTCATCCATAATGCGTTCTCATAAATTTCTAATTTGTTAAGTCGCGGAATGGAATCGAAATTCGTTTTTAAATCAATAAAACTTTTTTCAATCTTGTAAATTTTGCGCTCCTTGTTCACAATTCCCGAACCAAACAGGTTGACTCCGTTTAAAGCCAAATGGTCAATAATGGCTGGCGTATTGACAAAACTATCGAAAGCATCACTTAAGTGATGAATAAAAAGATAATTGGAACGTTTGCCTTTAATGCTTGTAAAGTTGCCGGCAATTGCGAGAAGCGTATCTGTTACTGCAAGGTCAATCACAGGGCCATTCGGCATGCAATTGGTGCAATTGAAAACCGAAGAGAAATTAAGGCCATTATATGCCACTAAATAGGGCACCGAATCTTTGGTGGCCAAAACAGAATTGAAATTGCCGCCAATGATTAATTTTTTGTTAAAAATTTCGAGTGATGAAACAACAGCAATCTGTTGGTTGTTGCGCCTAAATTTTGAAATGGGTCCCCAATTAGTGCCATTAAATTTTATTAGCGCAGAGTAAAGACCGTTGTCAAAAGTAAAATTGCCGCCAACAAATAGCTGTGTACCATACAATTTAATGGTATTAATTTCTGCAGTTTTATTCAAGACCAAAGCGGGTAAATTACTCCAGCTTTTGCCGTCGTATTTGCCCACCACCCAATATGATTTAGTAGTGTCTTCGGTATACTTACTAATCGTAAAAATTAGGTTGTTATCGATTGTAAACGCAACAGGCTGTGGCATGTAAAATTCACCCTCAGGAAACCATACTTGTGCCTTTGCTTGAAAAGCAAAAATCAGACAACTGAATGCCAAAATAATTCTTCTTAATTTTTCACTTTTCATTTAGTTTAACAAATATAATAATTTAATTGAAAGACCATAACTGTATAGGTGCTCTTGCGCCTTGAAAGCACTGCCACTGGCACTGTAAGGATATTGCTTAGCAGAGAAATCCTTGTCGAAACGATTTGTAACCGTGTAAGAAGCCGCTAAATTGGTTTCCAATAAAAAGGAAGTGCCAATTTTGCGCTGTATTCCTAAACTCAAACCAGGACTAAAGGCCAAAGTATTCTGCGCTTTTTTAAGGTAATTAAAATGATAAAGTTGACTGTTCGCAGGATTTAACATAAAGTCTCCAGAACTTTTTACAGTGATACCTATAATACCGCTCAACCCAGTCATTAATTCCGTTTTAGTGTCTAATTTCCAAAAACGGTGATAGGTAAATGGAATATTTATTTTCTTAACAGCCATGTGGGCGCTGCCTAAAATGGTGGTATCTCTTTTTTTGCCAAGAGAAAATTTGCCAACCAAAATACCTTGCGGGCTATAAACAGGAATTGAATCTTGTATCTGAATGACATAATTATAATTCGATGTAAAATTTTGAGAAGTTATTTGAGCTCCCAGTTGAAACTGATTTCGCGCTTTTTGCATACCTGCAACAAAACCATATGAGAATTGGGTGATGGCTTTATCCGCGTTGTTTCTAATGCTGTTATAAGCTGTAGGGTTATTGCCACTCAAGTGGCGATAGGTGCGGTCGATATCAGTTGCCAAGCCTACATAAAATTGAGGTAAAATTCGAGGCGGTCCTGGGGGAGGAGGTGTTGTAGTTTTCGGTGTTCCCTTTTTACTTGTATCAATCGATGCAATGGCAGGTGTTATGGTTTCACTTGCAGGATTGATAATTACTTCAGTTACTTTCTCTCTGCCTGAAATGCCGTCTAAAGTTTCAGGTACTGCTTTTATTTCAGTATTATTCAGAATATTTTCAATACTGCTTTTTTGAGAATGCGCACTCACTATTTCAGTTTTAATTGGATTGGCAATTGGGGTCGTATTAATTAAACTTGTTGCTTCAATTGGTTCATTAAAAACTGCTTTTGTAATGCTGCTATGGGAGGTGTAATTGGTAGTTAACTGAAACACTTCTGGTTTTGATGTGACACTTTTTAAATTAGCACTCTGTTGAACACGTGTGGTTTGCCTTACAATTGGAGAACTTACTTTGGTATTTGCTTTTAAAGGCGTTACAATTGTTTTTTCGGAGATTAATAGTTCAGGACTTGTATTTTTAGTCGGAGGCGCAATCGCAGGAGCATCTGAAACTATTGCATTTTTAATGTCTGTTTTATTGGTTTGTCCAATACTTGCAGTTGAATGCAAAGGTGTAAAATAATTGGCCAATGCACCTAACAATAGCCCTATGATGGCCATATTCAACCACCACCACCAAACCATTTTTTTCTTTGATGAAGTCTCTAATTTATTTTTTGTGGCTGTCCAATCGGCATCAGTAACTGCAATTTCAAAATCTTTGAAAACATCTTTGGCATAGTCTGTAGGCAATAAAACCACAGTTCTACTGGGCTCTTTTTCTAATCTTTCTTTAATGCCTTGCCAATCTTTATCAGTAACAGGAAGTTCAAAATTTTCGAACAATGAATTATTTGTTGCAGTATCTGTTACCTCTGCTTTTATCTTTTCAAAATCTGAAGAAAATACCGGTAGCTCAAGGTTTTCTAAGCCTTTTGCAAATAATTGATCAATATGTATTTTCGTATTCGACAATTTCTTTTAACCTAATGTTTGTTCCAGTTTTATAATTTCCGTTTTTAAATAAGTGCGGGCTCTGTTTAATTGCGATTTGCTAGTTCCTTCACTAATCCCTAACACTGCACCAATTTCTTTGTGCCCCAAGCCATCGATGGCATACATGTTAAATACCATTTTATAACCAGCAGGCATTGTGTCAATTAATGCCAATAGTTGATCTTGCCTTAATTGCGGAGACTCTACATAGTCTTCTTCGCCACCATCATTAAAGTAATGATCGTCACTCACAAATTGTACTTTGTTTATTTTTTTGACGCTATCAATGGCGGTGTTCATCATGATTCTTGTTATCCAAGTATTAAAACTACTTCTTCCCTCATACTTATGCAAATTGGTGAAAATTTTCACGAACCCATCTTGCATAGCGTCTTTTGCATCATCTAGTGAAACCAGATAACGCCTGCAAATGCCAAGCATTTTAGGTCCAAAGAGTTTAAATATCTTCTCCTGCGCCCAGCTTTCATTTGCCTTACATGCCAATATCAATTCATCAATATCGCTCAAATTTCAGTTTTAATTCTATCCATTAGTCTGCCATTTATTAGAATGGTTGCACGGGTGGTGGCAATAATTTTATTTTTACCTAAATTTGCAATCCTTATGCAGGTCATCGATACCATTATACAACCCATTATTGAAACAAATTTAAGACAATTATACATAGAAAGCTATGGTTGTGCCATGAATTTCAGTGATAGCGAAATCATTGGTTCGATTATGTCAGAGCACGGTTTTGAATTCACAAACGATGAGTTCAATGCGGATGTTATTTTTTTAAATACGTGTGCTATTCGAGACAATGCCGAGCAAAAGATTCGCGACCGTTTAAAACACTTGCGAGGCAATAAAAAGCAAAATAAAGACCTTATCATAGGTGTTTTAGGTTGCATGGCCGAGCGTCTTAAGAGCAAATTATTAGAAGAAGAAAAATTAGTAGACATAGTGGCGGGTCCTGATGCCTATAGAGACTTGCCAAAACTGGTAGCACAAGTTGAAGATGGCAATAAAGCTATTAATGTTTTATTGAGTCGCGAAGAAACCTATGCGGAAATTTCTCCATTGAGATTGAATACCAATGGTGTTTCGGCTTTTGTCAGTATAATGCGCGGTTGCGATAACATGTGCTCATTCTGTGTGGTGCCCTTTACCCGTGGTCGCGAGCGAAGTCGCGATGCCGAAAGCATTGTCAACGAAGTAAAGATTTTGAGCGATGATGGATATAAGGAAGTAATACTTTTAGGTCAAAATGTAGATAGTTATTTATGGTTTGGTGGTGGTCCTAAAGTGGAATTCAAAAATGCTGAAGAATCGGTTAAAAAAAACGCCATTACGTTCGATGGTTTGTTAGAAATGGTGGCATTGGTCAATCCTGAAATGCGCATCCGTTTTAGTACTTCACATCCCAAAGATATTTCGGAAGAAGTATTACTGGTGATGAAAAAATACGACAATATTTGTAAGCACATTCATTTGCCAGCCCAAAGTGGAAGTACCCGTATATTAGAGGCCATGAACCGCACCTATACCCGCGAATGGTATTTGGCAAAACATGCGCGAATCAAAGAATTGATGCCAGAGTGCAGCATTAGTTGCGATATTATTTCTGGCTTTTGTACCGAATCGGACCATGACCATCAAGAAACACTAAGCTTGATGGAAGCTTGTCAGTTTGAATTTAGCTATATGTATAAATACAGCGAAAGACCGGGTACTTTAGCGGCTAAAAAAATGACCGATGATGTACCTGAGGAAGTTAAAGGCAGTCGTTTAACAGAGATTATACATTTGCAAAGTAAAATGTCTTTGGCCAATAACAAATCATACATTGGAAAAACAGTTCGTGTATTGGCGGATAGCGTTTCTAAAAAAAGTGAACATGATTTAGCCGGTCGCAACGATCAAAATAGCAAAGTGGTTTTCCCTAAAGGCCATTATAAAATGGGCGACTTTGTAAATGTTCTTATCGAAAGGGTCACAACAACCTCACTTATTGGCACTGTAGTACCTTAAATCTGAATTTTGTCTTGGCAAATAATAAAAAATGCATGACAAAATTGAATGATGTTAATAGGTAGAAGATTGGTCTCCATTGATGGTCAACCTCTTTCAGGCATTGACAAACATCGGTATGCACCCTTCAAAAAGGCATTACAAGTGAGTTGGCCGATGCCCGTTTCTAATAGATTGTCTATTTAAGTAAATGCCTTTTCTATGCTGTATAAAGTTTTCATTGGGTTTTAAATCTCCTTATTGTTTTCGCAATTGATTTAACTCTTTTCATAACCCACTCGTGATTGGGGCAATTGGAGTTTATTAAACGCATTGAGAAGTGGGACTAAATGGGCATTCTTGGCAACGATTTAGGTAGCTCTGCCATTAGTAATAGAATCCTTGTTATTTTTATTATTTCCAATTGCTTTGTTGTTGCATGCTTTATTTCAAAAGAGAAGTGTAAAAATGAAATAATGTTTAGTTGTTATTTTTTAATCTTTTAAAATGCATCTAGCCATTGCTATGAAAGGTTACATAGTGGTTCTCAATTGAATTCTATTGCCCATTTTAATTGTTTTATTCTAAATTAATTTAAAATAATTGAGGATATATTTGGTAATGTAAAAACTTTCCTTACTTTTGCACCCCTCTTAAAAAGGAGTTGCACACTAAGAAAAGACAAGAAGAAGCATCGTTTTTTTAACCCTTAAAAGTTTTTAAAATAATCTTTGGAAATGT
>CANMBF010000029.1 GCA_947496065.1 Bacteroidota bacterium
TGCAAAACACAGTTAAGGATTAAACCAACCCAATTAATATTAAGGAACCTTTGGCATACGAGATAAATTCTCAATGCAATCGTTTATGTATTTGTATAAACTTAATCGATTCTGACTATTATTATTTTTTGGATTGATTAAATTCTATTTATATTTGACTTGTTATGAAAAATAAGATTTTAGCACTCCTCATTATTCCAATGTTGTTTTTATATACTGCTTGTAAAAAAAATACAACTGTTGATCCAGTGCACATTGAAATTGAATCAGAAGGATTATTCCTGCCTATCAAAGTCAATTCAAATTGGACTTACGATACAGGTGTTATAAAATCTGTTGTCACTATCACCAGTAATTACAAATCAGTTTTTGGTAAACAATACAATGAATATACCATGGTGTATAATACTGTAATATCCAAAGCTTATTATGCGTATTCAAAAAAGGAATATACCTCTTTATATACTGATACTGCGGGCAGTCAGGAGATCACTTATTTAAAGGAGAGTCCTGTGGTTGGTCAGAAATGGAATGATACCATAACAGTGGCTTCATCGCCGGTCATTTATAAATACGAGGTATTAGAAACCAATGCCAATGTCAACAATGGCACTGTTAGTTTTAGCAATGTCGTGCATGTTAAGCTAAGCATAGGTGCCACCTACACCAACGATGCCTATTATGCCAAAAGTGTAGGTTTGGTTAAATCGGTTACCAATAACAATGCAGTGATCATTACTTCTTTGTTGAAGAGTTATACGATACTCTAAGTTAACTGACTAAAGCAAACGGCATGAAACATATATTATATGTAGCGCTAATGCTTGCTTTAAATGCGTGTTCAAATACAAGCAGTCAACAACTAAACCATAACCAAAAAGACAGTATCCCTGAAGTGGGGGCTTGGGCACAGGCATCTATTAACCATTATTTGGAAAGCCATATTGGTAATTGGAACTTAGCGGAAGATATTCCAGAAGCCTACATGCAAGCACCTGAAGTTAGAAATCATAGAAATTATTGTGTGGTTAAAATAGGGTATGATTCAAAAGATAGATTTGTAACCAACCAAATTATTTATATTGATAGTATCACCAAAGCGGTTTTTGAATATGATAATTTAAATGATTCCTTAATCCCTTGGCCACAACAAGCAAGCAAGGATAATGATGGCAATGAAATACCAAGCAGAGGCACTTACCAATTTGATGTTGCCTTTGCAGAGTGGCAGGGAAAATCGATGGGAGAGAAGGTGAAGCTTGTTATCAATAATAAATCTATAAAAGTGATTTATGAAGGTGGAGGAAACCTATCGAATACAAAAAAAGGCGATGTTATTGCCGAAGGAAAAATCATGAAGCATAAAACAGGTGTTTGGATCATTGGCAGACAAACTTCCGATGCGCAATTAGACGAAATAGGCGGCTGCACAGATGGCCCGCCCATCATTGACTTTAAAGAGAAGAAGTTTTGGATGTGCTGATGAATAACATGTAAATGCTAATAGGCCGTACCTTTCTTTTATTGCTATATTGAAAAAACATACCAAATGGTATGTTTTTTTTTGCATTTACTTTCTGAATTTCAGTTTTGCTAAAAGTTTATTACTAGTTTATTACTTTTTTAAGATATTGAAATGGAATTTGATTATGTTTGTTACAGAGAATAACTTATAAGATAGCGCAAAGCCACCCACTATTGGGAGGATAGGCGATACGCGATACGCGTAGCACTTATAAGTAAGTTAGCGGTAATGCAAAACGACACCGTCTGACAGTACAAATTGAACAAAAATTAAAAAAAAATAGAAATAATGAGAAAAGTTCAAGAGGTAAAAGAAGTTCAATGTTTGTTGATGCTAAATTTGAGTTTACAAAATAAAATAAAAAAATCATGACAGAACAAATTCAATTAGTGCCTAACAATTCTTTAATTACGGCAACGCCAGAAGAAGGTCGTCAATTAGCTGTAAAAATGGCAAGACTTATCATTAAGGTAACTCAACCGGATGCCGAAATGAGAGAAAAAATGCGACCTCTTTATGCAGAAAATGCAGGACTACTTATTGCCATTGGACAGACCGTTGCGACTGAATTTGCGACAATAGCTGCTGCAAATAATTATTGGAAGTAACGGACAAAAATGCACTACCGCTAACAGCGCACAAGCGCCATAACCCTGCCGCAGGCGCAACACAGGGTTACGAGCGCCTGTGCGCGGCACGCGACCAGCAAACATAATAGACAACAGTGAAGACAACAAACCCAAAAGACTTTATTGAATTACTTGAGGTATTTAGTATCGGCTTGACTAATGGTTTGTTGGACAAGGATGAAGTAATCAAATGGGCGGACAGCATAATCACAAACGACAACGAACCTGACTTTTTTATTATTGAGCTTTCACTATGCGGACACAAAAGCCTTAATGACGTTGTTTCTCTATTAAATGAATACATAGGACAAGAAAAACCTCAAATTTCCGGAAGAGTTATACTTGGTTTTATGTACAGACAATATTTGACCGGAAAAATAACTTTAAGAAAAGTTGTTGGGGCTGTTAACTGGATTGTTTGGCAAGCGAACTTATCGGACGAAGAAAAAGGCTTTATGTATGGGCTTGACGAAGACTATGACTGTGCAGAAGAAGGAATTTATGGTGCAGTTGAAGCGGTAGAAAAGGAAACTCTTCGGTTCCTCGAAATCTATAAAGGCTTTCAGATTGATAATTTTAAGGACTGGAAATTCATAGATGTGACTATTGACGACAAAATTAAAGTGCTATCAGAAATTGTTAAAAAAGAGAATGATGAATTTCTCAAAAATCAGAATGCAACGACAAAAAGAAAATGGTGGAAATTATGGTGACAGAACAAAGAATGCCAGCAGGTAACAGCACCTACAAGAAATTGGCGGTTCAGTGCTCCGTAGGCACATTTGTGGTTAATCAAAGTTTGGTTCTCCGCATCAACATTTGTGGTCAAAATTGCCAACTTCTTTTAGCTGCAAAACGTTGGGCGAAATTTGCCGAGACACACCACAATTATGAAAATGTCCTTAATTATTAATAAATTTGTAAACATAAAATTTAGGATTGAATAAGCCAAAATATTTATACAAAACCGAGGACGAATTTACTATTTACGAGTTTGTAAGTGAGGGGCCAAAAGGTAGAATTCCGAAAATAGTTGAATATACTGAAACTGCAACAAAAGGCGTTTATAATTTAGCATATGGTGATTATGACGAAATTAAAAAAACAATTAATGACCTTTCGGTAACTAATAATGGAGACAGCCTGAAAGTATTAGCAACAGTCGCCTCAACGGTTTACGCATTTTTAGACAAACACCCAAACGCTTATATAGTTGCGACAGGTAGTACAAATATTAGAACAAGATTATATAGAATGGGAATAACTAATAATTTGGCCGAAATTAAAGAGGACTTTATAGTTTATGGACTTTCAGAGAAAGGAACTTGGGACGAGTTTGAAATAGGCGAAGATTACGAAGCATTTTTAATCACAAAAAAATAGTAAATTTGTATATTATGACAGTAGAACAATTAAATAATTCAAAAATTCCGATAATTGTTTTTGACAAAAAGTTAGAACAATTTAGAGGTAAAACTTTGTTTCCTGAGAAGTTATCCAAAGCGAATGAAATATTAGCTAAAGTTGGACTTCCTATTAAGAAGAAATAAACTCGCCCATCACGGGCTTTTTAAAAGTGGAGCATTTGTACTAAATTTGAGCATTGGGAATTCTAATCCACATGTGTGCTAAATTGAACATTTTACATCGATTTTCCCTCATTCGCAAAGCCCCAAACCATTATTTCAAAATTCCTCTACCCTAAATATTTTACCCTTGATAGCATACCATTTTCTTTTTGATTCAATTGTATAATTCAATACATTTGAACACTTGCCTAGCTCATAAGTGAGGATACAAATAGAAGAGGCGGTTTAATCCTCCCGTTTCAACAAAGTTAATTTTGTTGCTTTTGCAATTGACTCCGCACAGTGTATGCCTTCTGGGGTAAAGGACCATAAAAACAAGGTATCTATGCCATGGTTTTTTTGAATTTTTTCAATGGCTTCAAGGCAAGTTTTTTTGGCAATTCCTTTTTTGCGGTATTCGTCGAGCACCAAAGCAGAGCAAAGGTAAATGGTTTCAAAAAGCATTTCGTTTTGGGTTTGTTCGTAAAGCTCTTTTTCTGAAATTTCTTTCTTTATAAATGCATTCATAATCCGTTTGGAAGTCGGAATAACTATTACCCATGCCAAAGGGCCTTCGCCTTCTTCGTATTCAGACAAACAGGCTGGATGGATTTTGTACAAACCATCCATAACATCTTCGTTGACGTCCAGTTGTTGCGGATCTTTTTTGCTTGAAAAGACCTCATCGGCCAATTGTATCATGCGTTCAAAATTGCTTTTTCCCATGGTGGTTTATTTTACAATGATCTCATTTGAAAACAACATAGATTGGTATTTGTTTCCTGCGGGGTGCCAAATTAGTAAATTTTAAGAGAAAGGATTTCGGCTTGTATAGTTTCTTTGGTTTTCATAACGTCAATTGATAAAATAATTTCATACCCTCACAAAGGTTGCAAAAAGCTATTTATAATTATTTGCACAAGTATTGTTATTTCTTATAAGATTCATATATCACTTTTAGTAAACAATTAAGCTCAAAAACGCAAAAAGGACATTCGTCAGAATGTCCTCTTTCTTTGCAGTACCTCCTGTGTTACCACCCTCCCTTCTCCTATGGAGAAGGGAATGAGGGATGAGGACTGGGATGAGGCGCGCGGCCCTTTAATCCATCCCCTCATTCGGATCACCAATCATCGTCTCAGGTCTTACCCACGCATCGAATTGCTCGTTGGTCAATAATCCTGAATCAATGGAAGCTTGGCGCAAGCTGGTGTTTTCTTTGTGTGCTTTCTTTGCAATTTTAGCTGCATTCTCATAGCCAATATGGGTGTTCAGTGCCGTTACCAACATCAATGAATTCTCTAATTTATTTTTAATCTCTGGCAAGTTTGGTTCTATGCCTACTGCACAATTGGTATCGAAACTCAAAGCTGCTTCTCCCAATAAACGCGCAGATTGCAAGACGTTGGTGGCTATTAATGGTTTGTAAACGTTCAATTCAAAATGACCGTTTGATCCGCCAATGGTAACCGCTACATCGTTGCCCATCACTTGCGCGCACACCATGGTTAAAGCCTCGCACTGGGTAGGATTAACTTTGCCTGGCATAATGCTAGAGCCTGGTTCGTTATCAGGAATAATGATTTCGCCAATACCGCTTCTTGGACCGCTGCTCAACATTCTTACATCGTTACCAATTTTCATTAAGCTAACTGCAACGCGTTTCAATGCACCGTGTATTTCTACCATGGCATCGTGAGCGGCCAAAGCTTCGAATTTATTGGGAGCAGTAATGAATGGTAAGCCAGTTAATTCGGCTATGGTTTTTGCCACTAGTTCAGAATAACCCTTAGGAGTATTGATACCAGTACCAACTGCAGTGCCACCTAATGCTAATTCACTTGCAGGTACTAAACTTCTATTGATGCAATCAAGACCATTGCGCAATTGTTGCACATAACCAGAAAACTCTTGACCGAGGGTCAAAGGCGTCGCATCCATAAAGTGGGTTCTACCAATTTTGATAATATCTTTAAAGTCGCGCGACTTGTGTTTTAAAGTGGTTTTTAAAGCTTGTATGCCCGGAATGGTATAGTCGATGACTTGTTTGTATACCGCAATGCTCATAGCCGTAGGGAAGGTATCGTTGCTACTTTGCGATTTGTTGACGTCATCGTTCGGATGCAATACTTTTTCTTCGTCGCTTAATTTACCACCTTGCATCACGTGGGCTCTGTTAGCAATTACCTCGTTCACGTTCATGTTACTTTGTGTGCCCGAGCCAGTCTGCCAAATCACCAATGGAAACTGCTCGTCTAATTGACCATCTAATATTTCATCACAAACCGAACAAATTAAATCACATTTGGTCAATGAAAGAACGCCTAATTTATTATTGGTAATAGCCGCTGCTTTTTTAAGGGTTGCAAAAGCTCTGATAATTTCAATGGGCATTCTTTGGTTGCCGATTTTGAAATTTTGTAATGACCGTTGTGTTTGTGCGCCCCAATAAACATTGGCAGGTACTTGTACCGCGCCCATGGTGTCATGTTCTATTCTGAATTCGTTGGCTGTAGTAGACATTTTATAAATTAATATTTTTTGCAAAAGTACAAAGATTCTTGATTAATTGATAACGAATGAAATACAGAAAATGAATGATTTAAAACAGGTGAATTGGCATTGTTTTTTTTGATTTACAAGGTGCTTTGTTTTGTCGCCTCTTTTTCTTCTCTTTGCAAGTATGAGAAAACTGTTTTTCATTTTATTATTCATCCCCTTTTTAAACACCAGTGCTATGCAGGTTAATTATCAAATCGATATTGCAAATCCCAATTCACATTATGCCAATGTTACCATTCAAATTCTTAACAATACCGAAAAATCCATAGCCGTTAAAATGCCGGTATGGACACCCGGTAGCTATATGGTGCGCGAGTTCGAACGCAATGTCGATAAAGTAAAAGCGAGCAATGGAAACGATGCTTTAGAGATTAGTAAATCTGATAAAAATACTTGGATGATCAAAGATACCAAAGGTGCTAATGCCATTACCATTACCTACCCTGTGTATTGTTTCGAAGCAGGTGTAAGAACCTCTTATATTGATGGCGACCGCGCTTTTTTTATATTAACCAGTTGCCTTATGTATGTGCACCATTTCGAAAACAGCAAAGGTCAATTAGAATTAAAATATTCTGAATATTGGAAAATAGTGTCTACCACTTTAACAGCGTTAGCGCCCAACAAATACAGTTATAACAATTACGATGAGTTGGTAGATTCGCCCATAGAAATTGGCAACCACGAGGAGATAAAATTCACAGTAAATGGGGTGCCACACCGCGCTGCCTTAATAGGTTTGAACAATTGCCCTAAAGAAAAATTCACAACTGATATTCAAAAGATTTGCGAAACCATGACCGCCATTGTTGGTGAGCATCCTTGCAAAGAATATCTTTTCTTTATTCAACATGTCGAAGAAGGTGGAGGGGGATTAGAGCATGCCAACAGTTGTGTGGTGCAAATGCCGCGCTTTAATTATACCAAGCCCGATCGTTATACGGCCTTTATGGGTTTATTGGCCCACGAGTATTTTCATTTGTGGAATGTGAAACGCATTCGTCCTGCTGCACTAGGTCCATTCGATTACAGCAAAGAGAACCACACCAACTTATTGTGGGTGGCCGAAGGTATTACCAGTTATTACGATGAATTGGCCTTGTACCGCGCAGGTTTTCATACCAAGGAACAATACTTAGAAGCCTTGTCAGGTGAATTCTCGGCTACACAAAACAGACAAGGGTCTGCTGTGCAATGTTTACACGAAGCCTCGTTCGATACTTGGATAAAAGAATACCGCCCGAATGAAAACAGCATCAATTCAAATATCTCATACTACACCAAAGGCGCTGTGGTAGCGGCTTTGCTCGATATACAAATCATCAAAGCCACCAATGGTGCCAAACATTTGGATGATTTAATGCAGTATCTGTACAAAGAATTTTACATCAAACAAGGTAGAGGATTTACTGATGCAGAGTTTTATGCAGCCATTAATACAGTTGCAGGTTCAACAATTGATATGAAAGAATGGGTATTACAACCGAACGATGCCACTACTTATGATAAATGGAAGCAAGTGTTTGCCGCGGTTGAATGCGATTTAGAAAGCAAGTCATCAGATGCCTTAACATACACTGGTATCAATACAGAAATAAAAGGCGAGCGTTTATTAATCAAATCTGTAGAAGCCAATTCACCTTCAGTCACAGCCGGTTTGCAAGCAGGCGATGAGCTGATTGCCATCAAAGATTTGAGACTCAAAACCAATTGGGACGAAGTGATGAAAAATGTTGCACTACCAAGTTTCACAGTCACCATTTCGAGGGCTGGAATCGTTCGTGTAATTCAATTAAAAGCCACGAAAAGCCCAAAAGTGGCTTATAAATTGGTTGAGAAGAATAAGGATAATTCATTTTTATCCAAATGGTTATTGCGCTAAAAAAATAATTTTCTTTTTTTGTTTTGACTTCATAAAACCAATTTATAAATTTGGTTATTGAAAACACACACACTTGTTGTGCTCTTGGTATTAAAGGGCGCGACCATAAAAGCTATTGGCTATTTTTCGGCAGTAGGCGCCGAATCGGCCGCACTCGGAGGCATCAGTTTTATGCCCAATTGCCACAGTTCATCTAATCACAGTGCCCTCATGCCTTGGCTCGAAAAACGAGGCTTGGCATTAACTGCTGCAAATTATTATGGCGTTAGAAATCTCAATCAAATCAATTGCTCGGGTGTTGTTCCAATCAAGACATTTGGCTATGGTTTTGGGTTCTACAATTTTGGAAATTCAAATTACACCGAACAGAGTCTTCACTTTTCAGTGGCCCATGCTTTTAATAAACGCTTTAGTTTAGGATTGGGCGCGCAATACAACGTATTTAAAATTGCGAACTATGGACATCAAAATAATTTTGTGATTGATGCGAACATGGCGGCCAAGGTGAATGAAAAAGTCATGTTGGCCTTTAAAGTTTTTAATCCAACGAGAACCAAATTAAATAGCTACAGCGATGAACGTTTGCAAACGGTTTATTTGGCAGGCCTGCAATACAAAGTGAATGCACAGGTAAAGTCGTACATGCAAATCGAAAAAGTGAATGCCTTTAAACCCAATCTAAAATTAGGCATTGACTATGCGCCAAAGGAGACCATTCATTTGCGACTCGGTTTTTCTAGCATCCAACCACAGTTTAGTTTGGGTGTGGGCTTTCAGCATAAAAAAATTAAAATTGACTTTGCTTCTACAATTCATCCCATGCTTGGTGTAAGTTCTCAAACAACATTTGTCTATGCCATTGGTCAATAAAATTATCCTGTTGAGTTGTTCTTGGTGGTGCATGACTACCAATGCGCAAACAGAAGATGACCACAGAGAAGGATTAGAAAAATACATTGAAAACACCGAGGGTATAGCCGATTATACCGACTTGTATGATCAAATTGATGTGTTGGTGAAGCAACCCATTAATATCAACAAAGCAGATGCAGCAGCCTTAACGCGATTGCCTTTTATGAGTCCTGAAAAAATAAATACACTGCTTGCGCATCGCCAAAGGTATGGCGCCTTCCAATCGGTTTATGAGTTACAACAATTAGAAGATTTTGGTTTAGACTATATCAAAATGCTGCGGCCTTTTATTTCGGTTGAAGAAGTGTTTACCCTGAAATCCATCAGCAATCCCTTGTTTTGGAAAGGCGGTAAACACGAAGTAATTAGTTTGAGCACTTATAAATTTGAACAGGCCGAAGGCTATGCCTTGCCCGATACCAATCCGAACGCCTATCTTGGTAATGCTGTGCGAGAAGTGCTGCGGTACCGAGGAGAGATTAATTCTAGATTGCAAATTAATTTTACTACAGAGAAAGATGCGGGCGAACAACTGAATGCAAAAGCCATTTTCCTTTCTGCAAATTTATTTTTCAAAAACATGGGTAAAATAAAAGCGCTTGCTATTGGTGATTATCAAGCGGCTTTTGGTCAAGGTCTAACCTTTGGTAGCTGTATGGCCTTTGGCAAATCGCCCTTTGTATTGAACGTTATGCGGGTGCAAGATGGTTTAAAATCATACCGATCTTTGAATGAAAATGAATTCTTAAGAGGCCTTGGTATCACTTATCAATTAGCGCGTAAAACAGAACTCACTTTTTTTTATTCAGGCAAAAAAATCGATGGTACTGCTAAGCAAGACTCACTCGCTTTGAATGATGTTTTCACCAGTTTAATTTCAACAGGCTATCACAGAAATGCGAATGAATTAAACAGTAAATCTGTAGTCGGTAGGCGCATTTTTGGCGCCCATTTAACCCAACAGTTTAAAAATTTAACGATAGGGTTAACAGGGGTGCAAACCTTTTTAAAATCGGCCTTAATAAAAGGTGATAAGCCTTATCAATTGTACAATTTCGAAGGCACCTCTATCACCAATTTAGGCATCGATTACAAATGGTATTATAAAAATTTAGCAGCCTTTGGTGAAATTTCTAGTAATCAAAATTTCAAAAACACTTCGTTTGTCAATGGTTTGATTTTAAGTTTAGGAAAACAATTAGACCTTAGCTTATTGCAAAGACATTACGATAAAAGTTACCATGGCACCATGACCAATGCCATAGGCGAAGGCAGTGATAATAAAAATGAAAATGGCTTGTATGCAGGCTTTAGTTTAGCGCCAATGAAGGGCTATAAACTGAATACCTATGCCGATTTGTACCGTTTTAATTGGTTGCGTTACCAAGTAGATGCCCCATCGGGTGGCAAAGATTTTCTATTGGAATTGCAATACGCCAAGCGCAAAAGTTACAGTTGGTATTTGCGCTATAGAAAAGAAGTGAAACAAATAAATGAAGAAGGCGTGCAACATTTGAACCGCATGGAAAACAATACCCGACAACAGGTGCGCTTTCACATCGAGACGATCATTAGTCCAGCCCTGTCTTTAAGAAATAGGGTAGAATGGGTGCAATACCAATTGCAATATGGCAAAACAACGCATGGTTTTTTAATGCTTCAAGATGTGGTAATGGCTCCTACAAGACATTTAAAAATAATTGGTCGTATAATGTATTTTGATGCCCAAGATTACGATGCAAGGGTGTATGCATACGAAAATGATATGCTCTATTCGTATAGTGTTCCATCTTTTCAGAACAGAGGCACAAGGTTTTATATATTGACTAAATATAAATTAAAAAGAAATATAGATATTTGGACTCGATTTTCGCGCACCGCTTATGAGAATCAAACGACTATTGGAAGTGGTTATGATACGATTAATAGCAGCAGGGTGAGCGAACTAAAAGTACAAATAAAATGGACCATTTAAACAACGGCACTAAACTAAGTGTTAACATCAATAAATTAGCCACCATTCGCAATGCGCGCGGTGGGAATAATCCAGACATCCAAAGTTTTGCAAAAAAAATTGAAAGCTATGGTGCACATGGCATTACCGTGCACCCACGTCCAGATGGTAGACATATTCGCTATGAGGATGTATACGCCTTAAAAGAAATTGTAACGACTGAATTTAATATCGAAGGTTATCCTACCGATGATTTTATAGAAATGGTATTGGCTGTAAAGCCTGATCAAGTAACGCTTGTGCCCGATGCCCCAGAAGCCTTAACGAGTAATAATGGTTGGGATACCATCGGTCATCAGCAGTATTTAACAGAGATTATTTCAGAATTTAAAAAGAACAATATTAGAGTAAGTATTTTTCTGAATTCTGAAATTAAATTTTTAGAATCGGCCAAAGCCACGGGTGCCGATCGCATTGAGTTGTATACCGAGTCGTATGCCACCAATTATGCGAGCAATAGGGAAGATGCCATTAAGGATTATATCGCCACAGCCAAAGAAGCGCAGCGCCTTGATTTGGGTTTAAATGCGGGTCACGATTTAGACTTGCACAATCTTCGCTATTTTGCGCAACACATGCCTGGTTTATTGGAGGTGAGCATCGGTCATGCCTTGGTATGCGATGCCATAGAATACGGCATGGCGAATACCGTTAAAATGTATTTGAATCAATTGGCAGGGTAAGGGCCGTGTTTTAATTTAAACCCATTGCAGGCCACTCTGCAAGGTTTGTACTTTTGTATCCCTGTAATACTGAAAATTTGTTTGTTGCCTGTTTGCAAGGTGGTGGTTTCTGAATAAAGTACCAGTCCTTTTGAAAAAGTCACAGGTTCGTAATACATTGCCGTTAGCATGTCAATTCTTACTTTGTTGAGCCATGCATCGGCTTCGTTACATACCCATAGGGTTTGTTTGATTTGCCCGTTGTTTAAAACATATTCTTCGCAAACATAACCCAAGAGGGTTTTGGTTCTTCGCGTTTTTTCGAAGTAGCGGGCGCGGTTTTCTATAACATTTCGAAAACGATAGTTACTACCTTTGCAGTTTTTTGTATTTTTGAATTGAAACAATTTGCCTGTATCACTTAGATCGATCTTATATTCTACACTGTCTTTTAATTCTTCGATTCTAAAATAAGTATGTGCTTTGCCGCTTTGCACATAAGATTCTTTGAGTGCGGCATAGTAGGAGCTATCGTCAAAATAAAAAGTGTAATCGGTTTTTGAACTCACCTTGTTAGTACTATCAGTAAATATATAAGTAGCTTCCATCTGTGAATAGAAATTATAATAGGCCAATGGTCTCAAAATTAATTCTTCGCGTCTATTGATGTCCGGACAAGGTAATTTTAAGCCTGTGCGATATAGGTTTTTTGTTGAATCTACTTTTATTTTTTTGCCACCTTTTTGTGCCTCCAAATTAATAGAAAAGCAAATAACAAAAAGTAAAAAAAGTTTATATAATAGACGCTGCATTACAATTTCGGTTTTAATAAAGTAGGATCAATGCCATCGCGTGTTACATAAACGAACAAAGCTTCTAATCGGGTGCGCGCCCATGGGGTTTTGCGCATGAATTTCAAACTCGATTTGATCGAAGGATTACTTGCAAAACAATTCACTGGAATGTGATAATGCAATTGCTCCCAACCATAAAGTGCATGTAAATAAGTTAACATCATTTCTAAAGTAATGCCATGCAAGGGGTTGTTCTTTTGGGGCTCTGACATGCGTTAAGATTTGATATGAATATCGAGTGCATCGCGCAATGCAATGCCAATAAAATTGAACGCCATCACCAACGCCATAATGGCCAAGCCCGGTATGATGGCAAGGTAGGCGCTATCGAACATGATGTAGCCATAATATTCTTTAATCATCATACCCCAACTTGGTGTTGGAGGTGATACGCCAAGTCCTAGAAAACTCAAGCCCGATTCAAGTAAAATAGCCGATCCAAAATTGGCAACGGCCAATACAATTAAGGAGCTTTTAAGATTCGGTAAAATATGTTTGAACATTATTCTCCAAGACCCAAAACCCAATACTTTCGCTGCCTGTACGTATTCTTTTTCGCGAATGCTAAATACTTGACCGCGCACAACGCGTGCCACTTCGACCCAACTGCTTAAACCAATGGCAATAAATATTTGCCAGAAACCTTTACCCAATGCAAAGCTTATAGCTACTACCAATAGCATGGTTGGTAAACTCCATATCACATTCATCAACCATGAAATAACATGGTCTGTAATACCTCTGAAATAACCAGCCATTAAACCTAATAAAGTGCCAATCAATAACGAGAGAATGACAGAAACTATGCCAACAGAAAGCGAAATGCGCGTGCCTATTAATAAGCGACTGAGGAGGTCGCGACCCAAACCATCAGTACCCAACCAAAAAGTTTTGCTGATAAAGCGATAGGGTTGAATTTTAGAAACGGCAAATTGTTCTTTTAAACTAGTTTCTAATCCGCCATTGTATAAGTCAACCGTCATGGTATCATTGGCTATTTGATAATTGGTAATGGCAATTTGTTTTACAGATTCAGTTTCGCCATTGATAAAATTGCCAAATGATTTTGGTGCCTCACCGATTTCAAGAAATTGAATTTTTGTGGTGGGTTTTAGTAAGGCAATGGGTAAATTAATAGCGTTGGCATGCTTTGTTTTGTCGGGGGTAATGGCATACCCAAGTAGACTAATAACAACACAAAATAATATAATCACCATCCCAATGAGTCCCAAAGGATGTCTGAATATTTTGCGCAGTACAGGTGATTTTATTAACAATATAAATGTTGTTCTTACCTCGCGAAAGTAATTAATCTTTTGCGATTTCTGTAGAACCATCAAACGAAATGTTTTCTTGGGGTTGATAATATTTAATAGCAACCAGTATTGCCATAAAACCCCAGAGTGGTGCAGCAATTTTATCGAAGTCGCTATAATTATTAAGTAAAGCGTGCACGTAATAAGTTATGAGGCCTAATAATACAGCGGTAGCCAAACTGCGCTGCCATGGCCATCTTTTTTCATCGTAAATAATATTTAATCCCAGTGCAACCGAGAGCAAGAATACAGCCAACCAGCTTAAGAAACCTGGCAAGCCCATTTCGGATAAGGCGTTGAAATATTCACTATGTGTATTCCCTAAATCACCACTGTTGGTGCTTATTAAAGTTAAATCTTCGGGTCGTTGGAAAGGCGCGTATTTGAACGTGTAGGTGCCCGGACCAAAACCAGTCATTGGCTTTTCTTTGAACATCAAAATGGCGCAATGCCAACGGTTCACACGCTCGAGGTTAGAAGGGTCCGTCGTAATATTGGAGACCGATTGTGCATGCGATTCTAAATCATCGGCACTGCCTTGTTTATTGCTTTCAAGACTGTAGAGCAATTGATCTTGTTTGATAAAGCCAATAATAGCAGCCAGTCCTAATACTACCATCATGCTTCTGAATTTCACTTTCATCTTGATAATGAAATAAAAACCCATGGCCACCAATAAACTCAACCATGAAGCGCGTGTATATGAAAATACAATACCCACCAAAAGAACGAATGCAATGAATGCAAATACATACCTTTGAAAGCTATTAAAATTAAACCAGTTGCCGCGCAATGCAAACATGATGGCGGGTGGCACGAAGAATGAAATGTACGCTGAATAAATGGTGTGATCTTCAAAAAAAGGTTGCATAATGCTATAACCCCAGCCACGGGAAAAACCTTCATTAGCATGCTTTAAAATAGTAATACTAACGATAATAAAGGTGCCATAAATCATGTACGATAAGTAACGTCTCATATTAACTGGCGACTCAAATATTTTAAGTAGAAAGAAAAAGAAGGTCATTAAAAACCAAGTGCGCGCGATGAAATATTTAAGCGAAACAAAAGGCATGGTGCTAGTGCAAACCGTAATGAACATCCAAAATAAATTAATGAGAATAGCCATTACCAAGGGTGTTCTTAATAGGCGGATATTGAACTCACCTTTAATAATTAATTGGTAAAAATAGAGGACGAACAATAGCCATATCATAGGCTCGGTGGGCAATGATAAACCGAGTCCACCACCAACATCTTTTACAAAGACTGAAAGGGGTACTGCAAAGCAAATAAGCAAGACATAGAAACTTGGATTAAAAACACATAGAAAAATGAGACCAATTGCAAATGGAACTATGGCAATGGCATATAATTCAAAGTAAACAGCCGTTAAAATAATGGTCATTAAAGGAAGCACAAACTTTATAATTAAAGTTTTGGTGTCGTAATTAAATATGTGTCGTGATGAGGACAATTTAGGCCTTTACTCCTTTAATTTTCTCGTAAATAGCGAAGAATATAGAAGCTGCAGCAAGGGCAGAAAGTAAAGCAACCAATACAATTAATTTTCTCACAGGGTAAGCTCTCTGCTCAGGCGCACCTGCGGCACTTACAGTAAATTTGTTGTTCAATCGTTCTTTTACGTCAATTTCGGCCTTCTCATATTTTTGTTGTAGGTCCGATAATTTTTCTAATTCTAAAACAAGTGTTTCTGTAAGTGAGGTGAACTCACCACCAAATTGTACCAAGTTTTTTTGCTCTTGCATTAAATCATTGACCTTGCCCATATCTCCACGCGAACGGGCTTTGTATATTTCTTCGGCCAAGGCTCTCGATTGTTCTTCGTAGTTGGTGACACCATCTTCACCAATTTTTTGCATCTTGCCCTTAATGTCATTGACCTCTTGTTGCTTACTATCAAGCGCACGTTTCATAATAGCCAATGCAGGTACGGCAACCTCTTGTTGAATTTCATTCTTGATGGTGTCATATAAATTGGCAACGCCGTTGGCAATAAGTGCAGCGATATTAGGGTCTTCATCTAGTACATCAATTTTGATTGATAAATAACGCGTGCGACTGTAGCTAATATTCGATTCAATTTTATTTTGAAGTTTAGTATTTTTCAAACTGCTATTCTCATCAATTTTGTAATGCTTCATTAAGTTGAAGTTTTTTACCAAACGCTCAGTTAAGCGCGATGATTGTAAAATTTGTAAAGCCTTTTCAGCTTCTTCTTCCTCACCAAATTCTAAAGGGTCTTTTTGTCTTTGGTTCAAATCTGTAAGTAAGGCGTTACTAATTGAATTGTTGGTAGTAGGATAAAAAATAACGGAGGCTTTGTACTTCGGCGTAATAATGAAAGAGAGAGCAGCCGATAAAACGATCGCCGAAATACCAACAGTTACAAGTTGGCGTTTCCAGCGCATAAACAATGCCATCACATCATTAAAAGTAATTAATCCGTTTTTTGAGCCTTGATCTTCAAATTGATTTTGCATGCTTGATGTAGTAAAATAAGTGTGCAAAAATAGTAAAATTGAGCATTGATTGGATGCAACGCATGAAAAATGAAATTATTGTTGGTTGTTCCCCAATATTTTCAACAGGTTCTTAATGTCAAAGATGCGCAAGGCTAAAACTAAAATTGCAGCGCCAATTCCATAGAGTCCTAGTGTTATCCATATGCTGCTGAGTCCCTTAACTAAGAAGAATAACCCAAATAAACTAACAATTAGTACACCGAATTGAACACCCGTTCTTAAATGCAGTTTAAATTTAAAAAGATAAAAACAACGGACAATGCATAATCCGGCAAAAATGGTTTGGGTGGTCAGCGAACTGTAGGAAGCACCATATGATTGGTATTTGGGAATTAATATTAAATTTAAGCCAATATTAACACTAAGTGCTATGATGGCAAAAAGGTTCATGGCTTTGATATCACCTTTAGCAGTCAATAAAGTGCCGAATGTATAAACAAAGCACATCGGTATAAAACAAAACAATATATTACCAAAGACTTGACCAGATAAAATGACTTCTTCAATATCATTAAACGCATACATGGCATACATCATTTTTTCGCCAAAAAAATGAGCGGCTAATGCTACAGGGATGGCAATTACCATTAGCAATTTAATAGATAATTCTGTCAATGGTTTAATGTCTTCTTTTTCGGCCAATAAACGCGCAAACATGGGCAATAAAAGACCAGAGAATAACATGGCAAACATACAGGCGGCATCAAGTAAACGGAAGCTTTGGGCATAAATACTTGAATGAAAAACAGCTTCATTTTTAGTCAACAACCAATCCATCATCATCACATCTGCACGGGTGTAAAATCCCATCAATGCAAAAAGCAGTGCATAAGGAATGCTCTTTTTTAATACATTTAAAAGCTGAAGTTGCCCCTGTTTGCGTTCTGATTTAATTATACCCCAATACCGAATATTTAAATAACCTGCGATGAAAAGTGTAACAATTGACCCAGCAATTTGTGCAAATGCAAAGTGCCATATATCAATTTGTTTTAAGAAATAAAAACCTAAACAGAAGAGGATGGCAAATGTTTTATCGCTAATAGACAATAAACTGTCAATGGTGTATTTTTGTAAGCCACTAATATTACTTCTTAAATAGAGAATAAAGGAAGTTATAATTTGATTAAGGCCAATAATTAAAAGTAAGCTAGCATCCATTTCACGCTTCATGCCTATGTACATGATAATTGCAAAATAAGCGAGGCTTAGGGTGAATTTTGCCAATAGGATTGACGAAAAATTCTCTTTGAAAAAAAGTGAATTACCGGCCACTTTGGTATTGTTATAATTTTGAATACCTAAGTCAAGGACAATGTTTAACAACAATGTTAAATTGAGAATAATAAAATATTCGCCATAAGCAGCACCCAAGGAATTTTGAGCAATACGGTCGATAATTAACAACCAAGCTGGCTTAATAATTAAATTGAGCCCTTGTAACAAGACCAGGTTTTTAACGAATACTTTTCTCAAATCAGATGGACCGTTTTTTCAAAAATTTATAATCAATGGGGTTTAACAAGAATGGCGAGGGAAGGATCGCTTCCACTGTTATACATTTTGTTTTTGTAGGCGCCATGCACATCAAAATAAATTTTACGGTTATAGCCACATCTGCGATTGCCTTCTTGTTTTAGACGATAGGAATAACCTATGTTAGTTACAGAATCTTCATAGGAGCTGCTGAGGCTCTTAATTTTTATTTTATAATAATCGAAGGTGCTAATGGCAATTTGGCGCGCACTATCAGGAATATTTTTGGTGAAATATAAATCATTGGTATAGTCAGTCACTTTAAATGAATCGCTTCCATTACTAGCCATTCGATTATAATAAAAAGTTACTTCAAAAACAGTATCAGCTTTATCGAATCCATTGTATCCATAATGCAAATTAATTTGCAATCCATTGTCGTAATCATAGGGATCATACATTCTGCCGCAACAAGCGCTTAATCCTATGATCAAAATGGCAAAGATTCCTAAGTTTTTCATTATTTGTATTTTTCTATTAACGGCAGAATAAGTGTTTTATTACCTAAGTCAGCATCGAGCCCAGCTTCTATAATATGATTTATCAAGGCTTCGTTTTTACTACCTTGGGCTTGGGCATAGCTGTAAGGTGAGGTATTAAAGGTAACCAATTCATATTGACTTTTAAAATGTTCAGGATATAAATCGCAAAGGTCGTGCTCCACATGTTTGAATTTCATAAACTCGGGGCGACCCACTAAATCACGCATTTCAACAAAGTTTTTGCAAGCTAAGTCGGCAATCGAATTGGCGTTTATAATTCTGGCTTTTTGGTATTCATCTAAAATAGTATCCCAATTTGGATAATGTTGTTCGATTAAATCATCCAAGTCTTTGACATCTTCGAAACTGCAGTTCATGCCTTGACCATAAAAAGGAATGATGGCATGGGCCGCATCGCCAACCAAAGCAAAACGGTTGACCACCCAAGGACTGCAACGCACGGTTACCAAGTTGCCAATTGGGTTATCCATAAAGTCTTTCACCAAGTCGGGCATCATCGGTACTGCATCGGCAAAATACGTATTGAAAAATTCGAGCACACTGGCTTCATCTTTTAGGTTCGCAAAGCTATGGGTGCCTTCATATCCTAGAAATAAAGTACATGTAAAACTGCCTTCAGGATTCGGCAAGGCTATCATCATAAACTCGCCACGCGGCCAAATATGCAAAGCGTTTTTTTCGATTTGAAAATTTCCGTCTATACCAGCGGCAATTTCTAATTCTTTATAGCCATAGTTCTCATATACTTGAGAATAATTAAAACGATTCATTTTTTGCATCTCGCTCCTAATCGCCGAGAATGCGCCATCGGTGCCAAACATCACATCGCCAGAAACTTGTATTTCAGTGCCATCCTTTTTTAGAATAGTAGCTGTATTGTTTTTAAGATTAGCATTCGTGCATTTGCAATTAAAAAACATTTTCACATTGGGATATTCGCCTGCCAATTGAATTAATTTTAAATTCAAACCTGCTCTAGAAACAGAATTAATGTATTGACCTGCAGTACCGTATGGTTGATTACTCAATTCACCCATTTTACTGTGCATTTGTCTGCCGTTCATCGGTATGGCATCTACTAACACTTGATCGGCTAAGCCTGCTTTTTTCAATGCTTCAATACCACGGGTAGACAATGCGAGGTTAATAGAACGCCCAGCTTCTGTTTTACCTGTGCGCATATCATTGCGCCTTTCGTATAATTCAACTTCAAACCCCCTTTTCGCTAAACATATGGCCAAAAGTGATCCACTTAACCCACCACCAATTATGACTGCTTTTTCTTTCATTTTTAAGATGCTCAAAAGTAGTTAAGATTTTGCTTAATGGAAAATGATTTTACTTTATTAATGGAATATTAATACCCTTGCGCAACTATGTGCTTGATACAATTCAATTAAAAAGTTTATATGGCGCGGAAAACTTTTGAATTGTTTAATTAATGTAATAGCTGAATTCAAATACAATTGTAATGGAAATTAGGGATTTAGATTATCTATATATAATTCTACATCCAAAGGTTTCTGTTTCTGGACTACTCACTAACTGATTTAATAATAATTCATCAACAGCCTTTGAAATATATGGATTGGCCAATACTGGATTTTCACCATTGTCATCAATTGCTCCAGAATACTTAATGATCCAGTTGTTGTTTTCATTCCATATGACAAAAGCTTGTGGGGTATGTTTTGCTTTAAAAAGTTTGCCTATTTTTTGCGAAGCATCTTGCAAATAGGGGAATAAATAACCCTCAGCTGTAGCTCTTTTTTGCATGCTTTGGAATGATTCATCTTCGTATATAAAAGTGTCCATTGAATTAATAGCAAGTAAATAAACACCAAGTGAATCGTAATGTTTGGATAATTCATTAAAGCGTTTGGTATACAATTTTGCAAAAGGGCAGTGGTTACAAGTAAACACAACAATAAAACCTTTTGCATTTTTATAGTCAACTAAGTTTACTATTTTATTGTCTATGTTTCTTAACGAGAATGCAGGTATTATTTTCCCAATATTGCCTAGCGTGGATTGGTTTTCATTTTGAAATGAAAGCAACACCAATAGTATTGGTAAATATAAAAATGACCTGCGGGTTAACACTTTATGATTTGATGAATTTTTGAATGCTAATCTGCTTTGTCGCTTTATCCATTAATTGAACAAAGTAAATACCAGTGGCAAGCGATGAAATATCGATGCCATTTCTCAAATCAGGCTGAGGTAGCATCATTTTTGTACGACCTAATTGATCGGTGATCGTAATATAATAAACTTCATTAGGATCGGCACAAACGATATTGATTCTATCGGTAGCAGGTACAGGCATAACTTTAAATTCAAATGCAGCAGTGCTTAAAGTATTTATTTTGTTAGTTGGATTGGTAACGACAAATTGCCCCATCATACCTTCATCTTCGTGCAATGAAATATGGCAATGGTACATGAAAGGGTGGGTGGCGTCTGCAAAATCATCGAACTTAGCAATAAACTGCACAGTTTCCTTTCCTTTTACCAACACTACATCTTTCCAACCTTGCTCATAAGCTGGCACTGCAGCTCCATTCCTACTCAATAAATAAAATTCTACATCGTGTATGTGAAAAGGGTGTGCAAATATTGAACTGCTTTTTAGTTCCCATATTTCTGTATTGTTCAATGGAACCGTATGGTTAATATATTTGATGTCAAACATCTTACGACCAAGAATAAATGCATTGGGTCCAAGGATATTGGGTACGCCAGCACTATCTGTAAAAGTAATGGTACGGGTTAAACTAGCGGATGCAGCTGATAAAAATTGATTGGTGGTTAAGGTGTTTGGTATGCTAGTTATAGCCTTGCTATTAGCCGCTCCAATTTTAATATTCAAAATATTAAAATCTTTTTTACCTAACGCATTAGCAAAAGGTCCATTAGGAAAGTTTTCACCACCCCCAATAAAATTAGAAACAGTCGAATTGTAGGCTTTTAAATCAATAGAGGTGCCGCTTTGGCCAGCGCAGTTAATAAGGATTTCAATTCTTTCACCTGGTGAAATTAAAAACCTTGTTACGCCAACTGGTTTATCAACTAGGCCACCATCAGTCGCTATGATATAAAAAGTTCTTCCATCGCTAAAACCTAAATTATATGAACGTTCGATGGCTGCATTCAAAACTCTGAAACGGATCACTTGCGCTGGTGCATTGAATTGCGCACGCATCACACCGTTGGTTAACATGCTATCACCATAAGGCACTACCTTAAATTGATTAGAAGTAAAACTTCTATCTGTTAAAATTAAAGGAATATCATCTACACCATAAGTTCGCGGCAGCGCCAATGCACTTTCTATTTGGTCGCGCACAATTAATAAACCACCAAGACCTTTGGTTATTTGATCCATGGTCATTTCATGTAAGTGCGGATGAAACCAATACGTGCCAGCATTATTGGCTACTTTCCAATACGGCTGCCACAAAGTGTTAGGAGGTATAACTTGGTGTGGACCTCCATCCATCACAGCAGGTAAATGCATGCCATGCCAGTGTATGGTAGTCGTATCATTTAATTTATTTTTAACATTCATGTGCACCGTATCACCTTTGTTTACAAAAAGGGTAGGTCCCCAAAATGCACCATTGATGCCACTTGTGGTCGTCGTATTACCTTTACTAAGGATTTGCTTAAAACTGTCTTTTAAAGTGAGATTAAATGTTTTACCAGTTAAAGTGTCCGGAATCCATAAACGATTGTACTGTGCTTTTAGCGTTAAACTGAAAAGGCAAATAGTTAGGAATGTAAGTTTCGATTTCATTAAATGAATGATGATTAATATTTTGATTAGACGATAAAAGTTAATGCATCTGGCGAAGTATAATAAATATATTTAGCACTAGCATTTATATATTCTATAGACTCACTTATTAAAAATGGTTGGCAGCTAATTCCAAGTGAATGTTTAATGCAATGGAATTGAGCAGAATAGTTTTTTTTACAAGTAAAATACATGCATGATTTCACTAAATTTCTCACTCCTTTGACCGTTTGAATTCATAATTACCAAAGTGCTTTCAATGGGTTCTACTTCGGTTTTCCCAAAGCCGATGATGGTGCGATATGACTTGCCCGGTTTATTTTGAATATGATAAATGTAACTCGGATAAAGTCCCATTGAAGCAGCTGATTTTTTAAATTGTTCCATCTCAACAATAGGGTATATGACCATGAAAAGGCCATCTGGATGTAACAGGGCATAAACTTTCTCGATTAAAATATTGGGGGGCAATGTATCACTGTGCAAAGCCATATTTTTATTTGCATTAGGACCTTGCAAATGCTTAGAAAAATAAGGGGGATTGCAAACAATTAAATCGTACAATGTCTCCGAATGATAGGTTGTAAAATCAGCGTTAAACAAATCAATTTGTTGTTTAAACACCGACGCTTGTATATTTAATTTTGCTTGCTGATAGGCTACCTTGTTTAACTCTAAAGCAGTAATCTTTGAATTTGAATATTGTTGGGCCAACATCATGGCAATAACACCAGTGCCAGTGCCAATATCTAAACAGTGTTTTGGATCTGCGAATTTTGAAAGAGCACCTAATAAGCAACCATCAGTATTTACCTTTAATCCTTCAGTTTGATGCAGAATACTGAATTGCTTAAAATGAAACATATAAATTCAGTTGGCAATGTTAAAGTTCATTTTTATTTAAAAATATAATCACCAATTGTCATCCTAAGCCTGTCGAATTGTTATCCTGTCCCGATAGCTATCGAGGATGTCGAAGGATGGTATTAGTTAGAAGCAGCGTTCGGATTGAACAAAGCAATTTTGCGTTCTTTTAATGTTTCGTCTTCCAAGTAATCATCGTAAGTGCTATTGCGATCAATCATACCCAATGGTCCAATTTCAATGATGCGATTGGCCACCGTATTAATGAACTCGTGGTCATGGCTATAAAATAACAAGGTGCCTTTATAATCAATGAAACTGTTGTTCAATGATTGTATACTTTCCAAATCCAAGTGATTGGTAGGCTCATCGGAGATAATCAAATTAGGACTCTCCAACATGGTTTTACTCAACATACATCTCACTTTTTCACCACCACTTAGCACAGATGCTTTTTTCAAACTTTCTTCACCACTGAATAACATTTTACCTAAAAATCCACGAACAAAAGTCTCGTCTTTTTCTTTTGAAAATTGTCTTAACCAATCTACTAAACTTAAATCGATTCCTTCGAAGTATTGTGAGTTGTCGTTGGGTATGTATGATTGTTTTATTGTAACACCCCATTCAGCAGATCCAGTATTCGCTTTTTCATCGCCTCTTAAACATTCGAATAATTTTGTAATAGCTAAAGCGTTTTTGCACAAGAAAGCTACTTTATCACCTTTGCGAATTGAGAAATTAATATTACTAAACAAGGTGACACCTTCATGTTTATAACTCAAATTTTCAACGTTCAGTACTTGGTCACCTGCCTCACGCTCTTGTATAAAGAATACTGCTGGATATTTACGAGTTGAAGGTTTTATCTCTTCGATGTTCAACTTATCAATCATCTTGCGTCTGCTCGTAGCTTGTTTGCTTTTGGCAACGTTTGCACTGAAACGCATAATGAAATCCATCAATTCTTTTTTCTTCTCTTCCGATTTTTTGTTTTGATCAGAACGTTGTTTCAATGCCAATTGAGACGACTGGTACCAGAAAGTATAGTTACCGCTATAAGTGGTAATTTTGTTGAAATCGATATCTGCCACATGGGTACAAACAGAATCTAAAAAGTGTCTATCGTGAGAAACAACTAATACAGTATTTTCAAAATTGGCCAAGAAATTCTCCAACCATTTAATGGTATCAACATCTAAGTCATTTGTCGGCTCATCCATTAATAAAATATCAGGATTGCCAAATAAAGCTTGTGCTAATAATACCCTTACTTTTTGGTTATTGCTTAATTCATGAACTGTTCTGTAATGTAAATCATCACTAATTCCCAAATCGTTCAACAATGAACCAGCATCGCTTTCGGCATTCCAACCTTGCATCTCAGCAAATTTTTCTTCTAACTCACTCGCCTTAATACCGTCAGCATCGCTAAAATCTTCTTTGGCATAAATCAATTCTTTTTCTTTGATGATCTCGAACAAAAGCTTGTTTCCCATCATCACAGTTTCTAAAACTTGCAAATTATCAAACTCAAAGTGATCTTGTTTCAAAACACTCATGCGTTTGCCTTTCTCAATATCTACATGGCCAGTTGTGGGGTCTATTTCACCGGATAATATTTTAATGAAGGTAGATTTACCTGCACCATTGGCACCAATAATACCATAGCAATTGCCGGGCATAAATTTGACATTTACCTCGTCAAAAAGGATGCGTTTACCATAACGAAGGGAAATATTTGAAGCACTAATCATAATCTGTCTACTATTTTAAAATAAAGGGTGCAAAGATAGGCAAATTTCACCATTTTTGGAAGCCTTATCGACGGTTAACGACTAAGATTAAAATACATAGGTTTAATACTAAAAATAAAGACCGTAGGCCTTCAATTGCTTATTGCTGTATTGTAACGCAGGGAAAGGAATTTTAATGCCATTCAAAATAATAAACAGCGATTTTAAAGCTTTATGTTTCGTTTTAATTTTTGTAAGGTCGATATCCAAAGACAACAAATACTGTCGGTAGCGCGGTTGGTAATTATAGTCGTGATAAACCCCTTTCTTATCCGTCCACTCATTTTTAAAACCGCCCAATAAGCCATAAGCACTATAGCCCACTGCAATGCCTAGCCACGGTTTGGGCTTGTATGGCGAATAGGTTAACCAATAGGTTTGACCATTGTAGTCTTTCAATAATTGTTCATTCCAAGACTGACCTAAAGTATTGGGACGCAAAGCGGGGAAGCCTGTTGTATGAAAACTAAATTTCATTTTGACTTTTTGTTCTTGCCATATGGCATGTTGCCCAGCCGATAAAATAGTGCCAAAGGTATTGGCAGCCAAATCGCAAGTACTAGCGCCCCAGCCAGCTGAAAGGCCATCCCATATTTCAATTGGATCTTGAAACAAACTGCCGAATAAGGCCCAACGCCATTGCTTATTTTTAGGAACGCCCGCCCATTTGGCCGCCTCTATGGCTGTTACACCAAGGTAATAGGATGAGAAAGCATGACCGCATTTATCCATCTGTAACCATTCTTTGTTGTCATTAAAAAAATGAAATTTAGATTGGGGGTAATCTTTATACCATAATTGCGATAAGGCAAGATGAGCCATTGTGGTTCCGCCTAATCCAACGGTATAACACAGGGTTTTTCTTTTGCGAAAATGGTTGCTCGTATCTTTAAATAAATGAATTTTCTGATTGCTTGGTAATTTTTCATTTCTATCAATGTTTAACGTAAAATGAGAAAACGCATCAGCATTCGAATTTAGCAAGGAAGCAGTTTGTCCCATACCCTTTAAGATTGGGATAACAAATAATAACAAGCACCAAATACTCGGCCTTGTAAACATACGATTAAAGAATGCTAGATTTACAAGCATCTAATATAGCGAAGGCCTGCTCAGAGGTTTTACTCTCAGCATAAACTCTCAGCACAGGCTCGGTACCACTCGGACGGATCATTACCCATTCTTCGTTTCCTAAATGGTATTTAAAACCATCCATGTCTTCGGTTTTCTCAATGTTGTAAGAACCAAATGCTTTGTAAGCATTGGCTTTGCAATTGGCAATGATGTTTTGTTTCTGACTTTCTTCGATTTGCAAGTCGTAGCGCTCAACAGCAAAAGCGCCTACAATATCATAGGTTTCGTTGATAAGGGTTTCGATACTCTTACCTGTTAAGGCCATGTATTCTAAAATTAATAAACCCATCCAAATACCATCGCGCTCAGGAATATGGCCTTTTACAGCGATTCCACCGCTTTCTTCAGCACCAATCAATACATCATCGGTAATCATGTATTCGCAAATGTATTTGAAACCGATTTTAGTCGTAATGGTTTCTAGTCCTAAATGGGCTGCTAGTTTATCAACTTTAGAAGAAACACTAAAGCTCTTAATGATTTTACCGCTCAATCCTTTGTGCTTGGTGAGGTATTGCATTAACAATAAAATCAAATGGTGTGAATCAATAAATTTACCATTGCTATCAAAGAAGCCAATTCTATCGGCATCGCCATCGGTTGCCAATCCACAAAGTATATCAGAATTGTTTTTAATCGCATCCGAAAACTCCATTAAGTTTTTAAGAATAGGCTCGGGGGCTACATTGTTAAACCCCGGATTGTACTCGCAATGCAATTTGGCAGCATTTGGCAAAAGTGATTTGATGACATTCTGACCTGCGCCAAACATGGCATCGTAACCAAAATGAGGAGCGTAGGCTTTCAATTTTGAAACATCAAATTTTTCTTCAATTTGAGTCATATAAATGGCCTCAAAATTATTGTAAACAATCAAACCAGAATTGATATAATCGTTCAAAGATTTTAACTCAGGTAAATGGTTATAATCAATCATGCCTTCAATTTTTTCTATCTCAGCTGGCACTGCTGGTCCACCATAAGCAGCTTTTATTTTATAGCCATTGTATCCAGCAGGGTTATGACTAGCTGTAATAATAATACCTGCAAACGTATCGCGTTTTACGTTGGCCAATGAAATCATTGGGGTACTACAAAATCCATCTGATAAAAATACCTTGATGCCATGAGACGCCAACACTTTAGCGGTTGTTTCGGCAAACATTTTACCACCAAATCTACAATCGTAACCAACAGTGCACGTGTGATTAGTTGTAGAATTTAAAACCCATTTGGCCGTTGCATCGGCTACTCGGGTTACATTTTCAACGGTGTAATTATCTGCAATAATTTCGCGCCAACCGTCGGTACCAAATTTGATTTTATACATATATTTATTAGTTTTTTGAATATTTTACGTAATTGCTTACTTGTGTCCATTGATAGTCCTTTAAAGCTTTATAATAAAAAGGCGCTTCATTAGGCGGTATCATGGTGTTATTACATTTGAAGATGGTAAACAGATAATTTTTCTCTGTTAGTATATCTTCCATTGATTTGAAATTGATAAGCAGATGCCATTTCATAATATCATCGAAACTCAAAAGGTTGAGTGGTTTATTATTGGCATACAACTGAATAAAACGTGGTCTGTAAAAAATCGCATTGCCACTTTTTTCCCAAACTTCTGTTATTTCAATTCTGGTAATGGTTATTTCACTTTTGTATTTTTCAAAATTATAATACTTGCTACCACCAATTTCAAAAAAAATCTCTTTGCTTTCGTTTAAGAAGTTTTCAATGGCGGTTAACATAGCTGTAGAAGGATCGCTAGGATCTTGCAAGTTTTTTTCTAAAACGTAACTTAACATTTTAGTTGGAGGAATGGGTTGCAAGCCCACTATTTTTTTCTTAGAAAAAAAGGCTTCCTTTTTAATTTTTTGAGCCAAGGATAAATCCTTCGAAAAATCTGTATTGCCAAATTGAATTAAACTGTAATCGTAACGTTTGCTGTATAAGGCATTGATGTAATTTAATTCAGCAGGACCATTCACATTGGTTGAAATATTATTCGAAATTAAAAAAGGAAAAGCTTCCTGCGCATCCACATAGCCGAAAGATATTCTTCCGTTTTCAGTTTCAGCTAAAAAAGAAAATCCAACAATATAAAATTCCGTTTTTTTGCGAGAGCTGGTCCAAACCTCGTTAATAAATAAACTTTCGACATTGGCAAATGAAGTGCGATTGTTTGTTTCTATATTTTTTAATGCCGAAGCCGAAATGGCAATTTGTTTTTTAGGAGAGTCCCAAAGCGTAAGGGTGCCTTCATTTATTTTTTTATAAATTAGTTTAGGCAATTCTGTTACCAAATTAAATCCATTGGTGTCATTTTGATTAGCAGCATAAAGGTGTATCAAAACCGGCACCTCCATATAGGATTTGAACCTCGCTTGTAAATTCATACAAGAAGATAATACGAGGATATAAAACAGTTTTTTAAACAAACGCGTTTTCTCCGGTAATTTCCATACCTAGTATTAACAAGTGCACATCATGGGTTCCTTCGTAAGTTACCACAGATTCAAGGTTCATCATGTGTCGCATAATTGGATACTCACCGGTAATGCCCATGCCACCGTGTATTTGGCGGGCTTCGCGGGCAACATCTAGAGCGATTTCAACATTGTTTCTTTTGGCCATACTGATTTGAGCAGGTGTTGCTTTGCCGGCATCCATTAAATTACCCAAACGCCAACACAACAATTGTGCTTTTGTAATTTCGGTAATCATTTCGGCTAATTTCTTTTGTTGCAATTGGAAACCTGCAATTGGGCGACCGAATTGCACGCGTTGTTTTGAATAACGCAATGCTGAATCGTAGCAATCCATGGCAGCGCCTAAGGCGCCCCAACTAATACCATATCTTGCAGAGTTAAGGCAAGTTAAAGGACCTTTTAAACCTTCAACACCTGGCAATAAATTTTCTTTCGGTACTTTCACATTGTCGAACACCAATTCGCCAGTAGCACTAGCTCTTAAGCTCCATTTGCCATGGGTCTCAGGGGTCGTAAAACCTTCATATCCGCGTTCAACGATAATACCTTTAATTTTTCCTTCTTCATTTTTAGCCCATACCACTGCAATGTCTGCAAATGGCGAATTGCTAATCCACATTTTAGCGCCATTCAATAAATAATGATCGCCCATGTCTTTAAAGTTGGTAAGCATGCCGCTAGGGTTACTGCCATGGTCGGGTTCGGTTAAACCGAAACAACCCATGAGTTCACCTTTCGCTAATTTTGGTAAATATTTTCTTTTTTGTTCTTCGCTTCCGAATTTATAAATCGGATACATTACCAAAGAACCTTGTACTGATGCGGTAGAACGTATGCCACTATCACAACGTTCAAGCTCTTGCATGATTAAACCATACGTAATATAATCCATACCACCACAACCGTATTCGGCTGGTAACTGTGGACCGAAAGCACCAATTTCGCCTAAACCTTTAATAATATGGTGTGGGAATTCTGCTTTTTGTGCATATTCTTCAATAATTGGAGAGAGTTCTCTTTTTACCCAATCTCTCACAGAATTGCGGATAAGGATGTGTTCTTCGGTCAATAAATCATCGACATTGTAAAAATCAGGTTGAACATAACGGTCCTTTCCCTGGTTGATATCTTTCAGTTCTTCAAAATTAATATTACCCATTGTCTGTTTTATGATATTTTTGCTGCGAAATTAATATAAACAAGTCAAGAGAACAAATGAAGAATGAAGTGTATAGTATAATAGCGGGGGACATTGAAATATGGGCCAGAATTGGCGTTCATGCGGAAGAACAATTGGTAGAAAATCAAATACTGGTAACGGTTGAGGTGAATTCAATGCAGCCGTATAAAAAAGGGGAATACCTCGATTATGAACAAATATTAGACATTGTGCATGCTGTTTTCGGACATTCTCAAAAAGTATTAGAGGACATAGCGGTCGAAATTATCGAGACCATTAAAGCCCGTTTTGAGTCCCCGTTGAGCAGTGTGACATGTAAAATAAAAAAAGTTAAACCAGCGATTAGCAGCATGAAAGTGGGGCATTTGGGGGTGGAGATTACAAGGCATTTTTAGATGAGAATAATTATTTCCTTTTTGGCAAATAAGATGACAAACAGTTATTTTTGCATCCTTGAAAGCAATAGAACAACAACAAATCGCCATCAATGGCAGTAGAGATAAAAAAATCACCTTAGACCTTACCCTACCTAATAGTAAAGTTAAAACCCCTGTGGTTATATTCTGCCATGGGTTCAAAGGGTTCAAAGATTGGGGCCATTTTAATTGGTTAGCTAGCGAATTTGCCAAAGAAGGATTGGCCTTCTTGAAATTTAATTTTTCTTATAACGGTACTACTGAATCTCAGCTCATCGATTTAAGCGATATGGAAGCTTTCGCTCTAAATAATTACACCACAGAGTTCAATGATTTAGGTGTGGTGATAGATTTTGTTGATAAAGAATCCGAAACTTATAATCTTGATAAAAACGAAATTTATTTAGTCGGTCATAGCAGAGGAGGCGGCATCGCCATGCTCAGAGCGAGCGATGATAGAAGGATAAAGAAATTGGCATTATGGGCTTCGCTTTCAGAGTTCGAGAGTTTCTTTAGACCCGAAACCATCGCGCAGTGGGAGAAAGAAGGCGTAGTGTATGCGGTGAACAAAAGAACTGGTCAGAACCTGCCTTTGAACAAACAATTCTATGATGATTATTTAGCGAACAAAGAAAAGCTCGATGTGCGCAAAGCGGCTAAATTGTTAAGTGCTCCTTTGTTATTGGTTCATGGCGATAAAGATGAGAGTGTGCCAATGTCGCATGCCGAAGCTTTGTACAATATTGTGCAACATTCCATTTTAATCAAAGTAGAAAATGGCGACCATACCTTTGGGGCCAAACATCCATTCGATGCAGCCAATGATGTGACAGAAATGTTAGAGGAGTTGGTTGAGAATACAGTGGAGTTTTTTATAGATTAATAAAAAACTTTTATTAATCATTTAAGCCTTTTCCTTTAATGATTTGCGGGATGCATTTTTCAATGCGGTCCAATTTTGTTTTAGATTGTTTAGGGGCCGAGAAGTATAGCAGATAGACGCGTTGTCGACCAGGGTTCAATGCTTTAAATGCTATCTTTAAGGCAGGCATGCTGTCTAATTTATACTTGAATTCTTCGGCCATTTCGAATTCAGTAGGCGCTTTGAAAGCCACTTTTAAGCCGGCCTTTTCAACTTCAATCGCGTCCTTGATATAAGCATTTATGGCCGGCGCCAATTCCTGTACTTCAATCACATTGGTGAATCGAATCTGACGCGTAGCTTGTACATTTTTGGTTTGTTGTACCAAAATATTTTGAGGGTCTTTTAACAAAGCTCCTTTAAAAAATAACAAAGCACAATAGTCTTTGAAGGTATGTATCAATACAATATTACTTTCATTTAATTGGTAACATGGGCAACCCCATTTCAGTTCTTCTTTTAAACCGCAATCCAATACAAGCAATCTTAATTGCTGAATCGCTAGTTGCCATTTGTCGGCTTTGTTAAAATAAAAATCTGTTTTGGGATTCATGATTTTTTAAAAAAAAAAGTTTGGTCTTTATGGCATAAAATTAATTAAAAGTATTTAATATACTATTTATTTATTATTATTTAAGAGGTGAATGAGCCGCAGAGGGGTGGGCCAATCAACAAAATCAAAATGCTTTTACTTCGTAAAAGTTTTTATGGTCACAATAAAATTCATTCAAGCAAGCTTGGGAAATTTAATATGGTTAATTGTTATTCACCTAAAGGTGAATGAGCCGCAGAGGGTGTGCCAATTAACAAAATCAAAATGCTTTTACTTCGTAAAAGTTTTTATGGTCACAATAAAATGTATGCAAGCAAGCTTGGGAAATTTAATATGGTTAATTGTTATTCACCTAAAGGTGAATGAGCCGCAGAGGGTGTGCCAATTAACAAAATCAAAATGCTTTTACTTCGTAAAAGTTTTTATGGTCACAATAA
>CANMBF010000030.1 GCA_947496065.1 Bacteroidota bacterium
CCCTTTAAAAATAATAATAGTTATATCTTAGTTTGCAACAGTGATTTTGGTAGTTGTAGTTACATCATTGATTGTAACTTTCACTAAATAGATGCCTTTGGCAACATCTCCAAGATTAATTGAAACAGCGTTGTCGTTTGTTACTTGACTTGTGATTTTTGAACCCAATAAGTTGTAAACCTCTATTTTCATAACACCACCTACGCTATTGCTTACAGTGAAAGTTCCACTGTTTGGATTAGGGTAAATTTTAAGTCCACCGCTGTTGCTAATATTTGCCGCAGAAGAAGAAGCAGAAACAAATTTAGTTAATTCACAGCTGCAACCAGCACTATTGGTTGCAATCATTTTTACCTTAAAGCCTGAAGCATAAGCAAATTGATATAAAGGATTTTTGATTAATGATGCACCACCTTCACCAAAGTACCACTCATATTTAGTGTAGGTGCCATTGGCTGGGGTGAATTGGTATTTCAAAAAGCCTTGACTTTGATAGGTAAAGTCGCATATTGGCGATTGGCTAACTGTAATTGTCTTTGCAACAGTATCAGCACAGCCATTGGTATAAGAAGCTGCTAAGGTTACTGTATAAGTAGTTGTTACAGCAGGATTGTATAATCTTTTTGGGGAAGCTTCAGTTCCTGTACCATTGCCAAAATCCCAGTTATAATTAATGTTTCCTTTGTCTCCTGAAGTTAAATTGGCAAAATTCAATGTTTCACCTGAACAAATATCACTGGCACTAAAATTAGCTTTTGGTTGAATCAGAACAGTGAAATCTTTTGAGATCTCACCAATACAGCCATTGGTATATTCAGCTTTTAATGTCGCGCTAAATTTACCTTCATAAGGCCATGTGCGAGACACATTCTTTTGGTTTGATGTAAAATTATCGGAGAAAGTCCAAGTGTAAATTGGGTTGACAACATCTTCAACAGTTGTATTGGTAAAGACGGTTGGAATTTTTCCGCAGAACTGATCCCCAACGAAAGTTGGAATAGGCGCTGACTTGATTACTACTTGTTTTGTAATTGAATCCATACAACCGAATTCCGAAACTGCAGTTAATTTAACATTATATGTTTTAGCAATATCAAATGCGTGCAATCCATCTTTGGTGGTAGAAATGTTACCATCTGAATAATCCCAAAGAGCACCTTGCTCACCTAGAGCAATTGTCGATGTATTAGGAAGTGTTACAGGTGATTTAGCACACACAGCATTGGAAGGCACAATATAGTTTGAAACTGGCACCGCGAAAGTATAGGCGTTCCTAGTTTGTGCTGCGGCACATCCATTGGCTGTGGCAGTAAGGGTTACTTTATAAGCACCAGGGGCACTATAAAGGTGATTAGGATTTGAAGAAGTGGCATGAATTGACGCATCACCAAAGTCCCAATCATATGTAATAGCACCCGAAGATATCGTGGTTTGGTTTTGGAAGGTTATAGGAACGCCTTGGCATTTATTTACAGGACGGAATTTAACCTGAGGAATATCGCCTACATTTACTGTGACGATGGTATCTTTTATAATTCCATAAGGAGAGCTTGTTGCAATTAATTTAACCTTATAAGTACCCGCAAAAGCATATTCATGTATTGGATTTGTATTGTCTGAACTATCGCCATCCCCAAAATACCACATATAAGTAACATTACCCGAATGTATAGTGGTCGTATTCTCGAAATTTGTAAAATCACCTAAACAAATTGCTCCAGGAAGTTTGAAATTGGGTTGAGGTGTTGGCACCACTCTAACAGTTCTAGAAATTGTGCTATCACAACCATTAGGGGTATTCATGATCTTATATGAGAAGGTAATGTTACTATCCAAATAATTACTGTTACCTGTAAATGAAAGGATGGCATTATTGCCACCACTAGGATTGGTTAAGCTATAAGTTCCTGAAGGCACAATTACACCATATTTGGTTTTTGCAACGACAGAACTAATAAACCATTTACTGCCAAAATTAGCATTGGTATAACCTGTAGGTGGTGTTAATTCATATTTATTTGTTTTACCAATTTCAACAACATCTGGTTGCGCAGGTGAACCAATACTTGCCTTCCCTTGGAAAACAGAACCTGTGATTAAACTTGCACCAGAAGGTGAAGCGTATGTTGTAACAGTAGTATACAAACTATCATTTTGACGGTTTCTATCATGGTCAAAATTGAGCACCTTCACCGCTTGATTACTTACCACATTGTGGGTTAAGAACATCGCAGGGATTACAATCGTGGTATCGTCTCCAGCACCTAAATTATTTAAGTTTACATATCTTGCTATTCTACCTTGACCAGGCATATCGATTCCTAAATTGAATCCCTTAGCTGAATCTGGACCGTGGTTGGTAAGTTGTAAGGTTACATCAGAAGCATGGTTCGTGCAAATTGGATTCGTATTGAAATTAACGGAGGTTAATTCAATATCAGGTTTACAATCGTTATTAAAGCAATATGAAACATCATCAACCCAAAACTGTGATGCCCAATTCACTCCAAAAATATCTAAGTATGAAACTTGATTTGTATTATTTGAAAAAGTACCTTGAGAAACACCATCGATGAATACTTCCCAAACATTGGTATCGAAATTAACATCTATTCCAATTTCAAACCATTGACCTTGTGGAAAATATCCAAAAAGCTTATCTACATAAAATGATCCATCATCGTACATATAAAAATCTAAGGCCCAACTTGAACCTATACTCGCACCACCTTGAAAGTTAAAGTAGGCTGAATTACCATAGGGTATCTTCCATTTTGAACGGAACTTAAAAGTACCAGTATTGTGTACACCATTAAATGGCAAAACAATATCTTGCGGACCGCCACCATAAGGAGAATCATAAAAGATAGAATTACTTCCACTGAAAGCATCATCGTTGACAATGTAAATGTCTTCATAGGTACCAGGACTATTGCTCCAGGTGGTCCAACCTGTACCTTGATTTCCTAGGTAATCACCAGCATTGTAGCTATCAAAATCATCTTTGAATGATTGCGAGAAACTAATTGGCAGCAAGAGAGAAAAAATGAAAATTAAAGTGAATGTTTTTTTCATGTTATTGTGTTGTTTTTTGAATTTGAATTGTATTATTTTTTTCAAATATACGCATTAAATAACTTAAATTTCATTATATCTGATATATATCATAAACTTTTTGAAATAATATAATTATAAATTATTAGTAAAATTTGTTCAAACTATAGGTATTAATACCTATATTAATGAAATTTTAAATAAATATAATGTTGATTATCAAATACAAAGACAGTAAAAATGCTTAAAAACCAAAAACAACACAAAAATTGTTTTATAAAAAATAATTTATCGTTTTAATTTCATGTTGTTCATGTTCTTCATCATCTTGCGCATATCGTTGAATTGACTCAGCAGTTTATTCAAATCCTGAATACTTTTTCCACTTCCTTTTACGATCCTGTTTTTTCTTGAAGAAGTCAAAACTTCTGGGTTTTTTCGCTCAGTTGGTGTCATCGAAAGTATCATGGCTTCAATTCCCTTAAAAGCGTTCTCATCGACGTCCATATCTTTAATTTTATTGCCAACACCAGGTATCATTCCCATCAAATCTTTGATATTACCCATCTTCTTTATCTGTTGAAGTTGACTTAAAAAGTCCTCAAAATCGAAATTATTCTTACTTATTTTCTTCTGAAGTCTTGCAGCTTCTTCCTCATCATAGACAGATTGCGCCCTTTCAACTAAACTCACCACATCACCCATGCCTAAAATTCTGCTTGCCATCCTTTCTGGATAAAACACGTCGAGCGCCTCTAATTTTTCGCCATTACTAACAAATTTAATAGGCTTATTAACCACAGATTTAATGGATAAAGCGGCTCCACCGCGGGTATCGCCATCCATTTTCGTTAAGACTACCCCATCAAAATCGAGTCGATCGTTAAAATTCTTGGCCGTATTCACAGCATCTTGACCCGTCATGGCATCGACAACAAATAAAATTTCTGATGGCTTTAACGCCGTTTTTACATCATAAATCTCTTGCATCATTTCCTCATCGATGCTCAAACGACCTGCAGTGTCAATAATTACAACATTGTGGTTATGCTCTTTGGCAAACTTCAATGAATTAAGCGCTATATCAACTGGATTCTTATTTTCAATTTCGGAATAAACACTTGTACCAATAGATTCTCCAAGTACTTTCAATTGCTCTATGGCGGCTGGACGGTATACATCGCAAGCTACTAACAAAGGATTTCTTCCTTTGCTGCGTATGTATTTGGCTAGTTTACCTGAAAAAGTCGTTTTACCAGAACCTTGCAAACCAGCTATCAAAATAATGGCAGGATTGCCAGTTATATTAATATCCTGTTGATCGCCACCTAATAATTGAATTAATTCATCATTGACTACTTTGGTTAGTAATTGACCCGGCGACACGCTTGTTAAAACATTTTGACCTAACGCCTTCAGTTTTACTTTATCAGTAAAATCTTTGGCAATTTTAAAATTTACGTCGGCATCAACAAGTGCACGTCTTATTTCTTTCAGTGTTTCTGCAACGTTAATCTCAGAAATTCTCCCATGACCCTTCAGCGTTTTAATCGCCTTTTCAATTTTTAAACTTAAATTCTCGAACATAAAAAACTCACCATTTTGAAGACTGCAAAAGTAGGTGAACTGTGGCTTATCGCAAAAGGGTAATTACACCTTCGAGGTTAAAATTTTTAGCCCCATCTAAACTGAGGGCTTTTAATTTGTAGAGATAATGTCCTTCTTGGCATGGTTTGCCCATAAATGAACCATCCCAACCTTGGTGGACATCGTAAGATTCAAAAATCCGTTCACCCCATCGGTTATAAATTTCGAGGTGATAATCGAGTATGGGATTACCCGTTTTATTGTATACTAAAATGGCACTTGGAATAAAGATTTCATTGTTCCCATCTTTATTTGGCGAAAATACATTGGGCACCCAAACCTGCGATTCGGCAATTAAACAGGCGACATTCGAGCGACTGGTAACAGCTCCTACAGAATCTTTGACTGCCGTTATATAGAAACAAATTGAGTCGTCTAACCTGTCGTCCTTGTATTGAAATAGATTGGTTATACTGTCGACTTTCGAAAGGAAGTTAAACGTATTTTTATCCCTTAAAAAGACCTCGTATTGTTTAATGCCACTGAACCAATATTCGTAGGGGTTCCAATTGAGTTGGTTCACATAATTGGCAGAACTTCCTTTGAGTAAAATGGTTTTAGAAATACTGCTGTTAGGCGAAAAGTTACCACAATGGTCCTCGGCACGAATGGTATAAGTATAAGAGGTTTCATTGGTATTCACATTGATGCCTTTATCAATAAATCCTGCGCTATCACTAGTTGCGTAATTATTATCGACACTACTACCGATAGCATATCTTGAAATATGATAAGTCTCGACATTTTTAACAAAATTATAAGGCAACCATTTCGTATAAGTTGCGTTATCAGAAAGAACTGTCGTAGAGATTGGTTTCACTGCTTGTGATGGGAATACATATTTTGGCGTGCCACAAGCTGTGTTACTTTGAGAACGCCATCTTTTGTTTTTCTCCAATGCTATGATGAAGTAACAATAATTTTTATTACAGAGTTTTTTATCAGCATAGGAGGTTATTTTACTACCGACTGAATCGTATAATTTAAAGGCACCCCCACTCTCGCTGCGGTAAATATAATATTGACCAACACCAATATTAGAGCCGTTGTCCCAACCTGAATAAGCTAGCCAATTTAATCGCAATTCGTTCACTGAATCGACTACATTGAGCAAAATCGTGCAATGCGATTTGGCTGTTTTGCCTTTCACATTGCAATTATCAAGAGTATTAAGCGTGTAACAATATCTTAGCTTTGAAACATCAATACCTGATTGCACTTTAAATGTTGTATCCAACCTATCGGAAGTTGAATAGAGATTAGTTAAGCCAGAAAAATCTTTGTATAAATTATAACCAATAAAACGGCTATACACCGACTTAGTCCAGCTGATGTAAATATCGCTATTATTTTGAATAGTAACAAAGTTCAAGGGTGGAGCTTGCAAACCTATTGTGTCATTCACATAGACAAACTTTGTAAAGGTATCCGTACAATTATTTTTATCTTTAACAAATAAAACCACTTGGTTTAATTTAATATTGTTAAAGGTAAAAGATGGATTCTGTTTTGTCGAAGAATCTTTATAATTACTTGGATTTCCAAAATCCCACAACCATTGTTTAATGCTGGCATTCGAAGGCAAACTATTGGCTGTAAAATTGATGATTGAATTGTAGCAAATGGTATCCTTATCAGCGACAAATGAGGCCACTGGCGGGGCATAGGCTTTTATGAAAAATTTATTTCTCAGGGTGTCCTCACATCCATTTGATCCGCGTGCTATTAAAACTGGACTAAAACTTCCTGTTGGATAAAAATATTGTGGCGCATCAGAATTATTATCGATTTTACCATCACCATCAAAATCCCATTTAACAGTTTGGGAACCTAAGCTAATGTTTTTAAAACTAACCTTTAAAGCCGAACAGCCAGTATCTTTATCGATGGTATAATTGGCATTTGGAGCGCGTCTCACAACGATAGAATCCTTTGACTTATAAACTGCTAAACAACCCAGCGAATCTACTACATACAAGCGTGGTTTAAAGACTTGCTGTGCCAAAGAGCGATCAAAAATTTGGTAGGTATGTCTATTGAAATTAACCGAGTCAAGGTAGTTACCATCACCATATTCTAAATAGAATCGATTAAAATACCTGCTTTGATTGGTGTATTTAACGGTTAACTTTTCGCACCCCACAAAATTAGAAATTGTAAACCGTGGAATGGGTCCAATAATTTTTATGAATCCTTTCTTTTCCAAGGTATCGCTACAACCATAAGCATCCACTATAAGGCGAACATCGCTACCTGCAGGACCCGTATTTTCTACAAAAAGTGTACTTATCGTTGAGAGGTTTTCGGTAATGGTATCGCCCTGACTAAACATCCAAGTATATTTATAGATATAAGGATGCGTTTTGGCCATTACAGTTGAAATAATTGGCGCACAATAATTCAGAGTATCATTGCTCGTAAATTGCGCTCTGATATCATTTACGACCATTAAATTATACCCTGTATCTGTGCACAAACCATTACCATAAGTGATTAACCCAACGGTATAAACCCCTTCGCGATTGAAGGTAATATATGGATATCGCGATGTGTCCTTAGGCCCAAACTGCCCAGCATTGGTTGAATCCTTAATGAACCATTTGAATTTTATGGCATCTAGACTTGACGTATTAACCAAATTGATTTTACGACCAACGCAACCATAGAAAGGTGCATTAAAACTGGCCTTCACACCTGACTCAACAAGAAATTGAGAGCTTGAATCACTGCAGCCCGAAGAGTGATAATAACTAAATGCGAAATAAAAAGTTCCGGCCTTTTTTATTTTAACCGGTGTTATCAGGTTTGAGGGCTGTTGTATTTTAAGATAAGTAGTATCCCAATTGGCCGACCAATAATTGGTAATTTTACTAGGCAAATTATTTTTGAAATTATATTCCATCAATTTTTTTGCGCTCACTGTTAATGTAAATGGATTACAGACTTTCTTATCAGATAGGGTTGTTTTATACCTTACCCCACTAACCGACAAACGCGTTTTTAGTTTAAAGGTGTCTTTACAACTCCCTTTTTTAGAGGTCACAACACACATTATCGAGTACATTCCAGGATAAAAACGACCAAAACTTACTGAATCACCATAATCACTCACAACAAATTTAGCACTATCCTTATGTTTTAAAATCCAAGTATGAATGTTATTTCTATAATAAGACGTATCGGCATATTTCACCCTCAATTTAGTACCCATATTCCCACAAATATTACTATCGGTAATTTCAAACCTTGGCTGGGGTTTTTGTATTAATATTTTCTTTTTGAAAGTAGCCGAATCCTTACAACCTAGTTTATTGTAGGCGATTAGTTTGACGGTATAATGTCCCGTATCAGGATAAGAAAACTTAGGATTAACATTGGTATCGGTTCCGAGAATAGAATTACTGTTCGAATAGAATGTCCATTTATACAAATTCCTTGTTTTGGAAGAACCTGCTAAAGTAGTATTATTGAAATTAACAAACTCACCTGGACAGGCTGGAATTGGGGTCCAAGTAAATTTCGGCTTCATACTATCAATTACAATAGCAGTTTTTTGAATGGCCGTATCGATACACCCATTGGTGCCATTGGCAATAAGTCGAACGGTGTATTTTGCAAAATAGTTGGCAATGGCTTTGAATTGCGACCCTGTGCCAGCTTGTAAACTAGAATTCGGCAAAGAATCAAAAAACAAATTCCATTTATAACTCACCCCAACACCATTTTTCACAATTGATAATTCGTTTGCTATAAAAGTATCTGGTTTTACACAACCCAAAGGATTATCCACTTTAAAAAAGGCTAAGGGACCATTGACATTGACTTGATTGGTATAGCTTCTTTCAGATTTACAGCCATACAATTGGTCGGTAAATTTAAATGAATATTGCCCCAAATCAGTGAATTTGATAGTCTTCACCTTGGGCGTTTCACTTATGACATTGTAAGAGCCGGGGTTAACCGTATAACTTGGAAATGCACTTCGAGAATTTAGAAAAGTGAATGTTAGCTTTTGGCTGCCACAAACATTGATTCGCGAAAAGCCCACTGCTAATATCAAACTGTCTGCAAATTGCAAGTAATTTAGTTTTTTATAGGTGTAGGTGCAACCCCTTTTCGTTGTCACACGGAGAGAAACATCGAAGGTATCTGTGGCGTTAAATTTTATATTGGTTGGATTGAATGCAGCACTTGAAGATGGCGTTGCGTTTGGAAAAGACCAATTCCATGCACTTATTTTATTCTTTACTGTATCCGAAAGGTTGGTAAAATTTATGAGCTTAGGGATACAACCACTTAATTTATCTGCAGAGAAATTGATTTTTACAGAATCAGCTACATAAACGATACTATCTATTGTTTTTTTCTCTTTACAACCAAAAGAATCTTTTAGAAAAACGGTTACGTTCTTATAACCTGATGGATAAGAATAGAGGACTCTAAGGGATTTTGGTCCATTTTTATAAAGCTTATTGTTTAAAAGCCAATCGCGGGATACTGATTTTATTGAATTATCAACCAAGGTTACACTATCATTATAATTGCAAATAACCAATATGGAAGGCGTTATCTTAATAACTGGCTTGGGCTTGGCATCTATAAAATTAGCCTTTGAAATGTTACACTTTGAACCATCTGAGTAGGTAAGGCGGAGCGAAATATTAAACTTGCCCGAAAAACTGAACAGATTAATGTAAGTGCTATCTGAAGTAACATAACCACCACCCACATTCCATTCAAAAGTGGTACCTGGTGGGAAATTAGATACTTTAAACTTTACAACTTGTGGGGCACATATGATTGTATCATCAGAGGAAACCAATGCGGCCCCACACTGACCAAACCCTACTGTTGCAATGCTTAACGCAAAAATTAACAGATGTATTTTTAAGATAGTTTTCAATATAGTTTAAGCAAAAGTACTGATATAATGCAAGGAAAACAATATTTTTTTATTACGTTTGCACCCTTAGTAACATCCTATCAACAATGTATAGACCAATTTTATCCTTAATAGTTGCCTCATTTTCTTTAACTTCTTGTCAATCCTCCGACTCTAAAAGTAAATCTTCTGAAAACAATTGGCAGCAAGTTTATAAAACTGCTTATACCAACCACGATTACCCAACTGCAATAGTGGCACTCAATTTATTGTTAATTCAGGATTCAACAAATGCCAATCACTACGATTCACTAGCTACTTATTACCTGAAAAGAACTCAAAATATTTATGGAGGTAAAACCATTGTAGAAAAAGGCCTAAAGTTGAATCCAAAAAACCACTTACTTCTTGAATATCAAGGACTCGTTTTAATAGGAGAAGGTAAATTAACCGAGGCAAGGGCTATTTTCGAAAAGGCCTATGAAATTTCAAAACTGAATAAATTTCAGTACATGATTGCTACCACCTATGCCAATGAAAGTAATTTGATTGAATTTGAGAGAATTGTTGATGGCTTAATTAACAATCCTAATTTACCATCCGAAAAATTTGAGGCCATGATTGACAATAATAATTCACAAATGGTTGAATTAAAGGCGACTTGCTACTTAGCAAAAGCAAAGCTTAGCAAAGATGCTTTAACTATGCGCAGTTATATTGATAGCACTTTGAAAATCGAACCTGATTATCAAGAAGCATACTATATGCTTGAGGAATTAAATAAGCGTACAGGCACAAAATAATTAGAGTCTAGGCTTCCAATTAACTTCTTCAACACCTTGTTTAAGGCCGGTATATCTACCAAGCACAAAAAGGTAGTCGGACAATCTATTTAAATATTGGATGATAAGTGGTTCTATTCCTTCTATTTCATTCAAATTCACTGTTAGTCTTTCGGCCCTTCTGCAAATACATCTTGCAACATGACAATGCGCAATTTCTGCACTACCAGCTGGTAAAACAAAAGAACGCAATTCAGGCAATTCATCGTTCATGAAATCAATTGCATCTTCTAATGCAATACAATCGGCTTCATGCAGATCAGGAACAATCATTTTACTACCAGGAGCCGAGGCCAATAAACTACCTACTGTAAAAAGGCGATCTTGTACTTCAGAGAGTATAGAAGTATTCTTTAAATCTGTTACAAATGATCGTAAAATACCTAAATAAGAATTTAGCTCATCAACAGTGCCGTATGACTCTATTCTAATATGGTGTTTTGGAACTCTATCACCCCCAATTAATGATGTTTCTCCGGCATCGCCCCGTTTCGTATAAATTTTCATCGTACAATTTTAAACAAACTGAATGGCATTTTGTTCGAACTTGTCATTAATTAAATCAGTTTCAATTAAACCATCTCTCAATCGTACAATCCGTTTTGCATTGAGTGCAATATCCTCCTCGTGGGTTACCAGAACAATTGTATTGCCGTTATTATGAATATCTCTAAAAAGTGCCATAATTTCCACTGAGGTTTTGGTATCCAAATTACCTGTTGGCTCATCGGCCAAAAGAATACTTGGATTATTTACCAAGCCACGCGCAATGGCCACCCTTTGCCTTTGCCCACCTGACAATTCATTGGGCTTGTGTTTCATACGATCTTTTAAACCAACTTGTATTAATACCTCTTCGGCCCTTGCGGTTCTTTCCTTTTTTGAAAAGCCTGCGTATACTAAAGGCAAGGCCACATTTTCAAGAGCGTCCATGCGCGGCAATAAATTAAAAGTTTGAAATACAAAACCAATTTCTTTGTTTCTTACCTCTGCAAGTTTATTTTCTGTCATTAGACTTACATCGGTGCCATTTAAAATGTATTGTCCATTTGAAAATGAATCTAAACAACCAATAATGTTCATCAAGGTAGATTTACCTGAACCCGATGGTCCCATCAGCGCTACATATTCGCCTTTATCAATTTGCAAATCGATATTCTTAATGGCTTGTACAATTTCATTTCCTACTTTGTAAGATTTTTGAATGCCAATAATATCAATTAAATGACTCATATAGATTTTTCAATAACTTTTGGCACTCTAAAGTAGTCTGAATCTTTTTTAGGTGCATTTTTCAATGCATCGGTTCTGGCAATAGATTCAATTAATAGGTCTTCGCGCACATTGTTCTGCGTGTCGGTCATATAGATGAGTGGCTCGATACCCTCGGTATCAATCTCGTTTAACTTTTCGCATAGCACTAGGATATTTTCCAAATCCTTTTTTATATTGACTTTGCCTTGGGCGTCAAACTCAAGTCGGGCAAGATGCGCCAATTGTTCGATTTTTTCGTTTGTAATTTCCATCAAGCAGGGTTTTGATTTAATTCTTTTTCAATAATAGCAAATATTTTGTCGCGTAGACCGTTGACGTCCTCGCCTTTTAGATGATTGGTTGCTTCTACACGATGAATTTTATATAACATACGTTGGGGATAAAATTCAAACTTTTCATCGGGTAGAATATTGTAGTTATTATAAAAGGTTACGGGAACTATTGGCACAGCATTGTCGATGGCTAATTTAAAAGCCCCATTTTTGAAGGGCTTAAGTTTTGGTGCAAATTTCCAAATGGTGCCTTCCGGAAAAATAACAATGCTATAGCCTGCTTTTATTCTCTCGGTGGCTTTTACAAAAGATTTGTGAGACCCAATAGCACTGCTTCTATCAACTGCGATGTCGATGGTTCTAAAAAAAATACCAAACATTGGAATTTTCGCCAATTCTTTTTTTGCCATAAAACACCCCTTTTCAGGAAAGAATAAACCAAATGCAATAATATCGATGTAGGATGAATGATTAGAAATATAAATGGCTGGTCCAGATGGAAGGTTAGCGTTTTTGAATTTATTAACTTTTATAAAATTAATTATCATTAAGAACCAGGCCCATGCCTTTCTGAGCTTATTGGCCTTGGGATACCAATCTTCTTTACTCAGAAATAGCGCAAAAAAAGGATACAAAAAGAGAAAACTAATGGCGAACCAAAAGACAAACCATGTAGCTCCTATTCTGCCTTTTAATTTCAATTGGCAGCTGGTATTGTAGTTTTAGGACGAAGGAAATATCCAAAAATGGCACTAAAAAACAATCCACGCGACGCGCCCATGAATAAATTACTTACAAATTGTTGGGTTGGATTGTAGGCATAATTAATATTCTCAATTGCGTTTTTTAATTGTTCAGGTGTTTTGTGCTGCTTTACAGCATCTAGCTTGGCTAAATTAATTCTATAATTGATGAGTTCAGTAATGAACTGTGGTTTAAACGTTAGGAAGTAGGAGAACAAAAGGGACACTGAACAACCTATCATAATACTAACAAAGAAACCCATAAAAACGGCACGGCCTAATGTGAATTGCTCAGGATTTGCATCTCTGTAGGCCTTAATAAAAAGAAAAATACCTACGGCAGGCACAATCAGGAATTCACTTAATACCAAAATTACATTGTTAATACCTGATGACTTATAAATAGCAGAGGTGGTATAAATGTAATTCAAAGCCGCACAAGCACTACCGAAAGCAAGACCATAGATTAATATTTTTTTACTCATTTTAAATTGTTCACAAAACTATGACAAAAAGATTTTATAATGCTTTGTTATTTTAAAAAAATGTGGAAATTTGCAGATATATGGAATTTAAAGATATTGTAGCTATTGCAGGAATGCCCGGATTGTTTAAAATTGTTGGACAAAGACAAAATGGATTAATCGTTGAAGCCTTAGATGGCACAGGTAAAAAAGTACCAACTTCGCCTAACACCAAGGTCTCTATTCTCTCTGATATTGCAATGTTTACAATGGAAGGTGAAGAAAAGTTAGCAAAAATTTTATTAACTATTTTCGACCAATATAAAACGGGTTTACAAGTGCCCGATAAAAAGGCAAATGATGATGCATTCCCTCAATTTATTGGCACAGTTTTACCAAACTACGACAATGAGCGCATTTATCTTTCTGACATGAAAAAATTAGCCAATTGGTTTAATATCTTAAAAGATCAGTATGATTTTGAATCATTGCGCAAAGAATTAGCAGATGCTGAATCTCCAGAAAACGAAGAAAGTGCTTCAGACAAACCAAAAGTAGAGGTTAAAGCAAAAGCGGAGAAGGTTATCAAAAATACCAATGCCAAAGGCGATAGCAAGAGCAAAGGCAAAGCAGTCGGCACCATAAGAAAGATGGCATAACCCACTTAAGTATTTTAAATATTTGAGATTAAACCCCGCTACAAAGTGGGGTTTTTCATTGTTAAAGAATTAGCATTTTCAATGCAGTTACTGCTGCTTCAACGCCTTTGTTGCCATGCTTACCACCACTTCTATCAATTGCTTGCTGCAAATTATCAGTTGTTAATACACCAAAAATAACAGGAGCACTATAATCTAAGGACACACGCATAATACCGTTGGCTGTGGCATCGCATATAAAATCGAAATGCCGAGTCTCTCCTTGTATCACACAACCTAGACAAATCACAGCATCAACTTCGGTTGTTTCAAATAAATGTTGTGCCCCATAAGCCAATTCAAAAGTACCTGGTACAGATTTAATAATTATTTGATTATCTTTTGCACCAGCATTCACCAATGTATCGATTGCTCCTTGTAACAAGGCATTTGTAATTGTTGAATTCCATTCTGAAACAACAATGCCGAAGTGTTTATCTTCGGCATTGGGTATATCATTACTATTGAATTCTGACAGGTTTTTTAAAACAGTCGCCATTCTAAAATTTATTATTCTGCAGTTTCGGCTTCGGCCCTTGCGATAAACTTATCAATATCGTTATTGCCTTCGGCATCTTTGTATTCCTTTTTCAGTTTGTTGTAAATATCCAAAGCTTCTTGCCATTCATCTCTTTTTTCATGTACACGGGCAGCTTTTCTATACCACCAAACTGCTGTAAATTCATTAGATGCTGACTTTGCTGCTTTGGTGTATTGACTCAAAGCTTTTTCCAAATCTTTGTTTTCGACATAAGCATCACCTAATAAACCAATCACTTGCGTGCTTAATACTTTATCAGAGAAACCAACCTTTTCAAGGTACTCTGCTGCTTTTTTGTATTCGCCTGTATTTAAAAAAGAGGTGCCTGCCATGTAAGCGGCTAAATCACCTGCTTTGGTACCACTATATTCATCGGCCAATTTAGGTGCCATTTTAGCAACCGCATAAAAAGAATCTAGATCGTATAAAGTTTGCGCTTTGTAAATAGCTGTTAAACCTTTTTCTTCTTTTGGCATCTTGTATAAATATTGGTACGCTAAAATACCGGCAGTTAAGGCAAATACCCCAATCACACCATATACCAATGTTTTGTTTTGACCGTTTAGCCAATTTTTGATTTTATCTACGAACATACTGCTTGCAGAGGGTCCTTTTGGCGATTCCTCTTGTTCTGTGTATTGTTCCTCTATTTCTTCGTTATTGCTCATGTAATGACTATTAATATATTAAAAAGTGTGCGAAAATAGTTAAATTAATTTAAAAAATCTAATCCATTATGTATGGATATTCTCCATCATAAACATTGGTATATAACTCTGAAGCATCTGGATAAGGTGAATTTTCCGCAAATTCAACTGAGGCATTTACTTCTTCCATGATGCGAGCTTCTATAGCATCTAATTCCGCTTCAGTAGCCATTTTGTTTTCTAAGATAGTATTTTTGGTAGTTTCCAAAGGATCGAGTGTTTTGTAATGCGCTACTTCATCTTTTGTTCGGTAGGTCGCTGGATCGCTCATACTATGTCCGCGGTAGCGGTATGTTTTAATTTCTAAGAAAGTAGGTCCATCGCCTTTACGCGCTCTATCAGCAGCCTCTTTAATGGCGTCGTGAACGGTTTCACATTTCATTCCATCTATTTGGAAGGATGGCATTTCATAGGCAGAACCAATTTTATAGATATCTAGCACATTGGTGGTACGTTCAACAGAAGTACCCATGGCATAATCGTTGTTTTCGCAAATAAAAATGACTGGCAATTTCCATAGCATGGCCATATTGAACGCTTCGTGCAAGGCGCCTTGTCTTACTGCGCCATCGCCCATGAAACAAACACATAGATTAGTAGTGCCTAAATATTTTTCAGCAAACGCAATCCCTGCACCAAGTGGTATTTGACCACCCACAATACCATGTCCACCAAGAAAATTATGTTCTTTGCTAAACATGTGCATACTTCCGCCTTTTCCTGACGTACAACCAGTCGCTTTGCCATACAACTCGGCCATTACAGCATTAGGTGAAACCCCTAGCGCTAATGCATGCCCGTGGTCGCGGTAGGCCGTTATAAATTTATCGTCTTTAGCAGTGGCACTTACCATACCTGCAACGATTGCCTCTTGTCCGATGTACAAATGACAAAAACCTTTGATCTTTTGCTGACCGTATAATTGAGCTGATTTTTCTTCAAATCTTCTCACTTGTAACATTATTTCATACCATTTGAGGTATGTTTCCTTATTAAAATTTATTTTTGCAGCCTTGGCCATATTTTTTATTAATGATTGGCAAAAGTAATAATTAAAACTTACCCCAACAAACAAGTGCGAATAAACCACCTTTCTTTATATAATTTCAAGAATCATTCTGAATTAAAAATCGACTTTAACGCTGATATTACATGCATTACTGGCAAAAATGGCGTTGGTAAAACGAATGTTTTAGATGCCATTTATTTACTGAGCACGTGCAAAAGTTATTACAATGCCATTGACTATCAACTTGTAAAACACGGAGAAACGCTCTGTGCGGTGAATGCTGATTTCACAAATGGGCAACAATATGATTTGCAAATGCAAATTGAATCTGGCAAAAAGAAAAAATTAAAAAAGAATGATAAATTTTACGAAAAACTGATAGATCACATAGGCTTAATCAATTCAGTTATTATTACACCAGGTGATATTGAGCTAGTATTAGGTCATAGTGAGGATCGCAGAAGATTTATTGATATCTGCATTAGTCAATCAGATAGGGTCTATTTAAATTGTTTGAGTGAATACAACAAAGTTTTAGAGCAGCGCAATAGACAATTAAAAATTTTCGCACAGCACCGCCACTTTGACGATATATTATTGGAAAGTTTTAATTCTAAATTAATCCCAGCAGGTAAGTATATCTATGAACAACGCATCGCAGTATTGGCTAAAATTAATCGGTTTTTTAACACCTACTATGAAGCCATTACCTCTGGAAACGAAAAGGTGGCTTTGCGCTATGAATCCGATTTAACAGAAAAAGAATTCGAACAACTTTTAAAGGAAAGTACTGATAAGGATTTGGCACTTGAACGCACCTCGAAAGGAATACATAAGGACGATTTGGTTTTTGAAATTGATGGCCACCCGCTTAAAAAATTCGGTTCAGAAGGGCAAAGCAAATCATTCATCATTGCTTTAAAATTGGCTCAATACCGATACTTATCTGAAACGATTAACACACCCCCAATATTATTACTTGATGATTTATTTGAGAAGATTGATGAGCAAAGAGCCCAACAATTAATCGACCTAATTAGTACCGAAAAATTTGGGCAAATTATCATTACTGACACCCATGAAGAAAGGGTAAGAAAACATTTTGAAAATGCTTTAAAAAGTATCAATTTCGTAGGATTGTAATTGATTACATTTTCCATGAGCAATAAACCCAATCACCAATTTACGATTGCAGAGGCGCTGCAAAATTTGATGAGCGATAAACGCATCAACAAAGGCATTACCGAAAGTACGATTAAAGAAAAATGGGAAGAGATGATGGGCAAAGTCATTGCGCAACACACCACCACAATGTATATTAAAGGTAGCGAACTTGTCCTATATTTTAATTCTTCTATTATAAAAAATGAATTTATTTATAATAGAGAAAAGGCCGTTTCTTTGATTAATGATGCTTTGGGTTATAATGCCATTACCGATATTATCATAAAATAAAATTCATTATAAAATGGCCGATGTAAAAGTAAAGCCTTTAAGCGCAGGCTGGTTGTTAGTCATAGTTCATTGTGTGGGCTTAATTGGTTTTTTTATGCCTCAAACCCTTGCCTTAATGAACCGTTTGGTTTGGGTGAATATTCTTTTTACATTTATTGTACTGTTTTGTTACCATAAAAAATGGACTAAAGAATTTATTTTTTCAGGACTTTTGGTGGCTTTAATTGGTTACTTATTAGAAGTCATAGGCGTTAAAACTGGTTATATTTTTGGTTATTATCAATATGGTACAGCTTTAGGATATGCATTTTGGGACACCCCTTTGATGATGATGGTGAATTGGCTTACTATTATTTACATTACACGCCAAATTGCCGAAATGATTGCGAAAGATGCCTTTTTGGTGAGTTGTATAGCCGCAATATTAATGGTTGCAATGGATTTCTTTATAGAACCATTTGCGATAAGACATGGACTTTGGCAATGGAACAGTGGACATGTGCCTATGCATAATTATATTGGATGGTTACTGGCAGGCATTATTCTACAATATTTATTTATCCGTGCCATTAAATACCCCCCCAATAAACTATCGCTACCCGTTTATCTTATTCAATTAGGGTTTTTCTTAATCCTTTATTTTTTAAATTTATAGTTAAAGCATTTTTTAAAAATGCAAAAAAAACGCCTTCAGATGTCTGAAGGCGTTTTTTATATTAAAAGTTTTATTATTCAATTACTAATTTAGATGAAGATTGGAAACCTTCACCAGCAACGTTTACTAAATACATACCATTGCTTAATGCGTTTGTAGAGATAGTGATGTTGTTCTTGCCATCAACGATTTCAGTGTTCATTGTTTTAACAACTTTACCAGACATATCTGTAACAGTAATTACAGCGCTAGTCGCCTTATTAGCAGTCATCGAAAGAACTACTTCTGAGTTAGCAGCAGCTGGGTTAGGATATGCTTCAACTAAAGTAACTTCTTTGCTAGAATTTTTAACCGCTAAGTTGTTAGTTGTAACGTGGAATCTGAAATAAGGGAATCTGATAATTGGCAAGTTGTTTCTAGTCCATGAATAACCATATAAAGTTGGAGTAGCCAAAGTTGAATATCTAACGAAATCCACTACAAATACACCATTGTTATAGATTCTTTTTGCATATTCTCTTTTGTAGGTTCCGACTGTATCAGATGGGTAAGAGCTAGGACCAGAAGGATCGGTACAAGCAACGTATTGGAATCTGTTGTGTTTATTTTTTGAAACATCTTTACCATCATAACCAACAGTATCAAAAGGCTCAACTTTAGGGTAAGATGTGCCTGGCTCGTAGTTAAAGTAGATACCAAACCAATTTGAACCACCAGTTGTGTTGCTACCGTTTATTTTTTCGTTACAAGCAAATTTCATTGAACTGACATTACCACCAGTGCTGCTATCTAGCACACCTAGCGATTCTGTGTATAGTTTTTTCACACCAGTACCTGTAGGAATGTTGTTTGCTTTGTCATATCCAACAGTACCAAATGGCTCTGAAATGTAGTGATACATATCTAAACTTTTGAATGCATAGAAATTAACTTTATCCAAAATGTTAGGGTCCATATTTTTTCTAGTGTATAAATAGTTTAACTCTACTGAATCTACTATGTAGGTAGTATATCTAGTTGTGTTGAATGGAGCACCCGCATAGATAGGATTTCTAGGATCAAAAATCATACCAGCGCCCATTGTTTGTGGGCCACTATAACCATCTGAGTAGGCAAAATATATTGCGCTATCTGCCCAAATTGCGTTGACGTTCAAGTTGCCTGTAGCAAAAGTCAAAGGAAAAGAATTAAAAGCAGCAGAGGCTTCTGCAGGATCAAACCAACCATTTGCAGCAGCTCTTTTTATCGTTAGGTTACTTTTTTTAGTTGTTTGAAATAATGAATTGTTTTTTGACTCCGTCATCACAGTTGGAGTAGGCACTTGAGCTGTAGCTTTTAAGGCTGTTAGCACGAGTACGAATAATAATACTTTTTTCATGATATAAAATTTTATAATTAATTTTCAAAGGTAATAAAAAAATGATAATTTAATTATATCAAATAAAAATTATTTTGTCATTAAGGCGTCATAAATCGCCCCCCATTGGGCGGATTAAAATTTCTTCCATGACCATGCGCTCACGGTTAGCTATTGCAAACCAGAGAGTTTCGGCAATATCACCGGCTTGCATGAACCTATTTTCGGGCAAATCTGTACCTGCCCAGCTGTCTGTCAAAGTAGCACCAGGCAAGATACTCGAAACAGCAATTTGGTATGGCATTAATTCTTGTCTTAGCACTTTTGAAAACCCTAAAAGGGCGTGTTTACTGATGCAATAACTTCCACCATTGGTATAGGGCACAATGCTTGCAGTGGAGCACATATTGAAAATGTAGCCACTTTTTTTCTCAATCATTAGTGGCAATAGCGCCCTTGTTAAATGATAAGGTACGGCCACATTTAACTGCATTTGCAATTCAAAACTACCCGGTGCTTCAGCATGGATACTGCCTGGAAAAAAGACCCCGGCATTGTTCACTAAAATATCAATTTCTGTAACCATCGAGAGAACCTTATCGGAAAAAATTTGAACATTGTTTTGAACACTAAGATCGAGCAAACTAATCTCTAACAGATGTCCGAACTCTTGCTTTAATGGCGCCAATTCTCCCTCTGTTCTAGAGACTGTGAAAATCTTATAGTTCTCGTTCAATAATTTATTTACGATCGCAAGGCCAATTCCCTTCGAACCGCCTGTTACTACAGCAATTTTTTGCATGTTTCAAAAATAAGGTTCCTTTGCATTATATTTACAACCTTTTTTAACATTAATGAATTTAAGTTTCTTTTATCATTTTGGAAGGTATCTCATGTTCTTAAGGAGCATGCTATATAGGCCTGAAAAAATGAATGTATTTTTCCAACGTTTATTCGATGAGATGACAAAAATTGGTATTGGTTCATTACCCATTGTTGCCATTACTTCGCTTTTTATTGGTGCAGTTACAACAGTCCAAACAGCCTATCAATTAGTAAGCGGTTTAATTTCTAAAACTGTTATAGGTACCATCGTTTCGGATAGTACCATGTTGGAATTAGGCCCCACTATTACCTGTCTTGTTTTATCTGGCAAGGTGGGTGCTCACATTTCATCTGAAATTGGCAACATGAGAATAAGTGAACAAATTGACGCCTTAGAAGTCATGGGAATTAATGCACCTGGTTATTTGGCTATGCCTAAAATTTTAGCTGGTATCATTATGATTCCAATTTTAAACATCATCGCCATTACACTCAGTATTTATGGTGGCTATATGGCCGGAGAATTATCAGGGATTTTAACCCATGAGCAATTTATTGTTGGCGCACAATCGACCTTCAAGGGCTTTACTTTATTTTTTAGTATGATCAAGGCATTCACTTTTGCATTCATCATAACTTCGGTAAGTAGCTACCAAGGTTATTTTACAAAAGGTGGCGCTTTAGAAGTGGGAGAAAGTAGCACCAAAGCTGTTGTTTACAGCTCGGTACTCATTTTATTTTTTGATTATTTATTGGCCGAATTATTATTGTAATAGAGATGATTGAATTAATAAATATCAATAAAAGTTTTGAGGACAAACAAGTTTTGTTCGATATCAATGCCCAATTTTTTAGTGGCAAAAACAATTTAATTATCGGTGCCAGTGGCGGTGGCAAAAGTGTGATGATGAAATGCATGGTGGGACTTGAACGCCCTGAAAGTGGTCATATTGAATTTGACACACGCGATATGCTTTCGCTCGATGAACAACAATTGCGCGAAGTAAGAAGAGAAATCGGTATGTTGTTTCAAGGTACTGCCCTGTTTGACTCCCTAACCATCGAACAAAATATAGAATTTCCTTTGCGAATGTTCAGTAAAATGACAGTGGCCGAAAGACGCGACCGTGTAAACTTTTGTCTGCAACGTGTGAACTTAGAAAATATCAATAAAAAATTTCCAAGTGAAATCAGTGGTGGTATGAAAAAGCGCGTTGGCATTGCGCGTGCCATTGCCTTAGATATTAAATATTTGTTTTGCGACGAGCCTAATAGCGGATTAGACCCGATTACATCGCGCCTAATCGATGCGCTGATAGATGAGATTACAAAAGAATATGGCATTACCAATATTATTAATAGCCATGATATGAAAACGGTGTTTGACATAGGCGACCATATTCTATTTATGTTTAAAGGTGCCGTGCGCTGGGAAGGCAGTCGCGAAGACCTAAGTCACGCCCAAAAAGAAATCAAAGAATTAGACGAATTTATAAAAGCCAGTTATTTCCATTAAAAAAAAATGTTACACTTAATTAAGAAAATAGTTCCCGTATGTGTTTTTGTTCTAGTGCTTCAGTCGCATAAAACCGACGAAGGCATGTTCCCACTCAGCCAATTAAATCAAGTTGATTTCAAAGCCGCAGGCTTTAATATCTCTCAAACCGATATATACAATCCCGATGGCGTAGCGCTTACCGACGCCTTGGTGAGACTAGGTGGTTGCACAGGTTCTTTTGTTTCCAACGAAGGCCTTATTGTTACCAATCACCATTGTGTTTTTAGTTCGGTTGCCGGTGTTAGTAATAAAGAAACCGATTATTTAGAAAATGGATTTTATGCCGCAGATAAAACCAAAGAGTTAAAAATTGGTCTTACTTGTCGTATAACAAAAAGTTATGAAGATGTAAGTTCTATAGTTTTAGATGGTGTTAAGCCCGATATGCAACCGGCAAAAAAAGGAGAAATTATTGCGCAAAATATAGCGTTAATTAAAAGTGTAGAACAGGCCAAACATCCAGACATGACCATTGAGATCAGTGAAATGTTTGTGGGTTATAGCTACACCTTATTCCGTTATCAAACCCTCAAAGATGTGCGCTTGGTATACGTGCCACCGCGCACCATTGGTGAATTTGGTGGCGAAACCGACAATTGGGAATGGCCAAAACACACCGGTGATTTTAGCTTTGTAAGAGCCTATGTAGGTAAAGATGGTAAACCAGCTGATTACAGTGCCGATAACGTACCGTATGTCCCTAAAAAACATTTAACCATCAACCCTAAGGGCACCAAAGAGAAGGACTTGGTATTTATTTTAGGATACCCTGGCACCACCTATCGCCACGAGCCTTGGCAGTTTTTGGAATACCAACAAGAATTTGTATTGCCTTTTATTAGTGAATGGTATGGCTGGAGAATTAATAAAATGGAGGAATTGGGCAAGACCGATAGAGACCGCTATTTAAGATTGGCAGGCACTATTAAAAGTTTGGCCAATACCAAAAAGAACTTTGAAGGAAAAATGTATGGTTTAAAAGAAACAGGCTTGTTAGATACTAAAAAAGATGAACAAGAGCGATTGCAAAACCAAATGACAGGAAAGCAAAATACCCGCTTTTTTACCATTATAGATAGCTTGTACAGCAAACGTTTAGCAACAGCCCAACATGATTTATTATTGAACCGTTTCAATAACGACTGCGGTACTTATACAGCAGCATTGATTATTGAAGCCAATAAAATACCGAAAGAAAAATTACTAAAAGGCACATTACCAAAACCAAGTGACACCCTATTTTGGACCAAATGGAAAACAGATATCACTAAATTATTAAAAGAAAAATACCGCATAGCGGATAGAGAATTGGATGAAGCCATTTTAGGTGAATTGGTAAAAAGAGGGCATAATTTACCGCAGGCAGCTAGCATTAATGCTTTGAAAAAAATGAAGGACCCAGCCAAATGGACCCTCAAGGCCTTTAAAGAAAGCTATTATGATGAACCCGCCATGCTATACAAAATGTTGGATAGTGTGCCTTGGTTGGTTTACAAAAACAAGTCACAGATCAGTCTACTTGCAGCGCAAATGCGACCAGAATTGATTCAACTGTCGGAATCTCAAACCAAAATGAATGATTTGTTAGATGATCAGTTGCCATTGTTATTAGATGCCAAATTGAAATACGGCAAAAAGAAATTTGTACCTGATGCCAATAGCACTTTGCGTTTTACGTATGGCTATATCAGTGGCTATAAAGAAGGCTTAAACAAGCACAAAGATCCGTATACCCACCGCAAAGAAATATTCGAAAAGAATGCTACCGACAATGTGGATTATAGATTATCGACCCCCGTTCGCGACCTATTGAAAACAGAAGTGATAGCATCGGAGTTACTCGACCCTGAGACCAATGATTTGGTGGTTTGTATGCTTTATAATTTAGATACAACTGGCGGCAATAGTGGCAGCCCGGTGATGGACGCCAATGGCAATTTAGTGGGCGTTAATTTCGATAGGGCTTATACCGCTACTTTAAACGATTACAGTTGGAATACCGATTACAGTAGAAGTATTGCAGTAGACATTCGCTATGTACTATTTACCATGAAGTATTTGAACCATGCAGATAATTTATTAGCAGAAATGGGTGTTAAGTTATAGCCTAATATTGGTCAACTTAATTGACTAATATTAGATTGTATGATCTAATCCAAAATTCTTCTGATAGTCGAGGCGTGCCATGCTTATAACTTCATGTGCTTCGACTCGACCATAAATACTTGTTATTTCAACGGTTGCGGCTCCGTTGCCTGGTATGTTTTTGTAAGTTAAAAAATAATGTTTGAGGCGATTGATTAATATTTCGGGTACATCTTGTAGGTCTTTCCAAGCTGCATACACCTCATCGTTTTTGAGCACTGCAATAATTTTATCATCGGCCTCGCCTTTGTCTATCATGCGGATACCACCGATTGGAATAGCATGTAAAAGAAAATCACCATTGGGAATATTGGGCTCACACAGAACACAAATATCTAAAGGGTCGCCATCGCCTTTGGCCACTATCTTACCAGTTTTTTGAGAAGCAAATGCTGCAATTAGTTCACCACAATAGGTTTGAGGAATAAAGCCATAGAGAGCAGGCGCAACATTCGAAAATTTTTGTGGACGATCAATCATTAAGATGCCACTTTTTTTATCGATTTCGTATTTAACGGTATCACTTGGCACTACCTCTATATAGGCGGTTACTTCGTTGGGCACATTGTTACCAGCACTTACTCCATGCCAAGGGTGGGCTTTGTATGGATTGATTTTCTCCATGCCTACTTATCAAACAAATAAGCTTTTAACTCAACTGCATCCTCTGGTTTTAATTTACCAGCCATTACCAAACGAACTTGTCTTCTGCGCAAAGCGCCATCGTATTTTTGTTTTTCGGCATCGCTTTCAGGTTCCAATTGAGGCACTACAACTGGTCTATTTCTGGAATCGATGGCCACAAAAGTATAATAGGCATCGTTGCATTTATAACGTTCGCCTCTCGGAATATTGTGGGAATACACTTCTATATATATTTCCATGCTGGTATTGAAAGCACGTGTCACATAGGCTTCTAAAGTCACCACATCGCCCAAACGAATACTCTCTTTAAATGAAACGCCATCGACACTGGCAGTTACTACAATGCTGTTACTGTGCTTTTGCGCAGTAATAGCGGCCACTATATCCATCCAATGCAACAACCTTCCGCCCATTAAATTGTTGAGGGTATTGGTATCATTGGGCAATACCAATTCGTTCATAATGGTAAAAGAATCCGAAGGTTTTTTAACAATTGTCATGGTACAAAATTAATGAAAACAAAAAGAATTTGGATGTATAAAATATACATAGGGTTATAATTTATTTGTAGGCAGGGTATTGCGTGGGTTTGTCATTTTTTTTGCATGCGCAAAAAAATCGCCAAACCCGAATCATGGCGTCTATTTTTTTTATTCAAATTCAACCACTTAGTGGTTGGGAAAACCAAGAGCAAAAACAAGCTATAATTTCCAAGCGCTTTGTGGCTGAAAGGATTCAGTTTCTAATCTTCTATTATTCATGTTCTATTCAACCACTTCGCGGTTGGTTTATATCGTTAACAACCAATGTTCAAATCAACTAATTAAGCTTTGTATTTCTAATTGTCTGCTATCCCCTTTTAATTATGCGCATTGGCGTAATAAGTTTTAGAAACAATTTCAATTATATTATCTTCGCAGCATGAGTTATAAAATTGCACCAAGTGTACTTTCGGCCGATTTTGGCAATCTGCAAAGAGACATAGAAATGATTAACAACAGTGAGGCCGATTGGTTTCATATTGATATAATGGATGGCGTATTTGTTCCTAATATTTCTTTCGGATTTTCTGTTTTAGCTCCACTTAAAAAACACGCCACCAAACCTTTGGATGTGCACTTAATGATTGTTAATCCCGATCAATATATCACCCGATTTGCGGAAGCTGGTGCCGCAGTTTTATCGGTTCACATAGAAGCTTGCAACCATTTGCACCGCAGCATTCAAGCTATTAAAGGCGCAGGCATGAAAGCAGGCGTGGCCGTTAACCCACATACCAGTGTTTTGAATTTAGAAGATGTGGCTGGCGATATGGACTTGGTTTGTTTAATGAGTGTGAATCCAGGTTTTGGGGGACAATCTTTCATAGACAACACTTACCGCAAAATCGAGCAATTAAAAAACATGCAAGCACGTTTAGGTGTTGCCTTCGATATTGAGATAGATGGTGGTGTAACCCTTCATAATTATAAAAAACTAATCGATACAGGTGCTACCGTATTAGTAGCTGGCAATACCGTATTTGGTTCGGCCAATCCTTCTGCCACAATTTCGGCATTAAAGCAATAATTCAAAACAAAATTCGTTCAATTCACATTTACAAGCCGTATTGAAACCGTTTTTTGTCACTATAATCCTCCTACTCATCAGTCTTAATCAGATTGCTGCACAAACCAATACCAATAGTTTTATTAAAGGGAAGGTCGTTGGTAAAAACAATCAGCCTTTGCCAAATACCAATATCAGTTATAATCTTACCAATACCATTTACCATACTGACAGTGCGGGCAATTACAAGATACCCTATCTATTCGGCAACAAAAACATACTCACGTTTACCCATACAGGTAAAACGAGTCGCAGTAGCAGAATACCGTATTTAGAAGACAATGAAATTTATGAGAATGATGTTGTTTTATCTGACAGTAACTATATCATTGTTTCGCACACCATTACCCGTAAAAGACCAGATGAGCCAACCGGCCATATTGTTTTCAAGCCCATTGTCAATGGACCAGGCGTGTCGGGCGATTTTATGGATGGTATTAAAACACTACCAGGCGTGGCCTCAGGCAATGAACTTAGTTCTCAGTACAATGTACGTGGCGGCAGCTATGATGAAAATTTAATTTATGTAAATGACCTTGAAATTTATAGACCCCAATTAATTCGCAGCGGACAGCAAGAAGGTTTGAGTTTTATTAATGGTGATTTGGTGAGTGCAGTATCCTTCTCGGCAGGTGGTTTTGAAGCGAAGTATGGCGATAAATTATCTTCGGTATTAGATGTTAAATATAAAACACCTACCAAAACGGCAGGTGGATTCTCAGGCGGATTGCTAGGTGGTTCTGCATATATAGAAGGGCTTAAAACCATTGACGACCCAATGCGTAAGGGGTTAAATTTTACGCGTTTTACGTATTTAATCGGTGCACGATATAGAGGCAATAAAAACATTTTAAATTCTACCGATGTGGTGGGTTCCTACAAATCGCGGTTCAGTGATTTTCAATCCTTGCTTGTTTACCATTTAAACAGAAAAAATCGCATTGAGTTGTTAATTAATCTCGGTCAAAATCGTTATAAACTAGAGCCAGAATTTCAACAAACCACCTTTGGCACCTTGGCAAACGCATTGCAATTAAGCATCGGTTTCGAGGGACAGGAGATTATGGATTACAACAGTGCCATGTCGGGATTATCTTATATACATACCACAAAAAACACAGAGTTAAAATTCATGGCATCAGCATTCGTTTCGCAAGAGACAGAACATTACGATGTGCAAGGGGCTTATGAAATAAAACAAGTTGACAATAATTTAGGCTCTAGTAGTTTCGGCAATGCCTCTACCCTATTAGGTCTTGGTTATTTTATTAACCATGCCCGCAATGATTTGTATTTTACTGTTGCCAATATCGCACACCAAGGCATAAAAAAAATATTAGTAAATGGCAAAACAACACGTTTGCTATGGGGTGTAAAATACCAATCAGAGATTATTCACGACCGTTTTAAAGAATGGAAATACAGCGACTCGAGTGAATATAACATGGCGCGCAATGCACAATTCAACAAGACCTTAGAAATTAGTGAATATATTAATTCTAAAACCGATATTATCAATCATAAAACCTCTGGCTTTGTGCAATATCAAAAAGGGTTTGGACAATTTAACCAAGTGAACTTAACAGTTGGCACACGTTACCATTATTCTAGTTTAAATGAGCAATCTTTAATCTCACCAAGAGCACAATTGTACTACGAACCCAACAGAGCATTTAATGCGAGACATCGTTTTGACAGCACATCGCGCAAGAAAAACACCTTGATAAAATTTGCATTTGGTTATTATTACCAGCCGCCATTTTACAGAGAGATGCGCAACTTTGACGGGCAAATTAACACCAACTTAAAAGCACAACGCAGCATCCATGGGGTATCTGGCATAGAGTTCGGATTTACAAAATGGGGTCGTCCTTTTAAATTCATGGTTGAAGGTTATTACAAACAATTGGACTATTTGGTACCCTATCTATTAGACAATGTGCGCATACGCTATTACGCAAGTAACACAGCGCGTGGTTATGCAACAGGGATCGACAGCAGATTGAATGGTGAATTTATTAAAGGCATTGAAAGTTGGCTCAGCTTAAGTGTTTTAAAAACCGATGAGAAAATCATGTACATCAAAAATGGCAATTCCATTGAATCACCCTTTTTGCGCAGACCAACTGATAGAAGGGTCAGTGCTTCGATCTTGTTTCGCGATGAGTTGAACCGCAATCCGGATTACCGCGTGAATTTGATGTTGAGTTATGGCAGTGGTTTACCTTATTACCTTGGTGGCGATGCGCGTTACAAAGAAGGCAACAGATTACCCGCTTATAGAAGAGTAGACATTGGTTTTAGTAAAATATTGTTGGGTGGACAAAGTGAAAAGCAAAAACTTTACGCTAAAAAACATGAAAAAACTACCTCTAAATTCGAGGCCTTAGAATTGGGCGTAGATGTTTACAATCTTCTTCAAATAAACAACGTGATTAGTTATATCTGGGTGAAAGATTTTCAGAACAATACCTATGGCGTACCTAATTATCTAACAGGCAGAAGACTGAATGTGAAGTTGATTGGAAAATTCTAATTGATATACTTTGTTTCTACTAAGTGCACGAGGAGTGTTTCAAAACATTACGAACGTTTATAAACCCTTACGTAATCTATTACGAATTGATTGCTTTGAAATTCATCATGTATATATTCGAGGTAGCGGTGATCGAAGCTATTGTTAATGATGACAACCATCTCATCGTTTAACCATTTGCGCAAACGTTTGTTCACTCTGATATAATTCACCAATTTACAATCGGTATAGAATTTAATAAACTTAGGATCCCACTCGCAAGCATATACATGAAAAACGCTATCCGTATTGTTTGGTAAATTTATTTTTTTAGACAAATAACCACGCGAGCGTTTGCCATCTTTGCCAAAATGAATGGTTGCATATTGGTTATGAATAGTGCCCTTGTCTTTCTTCCCATACATTTCAAATATATCGATTTCTGGCGGCCAGCGGTGTGCGCCTGTGAGCCAAAAGGCAGGCCATGTGGCAGCACCTGCTGGATTCATAGAACGTATTTCGAAGTACCCATATTTTTGACTGAAGGACACATCAAATAATGAAATTTGAAAAACAAGATAAATTTCGAAGTACCCATATTTTTGACTGAAGGACACATCAGAATTGATTAAACCAACGGCAAAGGGAATAGTAAATGTGGTATCTTCTTTCACATATGTTTTAGGACTGTATGAACCCCCTAAATACAAATAACCATTCTTGGTTTTGATTTCGTTGTTCGAATAATATTGGTGCAAATAAGCGCCATGGTATTCGCCCCAAGGCTGCCCTTTGCGCCATTTGTGTGTATAGAGTGTATCAAACTCATCCGAGAAAGTGAGCGTCCATCCTGGTTTAAAAGGTGTTGTATCATGTTGCTTTGTTTCAGGTTTATTGAGTGCATAGCCGGTTTTAATTAAACCATTGCGCACACTTAAATGGTTCTTAAAATAAAAGAGCTTTATTGGTTTCTTATTTTCACCAAATGAATCATTTGCATTTTGCGCGAAGGCGGTGATAAATGCAAAACTAAGAAAGACTGATAGAAAGGCTTTTATCCGCATCTTTAAAATAACCAAGCCCCCATGTGCAGTGAAATTACAGGCGATAAACCTGTAAAGCCGTAATCTAAATTTGAGGTGTGATAGGTTCTATAATCTTCTATGGATTTGGGTATATTTGAATGGTTGTATGCCACACCTAATCCTAATTCCAAAAAGAAAATCTTAGGTGAATAGTTGAAAATAACTTGGGCATCAACCGCTAAGCGTTTAAATTTTTCTTTGTGCACCGCTACGATATAATGATAAAAAGGAGGTTGATCATACACATAATCATTCTCATAAAATCGTAAATTGTAATTGTAATAATTGGCGCCAAGACCAGCATACACCTTCCATAAATTATTGGTGCGGTCGCCTAATTTCATTCTCGCCTGCCCACCAAAACCGACACCCTGTATTTTATCAGATGCTTTTTTCATGAAGGCCTCTTCGAAAGGTTTCACATTTCTTTTTTGCTGTGCATTGGTATAGCCATCGGTTAAGTGCGCGCCAAACAACAATTGAAATTGTCTATCAGGTGTGCTTATCAATCCATCGAGTTCGAAACATTGATACGGTAGCTGTGCAAAATTTCCGAGCAATGCAAAGACAGTTGAATCCTGTGCCTTGCAATTTTGAATAACAAAAAGGGCGATGATGATGCTTATTTTTTTCATTTGATTTCCCACTTTTCTTTTAATTTATTATTAGCATAGGAAAATCCAAAGATGGTTTTTGAATTTGATATTAAGAGTCTATCTCCAATACAAAGACTGGTCGTCATATCGTTCACAGGATTAAAAAAATCAAAACTACTTATAAGGGGGTTGGCTTCATTGATGTTAAATTTATTGATTCTGTTATTCATAAAAAACAAAATACTGTCTTGGTACAAGGCAAACGAACTTGCATTTAAATTCGAAAATGCCCCTTTTGTATACGAAGTAATGGTATTTTTTTCATTGTTAAAAACATACGCAGATAAGATGCGGGACTCTGCAGATGAGTTATAGTAGGTTCTAACCGTTGGAAGAAACCTATTATGCAATAAAATCATGAGCGTGTCTTTTAACAAAAGATCATTGGTTTCATAGCTACTGTATAAATAATTTGTTTTGGTTACCTCGGTTAAAGTCCCATTATTATTTATTTTATAAAGAATTAAATCTTGGTTAGAAATAGCGAGGAATGAATCCTTCACCATGATAGAATTGTATTTTGAGCGGTTGTAGGTATTGAGTATTTTTATTTGATTGCCATTAAAGTCATAGGCTGTTACATCATTTACCTTATTGAGAAATAAATTGTTTTGATTGATGCCTATGAGGCCAAAGTTTAAACTGGTTGGAGAAGCATCGGTTAACAACTGAGGACCAATGTCCTTTTTGCCACATGCCAATGCACCAATCAATAGTAAACAGATGATGAGATTTAATTTCATATTTTTTCGTAACTAATGATGGTGGTATTTGGAGGCAACTCCTTTAGTTTGTTATGCACTTTCAATCCATCAATTGTTTTGATGGTAATGTCAAAAGCATTGGCTTCGCGTTTTACAATGACAGGTGAAGTGATGGTATTAAAATCGATGGTTATAAAGTCGCGGTAATTATTCGCATATACCGTATTGCCTTTGACTTCAAAATCGATACAAGCCGGTATTTGGTAAAAGCCTTTTTTTACGGGTAGATCTGGATTGCTCACATCGATGACATGAATACCTAAACCATAATCTAAAGCGAGCAGATAATTGCCAATTAGACC
>CANMBF010000031.1 GCA_947496065.1 Bacteroidota bacterium
TCTTAGTGGAGATTGTATTTGCGTGGTTTCAGAAGAAGATGATGATATCCACTGGTGCCCAAATGGAGCCGATGCAAAATATATTTTAGCCATCGATCCATTGGATGGTTCATCGAACATCGATGTGAATGCCTCTATCGGTTCTATTTTTTCTATTTACAAAAGATTGTCGCCCGATAAACCCGTAGACAATGATGATATAATGCAAGCTGGTGTTCACCAAGTAGCTGCAGGTTATGTTATTTATGGTACGGCTACTATGCTTGTTTACACCACGGGTAGTGGCGTGAATGGTTTTACACTTGATGATTCTATCATGGAGTTTTGCTTATCGCACCCTGAAATTAAAACCCCTTCGAATGGCAGCATTTTCTCAGTTAATGAAGGTAATTTAAATGAGTTTCATCCAGGTCTAATTGAGTATGTAAACTGGTGCAAAGGCAATAACAAAGAAGAGAAACGTCCATATTCTGCTAGATACATTGGTTCTTTAATCGCAGACTTCCATAGAAACTTATTAAAAGGTGGTATCTATTTATATCCAGCTACCGTTAAGGCGCCAAATGGTAAACTGCGTTTACTATATGAGTGTAATCCAATGGCATTTTTAGTTGAGCAAGCAGGTGGTAAAGCCACTACAGGAACGCAAAGAATCATGGAAATACAACCTGAGAATTTACACCAACGCACACCTTTAATCATCGGTTCTGTTGAGATGGTTGAGCATGTGGAGCGACTTTTGAATGCGTAGCATTCAAAAGTAGGCAGTAGGCAGTAAGCTCGCGGTGGAAGTTGTGGTATGGGAGTGGCTTGTAGCTTCGATGTACTATTATAGGCAGTAAGCAGGAGGCAGGAGGCTCGCGATGGAAGTTGTGGCTTGTTGTCGTTTGGCTGCTTTGATTTTTTTATAGGTAGAAAGCTTAGTTTTGATTTTACATACCATGTGGTATGTTTTACGTGTTACTAAGATTTCGCTCCTATGGAACTTCAAAACTTTATAATCATTACAAGGAAGTTTTATTAATACCTTCAAAAATTATCAAATTACCAAATCACCAAATTATCAAAACGAAGTTTCATTAATGCCTTTAAAAAACATTTAAAAGTATTAATAAATTATCACACTTCGACAAGCTCAGTGAGACAAAATCATTGTAAAATTGTCAAATCATCACATCATCAAAACGAAGTTTCATTAATGCCTTTAAAAAACATATAAAAGTATTAATAAATTATCAAATTATCAAATTATCAAATTACCAAATTACCAAATTGTCTAATTACCAAATTACCAAATTATCCCTAACCTTTCATCACTTGCCACAACACTTCTCTGCTTTTTAGGTCGAAGGATTCGTTCAGGTGTAATCGGAAATAATCAATCAGGGCTTCGATGGTTTGGTGCCTGAGGGTGCCATCTTGTGACAGCTGATCGGAGCCATGGGCCAAGATGTTATAAATGACATTGCTTACGGCTGGATTGGCTGTGTAGTATGCCTCTAAAAATGATTCAGAAAAAATGCCGTTTTGCAAATCCAAAACATGGTTGTTTTCATACCCATCGGTATTGGGCGCACAGCCATAGTGATACAAAATTTGTAGCATGGCTGTGGGCAATTGCCAATAACCTGTGTGTTCATTTAAGGAGGGAATGAGTTGCTGGTATAAATAGGCAAATAAACTGGTGTTGTGCTCATTTTCTTTGATGCTTTGCGTAATGAGTTCGACTATAACATTGTAATAGGCTTGCTGCGAAAATTGCGCACCGCTAAAATGAAAATGACAGGTTAAATCTTTGATGGCATACAGATTTTTGGCATTGCTTAAGTTGAAAGAAATTTCAACACAATTTAAAGCTTGCAAATGCGAAGGTTTTATTCTGCCTTTATTTTTAAAAAGTGAGGGGATGTGAAAACCTATTAATCCAAATTCTTCGGTAAATATTTTAGTAATGGCCGATGCATCGCCATACTTTATGGTTTTTAATACAATGCCTTTGGTTTTGGTAATCAAAACAAACTTTTATTTGATAAACAATATTTTACCCATGCCTGTTTGGGTGCCATCGGCATTGATACAGAAAGCAAGGTACACCCCAGTGGCTGGTCGCGTGCCATCAAAAGTTCTGCAATTCCATGTCGCCATACCGCCATTGCTGGTTGTTTGATAAACCAATTGACCATTGATGTCTGTGATTTTTACCAGTGTGTTACTAGCCAAACCCGTAATCGCAATTTCGCCATCAAAGTCGGGCTTTACTGGATTCGGATAAATCACAATTTTAGATAAATCTTTGCTTTCATTTAATGCATCGCTTTTATAAGAAACAATGCCCATATCGGTGCCAAAAAACACTTCGCCAGATGCATCCAAAATGCCAATTGAATTGACATTGTTCGATAACAAAGGAGAGTTCTCTGTGGTAAAATGTTGTAAGATGGTTTCACCGTCTTCGGCCAACAACCATGCACCATTGTTAGTGCCTATCCATCTGCGGTCGGCCCCATCGAGTGTAATACAATTAATATACTCGCTGCCCAATAGCAAGCCTCCTAAATTGGTGCCTACTTCAACCGATACAATGATGCGTTCGAAATCGTAGTTACCACCAGTTAAAATATTGTTGGGTGAACGAATACGGCCGTACCCTTGGTCGCTGCCCACCAATAATTCACCATCTTTAGTAAAGGCCAAGGCAGTTATTGTATTCGATGGTAAGTTGCCAGAGCCTTTGTTATTATTAAGCAAAATGGATATGTCGTCTGTCTTAGTAGGGGTGCCTTTATCACTAAAAAACAGCATGCCATTGTTGGTGCCCGAACGTGGTGTAATAATCCACTTATTGTCTCTACTGTCAACACTTATGGGGCCCAGTTGTTTCAGTGGAAGTTTATACCTTGTCCATGCACCCTTGTTTGAAAATTTTAAGAGGGCACTGTCAATATCAAAATTGCTCACCCATAAATTATTGCCTTTATCGAATGCTAAACCTGAAACGATGCAAAACAGGCCTGCTCTTTTTTGCAAAGGAGAATTGGCCGTATCATAAACTTTTAAGACATTGCCATTTTGTACTTGTAAAAGGCCATTGCCATGACTTGCAACATACAATAAGCCATTGGCTTTGTTTGTGGCCATGTAAGTATAATCGAATAGCTTGTCGGTTAATGCACTCGGTTCGGAATTTTGCCAATTAAAATTATCGAAGGCATAAAAGCGATTGCTGTTAAACGAAGGCGCATAAGTAGTAGAAGAGAAAGCGCCAGCACTGCAATACAATTTGCCGTTGGCATTCACAAAACTAAAATTATCTTTCGAACGCGGGCCATTGGGATAAAATGAAAAACTGCCAGCGTTGCCCATAGATACAAGGCCGTATTGCGGACTAGTATGCCAATAGTCATTGTCTTTTGCAAGTATACAATAGTTCATCACATTCACAGGCGTATAGGTTTTTTGTGAAGCCGCATCTTCTGTAATTATGTATTTTCCAAAAACACCAGCTACCAATTTGTTGTGAAATACATTGATGTTCGTCACAATTAAATGACTGTCGTTCTCATACAATTTCCAAGTACCTTGTTTGTAAGTGTAAAGCATGCTATCTACCTCGCTATACAAATGGTTGTTGAAGGCTGCAATATGTGTGCTTTGTATGGTGGCAGTTTTGCTAAAAGTCCAATTATTATAATCCGATAAATTAATATTAGCCGCCAATGAGCCTTTTAGGATGCCCAATTTTGTGCTTACAAAAATGGTGTCATTCAGCACAGCCGAACTTAGTATTTCTATTTGCGAACCATTGGGACCGATGTTCAAATAAGAATTTCGGAATTCGTTTTTTGTCAAGTTATATTCTAGCAATCCGAAAGAAGTACTGAAGTAGGCAAAATCACCCACGCTATTAATGTGGTTAATGCGTTTGTCGCCAATAATGGTTTTTCTTTTAAGGTCTTCGTTTATTGTAACGGTGGTATTTTTTACAAATTCGATGGTGCCATCGCTGTAGGCAATAATTAAGAGGTCTTTGCTTTCCACAGTATGCAAGGCGTCCACAAGGTAGCCACTGAATCCATTGATGGGCGATAGGCGCTCGGTAACCTCAGCTTCTTTGTCGTAATAATAAAGTCCATTAGCAGAAGCACAATACAATTTGTTACCCACTTCGGCTACTTGTTTTACATTTTGATAATTCAGGTGTATGCGCCAATTGCCAATGGGCACAGGTTTATTTTGCGCCCAAATGGTTTGGGTAAATAGGATTAAACAATAAAAGATGATTTTTTTCTGCATGGGTTGTTTCAACTGCTTGGTTTAACGCAAGGTGGTGTCAAATATTTTGCAAGCTACAATTTATGACAAAACAATGGCTAAACACAAGCAAAAATATTCATAAAACGGAGAATTATCGGCATGTGGGTGTAAATTAAATATATTTTAAAATTTGGGCAGTATTTATATCTTTGTGCTTCATTTTAATTTTAAAAAAAATAACCCATGGATACATTGATAAAAGAGTTGAAACCAGAAGCTGTAAAGGATTTTTTACCTTTAGGTGGAACCGATTATATTGAACTATATGTTGGCAATGCCAAGCAAGCGGCCCATTTTTATAAAACTGCTTTTGGCTTTCAAAGTTTGGCGTATGCTGGCCCTGAGACCGGTGTTCGCGACCGCGCCAGTTATGTATTGATTCAAAATAAAGTCCGTTTGGTGTTAACTACACCATTGAAATCCGACCATCCGATTTCGGAGCATATTAAAAAACATGGCGATGGTGTAAAAGTTATGGCCTTAATGGTTGATGATGCTTACGAAGCCTATGCACAAACCATGCAAAGAGGTGCTAAGAGTTACATGGAACCACACACCTTAACCGATGCAGAAGGTGAAGTGCGATTAAGTGGTATCTATACCTATGGCGAAACTATTCACTTATTTGTTGAGCGTAAAAATTACAGTGGTGCGTTCATGCCAGGCTTTAAAAAATTAGAGAGTACTTATAATCCTGAACCGGTTGGTTTATTATACGTCGACCATTGTGTGGGCAATGTGGGTTGGGGCAGAATGAATGAAACCGTGAAATGGTATGAAGATGTGATGGGTTTCAGAAACATCTTGAGTTTTGATGATAAAATGATTTCTACTGAATATTCTGCCTTAATGAGTAAGGTAATGAGCAATGGCAATGGCTATGTGAAATTCCCTATCAACGAACCAGCCGTGGGTAAAAGAAAATCGCAAATCGAAGAATATTTAGAATTTTATGAAGGCGAAGGTGTGCAACATATTGCCATTGCGACGGCGGATATCGTTTCTACGGTCAGACAGTTGATGGCCCGCGGTGTTGAATTCTTAAGAGTGCCAAGCACTTACTACGACGATTTATTTGAACGCGTCGGTGAGATTGAAGAAGACATCGCGCCATTAAGAGAGTTAGGTATTTTAGTGGACAGCGATGACGAAGGGTATTTGTTGCAATTGTTCACCAAGCCTTTGGAAGATCGTCCTACGTTGTTCATAGAAATTATCCAAAGAAAAGGCGCTAAATCTTTTGGTGCTGGTAATTTCAAAGCCTTGTTCGAAGCCATCGAAAGAGAGCAAGATTTGAGAGGAAATCTGTAGAATACATTGCCTGTTTTCGTTTGACTGATAAAATTTTGTCAGTTTTTCTATAAAACCATTTTTGTTTTATTATTCTCTATCTTTGTTTTAATTAGGATGATAAATGGTATTAAATTTATTTAAATCATTCTATTGTACAGACTAAAATGATTGAATAAAATGCAAAATAGAATAAAAAAAATATGTTTTTTTTTAGTTTGTTTTTGTTGCATTAAGATGAATGCGCAATGCTGTTCTGGTTTAATTTCAGGGTCAGAGTTGGTTTTGAATGGCGATTTTTCAAAAGGTAATATTGGCTTTACTACTTCCTATGAATACGCACCAACGCCTGGTTTAGGGAGGTACGGTGTAACGAATGATGCGCATTCAGTTCATCCTGTTTTTTGGTCGCATTGTAAAGATCATAGCACCGGCACAGATAGTTTTCTTTGGGTTGATTTGTCGGGCAGTTCAAGTGTCAATATTTGGACGCAAAGATTGTCTTCGATTAATCGTAATTCATACTATATGTTTTCTTGTTGGGTCAATAATTTAGGTGATGAAGGACCGGGAACATTACAATTCTCTATTAATGGAAAATTAATGGGCTTTCCAATGAAAGCATCAGAAACATTATGTTATTGGAAAAAGTTTTGCTTTTTGTGGTATTCAGGAAATAGCACTACAGCAACAATTACAATTACCAATCAAAGCAGTGGTGGTAGTGGTAATGACTGTGGAATAGATGATATTTCATTTAGAAAGTATGAACCTTTTAAGTATTACAAGCCAACAATTCATATTTGCGATGGCGATAGTTTTATGTTTCCGAATGGAAAGAAAGCATTTACTACGGTTACTTATTACGATACTTTTAAAAGAATTGGAGGCTGTGATAGTATTGCAGCAACACGGTTAATTGTCCATCAAAACTACAATCTGCAATATTCAATTTCATTGTGTGCTGGCGAGACTTATACCTTGCCAGATGGAAAAATTGTCAATACAACAGGCGACTATTTTCATCAATTTAAAACACATTTCGGTTGCGATAGTTTTATCACCGCTAAAATAGTAGCACATGAAAAATTATTGCATTCAAGTTCACATCGCAATGTTACTTGCTTTGGCTATAGCGATGGTTCCATAAGTCTTAAATCACTCAATGGAGCGGCTCCTTTTGTATACGAAATTAAAGGAGTAGGAAAAAATAATACAGGTGAATTTTTAAACCTCAAAAATGGTGAATATAGTTACTTGATAAAGGATGCGAATGGTTGCATGGCGGATGGCTTAATTGCGATTGAACAACCTGATGAAATAAAAATGAGTGTTTACCAAAGCGAATTTACAATTGATTTGGGTTCTCAAGTTAGATTCCAATTAAATACAAACTATAAGAATGCCAGATGGAAATGGTCGCCAAATTTGTATTTGAATTGTGATACCTGTTCAGATGTTGTCTCTCTGCCGGATTCAAGTATTGTATATTCTATTTTAGCCACTGTTCCTATTGAGAATAATTGGTGTAAAAATGATACCAGCGTAAGAATTAGAATAAAGCCATTTATATACTTGCCAAATGCATTTACACCTAACAAGGATTTACTGAATGATATGTTTTGCATTAGTGCTACTACTGTTGAAAGTATTGAAACACTGCAAATTCAAGTGTTAAATGCTTGGGGGCAAATTGTATTCGAAAGCAATGATGTTGGATTCTTATGGGACGGCACCTTTAAGAATAAATCTGTCCCACAAGGCGTCTATATATATGCATTGCAATACAAATTGAAAAACAAAGCATATGCTTATTTTCAAAGAGGTACCTTAACAATCCTCAAATAGCTTTATTTAAAGAAGAGCTATTGATAAAAGAAGTGTGTTGAATACCAAAGTGAATGTTGCTTCTTAAGCATTCCCCAAGGTCTTCAACAATTGTTGTTTGACACCCTCGTTCACATTGTGTAAAGGCATGCGAACAATATTTTGACAAATGTTTTGTGCTTCTAATAAAACTTTAATGCCACCAGGACTGCCATCAGCAAAGATTAAGTTCATGGCATCTAATAAGTCGTAATGCAATTTTCTTGCAGCTTCTATTTCACCATTCAAGGCATGGTTCACCATGCTAGTAAATTTTTTAGGATAAGCTTGTCCCATCACACTGATAACCCCATCCATGCCGATTGCAATTAATGTCAGTGTAAATGCATCGTCACCACTAATCACAGCAAAATCTGCAGGACGGTGTTTAATAATTTCCATGCATTGCAGGAAATTACCACTGGCTTCTTTGGTGCCTAAAATGTTTGGGTGCTCGGCCAATTTTAAAGTAGCCTCGGCACTAATATTGCTGCCAGTTCTTCCTGGTACATTGTATAGGATGATTGGCAATTTCGAAGCATCGGCCAATAGTTGATAATGGGCAATGATGCCATTTTGATTGGGTTTGTTGTAATAAGGACTCACACTTAAAACAGCACTTAAGCCATCGAAGTTTTGATTTTTTAAAGTGTCCACCAAGCCCATGGTGTCGTTGCCACCTATACCTAATACTAAAGGTAAACGCTTGTTGTTGGTTTCTTTAATACAATCAATTATGGCGTCTTTTTCGGCTTTGGTAACAGTTGGAACTTCGCCCGTGGTGCCTAAAATAACAAGGTAATTAATGCCATTGTCGATTTGGAAATTAACCAGCTTTTTTAAAGCATCAAAGTCAACGCTGTAATCTTTATTAAAAGGAGTAACCAATGCTACGCCTGTGCCTCTGAGGGTTTGTGATGCTTTATGTGCCATTGTAAATTAGTGGATTTTTTTTAAGTATTTGCCGATTTCTATTAAGTAATTTTCGCAAGGATCAGCCCCATTTGGGATAATCATTAATTCATAGAAATTAGTATCGGTTGGATTGATATAAGGACCTATTCTAAATTGCGCTTGTGTAAACGCTGCCATGGTTCTCGTAATTTTATTGTCGGCCAAACAGCCATTGATAAAAAGGTCGAAGGGCTGGTTTAAAACCTTTTTCAAAGCACTGCTTTTTGGCGCTTCAAAAAAAGAAAAATCGGCCTTTGCACACAATTGATAAATTTCATTCGGCTGCATATCGGCACTTAGTTTTTTAATAGGGTGATAGGCTAAAAAAGTAATGCTTTTGCCGCTTTGACGTAACTCGTGTCCAAAGGTTTTGAGTTCTTCAATGTCCGATTTCGATTGGGTAGCATCCCATACAATCAGCACAGTTTGGATGCTGTTGAAATTTTTGGCCATGCGTTTGTTGCTGGCCATCTTGCTTTTTTTTATCAGACTTTTTAAATTCAAAGTAGGGTGTGTGTCGCTTGCAAAATTAGTTGAAAATATCGAGATGTCTAAGGCTTATCGTTTTAGTGTGGTTTTCTTTTTTAACGGTGCTTTTATTTGCTTTTCAAACCAAGGTAAATACAAGTGAATTTGTGAAACTAAATAGTAAGGTAAACTCAATAAATAATATGTTTTTTCATTTGTTATATCAATAGTACTGATATTAAATTCTCCGGAATGTAGGCGTATTGCTAAGTTGTGAGGCGCTTGCGCCATATACAAATGCAGTGATTTTAATTTACCAGTGGCGCCTTTCTTTACTTCAATAGGTATTAATAAGCCATTGTATTTGTATAGATAGTCGACCTCGGCCATCGATGTTTTTTTTTCTCTTACCCAAAAGTTGAGAGACTCTATAATGCTAGTTTCAGCCGCTAGTAATTCTTGACCAACAATATGCTCAATGATTAAACCCTCATGTATCGAATCTAAATTGGGGCTAGAAAGTATGTCGCCTTGCAAACCTGCAAAATAATTGATCATACCTGTGTCTAATACTTGTAAACGCGGTGCTTTTTTATGGTCGGGTAGCAAAGGTAATTTTGCCCCTGTGGTAGGGTATATTAAATGAATGAGCAAAGTTTTTTCGAGTGCTCTTAATGCTTCACCCATCTCCCGCGAGCCGTAGTTAGAAGGTCCAAATCCATGGAACCGTATGCGTTTACCTGCTTCTGAAAAAGCGGCCCGTATAGCCAAACGAAGGGTTTGATTTTGTGTGTTATTGTCGGCATATTTTTCGACATCATCCATGTATGAAAGAAGAAGCGATTCGTATAGTGGTTTTAAGGCTACTAAGTCACGGTGCTCGGCATAGTGACTAACAATTTCGGGCATTCCACCAATGAGGGTGTATTGCTGAAACAATTTCAATAATTTAGTCTGGGCAAATGCAGCTATAGGCAAATGCGAAAGCTGTTCGAGGGCATTGTGTTCACCAATGGCTTGTAAATACTCTGGGAATGAAACAGGACGTAAAACTAAAAACTCAACGCGACCAACAGGATAATGAATTGTGCGGTTGAAAACAGTTTCTAAAAGGGAGCCGGCTGCTATCACATGCAAATCGGGCACTTGCTCATAGAAGTAACGAAGTAATCCTAAGGCTGCAGGTATCTCCTGGATTTCATCAATAAATAAAAGGGTGTGTGGTCGCTTGGAAAGTTGTTTGTTTTTGGCATAAAAAATAGAGGCAATGGTATCTTCTATCGTCGTGTTTTTGAGAAAGTGTTGCTGATCCTCTATTAGTTCTAAATTAAGATGTATGTATTGTTGAAAGTGTTTGCCAAATTGCGCTACAACAGTTGTTTTTCCAACTTGTCGGGCACCTCGTAATACCAAAGGCTTGCGATTTTTTTTCGCTTTCCATTGCATTAACTGAGTTATTATTTGTCTTTCAATCATAGAATTCTAAGGGCTTTTTTGTTACATTTTTAATGTTAAAAATATAAAAATATCATAAATTAAGAGTAATATTTTCTATTTTATGTCACAAAGTTAGGGTAAATATATTAAAAAAATGTTATAAAGTTAGGGTAAATATTGAAATAATATGTTACAAAGTTAGGGTAAAAAATATGAAAGTGTGTCATATAGTTAGGGTATAAAGCATGAAATACTGATATAGAGTTAGGGTAAATAAGCTCAATTGATGTTCTTAGGGGAGTATAAAATTGAATTAAATAAATGTATAACAGTTGTTTAGAGTAGTGTGTTGTTGGCAGGTTTTCCAATAAGTTCAAGGAATTCCGATTCACTTAAAATTGGGATATTTAATTGTACCGCTTTTTCGAGTTTAGCGGGACCCATGTTTTCGCCTGCCACCACATAGTCGGTTTTGCCAGTAATACCACTCGCATTTTTGCCGCCATTAATTTCTACCATGTGTTTGATTTCATCTCTGCTGTACTGACTAAACACACCTGATATAACAACAGACTTGCCTGCAAGAATGGCCGATTCCATGACCTTCTCTTTCTCCATGTTTTCGAATTGTAATCCTGCTGCTTTTAAGCGAGCGATTTGCTCAGCATGGTAAGGGTTTTGAAAATATTCTATGATGGATTCTGCAATGCGTTCACCAATTTCATCAACGGCTATCAAGGCTTCGAAACTGGCCGTTTGCAATTGTTCGATGGTTTTAAATTGAGCGGCTAATTTCTTCGCCACTGTTTCGCCAACATAACGAATACCCAAACCAAAGAGCACGCGTTGATATGGAATATTCACAGCGGCTTTAATGCCATCTACTAAATTTTGTGCCGACTTTTCCGCCATGCGGTCAAGCTGCAATACTGTTTCATATTTCAAATCAAATAAATCGGCAATGTTGTGCAACAAGCCACTTTCATAGAGTAGTTGAACGGTCTCATCGCCCATACCATTAATGTCCATGGCTTTTCTATGAATGAAATGCTGAATGCGACCCACCACTTGTGGCGGACAGCTTACCTCGTTCGGACAATAGTGATTGGCCTCGCCTTCTTTTCGCACCAACTCTGTTTGACACTCTGGGCAATGCGTAATATAAACGAGAGGAGGGGTTGCTTCATTTCTTTTTTCAAGATTAACGCCTGTTATTTTTGGAATAATTTCACCCCCTTTTTCTACATATACATAGTCGCCCACACGCAAATCTAATCGCTCAATTTCATTGGCGTTGTGCAGTGATGCACGTTTAACAGTAGTGCCCAATAATATGACAGGTTGTAAATTGGCCACTGGTGTAATAGAACCTGTTCTACCTACTTGGTAGGCAATGCTCAACAATTGGGTGCAAGCGGCTTCGGTTTTAAACTTAAAGGCAATGGCCCAGCGTGGCGACTTAGCTGTAAATCCTAATTCCTCGCGTTGGTGGTAATCATTGATTTTTAATACGACACCGTCAATATCATAACTTAAATTTTTGCGTTCCTTGTCCCAATAATTAATGAAATTAAAAACGGCTTCGATGTTCGAGCAAGTTTTGGTATGTTCACTTATTTTTAAGCCCCATGCTTTCATAGCGTTTAAACTATTGGCATGCGTTTTAATGGTATCCGTTTTTTCTATCAGTTGATACAAATAAATATCCAATGGTCTTTTGGCAACATCGGCACTGTCTTGTAATTTAAGGGTGCCCGAGGCTACGTTGCGCGGATTGGCATAAAGTGGCTCACCTTCTTCTTCGCGTTGTTGGTTGAGGCGATCGAAGGCTTGGCGGTGCATGAAAATTTCGCCCCTCACTTCGAAGTTCAAAGGGTAATCCCCTTTCATACGGGTATGCAGTGCTTTAATTGTTTTGACATTGTCAGTCACCACATCGCCTTTGGAGCCATCGCCACGGGTAACGGCTCTTATGAGTTGACCATTTTCGTAATGTAAACTAATAGAAAGACCATCGAATTTTAACTCACAAACATATTCGTAATCGGTATGCCCTAATTGTTTGATAATGCGTTGATCGAAATCGCGCAACTCATCCTCGCTATAAGTATTGCCCAAACTCAACATGGGGTATTGGTGGGTAAAGTTTTCGAAATTTTTATTGATGGCACCACCCACTTTTAAGGTTGGAGAATCGGGGTCGTAAAATTCCGGGTGCGCTTTTTCTAAGCGCTGCAATTCTTCTAATAACTGATCAAATTCATAATCGCTGATCGTAGGGGCCGCCATTACGTAGTATTCGTAGTTATAGCGTGAAAGGTTATTTCTTAACTGCGTAATTTTATTTTCGATGTCAGTGGTGTGCATAAAAGATTTTTCAAAAATAAGCAACAAGTTTCAAAAAAATGTTTAATCTTGAATATGGTAACACTTAAAATGAAAGACTTAAGTGCGAAAGAGATAGACCATGTATTAGAAATGGCATGGGAAGACCTGACACCATTCGAAGCAATAGAAGCTCAATATGGGTTAAGTGAGGCCGATATCGTAAAAATAATGAAACTAGGCATGAAGCAAGCCGGTACAGAAATGCTGAAGCACCGAGCGGGCAAGGTCACGGATAAGCGTCTGCATTTGCCAGTGAAAGGTTCTCTAAAAAATTCAAGTGATAAGCGTTAATTTTGAAGACCTTTTTTTCAAGTTAATACTTTGTCAGTTTGAACAACCCATCTGTTAAAATACATCCTTCCTGGTTCCATGAATTACAATCGGAATTTGCAAAGCCCTATTTTGCAGAATTAAAATCGTTTTTAAAAAATGAAAAGGAACAAGGCCATACGATTTTTCCTAAAGGCGAAGCCATTTTTTCGGCTTTCGATTCAACACCTTTCGACCAAGTAAAAGTGGTGATCTTGGGTCAAGACCCTTACCACGATCAAGGGCAGGCCCATGGCTTGTGTTTCAGTGTGAACAAAGGCATGAAGTTGCCACCTTCCTTGAAAAATATTTACAAAGAATTACAAGCCGATATTTGTTTTGTGCCACCTGCACATGGGTATTTGCAACATTGGGCCGAACAAGGGGTAATGATGTTGAATGCCACCTTAACGGTAAGAGCGCATACACCCGGCAGTCACCAACAAAAAGGTTGGGAAATTTTTACCGATGAAGTGATACGATTATTGGATGCCAAAAAAGAAAATTTAGTGTTTATTTTATGGGGAAAATACGCCCAAAATAAAAGTGTATTGATTAATAAACAAAAACACTTGGTGCTAACAGCAGCGCACCCTTCGCCCTTCTCGGCCCATACTGGATTCTTTGGTTCTGGTCACTTTTCAAAAACCAATGCTTATTTTGTTGAAAAAGGAATGCCTACAATTGATTGGCAATTGCCGCAGTAGTATTAGTTTTGCGTATCATGACTGCGGAATTATCTGTTATAAATTTAAGACAAGCCGATATTTTTCAAGAAAAAAATTTGGTGTTGCACCAAGTCGACTTGGAAATAAACAAAGGCGAATTTGCCTACTTAATTGGTAAAACAGGCAGTGGCAAAAGCTCGCTTTTAAAAACCCTTTATGGTGAATTGAAATTAGAATTGGGCAATGGCAGTGTGGCTGGTTTTGATTTGGGAAAATTGAGCAGAAGAGCAGTGCCAAAATTGAGAAGGAGATTGGGCATTATTTTTCAAGATTTTCAGCTGTTAACCGACCGCAATGCCAAGGAAAATTTATTGTTCGTTTTGAAAGCCACAGGTTGGAAAAACAAAATGGAAATGGCCAAAAGAGTAGGAGAGGTTTTGCACATTGTAGGCCTTGAAACAAAAGATTATAAAATGCCACACCAATTGAGTGGAGGCGAGCAACAGCGTTTGGTAATTGCACGCGCTTTGTTAAATAAACCAGAAGTGATATTAGCCGATGAGCCAACAGGTAATTTAGACCCAGAAATTTCTGATGACATTACCCGTCTTTTACAATTTATTGCGAAGGAAGAAGGCACTGCAGTGTTAATGGCTACCCACGAACACCGCTTGTTGACGCAGTTTCCAGCGCGCATTATAAAAATAGATAATAACAAAGTACACGATGCTGCTTAATACCACGGTATACAGTTCGGTAATTGAAGTAAGGCCCGATGACATCGATTTATTTCAGCATGTGCACAGCAGCAAATACATGGACTTTGTTTTGGCAGCGCGTTACGATCAAATGCACCGATGCTATAAAATGAGTTTCGAAGAATTCATGGAACACGGTATGGGATTCGTGATCATCAAAACAAAAATGCATTTTAAACGCGCCTTAAAGATGGGCGATAAAATGGAAATCAACACCCACATCGTATCACTTCAAAAAAACTATGTAATAGTGGATTTTGAAATCATTAATCAACAAACCAAAAAGGTGAGTTGCGATGGTTATTTTAAATACAGTCTGATCGATTTGAAAACCGGTAAAGCTTTAATTATTCCTGAATGGGTCATCGAAAGATTTAGTCTTTAGAACGCTAGTACGTGCGGTGAATAGGCGATAGTTGTTAAGGTTTGAACCATTGGTTTTCAATCATACTATTTCCGTTTTGCTAAACTTTTCTAGTCGCCTAAAAAAAAGGGCTTCACAAAGTTTTAAAACTTTGCAAAACCCCATCCTTATTTATTATGAAAAAATACTACTTAATATCGATGCTTAATGGCAAGGCTGCTTCAATTTTTGGTAAGTTAAGAACTAGCAGACCATGCTCGAATTGGGCCTCAATTTTAGCTTTGTTGATTTTTGAAACATTAAAGCTGCGAGAAAATTTTCCAAAATGAATTTCTCTCTTGTGCATTTTTTCGGTTTCTGCAACACTTGTGCTTTGTTTCTCTCCACTCACGGTTAAAAAATCGCCTTCAACATTGATTTTTACGTCCTCTTTTTTCATGCCTGGTAAAGCCAAGTGGATTTCGAAGCTATTCGCTTTTTCGATGATATCTGCTTTAGGCGAAAATTGAACTTGCTCACCAAAAGATTCTTGAAAATTTTTAGAGTCGTGTAAGAACTCGTTTAAAAATGAATTGAAAGATTGTGGAATGATGGTTTCATTCATTAAGCTAGGTTTTGATTTTAAAAGTACCATATAATTTTTTTTATTAATTGTTATGGTACTTGGATTTCAAATCTAATTCCAATGCATATTTTTACGACAAATTGACGTATAATTCGAAAAGCACAAGAAAATATAAGACACAATGACGTATTTAGGCGATTTGAGTCGGTCGTTTTGCGCTTTTACTCCGATACGAAATACCAAGGAATATGGAACCATCCTTTTTTGGTATGCACTTGAACAGTGTTCTGAATGGCCTTTTTTTCATAAAGTGTATATGGAACAGTGATGTCGTTTTTTTTAGAATAAGGACCCCATGGCGCGAGCACAAAATGGTAAGTGGTTCTTTTGCTTTTTTCTACTTTTTTGTCAAGGATTCTCACTTCATAGTCGACTGGCGTTGATTGGTCGTACATGCCATTCAAACAAACAATAGCGCCATAGGAATACCCAAAAGTAAAAAGACTAAAGGCAAACACGGTGAAGTAATCATTGATCTTTTTAAAGTTGAATTTGTGCTTGCCAGTAAAAAGCAAACCTAATAGTACCAATGTTAAAATGATACAAGGTTTCCAAATATTTGAATAGGTAACCACATTATAATCGAACAAAGCGCGCAAAACCATTACTATGCTTGGCAACAGTATCGCAATAGTTAAATTGGGATGCATGCTGTTTTTGAATTCATCAAGTCGTATCATGCCTTTTGAAAAATGAATCAACACAATGGCAATGAGTGGTGTTGCTATGCAAGCAAGTATTGAAATTTCGTAAGGGTCTGCAAAAAATAGGGTCCATAAACCGATGGCACCTCCAATCCAATTGATGATTTTAGTAAAATTGGTGGTCTTTTCTAAGTTGATTTCTCTTTCTTCTTCTGTATCACCAAAATTGGTATCTTGCATTATTTCTTCCTCATCTGTGATGCGTTCTAATAAATCAATGTCATCATAACGTTCTCCAAGAAAAGCAAGAATTTCATCAGTACCTTTTAAATAAGTACTCACTTTAATGGTTTTCTTTTGCTTCGTTTTTGGAAAAATATAAATGTAATTATCATCCATTTGGTAGTTTTTTATCTCATCAAATAAAAGGGTTCTTGTGCCAATAGCACTAACCATGTAGAGCTTCTCATCATCAATCACAAACTTGCCAACAATGGCTTCGCGCAAGGCATACCCCATTAAGGCTACCATGCCTAATCCCAAGGGTATTGAAACCCATCCCAGTCCTTTGCTAAGGCCTTTATGTTCTATAAACGGACTGATAGCAAACCATGTGAAGAATACCATGGCAACAGGTGTCACAATAAAAACAAAGATGGCCCAGCCTTTGGCCAGTTTAAATTCTTTCATAATGGAGGGGTGCGAGTAAACTACAAATCTATTTGAAATCAATCAATGAAAAATATTTTTCATCATTAAATTTTAAATAGATAAAATCTCCTCTTAGAGTGAAATATTTTTTTTAAATACATCTAATTTAAGAGAATTCAATTAAAGTAATTCTTACAATGACTTATTTAATGTTCGACTAAAATTAAAACTGCTATAGGAATCGTGACCAAATCCACTTAATTTGATGTTATCTGCGGTTATGGTATAGCTATTGTCTGAAATTTTATAATCTGTCGTTCCATCAACTAATTGAATAGTCTGAATGTATCTAAATGTTTTATATATACCGTTGTTTTTATAAGTATTATAAACCTCATCAATCACTAATTTAGAGCCATCCTCTAAATGAGTGGTAATTTTGAAATCAAATTCATATATTTCGTTGGTGGTTTTATAATTCCCACCACTACCTGTGTCTGGGATTGTTGATGAATAATAGAGTTTGCCATTGCTCCCCATTTCATATCTGGTTTCTATTTTCGAGTTGTTTCTGGCACTAGTAATAGATATATACTTGCTGCAAGTCCAAGTACCAACAAATTTTTCAAATTTGTTTTCAGTTGATTCCTTTTTACATCCATCAATCCCCAATATGAATATAATCAGGGCATAAATAATGATAATTTTTCTTCTCATTTTTAAATAGTGGACCATAAAATTGATAGACGAATTTAATGTATTTTTTAGGAATACTTTTAAAGTGTTTGAAATTATTAGCCTTTGGTGATTATTGCAATTTAAAAAATGAAATATATGCGCAAGTAATTTGAAATTTTGATTTGAGAATAGTTGAAATAATCTGAATCAATAGTAATTACAATTTCTTAATTTTGCACACCATGAAAGAAACCATTTATGTAATTGATGCCGCCAGAACACCTATTGGTAAATACGCTGGAACTTTAGCCCATACCCGTCCGGATGATTTGGCTGCCATGGCCATTAAAGGTTTAATGGATAGAAATAAAAACATTCCATTTGATTTAACTGAAGAGGTTATTTTAGGCGATGCCAACCAAGCAGGAGAGGACAATAGAAACGTAGCAAGAATGGCGCTTTTATTAGCAGGTATGCCAATTACAGTGGCTGGTTATACTGTCAACCGTTTATGCGCAAGCGGTTTGCAAGCCATAGCCAATGCGAGTATGGAAATCGCCCAAGGCAATGGCGACTTATACATTGCAGGTGGTGTAGAGAGCATGAGCCGTGCCCCTTTCGTAATGGCCAAATCAGATTCGGCCTTCGGTCGTGCGCCCGAGATACATGATACCACTATCGGCTGGCGTTTTACCAATCCAGCCCTTTCTAAATTATACCACCCTTACACCATGGGCGAAACTGCAGAGAATGTTGCAGCGCAATGGAGTATCAGTCGCGAAGAACAAGATGCCTTTGCTTATAACTCTCAATTGAAATGGAGCGAGGCTAATAAAATTAATGCTTTCAACAATGAACTCATACCAGTACATATTCCTCAGAAAAAAGGCGATGCCATTGTTTTTAATAAAGATGAGCAACCGCGTTTGAGCAGTATGGAAGTATTGGGCGCATTAAAACCTGCCTTTAAAAAAGATGGTAGTGTAACGGCAGGTAACTCCAGTGGCGTGAACGATGGAGCAGCCGCTTTGGCTTTGGCTTCAGAAAGTTTTGTAAAAGCACATAACTTAAAACCGATAGCTCGTGTTGTATCTAGTGCTGCAAGTGGGGTGCATCCTCAAATCATGGGCATTGGTCCAGTAGAGGCAAGTCGCAAAGCCTTGAAGCGTGCAGGTTTAAGCATTGCCGACTTAGGTTTAGTGGAATTAAACGAGGCGTTCGCTAGTCAGAGTATCGCTTGCATGAGAGAATTGGGTTTAAATCCTGATATCGTAAACGTGAATGGTGGCGCTATTGCCATTGGTCATCCATTGGGATGTAGTGGTGCAAGAATCAGTACAACTTTAATTCACGAAATGCAAAAAAGAAGCAATGTGCGCTATGGTTTAGCGACCATGTGTATTGGCGTTGGTCAAGGCCTTGCCATTGTTTACGAAAAAATGTAATAAGGATTGTAGTTGTTTAATGCGACCTAAACTACATTATTATTTCCCCATTGCCTCTAAACGCAATTGGGTTAATACCTTCTTGGTTTGGGCAGAGAAATCGCCATTCATCATCCATTCATAATAGCTAGGTTCTATTTTCAAAACTTCTTGAACGGTTTTGCCTTTGTGCTTGCCAAAATTGAACACGGCTTGCTTTTTATCGTTGTATACCAAGCGACCGGCAAGATCTACTAAATTGCTTTGACCGCTAAATTGGTGTAAGAAATCAATGTTGTTTTCTAGGTCTTTGTAATGCTCGATTTGGGCTTGAATAATGTCCCAAGTAGCCTCGGTATCGGCCTTTGCACTGTGGGCGTTTTCGAGTGTTTTTTGACAGTAGAATCTATAAGCCGCACTTAAATTGCGGGGTTCCATTAAATGAAAAATGCGTTGTGCATCGATGAATTTTCTTTTTAATGTATCGAATTCAACACCTACACGGTAGAACTCCTCGACCAACATAGGAAAGTCAAATTTGTTGCTATTAAAACCCGCAAAGTCGCAGTTCAATAAGAATTGGTTCAGCTCATGTGCCTTTTGTCTAAAGGTAGGTTCGTTGGCCACATCGGCATCGGTAATGCCATGCACAGCAGTGGCCTCGGCGCTTATTGGCATCTCTGGATTATAGCGCTGATGTAAGTCGGTTCGACTGCCATCGGGTTGCACTTTGATCATGTAGAGTTCGATGATGCGATCTTTAGAAGTATTGATACCAGTGGTTTCCAAATCGAAAATCACCAAGGCTTTATTTAATTTTAGGTTCATTCTAATGCAATATTATTTAATTGTAAATTGAATTTACAAATTGGGTCTTCTTTGTTTGGTGCGCTCTTCGGCTTGCTCTTGGCGCCATGTTTCAATGTTTTTAAAATTGCCGGAAAGCAATACATCGGGCACTTTCAGTCCTTGAAATTCTGCAGGACGAGTGTATACGGGTGGTGCTAATAGGTCGTCTTGAAAGCTGTCTGTCAAGGCCGATTCTTCGTTGCCTAAAACACCTGGTATTAAACGAATCATGCAATCGGTAATAATGGCTGCAGCGAGCTCTCCGCCTGTTAATACATAGTTGCCAATGGATATTTCTTTGGTTACATAAAGTTGACGAATGCGTTCATCAATGCCTTTATAGTGGCCACATAAAATGATGATATTTTCTTTCAATGAAAGGGCATTGGCGATGGGTTGGTCTAGCAATTCACCATCGGGCGAAGTGTAAATAATTTCATCATAAGTGCGCTCTTTTTTAAGTGATTCAATAGCATTGGCAATGGGTTCGCACATCATTACCATACCAGCACCACCACCGTATTGGTAGTCGTCGATCTGACCATGGGCATTAATGGCATAGTCGCGCAAGTTGATGAGATTGATGGTCGCAAAACCCTTGTCCTGTGCCCTTTTGATCATCGAGTGATTAAACGGACTTTCCAATAAAGCGGGTTGTACAGTGATAATATCGACTCTCATCTTACAAATCTAAAATACCATCTGGAAAATGTGCAGTAATTGTTTTAAGTTCATCGTTCACCTCTAAAATAAGGTCGGGGTGAAAAGGGAGCAAGGTATCTTTATAGCCGTTTCTAAATTCTAATAAGGTTTGGTTTGGCATTACAAGCGTATCTGTAATGCGGTATTCAATTTTGGTATCGTTATTAATTAAGGTGTAATCGTTGTAGGTAAAGGCGGCTTCGGCATTTTCTGGCACGAATTCCATTACTTGTTTGCCTACCACTATGCCAGCTTCTTCAATTGAGTTGATACCACTGAGTTTAATGATACCGCCATCTTCGTTGTAATTGTCTATTTTAAAAGGAACAAATTTTTCGTTGATGTTTACTAATAAGAAACCAGTCGGCTCAAAATCTTCAAATTCGTCGTCGATAGCAATTTTAATATGGCCTTTGTAGCCATGCGTTCTTAAAAGAAAACCCACCTTGCGGGTGGGTTTCTCATGAATATTAATTGTTTTGCTTGCCATACAAAAAGCTTTGAATTAAGCTTCTGGTGTTTCAGCAGTAGGAGCATCTGTTGCATGTGCTTCTTCTACAGGCGTCTCAGCAGCCGGTACCTCTGTTTCAGGTGTTTCGGTTGCAGGAGCAACTATTTCAGGTGTTTCGGTAGCTGGAGCAACTATTTCAGGTGTTTCTGTTACTGGAACTTCAACTGGTGATTCAATAACAGTGTTGTCAACCGGATTTTCAACAACTGCAACTTCTTCAACAACTGGATTTTCGGCAGCAATTCTTGCTTGCTCAGCAGCTTCAGCTTCTGCAATTTTAGCAGCAGCAGTAGCAGCAATAGCAGCAGCTTTAGCTTCTTTAATAGCTGTTTCAGCTTTAAATTTAGCAGCAGCATTTAGCGCTTTTTTGTCTGCAAGACCTTCGCGTTTGCTTTGAACCTTCGCTTCTTTAGCTGCAGTCCATTCCGCAAATTTAGCATCGGCTTGTTCAGCAGTCATAGCGCCTTTGCGCACACCGCCATGTAAGTGATGCAACATCATTGCACCTTTGTAAGATAGGATGGCTTTTACGGTGTCTGTAGGAACAGCTCCGTTGTCTAACCATTTAACTGCGTGTTCAAGATTCAGGTTAATTGTTGCAGGATTAGTGTTTGGGTTGTAATCACCAATTCTCTCAATAAATCTACCATCTCTCGGAGCACGTGCATCTGCCGCCACAATGTAGTAGTAGGCTTGTTTTTTGCGTCCATGACGCTGTAATCTTAATTTTGTTGACATAAAATATTTATAAATCGCAAGTTCTCCATTTCTTGCGGGGTGCAAAAGTAAGAATTTATTTTAAAATAACAAAACGGCTTTAAAAAACATATTGGTAAGGATGCGATTAATCTAATCCTTACAGCATAGTCAATTAGAAATTGATTCCAAATTGTTCTAGTTCCTTTAATACAGGATTGTAAAACTCTGCTGTTACAGGCTCTAATACCCCGCGGGCTTCGATTTTGTTTTCCAAAATTAATTTACTAGCAATCGCCAAAGGCAAGCCAACCGTTTTGGCCATGGCTGTATGGGTTTCGCTTATGCCTTCTAATGTCATGTGCACTGAACGCCATTGCTGCGTGCCATTTTGAGTATAGCCTATCTTATGCAACATCACAATTAAATCCTTATCAGTAGGCATCAAATGCCACTTGGGTTTTAATATTTCTTCGAGTAGTTGGGCTGAAGTACCATTTGTAATAGGCAAGGCTTCACTACTAAATAGTCCTAGCCAATCTAGCTTTTCGATTTCTGCATCAGTGCAATGGGTAAGGGCTTTAACTTCTGCTTTCAAATCACCATGACCATTGGGCAAATAAGCTGCCAGCCATTGCGAAAGTGTAGTGCCATCTTTCAAATGTAAAGGTGTTGTGTCGTCGGTTAACCCAAGTTCAACAACAACCTGCCAAGCCGCAGCATAGCCTTTTTTTCTAAAGGTACCGCGTTTCATCGATGCCACATGTTCTAAATTATAAAGACCCATGTATTTCAATGAGTCGCGATTGGCATAAGCTTCATAGGTGCCAGCCCCTTCAATTTCAAAAGTTTCAATGTGTTTGAACAATTGGTGATAGGGCACCATTTTAAGTTCGTTGTTTTGTAAAAACTGAGCGGGAGCGCCTGCACCAGCCAGCACCACGTTGCGCGGATTCCAACTGAATTTGTATTTCCAAGGGTTGTCGCCATCGCTATCGTTGGCTACTAGGCCACCGCAATAACTCTCAAAACTATTAATCACGCCTCCCTCTGCTTTTATCGCATCCATCATTTGCATGGCGCTCATATGGTCAATGCCCGGATCTAAGCCACACTCATTTAAGAAGATTAAACCTTTGTCTTTGGCAGCTTGGTGCAAGGCTTTCATCTCATCTGAGATATAAGAGGCAGTGCCCAAATTTTTATTGTGTTCCAAACAAAGTTTAGCAATATGGATATGCAGCGCTGCTGGTAATAACGAAATTACCATGCGACTTTCTTTTACAAATGCTTCGACCTTTGCCTGATCGAAAATATCAAGTTCTGTAAAGGTCAGTCCTTCGTGGTTTTGTAGATTGTTTTTAGCATAGCTAATGTCCTTATCGCAAACTAATAAAGTGCACTGATTGGCAACGCACCATTGTTGCAAGTATTCAATTAAATATAAACTGCTGCGCCCAGCACCAAAAAGAAGGAGGTTGTTCATAGAGAGAGCAAAGGTAAAGTTTTATTAAAGGATACGAAATTCGAAATAACTGAAATTTACCATTAGTCTAAATCAAGACTCTCTAACATTTCCTTCAACTCATTGCGTTTAAGATTTGATTTTTCGCTCTTATCGTAGATGGTAAGCAAGTAAATGGTTTTGTCTCCTAAATAGTGGTAGGTAATAACGCGTGCCCCACCACTTTTACCTTTGCCTTTACTTTGAATTGATAATCGAATTTTGTAACAGTTATTACCAATGTATGCGCCTTCAGTTTCATTAGTTGTAAGGGTATTAACTAAATCTGCAAATTCAAATTTTAAGGATGGAAATTTTTTGACCAAACGTTTTAATTCTTTTTCAAAACGATGGGTAATGAGAAGTTTAAAGCTCATTTAAAAGTTCTTGCGCTGATTTTAATTTAAGTTTACCCTTTTTGTGCAATGCCACTTCTTCGCCAGCTTCCTTAAGGTTCTCCCATAATTGAACGGTTGTTGGCGACATCGTTTTTACCTTCTTTACAAAAGATAGACTTTTTAAGACCTTCATTCCAAAGTTTAATTCATTGTCAGGTATGTCTATTACTACTTTCATTTTTCAAAGACGATTTGTATAAGCAAAGATAAGCATTAGAATAATATGGAAAAAATTATTTAATTAATCCCTCACTGCATTCGCACACACCATGCCATCTATAGCAGCACTTACTATGCCGCCCGCATAACCAGCACCTTCGCCACAAGGGAATAAATTCTTAATCTCCGGATGGTGCAAAAATTCTTTGTCGCGGGGAATGCGCACGGGTGATGAGGTGCGACTCTCGACCCCCACTAATAGTGCCTCGCTGCTGCGATAGCCATGCATGGTTTTTCCAAAATGGGTTAAGCCTGTTCTCATTGCTTTTACAATAAAATCGGGTAGTATTTGTTTCATTTCCACACTTTGTATCCCTGGTATATAGGAGCATTCGGGCAGGGTAGTACTCATTTTATTCTGTATAAAATCCTCCACCCTTTGTGCTGGGGCAATAATGCTACCAGTGCTTTCAAAAGCTTTGCGTTCTATGTTTTGTTGAAATTCCAACGCAGATAAAGCTGTATTGCCAAATTGCGCTTGCCAATGCTTGGGTTCTACTGTTACTACAAAACCACTGTTTGCAAAGGCCCCATTGCGTTTGCTTGGGCTCCACCCATTCATAACAGTCTCATGAATGTCCGTAGCAGCGGGAGCTATAATGCCACCTGGGCACATGCAAAAAGAAAATACCCCACAACCCTCGGCTTGTGTTACGATGCTGTAGGCCGCTGGTGGTAAGTTTTCATCGCGTTTGTTTTGCTTATATTGAATAGTGTCGATAATGTTTTGTGGATGTTCGATCCTTACACCCATGGCAAATGGTTTGGCCTCAATTAATATTTTTTTATCATTTAGTAAGTGAAAAATATCGCGTGCAGAATGACCAGTAGCAAGAATCACAGCAGATACAGAAAGTTCAATGCTCTCGTTACAAATGATGTTTTTTATTTCTCCATCCACCAATTTAATATCTGTGAGTTTGGTATCGAAATGTATTTCACCTCCATTGGCCAAAATACTTTCGCGCATATTTTCTATGATTTGCGGCAATTTATTAGTGCCTATATGTGGATGCGCTTCTATTAATATGTCAGGATTGGCGCCATATTGTACAAAGGTTTGCAACACCCTGTCGACACTGCCTCTTTTCTTACTTCGGGTATACAATTTACCATCGCTATAGGTGCCAGCACCGCCTTCTCCAAAACAATAGTTGCTCTCTGGATTCACAATTAATTCCTTATTCAAGGCCGCTAAATCACGTCTTCTTTCCTTGACTTTTTTTCCGCGCTCAATAATAATGGGCTGAATACCGCGCTCTAACAATTGAAAAGCAGCAAAAATACCTGCCGGTCCGCACCCGATAATAGCCACTTTTTTGTTAAATCCTTGGGGTTTTATTTCAAATAAATTGACAGTCGCTTCAATGCTTTCATTGCTTTCATAAACTTTTAAACGCAGCACATAAACCACTGGTTTTTTGCGGGCATCAATCGAGCGTTTAATAATTTGAATAGGACCAATTACGCCTTGCAGCTGCGGTGCTTGGCGAAGCACTGCCTCTTTTATTTTTTGTTCATCAAAAGCGTGAGCAGGTATTAGTTTTATTTCTAACTCTATGGACATAAAAACGTCAGGTGTTTATCCTGAAAGGGGCAAAGATAGCTATATTAGTAACTAGTAACTAGGAATTAGGGAATAGAATAGGTATTAATGAAAATGCGCGGGCTCTATTAACCCAGTAATTTAATAACTCAGTAACTAATAACCCAATACCCACAACCCATTTGCTATTCATTGTATAAATATTATCTTTGCGGCCATAATTATTAAACGCAATGGCAGATATTTTTGAAAAGGTAAAGAAAAACATGGGTCCTTTAGGCGCTCACATTAAGGAAGCACACGGTTATTTCACATTCCCTAAATTGGAAGGCGAAATTGGTCCTAAAATGAATTTCAATGGCAGAGAAAAATTAAATTGGAGTTTGAATAACTACCTTGGATTGGCCAATCACCCTGAGGTTAGAAAAGCTGATGCCGAAGCTGCCGCAGCTTATGGCATGGCCTACCCAATGGGTGCCCGTATGATGAGTGGTAATAGCAATCCACACGAGCAATTAGAAAGAGAATTAGCGGCATTTGTTGGTAAAGAAGATGCGATTTTATTGAATTTTGGATACCAAGGTGTTGTGTCAATTATAGATGCAATGGTTGATAGACATGATGTGATTGTATACGATGCCGAGTCACACGCTTGTATTGTTGATGGTGTGCGTTTACATGCTGGTCATCGTTTTCAATTCAAACACAACGATATGGAAAGTTGCGAAAAGCAATTACAACGTGCCACCAAATTAGTTGAAAAAAGTGGTGGTGGAATTTTTGTGATTACCGAAGGTGTATTTGGTATGAGTGGTAACCAAGGTAATTTAAAAGGCGTCGTCGCTTTAAAAGATAAATACGATTTCCGTTTATTTGTTGATGATGCACATGGTTTTGGTACCATGGGAAAAACAGGTAGTGGTACTGCCGAAGAACAGGGTGTGATAGAGGGGGTAGATTTACACTTTTCTACCTTTGCAAAATCAATGGCGAGTATCGGTGCATTTGTAGCAGGACCAAAATTTATATTGGATTTCTTGCGTTATAATTTGCGTTCTCAAATTTATGCTAAATCATTGCCTATGCCGCTGGTGGTTGGAGCATTGAAACGTTTAGATTTGTTGAGAAGTCAACCTGAATTGAAAGATAACCTTTGGAAAAATGTGAATGCTTTGCAATCTGGTTTGGTAAACTCAGGTTTTAATATAGGAACCACTACAACCCCGGTAACCCCAGTGGTATTAAGTGGTACTGTTGCAGAAGCAACTCACTTAACCTTCGATTTAAGAGAAAATTATGATATTTTTTGCTCTATAGTGGTCTATCCTGTGATTCCTAAAGGTATCATTATATTGCGCTTAATTCCTACAGCTGTGCACACATTGGCTGATGTTGAAAGAACAATTAAAGCCTTCAATGAAATTAAAGAAAACCTTGCATCAGGTAAGTACAACCAAGAGAAAATAATGAACGCTGCTATTAGCTAAATTTATTTATTCGCATATTTAAGTGTGCTCCAAATCTTAAAGGTTATGGAAAAATCATTCAAACAATTGATGAAGGATTATTTCAATTTCACTAATGGTGAAAGAAAGGCCTTTGTAATTGTTCTGTCTGCTGTTTTGCTCATAGCAATTGCACCATTGGTTTTGTTTGATGGGACGCCTCGGCAACAGACGGATTTTACGCTGTTAGAGAATCTTGAGGCAAATGATACCGCTTTAAATGTTAATCCGCGCGATGATCGTGAACAATACCAAGACTATCCTGAACGCACTTATGCTCAAAATCGTTTTGTATTTAATCCCAATATAATTAGTCTTAATGAACTCAAAACATTAGGGTTTAAACCCTCTATCGCTGAACGTATTTTAAAATTTAGAAATGCAGGTGGAAAATTTAAGGTAAAAAGCGACTTGTATAAAATCTATGGTATTAATATTGTTTTTGTTGAATCGCTTTTGCCCTATATTGATTTACCTGAGCAATTGCCCGTTCAAGTAGAAAATAGCAAAGCACCTTCAACTTTGTTTAAACCTTTTGTGCCTGCTGCCATCGACTTGAACACTGCTGATACAGTTGCACTTAATCGCCTACGTGGTATCGGCAATAAACTCTCCCAAAGGATTGTAAATTTTAGAGAGAAATTAGGTGGTTTTTACAGCTTAGAACAATTAAACGAAGTATATGGATTAAATCCAGAAGTAATAGAGAGCATTAAGCCGCGTTTTAATAACCAATTAAAACCTTTTCGTTTAATCAATATTAATATTGTTACGGTTGAAGAATTAGGGCAGCACCCCTATTTAAATAAAACGCTTGCTCAAATCATCGTCAATTACAGAACACAGCATGGTGCTTTTGAATCAAAAGATGAATTACTTAATGTGAAGGTTTTAGACGAAAAAACATTCGAAAAACTAAAAAATTATCTTATTCTATAAGAAGATAATAAATTATTAAGATTTAAATTTATATTTTTGCAGAATATATGAATTTCGAAATTTCAGAAAGTCAGTTAATGATTAGACAGATGTGCAAAGATTTTGCAGATCGCAATATTCGCCCAAATGTGATGGTGTGGGACGAGGCACAAACCTTTCCAGTGGAAATTTTCCATGAGATGGGTAAACTTGGATTGATGGGTATTTTGGTACCTGAAGAATACGGAGGAGCCGGCTTAGGTTACTTCGAGTATGTTGATGCCATTGTTGAAATTTCAAAAGTTTGTGGTTCAATCGGTCTTAGTTTGGCGGCACATAATAGTTTGTGTACTGGTCATATTATGATGTTTGGTAACGATGAGCAAAAGAAAAAATGGTTGCCTAAATTGGCCAGTGGCGAGTGGATTGGTGCTTGGGGATTAACCGAAGCCAATACAGGTAGCGATGCCTTAAGAATGAAAGTGACTGCCCGTAAAGAAGGTGATGAGTGGGTTTTAAATGGCGCTAAAAATTGGATCACCCATGGTATCAGTGGTAATGTCGCTGTTGTATTAGCGAGAACAGGCGACTTATTAGATTCTCATGGCATATCTGCTTTCGTTGTAGAACGCGGAACCCCTGGTTTTAAAGCGGGTAAAAAAGAAAATAAATTGGGCATGCGCGCCAGCGAAACAGCTGAAATGATATTTGAAGAATGCAGAATTCCTGCTTCCAATTTATTGGGCAACGTAGGTGAAGGTTTTATTCAAGCCATGAAAATATTAGATGGTGGAAGAATTTCTATTGCAGCCCTTTCATTGGGTATTGCAAAAGGTGCTTACGACGCGTCGGTTAAATATGCGCAGGAACGCGAACAATTTGGTCAGCCAATTGCCAATTTTCAAGCCATTGGTTTTAAACTAGCCGATATGGCTACGCAAATTGAAGCGTCAGAATTATTAATCAATGAAGCGAGCGATTTGAAGAACAATCACAAAAATGTTACCAAGGTTTCTGCCATGGCGAAATATTATGCTAGCGAAACTTGTGTGAGAGTAGCAACAGAAGGTGTTCAGATTTTTGGTGGCTATGGTTATACCAAAGACTTTCCAGTGGAGAAATACTACAGAGATAGTAAGCTTTGCACCATAGGTGAGGGTACTTCAGAAATTCAAAAATTAGTAATCTCTAGAGCCGTCTTGAAATAATAATAGAAGGCAAGTGATAGCAATAGCTTCAGCTGAAAATAAATTTCTTTTGAAATATTTGTTATTAATTGAAATAATTGTATATTTGCCATCCTTAATTTTAACAAAAGTAACATGATTTATATTAGTGTAAAAGACAACGAAAATTTAGACAAGTCTTTAAAAAAGTACAAAAAAAAGTTTGAAAAAATTGGTATTATGAAAGAGCTAAGATCTCGTCAAGCTTTCGAAAAACCATCTATTACACGTAGAATGGAAGTTAGAAAAGCAGCTTACCGTCAGTTTGTACAAAACGAAGCAGCTCAATAAATCATAAAAAATATTATATTAGCGTCCGATAATTCAAAATTGTCGGACGTTTTTTTTATATCGCAATTTGAAACCTATTTGGTTTCTGAAAAAAAAGTATCGCGGCATACCAGCACCGCCTATCTCAATGATTTAAGGCAATGTTTTACTTATCTTGAAGCTGAATTAGGTATCGCCGATGTGCAGTCGATTAAACATTTGCATCTTAAAAGTTGGTTGGCCAGCTTAATGGCCGATAAAATGACGGCCAGTTCGGTGAATCGAAAAATATCGGCGCTTAAAACCTATTATAAATATCTGTTGCGCCATCAATTGGTTGAGGGTAATCCAATGCTAAAGGTTACCTCTCCAAAGATGTCAAAGAAGCTACCGACGTTTATCAACGAGTCTAAAACCGAAGAGATTTTTGAAAAAGAGGGGATGAATTTTGAGCCGGGCGAGGATGATCATGAAATTACCTTGGCCAATGCCATTGTTGCAACCTTATACCATACGGGTATTCGTTTAAGTGAATTAATTCATTTGAAAAAACGCAATGTCGATATCGCGCAGGGTACTATCAAAGTATTGGGTAAAAGAAACAAGGAACGCATTATACCTATTACTAAAGAACTTAGTTCGATTTTACAATCTTACCTTATCCTGAACCCCCAAAGCGAGGTGGTATTCAACACCGCCAAAGGCGAACAACTGTATCCCAATTATGTGTATCGCGCTGTAAAGCATTTGCTAAGTCAATATACCACATTAAAGAAAAAGAGTCCGCATATACTGCGCCATACGTTTGCAACACATATGCTCAATAGTGGTAGCGACCTGAACGCCATCAAAGAGCTGTTGGGGCATGCTAATTTGTCGGCTACTCAAATCTATACACATAATAGCATTGACCGTTTGAAAGATGTATACAATAAGGCACACCCTAAAGGAAGGGGCTAAAAATAAATCGAATTGATTTATACCATCTTGCATTTTTTTTCCTTTAATGGCACTTTTAAATAGTTCATTTTCAGGAGTTCGGAATGATTTTTGAACTAGTATTAAAAGAAAAACTTTTATCGAAATAGTTTTGAATCGTCGATAGAGTGTTCTAATTTTGAATTAAGATAAACTTAATAATTTATTGATTATGCAAATTTTAAACCATCCGCTTCCTGTAAAATTTGTAAAAATAATTATATCAACCTCAATCCAATTTAATACGAAACAGCTTGCTCTAGAAACACCATGAGATGACCTCGCATTTCCCATTGTTCCGGGAAGACTATCCGATTCAAAAGTTAAATCAGATAAAGGAACACACAACAATAAAACAACAAAAAAAATAATTACCACATGGAAATCGTATTTCAAAACACCAACTTTAAAGCAGATAAGAAACTGCTTGATTTAATTGAAACTAAACTTACAAAACTTGAACATTTTTATGATAAAATAATAGATGCTTCTGTTTATCTCAAGGTTCAGAAAACCGAGGACAAGGTGAATAAAATATTAGAGATTAAAATGAATGTGTCGAATGCCATTCTATTTGTAGAAGAGCAAGACCGCACTTTTGAAATTGCATTAGACAAGGCCGAGGATTCCTTAAAAGCGCAATTAATAAAATACAAACAAAAAATAGTGCAACAAGCCCATTAAATACTGTCAACCCCGCACTTACACTGCGGGGTTTTTTATGGCATAACGCAAGGTCTATTCGCCACAGATTCACAGATTAAAAATGAAGAAAAAGAACACAGATTAAATCTTGTTTCGAAGGAATAAAAAAATATTTATAAAAATTAATCAGTGAATCTGTGTCTAATCTGCCATGTGCTCAGCCAGCACCCAAGCCTCGCTCCATGCGGCCTGGAAATTAAAGCCTCCAGTTAAGGCATCGATATTCAATACTTCGCCTGCAAAATATAAACCAGGTACTAGTTTGCTTTGCATGGTTTTAAAATCTATTTCTCTTAAGTCGATACCACCTGCTGTTACAAACTCATCTTTAAAAGTACTTTTGCCTTTTACACTCATTTGAAAAGCAGTTAATGCCAAGCACAATTGTTGTAGATCTTTTTTAGAAATATCAGCCCAAGTAATGGTATCGTTGCTTATGGCTGTTTGTACCAATAATTGCCAAAAGCGGTTGGGTAAATTATAGAGCGCAGTGGTGCTTACTTGTTTTTTAGGATTCAGTTTTTTTTGTTCGTTCAATACATTAAGTACCGTTTCTTCTTTCGCCTCATCACAAAAATTCAAAGCAATATCGAATTCATAGT
>CANMBF010000032.1 GCA_947496065.1 Bacteroidota bacterium
AAGCTGTAATGGCTATGCTGCTATTATTGCAAAAGGCGGTATCGGGTAAATGTTGAACCAATTTATCGGCATAGGTAGTAATGGTAATACTATCCGAAGCTTTGCAATTTCTTTTATCGCTTACTACAATTTTTATTTTGCTGGTATCTTTGATTATAAAATTATAGTTGGCAGTGCTAGCAACTAATTGTTTGTTTTGATACCATTGGTAATTCAGTTGACCTTGGTTATTAAAAGTAGTACTACTAAAAAACAAGTTTGTTCCTTTACAAACCTTTGCTTTTTGTTTGCTAATATTCGAGACAATGGCGGCATTTACTGGCACAATAGAATCCATGTAAAGTTTTGTGCAACCATAGGTGGTGTTTTGAACTTTTAATTTCACATACCATTTGCCTGCATAAGGCAGGTTAATGCTATCCTTGGCACTGCCACTTTTTTTAATGGTATCCTTTTTACTATAAACCAACCACTCCAATTTAAAAGGACCTGTTTGGGTAGTGGTAGCCGAAAATTTTAATTGACTGCAAAGGCTAGTATCTATATTTACAACAAATTGGGGTTGGGGTATAGCATTGAACTCAGCCGAACGAAACATATAGCGCCTATTGACACTGCACAAACTTTCGTAAGCATAAATATTAAAGGTATAAGGATTATTGGCATTGCTGCCCACAGGAGGCGTCCAAAGTATTTTAACATTAGGCTCTGGCTGACCAAGATTGGTGACCACTGCCGTTGAATTGGGCAACTCATTCACCCATCTTAATTTAACGGTATCCTTGGCTGTTTGTTTGGTGGCCAGTGTATCCTTTACATTAAAAATAATGGTATCGGTTACTTCCTCACAAACATTGTAGGTGTAATCGAAATCTGGGGTGTAGGCATATTTATTAAGGGTTTCATCTGGCGCAGAATTTCCATAACTGGTATTAATTCTTATCAATGAAGATACTTTTACTCTAAGTCCATTACTATCCTTCTTAAAAGTTTCACATTCAACTGCAACAATTGGGTAGAAAAAATTATCTGGATTTGGTTTATAGTATTTAATAACACCAGTTTTTGGACTTAAATAAAAACCCCTTGGAGGTTTAGCATTAGGATTAGCTGCACAAGGCGCACCACTAGGACAATATGAATTATAGTAATAAGACATAGAATAGTTACTTACAAAACTATAAAATACTCCACTCGGGTACTTTCGAGGTTTTGTAAGCAGATAGTTTAGACTATCAGCTTCATTACCTTTGGTGTAACCCATATCAATTTGTTTAATCCCAACTTGAAGCATATTATCCAAGGTATATGGTTCAAACATTTTCACCTTTGGTGAAGCATCTCCTGCCTTCCACTTAAAACATCTATTTACCTGAAGATAACCATATAAAGGGTCATCATTTGAAACGACATTTTCAAAATTCGACATAAAGGTTTTATGATTATAAATACCCCAAAATACAATATCAACATTACAAGCATTTAATTTATCGAGAGTATCTTTGATATGTTTAGCCCCAAAATCAACAACACCGCTGTATCTAAAGATGCTATATTCGAAGTTATTATTTCCACCGCCATTACCAAAACAATCTGAAATTCCTAAACATTTGTTATAGGGATGCGAATATATGCTATCACGAAATGCTAATATATTAGAGACTGCTCGTTTATTATTTACATATAAGCCAAAGTATGCAGTATCTGGAAAATGTTTGTCTAGGAAAATATTTTGTTTTAAACAATTTCTTCTTGTATAAAAGGTGAATTTAACTTTTGTTGGACTGAGCCAAACATAATCACTATGATAAGTTGTATTGGTAGTTGGTGCAGCATTTCCATAACTGTTCTGGGCTTCTACTGGAAGGACCAAAACTAGCGCCACTTGTAAAACAAAGTATTTAAATTTCAAAGTATGATTAAAAAATAACAATTAATACTCTAGACCATTAATACGAAAATACAAAAAATAATTAATATGATTAGCGTCTACACTTTACATCAGCTAACACTATTGCAGTCTTTAGAATATACATGGTATGATAATCATATATAACAGGGACATAATGAGTTTCAATTGTTAAATCCGTTTTAACATTGAAAACTAAGTTAGCATTAAAAGGATAGCATTCTCCACTAGCTTCTGAGGTAATCAATTGTAAATCATACTGAACAGGAGGCCCCGATTGATCACTGTAGCTTACCATACCCCACTGCACATTTCCATTTATGTCAAGATACTTTATACCCATTTCAGGAACGTATATCGAAGGAAAATGAGCAGTATAAATAGCAGAAACATTATTCCAAGCATTTAGTAATCCAGGATCTTGGCTGGGGTATCCTAATGTTCTATTTAAATTTGTGTGATTTAGAGTAAAACTTACTTGACTTGCATCAGACTTATTCAAAACAGCATGAAAAGGAATCATAATATTGTCGGATGTCACGGTTGGAGAACTGCTTACAATACTCGCCCTAACATGACCAAAAATCATCAATTTATCATCATTTAACTCAATTTTATACGGAACTACAAAATGAGGATATGGATAACCGATAAATCCTCCTTCAAAAAACTTTTGGTACAACAAGATTCCAGTTCCAACATCAATCTTACCAACCACACCTTGTTGATCAGCAGGTTTTGCATCATATTTGCCGATAAAATAAATTGAATGGTCAGTTGCATCGTAAACTGCATCAAATGCATTTCCTAATCTTAAACTTGTGCTTTTATAAATCAGGCCTCCTGTATTATCAATATAAAGGTAAAATAAATTGGGTAAATTCTTAGATGGACTATCGACCAAGGTATCCGAGACAGAACCTGTAATAAAATAGTAATCTGTGTTACCTGTTCTAATATTGTTAATCACAGTTACATTCTCAGCACACTCAAAAAAGTTGTTATCGCTATAACGTATTGCTCTGGCGCTGCCATGAAAAACATTTGTCCAATTTATAGTTAAAATTGGGCTGAACTTTGCAACAAATCCTCTTCGACCAGTTGGAACACTTTCTTGAATATTTTCACTTAAGAAACCAACTGCAATGCATCCTCCATCACTTGTTGGTGCCACATCAAGAAATACACCTTTAGTATTTCCCATATTATGCATGGTTACATTGCCCAATTCATCTATTTGCATTACAAAAGGATAAAAACCTCCCCCATCGCCCCAATAACCGCTGATCCAATAACCACTTCCTGCACTGTTATTTATAATTTTTGTTGCATTTAAAGAATGCTGTTGCACCTCCATATAAGAAAAGCTCCAAACAGTATTCATAGCATTATCTGTCTTTATAATGTGAATGGCATCGTCTCCCCAAATATTTTTGCTAGTACCTGCGTATAAAAAACCATTGTTCAGGTTGTTTCTACACATGCTAAATTGCTTAAACTCATTAGCACCTCCTCCAGCGGCTTTTGACTTAAATAACTCGGTGGCATTAGCATTAAAAATAGTGCTGCATAAAATAAGCAGCACTGTTGCGATTTTAATTTGAATCTTGTTCATTGTATATATTTTTTAAGGTTTCTCATAAATAATATCAATTAAACAAAGTGCTGCGGTTTTGTGAAAATGATTTAATTAATAATTATTATATAAATAAAAAATTAACTTTTACAAATGAAATATAATAGAACAGCATTAAAAAATAAAAATATATAAAATAGGTCTTTACACGTTTATATAGCTGATTTATAGATGTATAAAATTTTCAAATTAAAAATAACAAGCAAAGTGATTCAATTAATTGATTAACAATTACTTAAACGTGTAATTTGAAAAATTATTTTTAAACTTTAATTTAACCTTCAATCAACCCACCCTATTCTCCAAAAACATTTCAATCTGCCTTAAATGGTGGTGACCATGCCAAGCGTACAAGCCCGTAACATGTGCCAAGGTAAATGTTTTGTTGTACTCCGGATGTACATAGATTTTATGAAAATCGGGCGCCTGCATGCTGCGCATTAGAATGACCCAACGCTGGTGCAAGGGTTTTAAAATTGCTAGGGATAAATGGGCATCGGCTAATAAACTATCCGTTGATTCGGCCCAAGCATTTTTGTATGTAGGGCTTAATGGTTGGGTTAGTTTCGGTTAAGGTCAATTTAAAACGACTGAAAGCCTGCATATGGCTATCGGCTATATGGTGTATCACCTGCTTTAATTGCCATCCTCCTTCGCGGTAGGGTTGCGACAAAATGGCCTCATCCAATCTTTGCATCACCCGCTCTAAATCAGCAGGAAATTCTTCTATCACTGCTATCCGCTCTTGTAAATAAGCAAAACTTATTTCGGCAGGGGCTTCAAAAGGCCCATCGGCTCTCGCAATTTCGGCATCGGTGTATTTAGGCATGGGTAAAAAGTTTTAATTTGTTTTAATTGAAATTAATTTCTGCACTGTCGCCCAAATTCAAACTGTGCACGGTTCCTTGTAAATAAGCATCGTTACCAATTAAAGAATTGCTCAGTACAGAATTGTACAATTCGGCAAAAGGACCAATGATCGATTCTTTAATGATAGAAGATTCTACCAAGGCATTTTCGCCTATGCTGACATTAGGCCCAATAATGCTGTTCTTTACTTTGCTGCCAATGCCAATGAATACAGGGGGTATAATGATACTGTTCTCTACCAAATCAGGATTTACTTTTTGAAAATTACCGCGCTTCAATAGGAGTTCATTGGTTTTCAATAAAATTTCTTTCTTACCACAATCGAACCAAGAATCGACATTGATGGCTTCGAACTCAGTCCCTTTGGTAATCATGCACATTAAAGCATCGGTTAAATGAAACTCGCCCTGTGTTTTAAGATTGTTCTCAATATTATTAATGATGCAATCCATCATCAATTTGGTTTCAATAATTTTATAAATACCCACCAAGGCCAGGTTAGATTTTGGAATGGCAGGTTTCTCCACCAGTCTTATAATTTTACCTTCGGCATTCAATTCGGCCACACCAAATTGACGGGGATCATCTACTTTTTTAACCCCCAAAAGCGAAACAGGCGATTGTATAATCTTGTCCCAATCGACTTCGCAAATGGTATCACCAAAGATGATGATCACAGGTTCATTGGCGATGGCTTCTTTGGCCAACCAAATGGCATGACCAGTACCTTTACCCGTGGTTTGTATGATGAATTGCGCATTGATTTCAGAGTAATTGCGTGTAATGTACTCTTCAATTTTATCGCCCAAATAGCCAATGATAAATACAAATTCTGTAATACCATCTATCACCAATTGATCGACAATATGTGCCAAAATAGGCTTACCTGCAACAGGAATTAGGGATTTTGGTTGGGTGTGGGTATGCGGTCTTAATCTTGTGCCTATGCCGGCTACGGGTATTATTGCTTTCATGTGGAACTCTGCTGTAGAAATTCAAAAATAATTATTCAATTTGACAATAGCGGTATTTAAATGTTATTTTTTTACAAGTAAAGGTCGTTTTCTCATCGTTTATATGTTTTTAATCATCGAATACTAACCATACATCCAATGGATTAATTTTCTTTGCACTAAATAATTAAACATGCCTACCACTTTACTTCAAATTAACAATGTCTCCAAGTTTTACAAAGACAAGGTGGCCTTGAAAAATGTTTCAATTGCAGTGCCCGAAGGGCATATCTATGGGCTATTAGGCCCTAATGGCGCGGGTAAAACCACCCTTATTCGCATTATCAATCAAATCACCGAAGCCGATGAGGGCGCAGTGCTAATCAATGGTGAGCCATTGAACGCGGCCCATATCCGCAACATTGGCTACTTGCCCGAAGAGCGCGGTTTGTACAAGAAAATAAAAGTCATTCGTCAGCTCGAATACTTTGCACAACTGCGTGGCATGAGCAGCAAAGAAGCCACCCAAAAAGCCAATGATTGGCTAAAAGCCATGGAGCTTTATGAGGTGCGCAATAAAAAAATTGAAGAGCTAAGCAAAGGCATGCAACAAAAAATACAATTCATTGTATCGGTTATACATTCGCCTTCGCTCCTCATATTAGATGAACCTTTTAGTGGCTTCGACCCCGTGAATGCCGAGTTGCTCACCCAAAAAATACTAGATTTAAAAGCAGCGGGCACCACCATTTTATATTCTACCCACCGCATGGAAAGTGTCGAGAAACTTTGCGATTCTATGGCCTTGATTCACCAATCGAAAAAAATATTAGATGGCACTGTTGCCGATATAAAAAACCAATTTAAATCGGATGTCTTCGAAGTGGTTACCAATGGCCCATATTCGCCAAGCATCGATAAAATAGACGTGATGCAAACAAGCATTACCGATGCCGGTCACCCTTCGGTTTTTTTAAAGTTGAATGGCGTAAGTAACAACGATTGCCTCAGAGATGTCATCAACCAAACCGAGTTGGTACATTTCAGTCAGAAGATTCCAAGCATTAATGATATTTTTATTCAATTGGTAACGGCTTAACCCAACTAATAACATTTAACATGCACAACATTTTACTTATTTTAAAACACGAATACATTACAAGGGTTAGCAAAAAATCCTTCATCATCATGACCCTCCTAGGGCCCCTTTTAATCAGTGCTTTTTATGGGGTTATCATTGCCATTTCTATCAGTCAATTTAGCAAAGACGATGTAACGAAAATAGCCATCTACGATCCGAACAATGCCTTAAAAAACGAAAACCTGTCCAACAAATCTTATGAATTTGGATATGTAAAAAATGTAGAGGCAGCCAAAGATTCCATTCGCACAGAAGCTATTTTTGGCATGTTGATTATTCAAAATAGCAAAGGCGATAGCATTGAGTTGGTAACCAAAAAGAATATTTCTTTAAATGCCCGCGAAACACTTGAAAAATTAGTGGTCGATAAACTGTTTAATCTCAATTTAAAAGCCAATGGTTTGAGCAAAAATAAAATCGACAGCTTAAAAATAAACATCCAATTGTCCGACCATTCCCTATCAGGCAAAAGCAATGGCACCGAAATTAAATCGGCTGTGGGGTATGTGGGCGCCATGATCATTTACTTTTTTATTTTTATGTATGGTGTGATGATTATGCGCGGTGTGACCGAAGAGAAAAACAACCGCATAGTCGAAATAATTGTGTCGGCAGTTAAACCATTTCAACTAATGATGGGTAAAATTTTAGGCGTTGCTTTGGTGGGATTAACCCAATTTTTAGCATGGATTACCCTCTCAGGCTTATTGCTTTTTGTATTTAGTATTGCCATAGGTGCACAGCATGTAGATGCGGCCCAAATGACCAGTGTAAGCAAAGAAATGCCATCTGAAATGGCGCAAATTTCGGATGCCTTTTTTCAACAATTTCAAACCCTTAACATTCCTAAACTCATCATTGGATTTATCATTTTTTTCTTAGGTGGCTTTTTATTGTACAGTGCTTTATTTGCAGCCATTGGCAGTTCGGTAGATAGCGATACCGAAACCCAACAATTCATGTTACCTGTCTCAATGCCTTTGATATTTGGATTGATTATAGCGCAGGTAGCTGTTATCAACGATCCAAATAGCACCCTTGCTTATTGGTGCAGCATGGTGCCTTTTACCTCGCCAGTAGTCATGATGGTGCGTTTGCCTTTCGACATTTCGTGGATGGAGATTTTAATATCTGCAGTGATACTGTTCAGCACCTTTGTATTTGTGGTGTGGATGGCCGGCAAAATTTACAGAATCGGTATATTGAGTTATGGTCAGAAAGCCAGCTATAAACAAATGTTCAAATGGCTAACCAGCAAATAAGAAAACAGCAATAGAGATAAAGCTTAAATTTTACTGAGCCAAGGCCGTATGTTTGTTTACAAAGTCAACCCACTCTTTGTATTTAGCATCTGTTAACACCCTGGGAAATTTACTTTGTGAACCGTATTTTCCTTGTTCCAACATCCAATTTAAGAAAAGCTCTGAAGGAATTAACTGAACCCTTATTTCTTTTAGGGCATGGTTTCTTTCGATTCCATAATCTTCGTTAAGTTCGGTTAAATAGGCATCTAAAAGTGCGCTTGCTTCTTCAGATTTAATGGTTTTATCGTTACACGCAATGTACCATTGGTGAAGGTGGTGATTACCCTCAGATTCGCCTTTAACGGTATATTCATTGATGGGTACATTTAAGGTTTCGCTTAAACGTTCAATGGCCTTGTTCATATTGTCGACACTTAAATGCTCACCACATAAACTTAAGAAATGTTTGGTTCGGCCAGTAATTTTAATTTCACAATCTTCGAGGTCAACAAACTTTACAGTATCGCCAATCAAATAACGCCAAGCGCCAGAGCAAGTGGTTAACAATAGGGCATACTCCTTATGTAGTTCTACTTGTTTAATACTAAGGGCTACCGCATTGGAACGCAAGTTACCTGTTTCATCAAAATTCAACTCATTAAAAGGCACAAATTCAAAAAACATTCCGTTCTTGAAATTTAATTTCATACCCTTAGAATGCGGACTGGTTTGATAGGCAACAAAGCCTTCACTCGCCAAATAGGTTTCTAAATACATGATGGGTTTACCCATTAATCCATTCAAACTTTTTTTGTATGGTTCTATGGCAACGCCTCCCCATAAATAAACACTTAGGTGTGGCCATATATCGTGAATGGTTCGCAAGTTGTAACGCTTAATGATCATCTCAAATAAGATTTGAATCCATGCGGGCACACCTGCTATCATCACCACATCCCATTGGGGTGCTTCGTCTGCTATACGTTCTAATTTATCGTGCCAATTTTTTTCACTGCGAATGTCCATCGAGGGCTTCGAAAAACGCTCGAACCAATTGGGCACGTGACTAGACGTGATACCACTTAAATCACCGGCATAAGTTTTACCATCGTCATTAAAATACAGACTAGTGCTACCACTAAGCATTAAATAGTTTTTAGTTAAATAATCTTTCGGAAAATCGGTACGGGCAATGCTAATCACCTGACGCAAACCAGCGCGGGTGATCGATTTGATCATTTCTTGCGAAACAGGAATGTATTTACATGCGCCTTCAGAAGTTCCGGAGCTCAAAGCAAAAAATTCAATTTTACCTGGCCAAGTGACATTCTCTTCTCCATTATAAGCTTTCTGCCACCATTCGTGCATTCCTTCATAATTTACCAGAGGAACATTTTGCTGATAGCTTCTGTAAACGGTTTTGCTTGCTAAAATATGAGAGAAATTATACTTTTTACCATAAGCCGTTTCTTCGGCTTTGGTAATTAATTTTTTGAGGGTACGCAACTGTTGTCTATAGGCCTTTTCTTGTGTCAAAGAGAAAGGTTGAGAGAGCCTTTTGCCAGCATTAACAAGTTGCTTAATGATTTTTTTAGGGTATATTGATGGCATGGTTAACTGCAAATAAAGTTATTTTTAAATGAATTCAATAGAAAATTTAATTAATAAGCTGATTATAAATATTTTAAATGGAATTATTCACACAAAAATAAAAAGGTTTTTAGAATCATAGAATGAATGAATTGTGATAGCTGTAAATTTGCAGAATGGAAGATGAGAGTGCCGTTTGGAAAAAAATAATTGCGTTTGTAGAAGAACATTTTAAAAAGAAACCGGATATGAATGCCATTTTATTTTTAATTGGTATCCGCGAATTAGGCCAATTGCCGCAAGACAATTACAAGAAAAGCGAAAAGGTAGATTTAATGCATATTGCCATTTGTAAAATTTTAAGCTATTCGGGGCATTACCAATTAATTGGCGCTGATATTGATGGATGGCCCCATTGGGAGTTATTAAAACCCTTGCCACAATTCGATGTTTTTGAACAAGAATCGTATATTCGCACACATATTATTGAATATTTTATAACAGAAGAAATCATATGAAAAACGTTTTAATTAAAATAAGCGCACTTGCATTCACTTGCATTGTAGCACTCACCGCTTGCAACAACAGCACGAAAGAAACCACTGAACAAACTACTGAGAGTGCCGAAACACCGGCAATTACACCAACAGAAGCCCCAAAGCCTGTGGTTTCGACTGAAGATAAATTTTATACCATAAAGACCAATGCTGGCGATATAAAGGTTAGACTTTTTAAGGAGTGCCCTATGCACCAAGCAAATTTCGCTAAATTGGTGGCAGAAAAATTTTATGATGGTGTTTTATTTCACCGCGTAATTAAAGGTTTTATGATTCAAACTGGCGACCCTGAAAGTAAAAAAGCAGAACCTGGCCAACAGTATGGTGTGGGTGGTCCAGGCTATACCATTCCAGCTGAAATACTCCCTAATTTTTACCATAAAAAAGGAGCACTTGCTGCTGCCCGTCAAGGCGATGAAGTCAATCCATACAGAGAAAGTAGCGGCAGTCAATTTTACATTGTACAAGGCGCTATCATGCCAAAAGAACAATTGGTTCAATTTGGTAAACCTTATTCAGAAGCGGCTATTAAAGATTATGCCACCCTTGGCGGCACCCCGCAATTGGATGGCGATTACACTGTTTTTGGTGAAACTGTTTCAGGTATCGAAGTGGTAGACGCCATTGGCAACACTTTAACGAACCCCGGCGATCGTCCTAAAAAAGATCTTAAAATTATCAGCATTACCGAAGATGCTAAATAAACAACTGACTGATAGCAGCTGCAGTTGTTTCGAAATCTTCTTTTGTTAATTGAGCACGTGGCCCAGCAAAATTCAAGTCTGCCACTTGGTGCATAGGCACTAAATGGATATGGGCATGCGGCACTTCTAATCCAATGACTGCCATGCCAATTTTTTTACATGGCACTACCTGTTTTATTGCAATCGCTACTTGTTTTGCAAAAATATGCATAGCTGCTAGCTCATCATCCGCGATATCAAATATGTAATCTATGGGCTTTTTAGGAATTACCAAGGCATGTCCCTTCACCAGCGGATTAACATCCAGAAACGCCAAGAAATCGGCATTCTCGGCCACTTTATAACAAGGTATCTCCCCATCTATTATTTTTTGAAAGATGCTTGACATAATTGTTTAAATAAATTTTAATTAAGCGCCTATTGAAATCACTTCCAATTTTACAACACCAGCAGGTACTGTAATTTCTACTACATCACCTACACGTTTGCCTATTAAGCCAGAACCGATGGCCGACTTACTAGAAATTCTGCCAATTTTCATATCAGCTTCCTTTTCAGAAACGATGGTGTATTCCATTTCTCTGTCGGCATTCAGATTTCTTACCTTCACTCGGCTCAGCATATTTATTTTGCTATTGTCGAGTTTCGTTTCATCCAATACCCTAGCATTGGCGAACATGGTTTCAAGTTTAGAAATCTTAGCCTCAAGTAAACCTTGGGCTTCTTTAGCGGCATCATATTCCGCATTTTCAGATAAATCACCTTTATCGCGGGCCTCCGCTATTTGCGCACTAATGGCGGGACGTTGAACTCTTTTAAGATTTTCAAGTTCTTTTTTTAGATTATCAAACCCGTCTTTGGTTAAGTATATGATATCACTCATCTTGTTCTAAATTATTGTAATGGATATAAAAAATAAAAGTGCTTTCATTGGATGAAAGCACTTTTGCAAAGATATTAAAAATTTAATTAATCTAAATTAATTCTTAAACCGAATGTGTGAGTTCCACTAAATGGATTGGTGGCGCGGTATGAATAATCAATACCAATGGTATTGTTGTTTTCGCGTTTACCTTTATCGCCTTTTTTAGCCAATGGAATCTGAACACTTGCACCCATACAAACACCTGTATAAGCCGTTCTTCTAGTATCATAATTGAAAATACCCTTTTCGTAATCGAAAGCAGTTCTTAACATTAAAATTTCTTTGTAGGCATATTCAAAACCCAATGAGGTTTGATTGCTTGAGAATGAATTATTGGTAAAATTCATGGCAGTGGTTAATCTGTGCCAATACATCCCCACTTTTTTATCCAAGCGAAAATCGTAAGCCAAACCAACATTGATTAATGAGGGTAATTGTGTTTTATCGGCACGTTGACTCGTTGTTGTTGTAAAAGTATTACCATTGATATTGGATTTAGTGGCTAAACCATCACCTGAGTATTTTAAATCAGGACCAATGTTTTTAATACTTACACCAAAACGGATATCACTCCCTCTTTTAGCCGCTGGATTATCACTTAAATATTTGGTTTTTTTGGTGGTAACATCCTTAATTAATTCTGTTGCAAATTGCAAACCTGCATCGAAACCAACGCCACTCGTTCTTACATCGGGGGTCGATTCACTCACTACCTTCATATTAATACCAGCTGAAATTTGATCAGAAAAACTATAAGCATAACCTACATTGATATTACTGATAGATGGTTTATAGGTACCTATTCCGCCATCCGGTTGTGCCACAGTAGTAATCGGAATTTGACCCAATGAAAATGACATGACGCTGATGCCCAAGGCACCTCCTCCAAGACTTTGACCAAAACCAAAAGTATTGATATTAATACCTGTTCCACCTAACCATGAAGTTCTGCTGAAACCTAATTCACTACCTTGTATGCGAGCTAAACCAGCAATATTTAAATGAAATGCTTCAACACCAGTAACACCTGCTGAGTACGAATTTCCCATACCACTGCTTTTTCCCCAACCATTAATTAACAACTGGGTAAAACCAGCTTGACCAGCTCTTACAGGCCCTTGTGCATATAAATTACCTATGCTTACAAGAATGGCAACTGCAGTATATTTTATTATTTTGTTCATGAATTTCTCTCCTCTTTATTCTTTAAATCGTTCCTATTAATATGTATCTAAATCTAATTGACGCATTACACCATACCACTTCAATATTTTTTCACCTAAGTCACCACAATTAACGTGAATAATATAGAATCCACTTGCAATAGGCACTTTATTGTCATTTTTCAAATCCCAATCTGAATAGGTTAACAAGTCATCTTTTTTAATTCTTCTTACCAAAGTACCGCTCAATGTATAAATTGAAACTGTTGCTTTTGGTGGAAGGTTAGTAATTTTAACTTTGTTTTCTACTGGACTGCTTTCGTATTCTGAAGTCGCGTAATATGGATTCGGAACAATGTTAATTAAGTTCACAGATTTTTTACCTGTTTCGGCATTTACATTGTTGTATACACTTTCTGTGTTGAAAGTATAACGCGGCACCATGGTATCTTTATTTGAAGCACCAACAACTGGTGATACCTTATTGTATGGCTTACGCATATTGATTCTGAAGCTTACTTCTGTTGGCGGAACACCATCCTTTAAAGTATAACCTCTTTCGGCTATGGCAGGTATTACCCACATAGCTTGCGAAAGTACTTTGCGTTTTTCTAAACTTGCAGGACTTGTATTTGGAGCCGAAGCCAGCATGGTTTGGTACATTAAACCTTCATCATAAATTGGACCTTTAAACGTTCTGTTAGCTAGACCACCTGGGTAAGAACCCATGATATAGATGAAGTGTTTACCACCAAAATTGTAATATGTATTGGTATTCGCATAATTTGAAGTAGGGTTCCAAATCATATCGGTGCCATTTTCGCCTGGCAAATAAGAGTCTTCACCAAAGGCAATGTTTAATCGCTCACCCGTTTCAAGGTTCATAGCATAACCAGGAAAATAACTTCTACCCATATCAGAACCATCGGTTTCCCAACGTTGGAATACCCCATTAGAATGCACTGGTTTAATTGATGAATGGTAACGCAAGTTCATTTTCGCCATCCCGCCTTCGTTTAATGAAGACTCTTCACCCATTTCTAATACCACACATCTGGTCCATTTTCTAACATCAGGTGTGATGAAAATTTGAACACTGGCCAATTCAGATATAGGATTATCAGAAATACTTGAGCCACCCCATGCCGGACCAAAGGTTAATTCACCTTTGCTATTGGCGCCTTGCACCCTTGCAGCCAAAGCATATGGTGCTATTCTTTTGTCCCAAATTTTCTCAAATGCTTCGTATGGATCGTAAGAATCTAAACCTTGGTGGTTAGGATCGGTTTCAGCGCTGAAATCATCGCTATATAAATCAATAGCTGTGGTCACTTTTGTACCAGAACGGATCCAGTTAAAAGGGGTCAATAATTGTCCATTAGCAAACCCAGATACATCTTGATCGGCCAAAGCAGTTAGCCATCGTCTGCTATCGTCTTCGAATTTTACTTCATAACCTAAGAAACCATTGGTCGTTTCTAAATATTGATTTTTACCAGGTACTGGTGGTTGAATAAGTTCAACCGCCATACCCCAATCGCGTAAGTTTCTTGATTTCTTAACAGGTCCACCATATCTGCTTTTACCTACAATAGTTTCTGTTCTAGCTTCCATAGAAGTATCGGCAAAAACAGTATCATTCGTTGTTAAGTTTACAATTCTCCAATATGCTTTTGCAGAAATCGAATCTTGGTATTTTAAAGAAGTGCCCAAGGCCTTTGCTCTGTCTTTATATTTTTCGATAAATTGGAATTCAAAATCAGCTTTTGGCACTAACAATGGGTCAACAATTTTAATGTTAACTGGACCTTTACCACCAATATAAACTGGCTCGTTTGATTTATTGTTGGCAAGGATTTCATCGATGGTTGCTTTAGAGAACTCTAAAATTTGACCCCCATTGCCTCTACCTTCTAATTGTTTCAAGATTGGTCCATCTCCATAATTAGATTGTTGTAAACTGCCAAACTGCTCAGGCGATGTTTTATGAGGGATAGCAGATAATTTAACAGTATTTCTACTAGCTAAGAATTGCTCTGGCTCTAATTTCGAAGGATCGTTTGAAGGATAACCATACGCTAATACTAAATAGTAGTAAGTTTTAAAGTTAACCAAAGCTTTGCTTGAACCTGTTGCAAATGCATCTTCAGTAATATTTAAAGTATGGAAGATACCTAGGTTGGCACCGTCCACTTTTTCTTTTGGAATATTGGCAGATACAGTTGGATCGAACTCTTGGTTAATCATTTGTGCCACGTTGTCTTTCACATCGCACTGACCAACTAAAACTGCTTTATCAATATTATTTAATTCAGTGTTAGAAACACTACCATCTTTCAATTGGTAAATCATATACCCTTGGAAACGGTACTTAATCACTTGGTTTTGCTCGTTTTTAATGTCTTCTTGATAACCTTCCGTAATTTTGGTATCCAAGAATTTCATTACCAAGCTATTTTCTAACTCTTGAACTTCAACGGTTGGAGGCTCAGGACCATCAGCAATATCAAATTTGTTGTTAAATAATTTTTGTGCTTTATCGCTCGCTAATTTTAACAATTTCAATGAACCTCTTGCACCACCTGAAGTTGTTTTGGCCCAAACCACACCCACAGTAACCTTGTTAACTGCTCCACTTTTTAAGGTAAAAGGACCAGCAGATTGTAAGAAACGTCTATCTGCAGGCGAGTTTCCAGCAGTATATTCATTCCAAGTAGGTAAGTTAGCCGTAATAGAGTTGGTACCATCATCAAACATGAATTTGGTTTTAACTGAACCACCCACACCATTGCCACCAAAGGTTACATCGTTACCGTTTTGCCATTTGGCTTGTAAATAGTTATAAAAATCAATCGCAGCATTTGGGTTACCATTCACTGGATCTGAGTTATTATTATAATAAACGAAAGCACCCATACCTAGTTGGATACCATTGGTATCTCTTGGGCCTTCGAAGAAATCAACACCAATACTTGGTGGATTTGTTCCATAACCTAAAACACCTTCGTCATTGTCATCGCCATTATAGCAATAGCCTAAGCTTCTGCCTACATCACAACCTACGTAGTCATCGGCATAGTTACCTAAGTCGGCATCTACCCATTGTCCAAAGTAAGTTTTACTCAATGTTTCAAAACCTCTATTGATAATTTTAGTGGTATAGAAAGTCATATTATTTACCTCATCATTGGTTTGGAAGGCAAATGCAGTTGTTTGTAATTCTAAACCAATTGGTATTCCACCTGTTTCAGAGTGCACGTTACCTCTATCATTGTATGCAAACCAAATCATTTGATCCGGTTGATCTTTAGGGGTGTTTTTTGCAAATTCTCTGGTGTTATCTAATACGGGATAACAACCATTCAAAGGATCGTATAAAGAATTATTGCTTGGATTATTAGGATCAATAAAGTTGGCTAATGAATTGTTGTTTTGATTTGAACCATATGGGGTATTTGGATTACCTGCTGCAGGCCAATTCAAAATACTAGGTGATACATTGCCAGTCTCTTGTTGATCAAGTAATTCAACTCTGGTTACTTTGTACATTTTATCCCAAGCTTCGCAACGGGTTGGATCGGTACTCACATTGGTGGTATCTAAAGTACCTGGCCAGAAATCGTTACCATTTTGACGGTAGGTCATGGCAGCAATTCTTAAGTTACCATCAGAACCTAAACCACCTATCCAAAGTGCACCGGCAAACAAGGAGTGCCTACGCACGCTATTGGCATCGTTTACTTTTGGAATTTCATATCTTGGATTGTTTAAATCCCACCACATGTCACCCCCATTTAAGATTCTGGTACGCACGTTGTTTATATCTAAGTCGGCACTTGTAGAAGCCGCTTTACAAGTATTGGCGAATTGAGCAACTCCATTGCTGTATAGGGCATCTTGCTTGGAATTACCTCCTTTACTAAAATTTTTAATTTCAGCAGCCTTCACAGTAACAGCTGCGAAGCTGAGTGCTAGAATTAAAGTTAGTTTTTGATAAACACTTTTCATATCGTTATAAATTTGATTGTTCTTTTAAAAATAGGTGAATGACTTAGAAATATAATTTAGCGCCAATTCTCATGAAACGAGGCGCTTGGTAGTTACCTGGGCTGTTCACCGCAGTTCTGTAATAGTAATTGTAGGCTTCAGAGCTTAAAGTTGTTTTAATATACTGTTGACCTTTTGCTGAGTTCAAGAAACCATCGTCGGCAGCAGAACCAGTGTATTGGTAAACACCATAAACATTTTTGGTGTTTAATAAGTTAGTCACCAAGTAATACACTTGTAAGTAGGCGCCCTTTGAAACACCGCTGTTTTTATCTTTCCAATTCAACAAGATATCTTTGGATATATTCAAGTTGGTGTTGAACTGCCATGGTAAACGTGAACCATAAGGCGTACCTTTAATGGTTGCTCTATCGGCAGAGCCCAATTGCACTGGTGTTGAAGTTGCAGTATATGGCAAACCTGAAGTCGCAGAGTAAGTAATGTTAAAGTTAGTATTCTTTAAAATTTTGGTTTTACCAATGATAGGACCATAATAAACGGTCTTTTTTGCTTTGTTATCGTCTGTGAATTCCCAGTTAAAGATACCTTTTAATTGGTGACGGATATCTAAATCGCCTAATGGGAATAAACTTCTTAAGTTAGGTTGGTTACTGGCTATCAAAGCTCTTTGAGAGTTGATGTTTGAACCGGTACCATCCGCAATTTGCAGCGTGTAGTTACCATTTAATGAGATGTTCTTTTTAGATTTGTAATCCAACTCTAATATAAATCCTTTTACTGTACTAAAGTCAATATTATTATAACTGATATAAGTAATTGGATACGCTTGGTTGTATTGATAAACAGAAATATCATTTTTGGTTTCTCTGTAGTAAGAGATCAAGGTTAACAAGGTTGACTTAGACACTTGTTGTTTGAAACCAATTTGATAATCGGTCGTGATACGCGAAGTAAGGGCTGGGTTAGCCAAAGTACCGCTATTTTTTTGTAACATATAATAATAGTCATCAATGGTTAAGAAGTTAGCACCAGCATTTGGCCTTTGCGCCAACACATCATAACTCGCATAGAATAAACTCTTATCGTTTAATGGGAATTTGAAGAATACACGTGGTAATACGTTTACTTTTGGTTTGTAATCTTTAAATGAATTTTCAGTAATTTCGGTTTGGTTAGGGTTCACAAGGTAGGGCGCAATTTTACCATTAGCGGTTTGGTTCGCAATTAAATCTGGTGTTGACAATTGTTTACCTGTTGCATCGTACCAAGTATTTTCGCTTCTGTAACCTAAAATTTTGGTAGGGTTTTTAACATCGTTAACATATACTGCATAGTCGCTACCAATGTTTGATGGGTGAGCAATAGGATTTCCATCAATACTTGATACCTCACCAGCAGTTCTAATTGGGTACAATGAATAGGGATCTTTTAACACCAATTGATTCGCATCGTATCTTTCCAATCTTAAACCTAAACGGAATTCTAATTCATCTAAATAGAATTTATCTTGAAACCATGCCGCAGTATAAATTGGCATGAAAGCACCAATGCTTCTTTTATTCTTGTCTTGTAAGAAATCATTCACACTTGGGCGACCTCTCATTTTATTGCCTAAATGATCGTAACCATAGTAATTAACATAGGCGCTACCATTGTTTAACAACTCATCGGCACTGAACATATTTAATTTAAAATCTCCAGGATTGTATGAGTTGATATCAATAAAGGTTGTGGCAGTAACTGGTTTACCATAAATATCGGTTGCACCTTCATTAATTAATTTATTTCTAAATTCTCTATCGAAACTAGATTGTTTAGCAGTATTTACTAAACGGTTATATTTAACAGTATCTTGGAAAGTACCGTTGGCATCATAGACTAAAATTGGGTTTGATTTATCTAGTTCAGAAATATGGCTATTGGCCAATTGGTACATTAAACGCCATAAATTATTGGCACCTAAACCATAACCACGGTTCACAGTTTGTTCATAGGTTAAACCAAACTGTAAAGCATGTGAACTTGATTTTTTATCAGCTTTTGCTGCACCTTTTAATTCGGCCTCACCTAAAGCATATAGTGTATAACGCTCGCTTTGCGATTTGCTATAACCTGCTTGTTGAATACCTGGCACATTGAATAATGAGTAAATACTGTTTGGGTTGTAGCCATTCAATAAACCTTGGTTAAACAAGATTTGGTTATCACTTGTAATTCTACCGCCTTGCTCTTGCGTTTTATCAAATACATTTTGAGTGTAATTGGCTCTTATTCTATTGATATCTGAAGCAATAAATTTAATGCTGGTATCTCTGAAGCCAGCCTGCTCAAAGAAATTTTTCACATAAACTGTATCACCATTTTGATCAACAAACATTTTAGCTGGAGAGCTAGGATTGGCTGCAAAATTGAATGCGTAGGCTGCTGTTGGATAGTGTTTGAATTTACCGATGAAACCATATTCAAAAATATTATCTCCGAAATTAGCATCTTGTGATTTTGACCAACTTGACTGATAATCGAATCTAACAGTAAAGTAGGCATTGTTTAAAGTTGTACCATTCGCCCTTTTAGTGGAATCTGGATCTTTAAATCTTTGGGTGAATTTGAGATAACTTAATACACTTGTTGAAGTATTCAATGGATTTGTTTTGTAGGTCATCATGGCACCATTCGTTCCACCTGGAGCAGTTGAATTTCCATAAGTAAAGTTAGTAAAAAAACTTAAGGTAGAAAGTTCAGACAATCTGAAATCAAATTTGGCTTGCATGTTCGTGCTAAAGCTTCTGGCATTCTGACGAACCTTTACATTGTTAAAATCATTTGCACCTAGAAAACTAGCTGCGTTTACAAAACCTCCATCTTTATTAACTGCCAAAGGATTTTTTTCTAACTCGGCCAAGGCTTCGTCTTTAATTTGGTAGTACCCTATGTAAGAAGGTGCATCTTTTTGGTAAGAAAAGTTGGCACCAAAGTTTAAAGCCGCAATGGCAATTTTTCTTGGTTCATTTTTACTTGTTGCAGTATATTTCGGATTGGTTTTAAATAAAATAGGCGTTGCAATAAACCCTTCAATTAGATTGCTATGGTATGGATTGAACATGCTAGAGCTCACCACTTCTAAACTTTTGCTTGTTCTTGCAGATACACCACCTTTGGTTGTAAGTGATACACCAAGACCGGTAAAGTCACCATATTGTGCAGGAATACCAGCTTGCAAAATTTCAACACTACCACTCATCCCTTGGGTTAAGCTACTGTTAAAAACACGCACACCATCAATAAAGATTGCTGTAGCATCGGTTCTAGAACCTCTACCACTTAAGCCAGAACCTGTTTGGGTGACACCAGATTGCAAACCAGCTAAACTTATAAAACTCCTTTGACCAGTGTTAATCAAAGCGGCTTGTTTAATATTAGCTGATGTCTTATCGTTACCTAAACTTTTTCTTTGGTCTTGTTTGTCTTTGTTGATTATAGCACCTGTAAAAACATAATTGGTTGTTTCAATTTTTAAGTTAAGATTATTGGTATTGTTTGGCGTTACTTCAAACTCATCGCTACCAAAATCTTTATAACCCGCACGGCTAACTTTAACGATGTAGGTTGCAGGATCTACGTTTGCAAAAGTGAAGGTTCCGTTAGGATCCGTCTTTTTTGAATCAATTTCGCTGCCTTCTTTGTAGAGAAGTACCATGGCATAACCGACAGGTTTGCCGACTTCATCCTTAACAGTACCCCTGATGGTACCAGTGTTGTTTTGAGCCAACAAGTTGGTCACCGAACCCAGGGTGAGTAACGCTAATAAAACAATTTTGTAAGTATATTTCTTCATCATACCAGTATATATTTCTTTATATTTTGTATTTTTAAAAAGTGCAGCAATTTCATTATTTTTTTTGATATTTCAACATTCATCTAATATTTTTTTAAATTAGTCGTAAATTCCAATAATTTAACGGCAATAACTTCGCCTATTTTAAAATAACTTTCTTGGGTCCACCCAGCAACATGGGGTGTTAAAACTACCTGACTTAAAGAAGCTAATATTTCGAATGCGGATTTTTCGTTGGGTGTATAGGCATCAAAATTTTCATTTTCTAAAACATCCGAAGCAAACCCCTGCATATGGCCACTCTGAAGCACGGTTAAGACATCCGATTGCTTTACAACCATTCCTCGTGACGTATTAATGAGGGTAAATCCTGCTTGGCATTGGTTTAAAAAATGGGCATCTACCATCCATTTTGTTTCGCTTGTTAGGGGCACATGCAAACTAATAATATCTGCTTTGCTTTGCAATTCTGCTAGGCTCACTGCGCTAACATTTGAAACTTGAGAAGGCGCATATTTGTCATAGCTAATTATTTGCGAGCCAAACCCTTGTAATTTTTGGGCCAAGGCCTGACCAGTGTTACCAAAACCAATGATCCCAATGGTTTTGTTGCCAATTTCAAAACCTCTGTTGGCCTCGCGCTGCCATTGCATATGTTTTACTTCGTTATTGCTTTTAACAATTTGATTGCTAAGTGCTAACATTAAACCTACAGCATGTTCGGCCACCGCATCGCGATTGCCTTCTGGCGCATTGAGAAGTACAATGTTTTTTAATCTTGCATAGGCTTCGTTAATATTGTCCATGCCTGCACCACCGCGGGCGATGCATTTTAATTGTGGCAATTGATCGATTAATGGGGCTGTGAATTGCACTTTACTTCTCACAACAGCCACATCGTAATGTGGCAAGGCTTGTATCGCTTCGCTTTCGCTGATGTCAGGTAAGTAATGAAAGGTAAGGCCATTTGCTTTAAGCGTCTCCAACAATATCGGATGAAAATCATCGATAATGATTGTTTTTAGGTTGGTGTGAGAAGTCATAGAAGAATGGGCAATTAGGTAAGGGCAAATAAACAACACGTTAATCGAAAAAAGTATACAACTTGCCCACCCTACGATGACATTTTTTAACACACACTTAACATATTTAATTAACAACAACATTCTAAAGGCTTTCGAGTATTTGACAAGACCAAGCTTATAAATGCTGCATGGGGGTAGCTATTTACTATAAACAACTATTTAACAAGCAGTTAAATTTACTTCCAAAGATTTTTTTCTTTCAATTCAAGCTTCGTTCCGAAGAAAATTTTGGCAGTTTGTTCGAAAGATTCAGTGTAATCAGACACAAAAAATTCATGTTTAGGAGATTTCTTTGAGACATTGAGCAGGTAATTTTGTTTTAAGAATTGTAGCACCGATTGAGAGACAATTTCTGCTGAATTAATAATTTCTATATCCCCTTTATAATATGATTTAATTTCATTCATAATTAAAGGATAATGGGTGCAAGCCAATATAATGGCTTCAATCTTACTGAGATGGGGATTATTCAAATAGGAATGAACAACCGTTTTACTAATTTTATTATTAAAAAAACCTTCTTCAATCATAGGCGCTAAGAGCGGCGTGGCCAATGATTTGAGACGAATACTGGGGTCAATTTGCTCGAATTTTTTCTTGTAGACGGCGCTGCTTACGGTTCGCTTAGTGCCTATCAAGCCAATGTTTTTGTGGTGTCCTTCGGCTACCAAATGCTGAACGACTGGGTCAATCACATTAATGACAAATTGCTTTTGAGGCAATAATTTTTGAACCTTTTTGAAAGCTGTTACAGAGGCCGAATTACAAGCAATTACAATTAATTTACAAGGCTGGGCGATTAGAAACTCAACAATTTTTTCGGCATATGATTTAATGGCATGAGGCGATTTCTCACCATATGGCATATGAGCAGTATCGCCAAAATAAACGATGTTTTCATTTGGCAACAATTCGGTGATCGCTTTCGCCACTGTAAGTCCTCCCACCCCAGAATCAAAGATTCCTATTGGGTGAGTGGGCTTAGGTGAAAAAGTGATTTTGTTAACCAATTAACGCTGAGGTAATGAGTTTGTTCTGCCAGCCGCTGGATTAGCGATAGGTTTTTCTTTGATTCTTAATCTTGTTTTTACAGCTGAATCAATATTATCTGATTCATCGGCATAAATTAATGTACCATAACTGTTGTCAATGATATGCGAATAACCTTTTTCTTTGGCGACTTCGGCAACGGCTGCTTCAACTTTCTTTTTAATGGGTGCTACCAATTCGGCCATTTTAGCTTTTAAACTATCTTGGGTAGATTGTTGCATCATTTGATACTCTTGCTGGTAGGTTTCATTTAATTTCATGTAGATGTCCAACTTCGTTTTATTTGGGGTTGGTTTCTTTTGACTTTCCAATTGGTAGTTTTTTTGAACTTCTAAAATTTGTTCTTCTTTTTGTTTCAAATTATCTTCTAGGGCCGCTTGATATAAATCATACTCAGTAGCTGCCATGGTATATTCTGGCATTAACAAAATTATTTCTTGAAAATTTACATGACCAACTTTTGATTGGGCTTTTAAAACATTTGGGGTTACAACGCTTAGCACAGCAAAGGCTAATACCGTCATTAATTGTTTACTCATTTTAATATAGATTATTTATTTATTTTTTAATACGCGGTCGTTTAACGCTCGCTTTTATTTTCAGTAGGTGTTACCCCTAAAACATCGAGCACGTCATCACTCCGATCGTATTTAGGATTGCTGAACAAGATGTTCATATTGGCCGATTTATCAAAGATAAAATCCAAGGCATTGTCTTTGGCTACTTTTTGTACGGCCGAAAACACTTTATCTTGAATTGGCTTGATTAACTCTTTACGCTTTAAGAATAATTCGCCATTTACTCCAAATTTTTCTTGTTCAAATTTTTTCATCGCATCTTCTTTGGCCACAATGGCATCCTCTCTATCCTTTTTTTGTGCCACACTTAAAAGAATTTCTTCTGCTTTATAATCCTTATAAAGTTTATCAACTTCATCTTTCATGATTTTTAAATCTGACTCCCATTTCTGAGAAATCTCATTGAGTTGCTTTTGCGCACCTCTGTATTCTGTCATTTGACTGAGAATATAATCGGTATCGACATAACCAAATTTCTGAGCCTTTGCAGCTATAGCTGAAATGGCCATAAGGGCCGAGAACAATATTATTTTAAGTTTCATTGTATGACTATTATAAACTTTTGATAGAGGTTAAACGAAATATGTGCCAAAATGTTATAAGCATGCGAAATTAATTATTTTTTCCATAGAAAATGTAATTATTCAAATGGTAAAATGATAAGACTTAATTATTATCCATTTTTTATATAGGTTTGCAATTACTTTCAATAGCGATTTTAAGAATGAATACAATTAAGAAATTATTAGTGGCCAACAGAGGCGAAATAGCCATCAGAGTAATGCGCACTTGCCGAGAATTGGGCATCAAAACAGTGGCTGTGTATAGCGATGCCGATCGCAATGCGCTGCACGTAAGGTATGCCGACGAAGCCTATTATTTAGGACCTCCACCTAGTCGCGAGAGTTATTTGTTAGGCGATAAAATCATTGAAATATGTATAAATAATAACATTGATGCTGTTCACCCAGGCTATGGCTTTTTAAGTGAACGTTCAGAATTTGCGAATAAATTAGCCGAAGCGGGCATTATTTTCGTTGGACCGAGTGCTTATAGCATGGATTTAATGGGCAGTAAAATTGCCAGTAAGCAGGCGGTAGAAAAATTTGGTGTGCCTTTAGTGCCAGGTTTAAAAGAAGCCATCACAGATATTGAAGCCGCCAAAGTGGTGGCCGCACAAATTGGTTTTCCTGTATTAGTTAAAGCCAGTGCTGGGGGCGGGGGAAAAGGCATGCGAATAATCAACAATGTTGAAGAATTCGAAAGTCAAATGCACATGGCCCAAAGCGAGGCATTGAGTTCGTTTGGTGATGATGCTGTGTTTATTGAAAAATATGTCGCTGCTCCAAGGCATATCGAAATACAATTAATGGCCGATAACCATGGCAATGTTTGTTATTTGTTTGAGCGCGATTGCAGTATTCAACGCAGACATCAAAAATTAGTGGAAGAAGCGCCTAGTGCGGTGTTAACCCCCGAATTAAGAAAACAAATGGGCGAGGCTGCTGTGAATGTTGCCAAAGCTGCGCAATACAGTGGTGCAGGTACTGTTGAATTTTTACTCGATGAAAAATTAAATTTCTATTTCTTAGAAATGAATACCCGCTTGCAAGTAGAGCATCCGGTGACTGAACTTATCACAGGTTTAGATTTGGTGAAGGAACAAATTCGTGTAGCCGAAGGACATCCATTGAGCTTTAAACAAGAAGATTTAACTATTTATGGTCATGCGCTCGAACTTAGGGTTTGTGCAGAAGACCCAACCAATAATTTCTTACCTGATATTGGCACCTTAACCACTTACCGCATACCGCAAGGACCGGGCATTCGTGTGGATGATTGCATGGAAGAAGGCATGGAAATTCCAATTTATTACGATAACATGATTGCCAAACTAATTGTTTGGGCCGATACCCGTGAGAATGCCATTGAAAAAATGAAACGCGCCATTAGCGAATACCGCATCGCAGGTGTCGCCAATACCCTAGGCTTTGGCAATTGGGTAATGGACAATGAACATTTTAGAAAAGGAAATTTTGATACGAAATTCATCGACAATTATTTTAAGCCGGAGTATTTAATACCATCCTCTGATGATCATTTAGAAAAAGCATTGGCAATTGCGGCTTCTTATCTATTCGAAAATCAAAACAGTAATTCTGCAATAGCTGAAAATACCAATTCAGAGCAGACTTCAGAATGGTACAACAAACGCAGAAATCTGAGATAAAAGAATTAGCCTTTGAGACATTTCATTTTGTAAGTCTAAAGTTTAAGACATTAAAACTTTTTATGAAAGCATTGGATTGAGTGCTTGTGATGTAAAACCAAGAAACCGTTTAGTGGTTAAACCGTCACATCTAAGAAACCATTTGGTAAGGGTAAGAAGATAATTTTACTTCAAACATTTAAAGTAATCAAAAGGCTCTAGGCAATCGTTGCATTTATAGAGCGACTTGCAAGCCGTACTTCCAAACTCGCTGATGAGTTGTGTGTTGGTGCTGTTGCACAGCGGGCATTCAATGTTTTGAGGTGTACTAAACAAAGCATTGCTCACTTGGTATTGTGGTGGTGCAATGCCATAGGCTTTTAGCTTTTCTTTGCCCTTTTCGCTCATCCAATCGGTGGTCCATGCTGGAAATAAAATCGTATTAATGGACACAGGAATATTGTATGAACTCATCAAAATCTTAATATCTGTTTCGATGGCATTCATCGCTGGGCAGCCACTATAAGTAGGTGTTATTGTAATTTCGGCCACATTGTTCTTAATGGCTACATGTCTTATGACACCTAGATCGACTACCGTTAGTACAGGCACTTCGGGATCACACACTTGCTCTAACAATTGCCATATCTCGGCTTCAGTATGTGTAATTGCGTTCATTGACTGCAAAAATAAGCGAAATATTGCCTTCTTATTGAATTCTTTGTATGCTAATAATCATGTCGCCAATTTGCAACAAATCGATGATATCCAAGCCTTGGGTTATTTCACCAAAAATGGTGTAGCGCCCATCTAAACTTGGGGTAAAACCATGGGTAATAAAAAACTGTACCCCTTCAGAATCTTTACCAGCAGAGGCCAACCCTACCGAGCCTTTTTTATAATTCAAAACCGATGAAAATTCGCTGCGTTGGGTCCAGTTCAAAGCACCCCAACCATCGCCACGCGGGCAGCCACCCTGCACGACGAAATCCAGCACCATGCGGTGAAAATACTTTTTATTGTAATAGCCTTGGTCCACTAACTTTAAAAAATTAACGACAGAACCTGGCGCTTCATTCACATAACAACTCATTACCATGGTGCCTTTGGTGGTAACTATTTGAACCTTTTCAATGGCTTGTAATTTCTTGGCGTATTTCCAATCAATGGGGTGATTAAATTCAGGTACTATGTATTGGTATTTTCTATGCTCCAATTGGCATACGGCTTTTTCAATCTCCACCCAAGCTTCGTAATCTTGGGGCATGGTGATCCTGCTTTGTAATTTCTTTAAATAAATTAAATCCACACCATTGGCTTCCCATGCGCTATCCTTTTGAATTTTCTCTACTGCCATGGCAATAAAAGATAGATTCTTACTTTCTAAACAGCGTTTTAAAAAGCTACTATTTGCAACGCCATTGGCCAAAGATTGCTCAACACAATAGGACGTAAAAAAATGACCTTCTTTAGAAAATGCCATGCTATCATACACAGCATTGCTAGGTAAATAATTCTCTAACCATTTTACTTTTTGATAAGCCGAAGCGTATTGTTTGAGTGAATCGTAACAAGCTTTACCATCAATGGGGCGTTTGCTCAAAGGCAAGGGCCCAGGTAATTTATTTTTAGTCCGCATTAAAACACTTTCTGTATATAGCATGAAAGGGTCTTTGGTTGCAAAAGCCATTTTACTGATCTTTTCCAAACAAGCATCGCTTTTAAAGTTTTTTCTTGCAGCAAAAAAGACACCCTTTGCATAGCCTTGTCCTATTTCAATATCAGTATTTCCTATTTCTACACTTTCAAAAAACGGCAGCGCTTCGGCTGTGGCACATTTACCAATGGCCTCGAGCAGCGAACGTTTAACAACTGAAGCCTTTTCATTGGTATAAGCTTTCATTAAGTCAGAACACAAACTACTTTTTCGGTATTGACCAAGGCTAAAGGCGGCCATGGTTCTTACAACGATAGAATTATCGGTGTTAAGTCTTTGAATCAGCGCAGGCAAAGCAAAAGTGTCTTGTACCGATCCGAAGGCTTGCACAGCCAAGATTCTACAAGTTTCATTTTTAGAGGTAAAATAATTCAGTAGCAATGATGTATTGCGTTTGTCTTGCAGCTCGGCAATGATTGGTCTGCAATCGCTGCCCATCACTTCCTTGGGCTTACTTTTTGATTGACCATAGGAAATATAAATAGTACTAAGAAATATAAATAGTAAACTTATTTTTTTTGATAACATGTGATATTAAATTTGACAGCAAAATTAGAGGAAAGCCTTTGTTTTTCCAATTGCCTGCACTTTTACAATTGCCCCTAATTACCCAATATTCCTCGGATTTAACCCCACATGAAACGGTTTATTGTTGATAGCTACCGAACTATCATTTCAAATTCTTTACCTTTGCCGCTGATTTATGATGATACAGGTTTTAAAATCTAAGATACACAATGTAAAAATTACATTTACAGAATTGAACTACATTGGCAGTATCACAGTGGATGAGGCATTGCTTGAAGCAGCCAACATGATAGAAAACGAAAAAGTTTTAATTGTAAACAACAACAATGGCGAGCGCATTGAAACTTACATTATCAAAGGTGAGCGTGGAAGTGGCATTATAGGATTAAATGGTGCTGCAGCCCGCAGAGGCATGATTGGCGATGAAATCATCATCATTAGTTTTGCATTAATGGAATTTGAAGAAGCTAAAAAACACCAGCCATGGTTGGTTTTCCCAAATAAATTTAACAAACTTTGAGTAAAAAAGACATTATAAAGTATTTAATCTTTGCAGCGCTTGGTGCATTGATTGTTTATTTTATTTTGAAAAATTTCGACTTCGAAGCATTTAAAAATAACATACAAACCGCTAAAATTCATTTTGTAATTATTTCAGTATTAGGAGGTGTATTGGCCGTTTTGTTAAGAGCCTTAAGATGGCAATTGTTATTGAAGCCCATGGGCTATGAAACCAAACTGAGCAATGCATACCATTCTACCATGAGTGGCTACCTTGTTAATTTAGGTATTCCAAGAGCCGGCGAGGTTTCGCGTTGTGCTTTGATGGCCAAAACAGATAAAATACCAGTGAATGTTTTAGTGGGCACCGTGGTGAGCGAGCGCATCTTGGACTTAATCATGTTAGCGCTTGTGATTACAAGTGCTGTGGTTTTAGAATTCGATCTCTTATACAATTATATTGACCAAAACGTATTATCAAAATTAGCGGCTAAAAAAGGACCTATGATCATCGGCTTATTAGTGCTTATTGCTGGCGCTATTTTTCTTTTTAGATCCAAAAAATTATTCAGTGGCGGAGGTAAAATTGCCAGTATTATTCGAGGTTTTGCGGATGGCTTAAAAAGTGTCTTTACGGTTCAAAAGCCCATATTGTTTATCCTTTATACAGTTGGCATATGGTTCTGTTATTGGATGATGACTTGCTTTGTATTACAAGCCTTTGATTTCACTGCGCATTTGGGATTTACTGGCGGCTTAGGCACACTTGTATTTTCAAGTCTAGGGGTTATCATTCCAGCACCCGCAGGCATTGCAACCATTAAGAGTGTGGAGATTGGATTGTTTCAAATATTTAGTGTGCCATTAATACAAGCAAATGCCTTAGCAATGGTGTTGTTTTTCAGTAATATATTAATGATTATTATTGCTGGCACCATTTCATTTTTGGTAATGGCTTATAGAACGAAAGTTTAATGCAACACCACGCTAACATTCAAAATAAGATTAAATCAAAAGCCGATTTATTGACCTATGTAAAAGAGTCAAAAGCCTTGGGGCAGCGCATTGTTTTTACCAATGGCTGTTTTGATATTTTGCACAAAGGACATGTCGATTATTTAGCAAAGGCTGCCGACAAAGGCGATGTCTTAATTGTTGGTGTAAACACCGATGCATCTGTTAAGCGTTTGGGGAAATCGCCAAGCAGACCCATACAAGATGAAGGGGCCAGAGCTTATTTGATTGCTGCTTTAGAAAGTGTATCGGCTGTTATTTTATTTAATGAAGATACGCCCTTTGAATTGATAGAAGCGATTGTGCCAAATGTGCTTGTAAAAGGCTCTGACTACGAACCTGAAAAGATTGTAGGTTATCATACCGTGGTTTCAAATGGTGGCAAAGTAGAAACCATTGATTTTATTGCAGGTTATTCTACAACAGCCATCGAAAATAAAATTAAAACAGCTTAAAAAGCGGCCGTTGCGCCAATTTGTATAATCGATTTTGCAAACCCCAATTCAGCATATGCGCCTATGTTAGGGGTAAAATAATATTTCACACCTAAAGTTGTTTCGAAACCAATGGGCAATAAATTCGGAAATGAAACAGATGGAGTCGCTTCGGGATATTGGGCCCCCACTTTTAATTTACCAGCTTTAAAACCTAGCCCAAATCCCCAATAAATATCGCCTTGTGGACCATAATGCGTAGGGTTCAACAAATGTATGTTACCGCGAACATTAAAAGCCGTACTCGTATTTTTAACTGTAATCAAATTGGGCATGTAGGCACCTGTAGAGGTATTCAAATAATTCTCCATCGTATAATTCATAGTATAGCTACTATGGTTCACATTTAAACCAACGCCTAACCACCAATTCGGACGGTATTCTACCTTTACATGAAAAGGTCCTTTGCCAGTCATACTATAGTCGGGTTTGGTTTTAAATGTTTTATTAATAAAACTAGAATACCTTGACATGTTAGGAGCCCCCACGCCCATAGAAACATTCCATTTGAGAAGCTCATCATTTTGGGCCTTTAAACCCACACTTAGTAACATAAAACTAAGAAATACAATAAAATTCTTCATCTTTTTTTGCCCTTAAAAACACTGCAATTAAATACAAATTGCCCGATTATCCAACAGTTTTTATTTATGAACTGGTTGACATAAAAAAGCCCTGCCCTTTTAACGGCAAGGCTTTCTCCAATTCTATTAATAAATAACTAAAGTGCTTTAATAAATCCTTCTAACTCCAGCCCCGTGCATTTTACCAAAGTGGTAAAATCAACTTGGGTATCGTTGGTCAGTACAATTTCTTTGATGGCATATTCTAGATCATCCTCCTTCGAACCAGTTTTCTTATAGACGAGCACCTTGATTGTTTCCCCTAAAGGCAATTGATAGTGTGTAGAAATCTCTTTTTCGGCACTTAACCAACCGCACCAAGCACAACAATTATAGTTCTTGAATAACAACAAGGCGGTACTATTAGTATCGTTACAATCACTCGGTAATTTAATTCTAAATTTAGTGATTAAAGTTTTGAAATTGCACCATTCCCTATCAATATTGCAATAGCCAAATTTAAAATAATTAAATTGCAATCCATAATGAAAACTTTGTTGCGCTGTATCTTTTTTAGGAACAATTCTAACGGTGTCTTTCTTCACCCAATTGACTTTGTTTAAACTGTCACCTCCATTTTTTTCACCTATCCAAAAATCCATTGGATCTGGTGTGTTATTGGTTTGTGGAATTTGAATAAAAAAGCCTGAATTATCTTTCACATTTAATTCAACCCCATTTTGTTTGGCCATTAAATAAAACATACCACCTGATTCCAATAATTGATTACTCATACCA
>CANMBF010000033.1 GCA_947496065.1 Bacteroidota bacterium
GTTTAGAGTTAACGGGTAAATTAGACAAAAACCAAGCATTAATTAATTTCTGCCATACTTTAGAGCAAGTATGTGTTGAGGTAGTAGAAAGTGGTAAAATGACCAAAGACTTAGCGGTTTGTATTCATGGTAACAAAGTAACCCATGGCGAACACTATTTATATACTGAAGAATTCTTAGATGAATTAGACAAAGGGTTGAAAAACCGTTTGGCTGGCAGTGCTGCTTAATTTAAGAAGTACTGATACGAAAAAAGGTGAATAGTAAATATTCACCTTTTTTTATGTTTTAAGAAATTTTGTAATTGTTAATTTAATCCACTAGCGATTAATTGTCCCACCACTTGGGCCATTGCTTTGCCGTTAGTATCCAATGAAGGATTCACCTCGGTAATTTCGAATGCTCCCAATTTTGGAAGAGCCATTAATGTCTTAATAAGGGTTTCAGCTTGTTCAAACGTAAGTCCGTTAGGCGAAGTTGTTCCCGTACCAGTTGAGATACTAGGGTCCAAAGAATCGGCATCGAAAGAAACATATAACAAATCGCAATGTGCTAGTGTAGCCAATGTTTTATTAATAACCTCGGCTATGCCTAGGTTGCGAATATCATTGGGTTCAAAGGTGGTAACACCTAAACGTTTAATGATGCCCCATTCCTCCTCCTCTGCATCGCGAACCCCTATCAATACGAGGTCGGCAATATCAAACTTAGGCGAGATTTTATCTGCGCCTAAAGTTTTTAATTCATTCCAATAATAAGCCACTGTTTCTGATACTGCATTCTTTTTCATTTCAAGGTTGTCAATACCTGCTAATGCAGCTAACGGCATACCATGCATGTTACCAGACGGTGTGGTATAAGGTGAGTGCAAATCGGCATGTGCATCAATCCAAATAACACCTATTTTTTTATTGGGATTGGCATTTTTCAAGCCGCTTAAACCGCCAATGGCATTGCTATGATCGCCAGATAAAATAATTGGGAAGTGGAGCTTGTTGACTGTTTGTAAAACCTTATCGTTTAAACCTTGCATGGCTTCAACAATACCTTCAATGTGTTTGCCATAATCGTGTGAAAGATTAACGGTATTGAAAGCGCGGTTGTCTAAAACTTCATACTCGTTGATAACAACACCTAAACTTTCTAATTCATCTTTAACGGCCTGTGGTCCTTGCGCAGCACCACTTTTACCTGCACCAAGATCCGACTGAGATAAAATAAAAATGGGTTGTTTATGGTCACTTAACATAGTTGAGATTCAAATCAATTGCTTTGCAAATTTCGTTTAATAATGGTAGACTGCCAAATTTTGACGACCTATTTGAACGAATTTTAATAGGTTAAATCGCAAAGGGGTGTAAATCAAAAGTCCCGACTATGTTTGGTAGTCGGGACAACTGGAGTATTTTACGAATTAAAATAAAACTTAAAAATAGGCGTATTAACCTTGAAGAAAGGCTGCTTTTTCGCCAATCATTTTTTTGAGATTAATGAGTGCAATAGCGCATTCTTCCGAGGGCAGTATTCAAACTGCAATTGGTTAAGTCTGCAATTTCCTTAAAACTTAAATCACCATAATGTCTTAAGATCAATACCTCTTTTTGTTCTGGAGGCAATTGTTTAATAAGATCTCTCAGAGCGTGTTTGTTTTGATTGGAGATGGTTTCTTCCTCAGAATTTTTCTGAACAAAATTCATGTTGGCAAAAATATCTTCGCTTTCGCTTGAAGTAATGGTAGGCATGCGTTTGGTTTTTCTAAAATAATCCATCGCCAAGTTTCTGGCAATACGAATAACCCAAGGCAAAAATTTGCCATTTTCCTCATACTTGCCCTTTTGTAGGGTGTGGATGACCCTTAAGAAGGTCTCTTGAAAGATGTCTTCTGCAATGTAACGATCGTTTACAACTAACTGAATAGCAGTAAATACTTTCGTTTTGTACCTGTTAATAATCATTTCCATACATGCCTCATTGCCAGCCATGTATAATGCAATTAACTCTTCATCATTTGTTTGATGCCTGTTCATACTAAAAACTACTTTTTTTTAAGTTAAAGGCTGATTTACCTTTCGTAATTTTGGATCTTATAAGCGAATTTGTTTTAGTATATTTTTCTTATAGGCGTTTTGAGATTTTTTATCGAATTATAATGCAATTTAGTATAAATATTTGAATAAGCAAATTTTTTTTACAAAAAATAGCAACCTAAAAATAATTAAAGTAGCGCTTTGGCTTAATTTATTGGGCTTCCAAAGTATAAAATCGTCTTTGTTTCAATTCATACATCCAACTCAGCAGACTGAAGAACAAAAAGAGCTCGCCAATGATCAACACATTGAGATTCTCCAAAAAATACATACCTGCCCTACCGATTAACCCTTCATTCGACAAACACAAGGCCAATGAAGCAAAAACAAAAAGATATGAAGTGCGTTTAGATGCGCCTTGCACAGCAATGGCTTGGCACAAAATAAAGAAAGCTGGTAAACCGTAAATATAATTGGCTTTCCAAGAAATAGGCACAATGATAGGAATGAACACCAATACCAATAGGCAAGTGTGAAATACAAGTGTTGAAGGCGCCTTTATTATTAAAGTATAAAACAAACTTAAATACAAAAGACCACAAGTTACTATTACACCTAATTGTATTTTATGAATTATTGAAGCTTCTAAATTGGCAATAGGATTGAATTGATTGACAACAATATTTTCATTGGAGAACAAACGGGTAAGACCTGAAATAAGCGACTGGTTACGGTGCTCGATGGTATGCTTGGCCGATGCTATTTTATGGTACCATGTTTGAAAATACTGGTGACTTAAGTCGATGCCAAATACCAAATAACACAATGCCAAGCTAAATACTAATCCTAATAGTATCCATAACAATAAACGCCACTTTCTAAAGACTAACAAAACAGGAAGCAATAAAATGTTATATACTTTGGCCCCAATAGATAGACCAAATAAAATAGCTGACAACATATATTTCTTCGTTTGCAATGCATTTAATAAATATAGACAAGCAGCCAACATTACAATATTGATTTGCATGTAAATTAAATTGTCCATGAAAGCACGACATGAAATAAACAAGGCGAGCAAGTAATAGGGTTTTATTAAATAAATTTTAAATAAGCTGCCATATGCAATCTTATGTTGTTCCAATAATTCAATGCTGCTTTTGATGACATAGAAATAGCAAAAGAACATGAAACAAATCCATAGTATGCGAACTAAAACAAAACTCCAAGCATTGACAATGGCCAAAGGCACCGCCATAATACTGAAAGCTGGTGGCCATGTATTAAACATATCGCTGTAAATATCACCTTTACTTAATACCAAATCCCCTGCATTGGTATACCCAATAAAATCGCCATTCTCCCATACTTTGGCAAAAGCAAAAGCAGCGAGTAACAATAAAATTAAATAGAGAAGGTATTGGTATTTTTTCGATTTGAGTTCAAACATCTTTAAGTGTGTCCAAATATAACAGAATTATGAAAACAATTGCTACGGATACATTGGGCTAAGCCTAAAGCCACAGATGCACAGATTAAAATACATTTTTTAGATAATTCACTTACAAGAAATATCTATTGCTTATTAAAATGCCTGAAAGAAAGCAAGAATGAAAGCAGTTCATTATAAATCGCAATGAAATTTATTCATCATAATTGGTAAATTAGATACAATTACAAAATGCGTAATCTTATGAATTTTCAGGTTTAAATTAAAATCTGTGAATCTGTGGCTAATTCACACTAAGCGCTTGCGCTTAGAACTCATAGGCACCAATGTCAGGATTGGCATCGCGCGACTTTTCTTCTAGATCGGCATTAACACCAGTGGCCGCTAAGCCCATATTAATGGCAGGCGAGTTTGCTATTAATTTCAAATTATTAGCAGGCGCATCTATAAAAAGTTTGGAATAATTAACAATTGGAAATATATTATCAACGCCAAAAGGGTTCTTAGATTTAATTAAACATTTCTGAATAATATTGGGTGTGGCTGGTGCACTTAAGTCAAAACCAACTTCGCTTTCATTTGGGCCATAGAATATACAATTGACAAACGTAAAGCCTATCGGATAAGTGCGAATCACCACCTTATCGTCGTTGCGCTCCTGATTGCTAATGTAAAAATGAGGATCTCTTCCACCCGATGTAACGTTGTTCATAGAGCAAAAGTTGAAATTATATTTTCCTCCATATTGTCCATAAAAATAAAAAATACCACAATTAGTCACCACCGTATTAATGGCAGTAATATCGCCTGTGCGACCCCAAATACCGACACCCGACATGTTTTTAATGATGCTATTTTGAATTAATAATTTAGGATTGGCATTATTCGAAAGTGAATCGACCCTTACGCCATAGGCCGCATTTTTAATAATGCAATGGGTAAGTACATTGTCTAAACTGGTTTTATAAAAACCAATGCCTTGCCATTGACCGGGGGTATTTGCATAATTATTATCCAAGCGGTCGCCTTCGAAAATAACAGGATTGGCTAAAGTACCATTGACTTTTAAAGTGCCTAAAATATTAAGGGCGTGGTAACCAAATTTTTTATTGTTACTATCTACTAAAAACGAATTGGTACTGCTGAAGACATGCACGCCAGGGCCTATTACAAGCGACTTACCGACATCCACAAAACAGGTATTCACAATGACATAAGGTTTATCGGTGAGGGTCCAATTGGTTGTGCTATTATCTAGCACTGTATCTCTAAAATAATAGGCATCCCAACCGTAGGCGGCCAGTTCAACATATTGGCGATTGCCATTGGTTTCGAATTCTATGCGGTCGCGCACAATGGCTGGTTGTGTTAAATTATTGGGTTCAAGTGTGGCTTCAACAAATACCCAAGCGCTATCTTTTGGTAAAATCTCTAAAGTATTAGCTGCACCACTTTTACCATCCACATTGATTCTATAAGGAGAATTAACACCCCCTAATAATTGCACATTCACATTGACGGTTTCTTTATAAGGATTGCGCACCATAAAACGTTTGTTAATAGAGCGCGGATAACTGCTGCCTGCTAAATGGGTAAACACAGTATCGAAATACACAGTATCGGCACTAAACCCAAGAGTACCTGCTCCCTTAAGAATGCTTTGGTCTTTGCGACACGCACCCAAACATACAAGAATAGTACAAATGATAATAAAACTTTTAAACGGCATAGAGTTGAAGGAACAAAAATAAAGAATTGTTTTTATAGTAGGCATAACAAAAGGAATTCAAAAATATTGTGTGAAGCCACAATAATTAGAAATGAATGACAATTGAAAGAATGAATATTTTATAACGACTTCTCTCTAATTGATTTCAATTCTAGAACTTTTTAATCATTTTCAAAACTATTTTGGCTTTGCCTTGTCATATACATTGTGACACTAATAATTATTTATATAATGGTAACACTCGCAGGGTTCTCCATTATGGAGGCCACTGCTTGGTTTTCGCACAAATACATCATGCATGGCTTTATGTGGCGTTGGCATAAAAGTCACCATGAACCACGCGAAGGCACTTTCGAAAAAAACGATTTGTTCGGTTTGGTGTTTGCCGTTATATCTGCTGCCTTCATCATACTAGGTACAATGCATGGCATCGACTGGCGTTTCTTTTTTGGCATTGGTATTTTATTATATGGTGTGGCCTATTTTTTAGTGCACGATGTATTCGTTCACCAACGCTTACCCCTGCTTAAGAAAACAAATAGAACTTATTTTCAAGCAATGCGCTTTGCCCACAAAGTGCACCATAAAGTAAGCACCAAAGAAGGTGCAGAAGCCTTTGGGTTTTTATTCGTGAGTAAAAAATATTTGGATAAATACCGTCAGAGAAAATAATGCAAAAGAAAGTAGTGGTAATTGGGAGCGGTTTTGCAGGCCTTAGTGCTGCAGCACTGTTAGCCCAACAAGGACATCAAGTAACCTTATTAGAAAAAAACAATCAGACCGGCGGTCGAGCCCGCACTTGGCAAAGCGATGGTTTTACATTTGACATGGGGCCTAGTTGGTATTGGATGCCCGAAGTGTTCGAAAATTATTACGCGCTCTTTGGTAAAAAAGTAAGCGATTTTTATGAACTCGATCGCCTCGATCCAGCCTATAGAATTTATTTTACAAACAACGAATTAATCGATGTGCCTGCTAGTTTAGAAGCACTAAAAGCTGAATTCGAAAAACGGGAAAAAGGCAGTGGCCAAGCTTTGGCTGTCTTTTTAAAAGATGCCGAATACAAATACCATACGGCCATGGCCGATTATGTGTCGCGTGTGTCAGATTCCATTACAGAGTTTATAGAACCACGCCTCATCATCAAATCGTTTCAACTCAATTTATTTTCATCGCTTAGAAAATCGGTTCGCAAAAAATTTAAAAATCCATTATTAGTTAGCCTATTAGAATTTCCTGTGCTATTCCTTGGCTCTACACCCGATACGACGCCTGCACTTTACAGCATGATGAATTATGCCGACTTAGTAAAAGGCACTTGGTTTCCCAAAGGTGGTATGTTCGAAATATCAAAGGCCTTTACCAAAATTGCCGAAGCCGAAGGTGTAGTGATTAAGCTTAACAGCGAAGTCACCTCAATTGAAGTAGCGAATGGCAAAGCCCAAAAGGTTTGGGTGGGTAACAAAAGCTACGATGCCGATATTGTAGTGGCGGGTAGCGACTACCACCATACAGAGCAAAAACTTTTGAAAAAAGAAGACCGTGTGTATGACGAAGCCTATTGGAACAGTCGCACCATATCGCCCAGCTCTCTTCTATTTTATGTGGGGATTAATAAAAAAATAGAAGGTGTATTGCACCACAATTTATTTTTTGATGAGGACTTTGAGCAACACGCGAGCGAAATATATAAAACACCCCAATGGCCAAGCAAGCCACTGTTCTATTTAAACGTAACCAGTAAAACCGATGCTAAGGTTGCACCTGAAGGTTGCGAAAATTTATTTTTTCTTATTCCTTTGGCCCCCGGTTTGAAAGATGATGATGCCACAAGAGAGCATTATTTTGACATCATTATCAAAAGGCTTGAAGCCAAAACAGGCACCTCTATCGCAAACCACATAATCGTCAAACGCAGTTATGCGATGAAAGATTTCGAAGCCGACTACCACTCCTACAAAGGCAATGCCTACGGTTTGGCCAATACCCTTTTGCAAACCGCTTTTTTAAAACCCAAAATGAAGTCTAAAAAGGTAAAGAATCTCTTTTATACAGGCCAATTGACAGTGCCCGGTCCTGGGGTACCACCAGCCATTATCAGTGGGCAAATGGTAGCCTCTGAAATTGGTAAGTTGATAAAAAATAACAAATTGTAAAACTTTTTTTAAACAAGAGTGTTAGAAATATATGTTTGAGTTGTACGAAAAAACATCTGCGAATTGCAGTAAAATTACAACCAACATTTATAGTACCTCTTTTTCTTTGGGTATCAAAATGTTGGCGAAAGACTATAGATGGGCCATCTATGGCATTTATGGTTTTGTAAGATTGGCAGATGAAATCGTTGATACATTTGAAAGAGACGACAAAGCAGAATTATTGGCCCTTTTTAAAAGAGATACTTACGAGGCCATAGAGAAAGGTATTAGCTTGAATCCCATTTTACAATCTTTCCAAAAAGCAGTTCGCCATTTTAACATTGGACAAGATTTAATCGATCCATTTTTTGATAGCATGGCTAAAGATTTGGATCAAACGAATTACAACAACATGCAATACGAAGAATACATTTATGGCAGTGCCGAAGTGGTAGGCTTAATGTGTTTAAAAGTATTTTGTGATGGCGATGCCATAGAATACGAACGTTTGAAAAAACCTGCTAGGGCGCTTGGTGCAGCCTTTCAAAAGGTTAATTTTTTGCGCGATTTAAAAAGCGATGTTGAAGACCGAGGCAGAATTTATTTTCCGCATTTAGACCTTACCAATTTCGATGAAGACATCAAAAAGGCCATCATATTTGATGTTAAAAACGATTTCCATGAGGCCTTTATTGGCATCAAGGAACTACCGATGAGTTGCCGCTTTGGGGTTTATACCGCTTATATTTATTATTTGAAATTATTAGAAAAGATTGAACGCACCCATGCCCATAAAATTATGAGCAGCAGAATCAGAGTGGGTGATACACAAAAAATGGCACTTTTAGCAAAGTCTTATTTTAAGTTTAAACTCAATGCCATTTAAGCGCATTACGATATTATTTTTTGTTTGTCTTTTGGCCTTGGCCAATACCAAAGCCGATGAATCAGACTTGATTTTGGCACGCGTCTATTTTGAACGCGTTGGCACCCAAGAATCTGCTGTTAGCAATCTCAAAATATTAACCGAAAGCAAACAAACCAAACCCATTTATAAAGCTTATTTAGGCGCAGCGTATTGTGCCGAAGCCAAATACCGTTGGAATCCTTACGCTAAATTAGAAAAGGTAAAAACAGGCATGGGATTATTAAACCAATCTGTATCATTAGAAAGCAACAACATTGAAATCCGTTATTTGAGATTCTGTATTGAAGAACATTTACCAAGCACTTTACCATACAGAGAGCACATTGAAACAGATAAACTTTTTATTTTGGCTAACCTTAAAAAAGAGCACAGTTATTACGCCGCCATGAAAGCCTATTTATTAAAGTCCGCAAGTCTTTCTGAGTCGGAAAGAAAGCAACTTTAATCGCATTGTATTTTGGTTTCATCATTATTTTTAGTGCCTTCAATTTTAGTTTCTTACTTTTGCACGGAATATGGAAGAATTATTAAGTTCGGCAGGTATTATTAGCATGATTAGTTTAACCTTCATGGAGGTTGTATTGGGCATCGACAATATTATTTTTGTAAGTATTATCGCTGGCAGAGTTGAAAAAAAGGATCAAAAAAGAGCGCGTAATCTGGGCTTAATTTTAGCAATGGTCATTAGAATTGCTTTATTGTTCATTATTCAATTAATCATACAAGCACAGCAAACCTTGTTCACCCTTCCAATTGATTTTCCAGGCAATGAAATTAGTATCAAAGAATTGGTGCTGATTGCAGGTGGTTTGTTTTTAATTTACAAGGCTACTACAGAGATTCACCATAAATTTAATGTCGACGACCATGTGGAAACAGAATCGAAAACCAAACAAAAATTCAATGCTGTGGTTGTGCAAATCCTCATGTTAAACATTGTCTTCTCTGTGGATTCAATTGTAACAGCCATTGGACTTACCCAAAATGTGCTCATCATGATGATTGCGGTCATCTTATCAATGCTAATCATGTTAGCAGTTTCTAGCGGCATCAGTAATTTTGTAGAGAAACACCAAACCGTTAAAATGTTGGCCCTCTCCTTCTTATTGATGATTGGTTTTATGCTCATCGTTGAAGCTTTCGAAATTCACGTACCAAAAGGTTATGTATACTTTGCCATGGCCTTCAGTTTATTTGTTGAAATGTTGAACATTCGTCTCAAACGCAAAAAAGGCATTGTATAAATACATCACAAAGGCGATTTAACATACACAAAATATATAGGAACATTGCTTTGGGTATCACCTTAAAAATTTACAATCACTTATCGGAAGCGCATGCCGAATGGGAAACCATTGTGCCTTCCAATCACCATTTAATCTGTTGCGACCTACTGGCCATTGAAGGATCGAAGGCGCTTGATTTAAAATACCACTACGTCAGTATTTTTAAAGATGGATTATTAACTGGCGTGATGTATTTGCAACACCTTACCTTCTCACAAAAACATTTCAACCGCAATTTAGTGCAATCCCCCCTATTGAAATTGGCCAATCCAATATTAAGCAAACTGAAAGCACATATTCTCATTTGTGGCAATTTGTTTAGGGTTAATTTTCAAGGCTTTTATTTCAAAGATAAAAACGATAGAATTGACATTTTCAATTGCCTGAACATTTATAGAAAGCAAGTAAAACGCCAAGTCAATTTTTGTGGTATTTTGGTAAAAGATTGTACCCGTGAATTTGAACCCAACAGCCTTTCTCGTTTTCAATTTAAGCCCTTCCGTCAAGATTTAACCATGGAAATGGCCCTTCAACCTGCTTGGCAAAATTTCGATCAATATGTTGCGGCACTGAGCAAAAAATACAGACAACGTGCCGTTAAAATTAGAAAATCAATTAGCGAAGTTGAACGCAAATATTTGAGCCTCGAAGAAATAAAATATTACCAAAAAGACCTTCAAAAGCTCTACATGAATGTGGTGAATAAACAATCCTTGGCCTTGGGTATTTTAGGTGAAGACTATTTTGTTCAAATGAAGGAACAACTCAAAGAGAATTTTGAAGTGGTGGCCTTTTTGAAAGATGGCAAATTGTTAGCTTTTAGCGGTCATATTTACTACCCACTTAAACAAGCCATGGAACTGCATTATATCGGTTTCGATTACAGTGCCAATCCACTTTACAATCTTTATTTCAATATTATTTTCGATGGTGTTGAAACCGCTATTACCAAAGGGTATACCAAATTAGAAATGGGTAGGACTGCGCGCGAAGCCAAGGCCAGTACGGGTGCCAAGGCCGTAGAAAATTTCAATTACATATGGGTGCAAGCGGGTTTGCCGCGTTTAGCTGTTAATTTTCTCTCTAATAAATTTGAAGACAAAATGGGCGATGAATGGCAAAACAGAAATCCATTTAAGGATGCGCCTGTTAACTAATTTGTCGGGACTTATACGCCACAGATTCACAGATATTACTTGAAACCAAATAAGAACCATTTTATATTTATGTGTAATAAATATCCAAAGCTTTATTCAGTGATTATAAAAAATTAATCTTTCCCGATTTCTATCGGGACTGTGGCTAAAAAAAACACCCCGCAGCTTGCGGGGTGCAATATCATACAGACTAAGATTAGCAGACCATTTTATTGAATGCTTACCACCTTGAAAACGGTTCTTCTGTTTTGTGCTTTGCCTTCGACTGTTTTATTGTCGGCAACGGGTTTGGTATCGCCATAGCCCATGGCATTTAATCTTGTCATCTCTATACCCGCCTTTACCAAATAGTCTTTTACGGCCTTGGCTCTGTTTAATGAGAGGGTCGTGTTTTTTGTTTTATCGCCTGTGTTATCGGTATGTCCACCTATTTCTATTTTCATGAAAGGGAATTTTTTCATCAACAACACCAACTTATCCAACTCGGCTTTCGACTCTTCTTTCAACTCAAATTTATCGACATCGAAAAACACATTGGCCAAAGTCATCTCAACATTCACTTCTGGTTTTTTCAGTGGCACATCGATGATAAAAGGCTCCAAACTTTTGTTTTCTTTCAATGAGAAATTATTTGAATAAAACAGGTAATCGGTTTGATCGACATTCAACATGTAATTCTTGTTCGCATTTAAAATCACTAAGAACTCTCCTGTTATTTTATCGCTGTTAATGCTGGTAACTACCTTGCCAGTGGCCAAATCAGTGAGCTCAATTTTAGCACCAATCTTTGCCAAAGTTTTAGCATCGAATACTTTTCCTTTCACATACGAAATAGGATCTGGTTTCATGGCTGGGTACAAAGGGAATTTATAAATATCCCAACCGCCCATGCCGCCTGGTTTATCTGTGGTGATATAACCGTACTGCCCTTTTCTATCTACGATTAAACCCAACTCTTCGCCACCGGTATTAATTGGATACCCAATGTTAACTGGTTTTTGAAACTTGCCATCGGGTCCTTTTTTAGCCATGAAAATATCCATGTTGCCTAAGCCCAATAAACCATTGGAACTGAAGTAAAGGGTATTGTCATCGGAGTGAATAAAAGGGGCTTGTTCATCACCAGGGGTGTTTACTGAAGAACCTAAATTCATAGGCACATCGAATCTACCATCTTTGAATTTAGAAACATAAATATCGGCACCACCTAAACCACCTGCTCTGCGGCTCGAAAAATAAATGGTTAAACCATCCGAACTGACAGAAGGTTGCGACTCCCAAGCATTGGAATTAATAGGAATGCCAAGGTTAATAGGCTTACTCCATTTGCCATCGTTGTACGTTGAAAAATACAAATCGCAACTGCCTTGACCACTTGGCATGCCTTGGTCGTTCACACGATCGCAAGCGGTATAGAAAATAAATTTACCATCGGCAGTAATCGAAATGGTGCCCTCGTTCTCGTTGGTATTAACAGGGTAAGGCATTGGCATAGCAGGACTCCAAGTACTGTCGGTAAGTGCAGTGGATACATAAAAATCTTCTTGCACCCTATCGGCATTCATTTGTTTTCTGCGGGTAAAATAAAAATTCTTATTGTCTAAGGTCATGCCCGGAAAATACTCCGACTCTTTGGTATTAATTGAAAGCCCCATGTTTTGTGGTTTGTAAGGCACTGGATTTTTTACCAAATTATTGCAGATGTCCATGTTGGCAATTTCTTTGTTCACATCGGCAATTCTGCGGGGGTCGAGCTTCTTAGGACTGGTTAAATATTTTTGATAATTTTCTTTGGCCAAGTCGTATTGCATGTTGTTGCGATAGGCACTGGCCAAACGGAAATAATGGTAATAATTATCGGGCTCAAGGGTTAAGAGTTTTAAGCAACATTTAACAGCGGTAGCAAAATTACCAGCTGCATTTTCAAATTCCGATTTATACTCCCACGATTTTACATAAGTACTGTCTTTGCTAATAGCCTTATTCACTAGCGCAAGGGCTTTTTCAAAGTTCTGCTCGCGGTATTCCAAATAAGCTTCTTCAACGTATTTATCTGTTGGATTAACGGGCGGCTTTTGCTTGGGTTGTGCCACTGCGCAACTGTACTGCACAATAATGAATAGTAAGAATAGTAAACGTTTCATGTATGGATGTTGATAGAATGATAACATATTTCTTGCAAATTTATTGTTTTGAGGGATTACCCAATGATAATCTTATCCCAAAGAATTTACAATACAGGTCATTCAAACTTTGGACCAAAAAAATTGGGTGTAATTCAATTGCTTGAGTCCTAATTATATTAGCCAATAATTTCATTTATGAAATTAGGCATGCAAAGTTGTTCAACCAAAATTTTGTTACACCAATTTTCAACCACTATCCGCTCCTGTTTTCTAAACACCATTATTAGCAAGGTTTTATGAAGATTTTAAGCTAGTAAATTTCGTTGTAAGTACGGACGAGTTTACCAAACAATAACTTTTTCTACAATCAAAGAATCTTTCACCAAAAACCTAAATAAATAGATTCCTTTTGGAAGATTAACTTCAGTAGCATTTACAGTATCACAAATCACCTTCCCAGCAATGTCTGTGATAAGTAACTTGAAATCATTATCTGACTGTATAAACACTTTTTCGTTGCTAGGATTAGGAAATAGTTTAATACTCAAATCTTGTAATCTAATTAAATGAATACCTAGTTTATCAACTCTAAAAGTAGTACTACTCCTGTTACAATGATCTTTTTTCGCTGCCTCTACTCTATAAGTACCAGTATCAGTAAGTTTAATAAAAGCGTCTTTTGTGATTTTATATTGAACATTATTCCTGAACCATACAAAACTATCCGCCAATTGCTGATAAGTATACAATGTGTCTCTAATCCTATATATACTTGGCATAGTTAAGTTATTTATACATTCTTTGATAATAATTGTATCTGTTACTTCGCAGAACGCATTATTGGTTACTTTGCAAATATAAACTCCCGCCGTATCAGCTTTAAAGGTAGGAAGGCCAGAACTATCTTGCCATTGCTGACAATACATACCATAAGGTACTTTCAAAATTTTACTAAATGAAGTGCCACTTGCATATACCGTATCTTTTCCTAAGAATTGTTTATTGATCTTAGAATAGACCATTATTGATTTTACAGCAGTGTCACTTCTCGTTCCATTGCTTGCAATATACCTAATGTCAAAGATTCCAGTATCAGAAAAGATATGATAAATATTCTTAGAGTTATAGGAAGCCACAATGGCTTTGTTTTTGGTGATTCTCCAATTATGAGTATTTGCAGAAAATGTATCATACCCCCTCAATTTAATACTATTTCCAATGCATTCCATTTGATATTTAAAATTAATTGCGGGTGTATAAAAATAGCTTTGATTCATAGTTGGTAAGCCGTAGGCGCTCTTTTTTCCTCCTAAGTAAAATCCTTTAGACACAAAATTACATGCCAACCCATAATTTTCAGGGTTATTAATAACGCCTAGATATAAGGAATCAGGACTTGCAACATAAATCTTTCCATCCTGTCCCATTTGAACTGCAAAGATTCGTTTATCTAAATTCAACCACTTTCGTAAGGTTATTTTTTTGCTTGTACTAATTTCATATTGATATAAACAGCTAGAATCTAAATTAGTAGTAGTATAATAAATAAATTTATTATTACGAGAATATTCAATGCCGTATCCAAATTGGTCAACGGTACTAATTGTCCTAAACAATTCAAATTGCCCAATATTTTTAACTTTAAACAGCTGAATTTTTTCTACATCACCCATCATTGCATTTGCGAAATAACTACCATCAAATGAATACTTCATAAACCCTTTACCACTGGAATTACTAGGCCCCTGAATACTTCCAGAATTTGAAATGACAGGGCAAGTATTAAGCCCATTTTTGGTCAGTACATAGCTGTAATAAGAATTGTTATTATGTTGTTTAATCGTGATTATTTTATCAACCCCATTAGGATGGTCAATAACTGCAATTTTCTCACTACTCGGATTTGTTAATGATAAATACTTGGGGTTGATTGTATCATTTGAAATATCATAAATGCTGTATTTGTATCCATAATTTTCATAGCCTGCATATGGTGCATGAAATATAAATAATTCATTTGATATTGATGGGTGTTTTAGTATGGCACAGGCACTTGTACTTGAAATGTAAGTGGTAAATTGGTCGTCATTCCCATTTTTGCAAATTATATTCTTATTATTCCAGAATCTTGTTCCGTCAGAATAAAGGATAATATTACCATTGGTGTCACATAGACTACTGCACCCTTCTAATGAATTCACTAAGCCGTCTGTCAAAAAAGATGGTGGGGTGGTATTGAAATTAATTCCTGAATTATACCCAAAATACCACCTACTGTAATCCTTTTGGCTATAGCTATAAAGGCAAATAACCAGAAATATGGATAAGGTAATGGTTTTTTTACCAAACATAATTATTTTATATACGAATATAATATACATTTGTCATAAAAAAAATATTAAATAGTCACTAACCGCGTTCCCAAGACAAATCTAGAGAATTTATACAAAGTGGAATGAGTATTAGTATGTATGCCGGTGCGGCATACCCCTTTTGCTTTCATACTTTGTAGGCTTTTCCAGAGCCCGTCTTGGTTGATTGTGAAATGGCAGTATGCCTTCTTACATTCATCTCACATTGAAATCAAGTCATGTGTCAACATGAACATAACCATCAAAATTAGTAGGCGCTTAAATTTATTGGTAATTATTAATTGCATTAGCTTTATTGTATCAGGGTATACAATAATAAATAAATAAATTATTTTATTCAATTTACAGAATTGAACAAGTAAAACACTTGCCATAAATAAGTCCATAAATTTAAATGCATCTTATTACTATCAATATATTCGAAATATTATATCCATCCATCCCTATTTATTTTTTAAATTTATTTCTAAAAGAGTTAAATTAAAATGCGTATTCTACTAATTTCAACCAAAAATTAAAAAATCAATTGGTGTAAATAATTAATAAAATGCTACAAATTAAAAAAGCCCCAAATAATTGGGGCTTTCAATTTTTAAAGAATTTAATCTTTGGGGTAATCAATGGGGCTCGAACCCACGACCCTCGGTACCACAAACCGATGCTCTAACCAACTGAGCTATGACTACCATTTAAGGAGTGCAAAGATAAAATCTTAATTGAGATTAACAAACCGAATTTTAAATTAAAATGGATAGCCTATTCCAAAGTTTAAAACCGAGTATTTGTTGAAATATTGATTCCTCGCAAAATCACTGATCACCCAACGTTTGCCCAAGTCTAATTCAGGATTGTGAATCTGCCAACCCCAATCTAATCGGAATAAGAAAAACTGAAAATCGAAACGAAAGCCTACCCCTGTGTTCAAAGCTAAATCGTTGTACAAATTCTTGGGCTTAAACACCTTTCGGGGGTCGGTGGTAGAGCTGCTGCGTGCCAACCATACATTGCCCCCATCGAAGAACACTGCGCCTTGTAGCACCTTTTCTATTAAATCGAATCGGTATTCGGCATTGCCTTGTAAAATAATATCCCCTGCCCTATCAATTCTAAAATTGCTATTGTTGTCGCTATAACTACCAGGCCCTATGGTGCGTGGGCGCCAGCCTCTTAAACTGTTGCTACCACCGATGAAAAATAATTTATCGAACGATAATATTTTTTGGTTGCCATAAGGATAAGCCATGCCCACGTTTAAACGGAAACAAGTTGAACTATTCTCATCAATCAAGGTACTGCAACGCGCATCTATTTCTGATTTGGCGTATTGAAAATAATTCACGCCTAATAATTGATAGGACGTATCTCTGCGTTTATCGGTAGAAATCCAATTGCGTATGGTGCGGTGAATATTACCACCAAACTCTATTACATTGGTGCGTATAACAAAAAAACTGCGCCCCCTGGCAGTATTCTTGTTATTGTAAATAAAATTTAAGCCTGTTGAGGTTACCAAGTTGTTCCCAAACAAACGCGAAATTAAAGCACTATCTTTCTGACCTGCAATATTAATTCTTAAATCATTCTGACTGTAAGACAACTCAATTAAATTTAAAAACCATGTGGAATTTTTCTTTGTTTGAATCTGGTATTGATACGTTAGTGGCATGATCCTTCTAGTATAATCTGGATTCAATTCATACAGAAAAGATAAATTCAAATTCGTTTTTATACTGCGCACATAGCGCCAATGCTCGAGCGGTTTTAAGAATGCAGATCGCGGTATACTTAAAGATGCATTGATACTTTGTTGGGTCGACTGCTGGCGTATGCCATTCAAAATTAACAACTGGGTTTCGAAACGCGTGGTAGATGTAATGTCTAATTGTTCGGCATTTTTAAATAAGTTTTTATGACTCCAACCCACATTGGCCGCTATACCATAAGAGTTACTGGTATTGGCCGATTGGATTCTATTCAACTGCGATACAAGTCCCTGTGGCTCGAAAATAAAGGCCTGTCGAAAACCTGTTTTTAGAGTAATCACCATCTCCATTTGATTGGCCGTATCATTCAAATCATTTTTGAAGCCAATGTCTATGAATTTAAAAATAGGCAATTCACTGAGGCGGTTGTTGGTGTTTTCCAATTCATCCTGACTGAAATAATCGCCCGGGCGCACTGTTATTTTTTGAGACAATATATAAGGCTTCACAGGATAGCCGTTGAAATAAAAGTCGAGGTTCGCATAACGCGTTACACCTTGCTCCACTTGGGTTTCAGAATCGTTTTGAAAGACCACACGCACCCGGCTAATCTTCTTTCTTTGAAACCGCTCATCATCACTTTTATTGGCCACCGAAATATTGATGTTCACCCCATTTGCACTCCTTAAGGTATCGAGTTCGAAATCAAAAACATCTTTTGAAAAATCGTAATACCCTTTGTTGCGCATAACCAAGGTAAGGCGATTTCTTTCGCGTGCAATATTATCGACATCTAAAATAGCCCCATTTTTGAGATGCGAATTACCTAAGGTATCATTTAAGACGGCATCAATTTCAGCATCATCGGCCGCTAAATTAACCTTGTTGATGATATACGCTTTTTGTGGATTTACAAAATAAGTAACAGTTGCTTTTCTGTTCTTATATTTTATTTGATGGGTAATGGTGCTATTGTAAAAACCTTTTCCGAATAAATAATTTCTGAGATTCACTTCCGATTTAGCCACTTCGAGTGTGTCGAGAATCACAGGGGCCTCGCCTATCCTGCGCAAATACTGACGCCAATTGAGGGAATCATTTTTCCAAGGATTTTTAATACTGGTACCAAAACGGTACATGCCCATGTGAAATTTAAAGAGACCTAAGATCTTGCGATTGGGCTTGTGTTTTATGTAGGTGGCTTGGTCGTTGTCGAGCTTTGCAGTAAGGTCAACGAACAAGTTATTGGTCTCATCTTGACTCTTAATTTTATTTTTTACTAACAAATATTGTCCCGGGGGTACTAATTTGGTAGTTTTGCACGCAGAGATGAACAATGCTGAAAATACCAAAAGTATCCAAACCCTATGATTACAAAAGCCGATATTAAATTGATTGTTAGTTTGCAATTAAAAAAACAAAGACAAAAATATGGCCAATTTGTAGTAGAAGGTGAAAAAAGTATTGCAGAATTGTTAACAAGCCCATTTAAAATTGACACTCTCTATGGCACAAGCGCATGGCTCAGTGCAACAAAACTCGATTTAAAACCTATGGCTTGTGTTGAAATCACTGAAAAAGAATTGCAGCAACTATCAGTTCACCAAACGCCGCAAGGCGCTTTGGCAGTGGTAAATATTCCCAAATGGGAATTAAGTGCTGCGGATTTTCAACATGATTTTGCCATAGCTTTAGACGATTTGCAAGACCCCGGCAATTTGGGCACCATTATTCGCATTGCCGATTGGTATGGCATTAAAACCATTGTCTGCGGCCTAACGTGTACCGATGTATTTAACCCCAAGTGCATTAATTCGACCATGGGCAGTTTTACCCGTGTTAAAGTGGTGTACGAAGATATTTTAGAGGTATCGCAAAAATTTAATCAACCAATTATTGCAGCCACTTTAAATGGAGACAACATCCATCAATTAAAAACACAACCCAAGGGTTTAATTTTGATAGGCAACGAAGGGCATGGTATTGGCGATGAACTTTTAAGTGCTGCAAAATTTCAAATCACCATTCCAAGAATCGGACATGCCGAATCATTAAATGCGGCGGTTAGTGCTGCCATCATTATTGATAATTTAATCCGTTAAGGTTTCGGTCTTGCGGGTGGGGCAGGTAAAGCAGGCTTTGGCAAATTGGCTTGCTTAAAATATTTGATGTTATACGTAAAGTTCAACATAAAATACCTTTGCAGAATGGTCGTCTTCACATCTTCATAATAGGTCTCTGTTGTGTTTCTTGAAACACTGGTATTTTGTTTTAATAAATCAAACACCACCAAGCGGAATTCAGCCTGTTTATCTTTTAAAAATTTATAACCTATGCCAGCATTCCACAAAGCAAAATTGGTGTTTACCGATTGCGACAAGCCTTTGTAAAATTGATGGCTGATATCGGTTTGCAATACCAAGCCTTTCCATGGCATGGCCTGTATTTTGAATTTAGAATTCTGACTTAAATACTGACTATTTAATTGCACCTGCAAGCTGTTCGAAATGGTGCTATAGGAGGTATTAGATGAAATGGTGAAGTCGAGGTTTTTACTGATATTGCTCGACAAGGACAGGCCACCTCCAATCGTATTCGATTTTGAAAAATTGGTTTTGCCATTGATTAAACTTGGGGTGTGCACCATGCTGCCAAAGGCGTTCACATTCATGTTCGATTTTATTTTTTTAATAACGAACGTGTAATTGGTAAACGAACGGATATTATAATAACCTTGTAAGTTTACAGGCTTGGTTAATTGCGATCCACGCGCTAATGAGACACCGTTCAATACCGTATCTTTATTGGCAATAAATGTACTGTTGGCAATGTAATTACTCGCTACTGTTCCACCAACAAAAGCAAAATAAGAAGTACTCTTTTTGGCATTAGCAGTTGAGTAACGCACATTCAAGGCGTTCTGAAAATCTTGTTTCAATTGCGAATTACCTGTGGTTAATTGCAGTGGATTATTGTTGTTGAGAATGTCCTGCAACTGATCAATGCTTGGGGCATTGTTGCTGGTTCTATAAAAAATACGAATGTTCTTCATTTGCGATTTTCTGTATTGCAACATGGCGGTAGGCAAAAAACTATTGAATTGTCGTGCATCTTTGAAAGGTGCAGGGAACGTGCGGTTGACACTCAATTGTGCCACTTGATAATTGCCCCCAAAATTAAAACTCACCTTTTCTTTTTTATAATTGATGCTTGCACCAGCACTATGGGTGATGTATTGACTTTCAAAAGTATTGGAAAGAGCAGAATCGAAGTTTTTATAAGCCCTTTCTATAATATTGAATTGATTGGTTTGCTTATCAGAATTGTTCAAATTTAAATTGCCAGTATAGTTGAGTGACAATTGCAAAAGCTTGTTCAAAGGATCTTTATAAGTTATGTTTGACGACATGCTTAAACCGTTCTTATTTAAATTTGACAATTGGTTCAAGGTATCATTCGAAAAGGTATCGATGAAACGATTCAATGAATAAATTTTATTGGTGCCTGTGCTTTTGTTATAACCCGGTGTGGCATTTACTGAAAGTGTTCTACCTCTTTTTTGAAAGGAATGTCGGTACAAAATAGGAGAACTAAAATTAAAACCATTTTGAACCGCTATATATGTATTGATGACATTGCTAAGTTTAACTTTATTTTGAACGTTTGCACCATCAATATTTTGGGTGCTGTTATTGTCTTGGTAGGAGAAACGGGGTTGAAACAAGATCGAATTAAATGAATCGATTTTCCAATCCAATCTCAAATTAAATCTTTGGTTAATGTTTTTATTGGTGGTTGTATTTAATTGCTCGTAAGTAAGCCCTTCAGATTGCTGAGTGATATAAGTTCGGTATAAATTACTCACACTATTGGCTTTGCTATAGTTGAAAAAATAACTGGCCGTCATTTCAACTTTTTTCCATTTGTTGGTATAATTTAAACCGAAGGCTTGGGTGGTTACAATACCACCTTGTGAAGCCGTTAAAAAATTGTCCGATGAATTTTGTGGACCGCCACCTCCTCCTGGACTACCACCTCTGCCGCCGCCGCGTTGCCCCCCCATGCCACCGCCTCCACTTCCACCTGTTGAGCTCATGACACCGAGTAAATCATCGGCCGAAAAATTTTGTTCGTTGATGTTATTGGAATTAAATAGGAAGGATAATTTTCTTTCATTTTTAAACGAGTTGATACTCGCTCCTCCACGCCATTTGTTATCGTAACCATAGCCACCGTATACTTTACCAAACAAACCATTTTTATATTGTGCCTTGGTAATAATGTTGATTGTTTTAGATGTATTGCCATCATCGAATCCTGTGAATTGACTTTGGACACTTTTGGCATCGAACACTTGGACTTTATCGATGGCATCGGCAGGCAAGTTTTTTAATACCGCACTTGGATCGTCACCAAAAAATGGCTTGCCGTCTACCAACACTGTTTTAACATCTTCGCCTTGCACTTGCACCTTGCCATTGGTATTGGTAACACCCGGCATTTTGTTTACCAGGTCTTCGGCATTGGCATCAGGATTGGTTTTATAAGCTGCTGCTTTGTATTCAGACGTATCGCCATTTTGGGTTACTGGTTTAGCTGCACCTACCACCTTTGTGCCTTTAAAAGCTTGTATGGCTTCTGCCAATACAATTTTCGGCACGACAAGGTCGGCAAATAGCCTTTGCATGGATTTGTTGGTTTCGTATCCCACATAACTTATTTCGAGTTGATAAAATCCTCTGTTGAGTCCGAGCAATTCAAATTCGCCTTTCGCATTACTAAAGGCAGATGCAACAATAGATGAGTCGCGCATCCTGCGCAATTCTATATTGGCTTTGGCAATTGGTTCGCCCTTTGAATTCAACACAGTACCTTTGATACTGAGGTCTTGCGCTTGCATCGTAAAAATGGTAAAGAAAGAAAGAAGTACAAAAAATTTCATGGTTAAATTAACAACTTGCAAGTTAAGACAATTGAAATGGATAAAAGTTTAATGATTAGTGGTGCATTAAGCCATACATGGCCATGTAAACTGCCGCTCCTGCTAAATAACCAATCAGCGCGAGGAAAGATATTTTTTTTAAGTACCACATAAAATTTATTTTCTCAATGCCCATCACTGCAACACCTGCTGCCGAACCAATGATTAAACAACTACCGCCAGTACCCGCAGCATAGGCAATGAACTCCCATAATTTCGCATCCATTGGATGGGCTTCTAGGGTATACATTTTAATGGTAGCTGCTACGATGGGCACGTTATCAACCACAGAAGATAGTAAACCAATGGCAATGGCAATGGCATCTTTGTTGCCTATGGTATTGTCCATCCAAACAGCCAATCCGCCTAATACACCTATACCTTGCAGAACACCAATGGCCAATAAAATACCTAAGAAAAATAAGATACTCGGTACATCAATTTTTGTTAAAGCATGCAAAGCCGTGTATGGTTTTTTCTCTTCCTCCGTTTTATCGATGTGCAAAATTTCTGAAACAATCCAAATGATACCAAGACTTAAAAGCATTCCCATATATGGTGGCAAGTGCGTGATGGTTTTAAAGGCAGGGACAAATAACAAGCCTAACAATCCAATTACTAACATCAATTTACTGCCCTTAATACGCTCGGTTTTTTCTGCTTTTTCTAAATCTATTTTATCGCTTTTAACAGTACCTTTTAATCTAAAACTAATGACAATTAATGGCACAATTAAACAAACCAAGGAAGGAATAAACAACATTTTAATGATGTTCGTGCTGCTTATCTGCCCACCTATCCAAAGCATGGTAGTGGTTACATCGCCTATGGGCGACCATGCACCACCAGCGTTGGCAGCGATGATCACCATGCCCGCAAAAAACAAACGTTGCTCTTTGTCGTGTACTAATTTTCTTAAGAGCGAAACCATCACAATGGCCGTAGTTAAATTATCGAGTAAGGCCGAAAGAAAAAAGGTAATGATGGACACAATCCATAGTAATTTTCTGGTATCCTTGGTGGTAATTCTGTTCGTGATAATTTTAAATCCTTCGTGGGCATCTATTAATTCTACGATGGTCATGGCCCCCATTAAGAAAAACAAAATTTGTGAAGTGCTTGCCAATTCGTGGTTCAATTCTTCGTTGATGGCATCGATGTGGAAATGCGCACCCAAAGCCCAAACGGCCCACATCAAAGCGCCCACAACAATGGCAGTGGCCGTTTTGTTAATGTGTATGCTGTGCTCGAAAGCAATGGCCGCATAGCCTAATATAAAAATGAGAATGAGTGCTAATTCCATAAAGGGTTAAAGTGCGAAGATAACCCCATGGTTTAATTTAAAGCAAACTTAATTGTCATAGGTTTTAAAAATTTTCTTGACGGACATTGCAATTTAAACGCATGCCAAAACCATAGAAGCTATTGTTTTGTGTACCAGCCGAACGGTAATTGTAACGCAAGTCGATAAACAAATTGTGCTTTAACATATAAGAAATTAAAACTTCGCCAATGATTAAGTTTTGGGTATTGCCCATAAACATTTTTGAATTATTACTGGTCACGCGGGTTTCGTAACTCCTTAAAATATTGCCACCATAATTGCGGCCCAATAAACTCGAATCCATGCCGCGTTTAGCATAAATACCTGTGATAGTAATGAACCATTTTTTCAAATTGTATTTAACTTCTAAAACACCTTCTCCAAAATTAGCGCCCAAAGGATGGGCCAAGGGTTGATTGAAATGCGAATAACTTTGGGTTGTTCTGTAATGGCTGTAGGTATACGGTCGCAATCTATTGTATTCTAACAATACATCTAAACCTTTGATGCGCATTAAATTAAATGCCCTTGCACCTATTTGATAGCCGTATTTATTGCCCCACCAGTATTTATTATTTTTCAACTCACTCAACTTAAATTCATCAAGTAAAAACTGACCATAAAACAAATAACGGTTTCTTAAGGTCCAATTAAAATCTAAAGCCAGTAAACTGTTATCGCGACTGCCCAAACTCGATTCAACCGCTCTGTAAAAAATAACGGGATTTAAATAATTAAAATCGAATTGATTGGCTTGTGTAGAATCGTGCCGATCGAACACCACCATCTCATTTACACCTATATTCAAATTGTGTGTAATGTCAACACTCAAGCGGTGAAAGGCAGCGTACTTTTTGCCGAACAAAGTATTTCCGAGTATCTGACCATTGTCTGTAAACTGGGTAAACAAATTTTGATAATGCACACGGCCCACTTTGGTATTGATTTTTAAAAACAAATACTGTGGTGCAAAGTCGCTTAAAATTAAAGAGCGGTAGCCCTGCCCTATTTTATTGCGGTCATGACCAAATTTAAAATTGATGTGTTGGTTAGCGGCATTAAATGTAACATAGCCACGCGCTTGAAAAAAATCGACGGCCGAACCTGTTTTAAATTTTTTGTAAAACAATTCGCTGGGCACATAATTCAATGAATCGGGTAATTGATTGTACTGCGTAGGCATGGCCATTTGGTTATCGGTAAAATAGGTATAGAACCCTACCCCTCTTTGTTTACCGCCTATATTTCCCCATACTTCGGCTCCTCTTGAATTTTGATACAAAGTTCTGCTACTGGCACTTTCTTTGGCACCCCATACATTTAAAACGGGATTCACCACCAAAACATAATCGGCTTCTTTCTTCGCTAAAAATGCATTGGGATATTCATAAAAAACATTCAATGGCTTTTTACTCTTTACCTTTAAATTATCAATGCTTAGGTAATCTTTGGGTATATGGTCCTTAAAAGGAGCATCATCGATGTAAATTTTTGTTTCAATATCGATCGTCTTAATTTTACCAGTATCATCATATTTAAAACTTAAGCTTCTGTAATAATCTTGATCTTGCATTGCTCCGACCCTGCCGCCACCCCACCCGACAACGGCATTTTTAAAGCTCAAATAGTCCCCCAAACTGCCGATGGGGTAATACACCCTTTGTGCCTTTGCAGATGGTGCACCTAATATAAAAATTACACCTAATAAAAATGTTTTAAAACGCTTGTGCATATTGCGTACAAACGTACATAAAAATGTTAGGAAGATGAAAACCCGTTGTATGGATTATAAGACATTGTAACTGGTGCCCATAATTCCAGCAATGGCATTGCGCACCGTTATCAATTGAATATTATATGCTTGGCAATGCTCAATTTCGTCGGCATGGGAAGCCTTAGCGAATTCTTCAAGATTGTTTTTGATAAGGCGGTTTACCTTGCTTAATTTCAAAAACAAAAACACCGATTGCAAATTGCGAATATAATTTTCCTTTTGCGTGGGAATGACTTTACCACCTGCTAACCAAAATGGACTCAGCTCATATTTGTCAACATCAGATAAAACATCTGCTGCCAAGTTTCTAATATCGCCATCCATGTGGTTGGTAAAAAAATGTTCATCGAAACTTAAGTTCTCTTCGATGTGCTGTTTTACTTCATTAATGATTCTATCGTAAAGTACATTGCTAATTTTCAATGCTTCGTCTTCTTGCAATTCTTTAAAAATAAAATCTGCCACTGTGGCTTCATCTGTAAATTTCTCATTGCCATTTTGTATTAACAGACGCACTAATTCCAATTCTTGTTCCTCGCCCGCTTCATAAACTTTAGGCTCGGGCAAATTAGTTTGCAAAAGGTCCTTTATCTCTTCATCAAAATGGGAAGGCATATTACCTTCTCCATTCTTTCTTCTAATTTTATTTATTTCAGACAAGAGCAATTTCTCGTCCATGTCTACCAATTTACTACACTCTCGGGCATAGGCTGCGCGCTTTAAGGCATCTGGTATCACTGAGATACTCTGCATTAAGTTTTTAACAACTTCGGTTTTCCTAATGGGGTCGTTTTCTAAACCCGTTAAGAGCAACTCAATTTTAAATAATATAAAATCCCTTGACTTCTCCTTTAAGAATAATGTAAAAGCTTCGGCGCCTAATTGCTTACAATAAGAATCGGGATCTTCGCCTTCGGGAAAACTGACGGTTCTAACATTTAAACCTTGGGCCAATAATAAATCAATTCCTCTTAACGAAGCCTTGATGCCTGCCGAATCGCCATCATATAAAACGGTTACATTTTCAGTAAACCGTTTGATGAGTTTAATTTGACCCTCGGTCAATGAAGTGCCTGAAGAAGCCACCACATTTTTAACCCCTGCTTGGTGCAAAGTGATGACATCGGTATAACCTTCCACCAAGAAACAATTGTTCAAGGCCTTGATGCCTTTTTTAGATTGGTAAATACCATACAATACATTGCTCTTATGGTATACTTCTGTTTCGGGCGAGTTCAAGTATTTGGGCGACTTGTCATCCTTTACCAATTGGCGTCCACCAAAGGCGATTACCTTGCCTGTTAAATCGTGAATAGGGAAAATAACCCGCTGACGGAACATATCAAAATAGGTGCCGCGCTCTTCATTTTTCTTGATTAAACCAGCATTGACAAAATAGTCGAGGTTGAACTGGTTTTTAGTCGCTTCGTTTACCAAGCTTTCCCATCCTTGTGGTGAATAACCCAATTCAAATTCTTCGATGGTTTGTTGGGTATAGCCGCGTTCTCTAAAATAATTTTCACCAGCTACCAGCCCTTCTTCAGTTTTTAATTGTGTTTTAAAATAGTTTTTAGCAAACTCTAAAGCCACCAATAAACTATCGCGTACCTTCTGTTGCTCGTTATATTCATCGCTGGTTTGGGCGTTGTCTTCTTCAATTACAATTTGGTATTTTAATGCCAATCTGCGAATCGCATCTGTAAACGACAAATGATCGTGCTCCATTAAAAAGCTCACTGAATTGCCTGCCTTACCACAACCAAAACACTTGTAAATACCTTTGGCAGGTGATACGGTAAACGAAGGCGATTTCTCGTCGTGAAAGGGGCAACGACCTAATAAGTTGGCACCTCTTTTTTTCAAGGCAATATAATCGCCTACTACCTCGTCGATGGCAGCAGCGTTAATTACAGCGTCTATGGATTGTCTTGAAATCAAAGTTTAAAATGAAATGCGAAATTACAGAAAAGGAATGAGGGAAAAAATAGGATTCATGGAACTTATTTGCAATACACCTGTGAGGTGTTTTAAGTCGCCACAGATTCACAGATGAAAGCCAAATTTAATTCTCTGAATAAAGCAAAATATCCCGAAATAAAAGGCTCTTATGAGAACCCCATTATTTTCCATTTAAATTCTATTTATTAAAAAAGAATCTGTGAATCTGTGGCTTATTCCCAATAAAGTGCAACAAGCTTAATCATCGCCATTGCCGAAGAGGCGTTCTAAGAGGTTTTGTTTTTTCAACTCGCCCTTCTCATATTTCTCTTTGCTTTGGTAAGAACCATCGGGATTATAATATTTCCAAGTACCGTTTCTTAGACCTTTGTTATAGCGACCTTTTATTTTAATTACGCCATTTTCGTAATACTCCATAAAGGCCCCATCTGCTATGGTACCATCCATTTCAGTTACCGTATGCGCCTGTCCATTGTCGTAATATACAGTGTTCATGTTGCCTTGAAAATGGTTGATGATGAACAAATCTAAAACAGACAAAGTATCTTTATCATCATTGATACTAGAGGTATCTTCTGTTGACATAACCGGTGGTACATAGGCTTTATAAAAGGTACCGAACACCGAACGCATACGGTCTTTATCGCCACTTAAACTTAAGCCCACATGCGTAAAACTGCGAACATATTGCTGATTTTTCTGCGTGCTGTTCCAACTTTCAGGATTCAAATACCCTTTAAAATTGGCGAAGTGTCTATCAGGACTGATATAAGTAAACAAACTGGTTTCATTTGGAAAATGTTCTCTAAAGTCGCGGTAGGTATCGTTGTTTGCTAAAGTATTCTGTTGAATAAAGTCATCTACAGTCAATAGTAAAGTGCGGGGATCATCGCTCATTACGACATAGTCACCAAGAATGGTGTAATATGGTTTATCAAATTTAGTAAATAATTTTCCAAGGAAAGATTTAAACAAACCTTTTACTTCCATGTATTTGATTGGGTAACCATTGTAATCTATGTCCTGAAATTTAAGTGGCGTTCTTTTGCGCACTTGCTTTTCGATAAAGGCCAAATTGGTTTTAGCATCATCAATGTTCTTGGCTTTAATGGCCATAATATTGCTTACTTTGTTGCCAATTAATTTATCGGTTTCGTATTGTGCTAAGCCAATTTCATTGCCCATCCAGTCGAATAAATTCTTTTGTAAATTAATGCCTATTAATTTTTCAATCTTGCGCATACTCGCCATTTGTGCGGTGTAGGCTGTTTGGTCTTTTTGCCAAATGGTGTTTAAGTTCGAATAAAAACCATTAAAATCATTGAAGCCCATGCTTAAATAAAAGGAAGATTTGCCTGATAAAACGGAGGCAGAATTATTTTCAGATTTACCCGAAATTGACAAGGCTTGCAAATAAGAACTCACACTATCATTCACCAAGGTATAACCATCGGCCATGAATAAATCATCTTTTAATGAGCAGTCGAAACCAGTGTAATGTAAACTGCTAAACAAGTCTTTTAAGTTGCTAACATCTTCCATGTAAATACCCATGTATTCATGAAAATATTTGTAATTAATTAGCACACGGCACAAGCCATCGGCAGTGGTGAGTTGATTGGTTTCAGTAAACCTGGTATTGGTGCCCAATTGGTTTTCGGGCGTTTGCGAAGCGCAGATGACCTTGTCGATTAAGGCTTTGTTGTAGGTACAAACTAAATAATTATTAACGAAAGCGATGGACAAAGTCTCTCTTGTGGCTTTATCAAAAAACTCATTCACCTCAGTATTCATATAAGTGCGCTCGGTGCGCTGATATCCAAAAGTGCCAACAAGCGACAACAAGCTGCTCTTCAAAACATCCGATTTCGAAGCTTGGGCCATGTCGGCATAGTATACAAAATCGTAGTCTTTGGCTTTTGTCATGTGCACCGAAATTAGCAAATGGCGTTGACCAATCAGAGAAAATATCTGTTGATTTTCATTGACTACTTCATCTAGCAAATCGGCATTCTTCGTAATTTCGGAAAAGGCCGGAAAGGTTTTAAGCCCTAACCAAAGATTGCTCGTGCTAAAAGTTTTCCAACTGTTAATGGGATCTTCGGTTTCTATCACCATGACGGCATCGTTGGGAATTAAATAGAAACCATCGGTAAATTTATCGGGCGAAAATTTAAGCCAAGCCAAATATCCAGCTGCTGCAACAAGAAGGACCGCTAATACAATTAAAAACTTTTTCATGATTGAAGTTTCAAATTTGCGAAATTAAATTTGAATAGCGAAGCAACTACAGCAGAATTTAATGAAAGGTTATGAACGCTTATCAACTATTATCCCAACCTTAATAACAATTAACCTAATAACCCAATAACTAATAGCGCAATTACTAATAACTCAATATGCCCCTCATAAAAGAAATTAAAATTAACGCTTTTTCTTGGTTTTAAAATCGCCACGCTTCCATGATTCAAAAAATTGCGCCCAGGCAAATGGGTTCAAAATATTCATCGGTGGAATTTGTCCGCCTGCATAGTATGATTTTTGCATCTGCGTTCTTAAAACAGCTCTGTAGGCTTCCGAAGCATCATTGTCCATCTTATAAGCGCGTTCTTTCATGGCCTCTAATTCCAAATTATTTTTAGCGCGCTCAAAATCATCATCAGGAATATCTTTGGTGACAAAAGCATAATCAAAGGTAGCGCGATTGGGCATAGGCATTACCCGCGTGCCGGATAAATAAATGGTATCAAAAGTCATTAATTTAACTATTGAATATTTATACCCTTTGAGTGAATAGGGTATGGTAAAATAGGCTGTCTTAAATTCTACATGGGAAAATGCAATGGTATCGCCTTTACGAGCCACAAAAGAAAAATAACCTTCAAGACTAGAGTAGGTGCCATAGGGTTTACCAACAACAGAAATATTTGCAAATGGGATGACAAATAAACTATCGGCTGATAACAACATCCCAGTGAATTGGATTAAATTACTATCTCTGCTCGTTTGGGCATTAACCCCCGAACCAATAAAAACGATAAGGATGAACAAGACTTTCTTCATAGGCTAATACATTATAACAAAACACCAGCCAAAATAGTTACAGTAACGATTATAAAGGAAGGTAATTTTATATAACGCAAATATACAATTGTAAAAATTAAAACTATTAAAGTTTCCGTTAAATTAATCATTGGAGCCCTCGTATGAGAGATATACTGGTGCAGATAAGGCATAATCATGAAGACTGCTGCAGCCCATACCAAGCCAATCGCCACTGCTATTATCCCATCGAGTGATCGGTAGACAATGGGATATAATTTTATCTGGCTCCACAAAGGATAAACAAAAAATATCAATAATGTACCTGGTAAAAAAACAGCAATAGTACCAATGCCGCAACCTAATAATTGGCCAAACAATCCATAGCCCATTTTTTTCATGGCAATACCATTCGCAAAAGTGGCCATCGTAAAGGTTGGTCCAGGCACGGCTTGCAATAATCCTAATCCAGTATTAAACTCCTCGATGGTAAGATATTGTTTTTGTTTAAACTCTACAAATTCCGTTAATATCATTGAGAATAATACGTTACCCCCGCCAAAAACCATGGTACCCATGCGGTAGGTGTTTTCAAATAATCTTACAGGTTCGGACAATTGGGGAAAATTATTTTTCGTAAAAGCTCCCAGCAAAGCTGCTGTTATTAAAATCAATACCATTAAAGATAAATTGGCCCAGCGTATATTGATGAGGGGTTTATCATTGGGAATAAAATTTTTGTTGCCGTATTTTACGGTCATAATGGCGCCAAA
>CANMBF010000034.1 GCA_947496065.1 Bacteroidota bacterium
AAGGCTTAGATTATCAGAAATGGACAAAGCCATTTTAGAAACTATATTTGCAAAAGAAAAAAATTACAGAACCTGGGAAAAATAAAATTATGACGAATAGAAAAAAAATAGCCGCTGGCAATTGGAAAATGCACAAAACCTTCGGTGAAGGTCAAGGATTGGCCCATGAAATCAGAACCATGGCCGATACAGAATTAATGAATGGTGCTCAACTTTTAATCTTTCCACCTTACATTCATTTACAGAGTCTTGCCAAACAATTGGAAGGTTCTAACATCGGTGTAGGAGCTCAAAACATTAACCAATTCGAGCAAGGTGCCTATACTGGCGAAGTATCTGCAAGCATGTTAACTTCTATTGGCATTCAATACACTTTAGTTGGCCATAGCGAACGCAGACAATATTACAACGAAACCAATGATAGCTGCGCTGCAAAAATTGTCATCGCCTTAAAAAACAACATTGTACCAGTATACTGCATTGGCGAAACTTTAACCGAACGCGAAACCAATCAACATTATTCGATTATTGAAGATCAATTACATGCTTTGAAAGGATTAAGTCATGCTGATATTGCAAAATGTATTATTGCTTACGAACCTGTTTGGGCCATTGGCACTGGTGTTACAGCTTCATCTGATCAAGCCAACGAAATGCACAAACACATCCGTTTAGTATTGACTAGATTATTTGATGAGAACATCGCACAAGGTATTTCTATTCTATATGGTGGCAGTGTGAAACCAGATAATGCAAAAGAACTTTTCTCTCAATCTGATATTGATGGCGCCTTAATTGGTGGAGCCGCTCTGGCTTCTCGCGATTTTATCAATATTGCAAAATCATTTTAAGGTTTGCCTACATTCCCAAACATCAAAGACCTTAAGCATTTTGAAGTGGTATTCTTCGATTTGGATAACACCTTATATGCCTATGACCCTGCGCACAAAGTTGCCTTAGAAGCCACCTTGACAAAGTTTGCTTATGATCATGATATTGACCTAGACACCGCAAACAATTTTTACCGCGAAGCCCGCAAAGTTATTAACCACCGCTTACATGGACAAGCTGCTTCGCATAGCCGTTTATTGTATTTTAAAGAAATGATTCAAGCACTGAATAACTATACCCGTTATTCGGATGCACTGCAGTTTGAAAAAATATATTGGCAGCATTTTTTATCGGAAATGCAAATTTTTCCCGAAGCCATTAAATTAATAAAACAGTTGAACAAGCGGGGAATTGCCTTGGGGATTATTACCGATTTAACCACCCAAATACAATTGCAAAAAATGAAAAAGTTAAAATTGGAAACTTACTTTCAACACATTATTACTTCAGAAGAAGTAGGTGTAGAGAAACCACACTCCTCTATTTTTTACCATGCCCTGAACCTGTTTAATAGCAAGGGAGAGTCCTGCGCCATGATAGGTGACAATACCAAAACAGATCAAGGGGCCGAAGAAGTAGGTATGCGGTTTTTCTTGGTTTAATTACTGTGCTTCTAAACACTGTATCGCTTGGTAAATTATTCCATTATTTTAAAGTAGGTGCCCTATAAAGGCAGCCATTACTTTGGAATCTAAAGCTTCGGTTCATGTAAGAATAGAGCCAACTATATGCCTAGAATTAACTACCTTTGCACCTAAAATTGGCAGATAAAATAGACATACGCAGCATTCCTATTGCCGAGCTCATTACACAATTTGAGACCGCTGGACAGAAAGCATTCCGTGCGAAACAAGTGCATGAATGGCTTTGGAAAAAAGGCGCCCGATCCTTCGATGAAATGACCAACCTTTCGTTGGAATTTAGAAATTGGTTGAACGACAACTACACCCTGCATTTGGTGAGCATTTACGCGACCCAAACCAGCACCGACGGCACCATTAAATTAGCACTCAAACTCCACGATGACGCCATTGTAGAAGGGGTCTTAATTCCTACCGAAAAAAGAATGACCGCCTGTGTCAGCAGTCAAGTAGGTTGTAGTTTAAGTTGTAAATTTTGCGCAACGGGTTTTCTAAAACGCATGCGCAATTTAGAAGCTTCAGAAATTTACGACCAAGTGTTATTAATTCATCAATTGGCACTTAAAACGTATAACATACCACTTACCAATATTGTATTCATGGGCATGGGCGAACCATTATTGAATTACAATAATGTGTTGAGCAGCATCGATAAAATCACTTCACCTGAAGGCCTGGGCATGTCGCCACACCGCATTACAGTATCTACCGCAGGCATTGCCAAGATGATAAAAAAATTGGCTGACGATGAAGTACGCTTTAATTTAGCCCTATCATTACACGCTGCTACCAACGAAAAACGCAGTGCCATTATGCCGATTAATGATTCGAATCCTTTAGAAGATTTAACCGAAGCCCTGCAATATTTTTACAGAAAAACCCGCAATAAAATTACCTTGGAATATGCAGTGATGAACGACACCAACGATGGCACAGCAGAGGCCGATGAGTTAATTAAATTTGCCAAGAAGGTGCATTGCAAAGTAAATTTAATAGAATACAACGCCATTGATTTAGCCGATTATAAAAGCAGTGACAAAGACAAAATAGCCCAATTTGCCGAACGTGTAGAAGCCAAAGGCATCGTCGTAAACATACGCCGAAGCAGAGGCAAAGACATTGACGCAGCCTGCGGCCAGCTGGCCAATAAAATATAGACATCCTTCGACAGGCTCAGGATGACAGACAGAAAATAAGGTGATGATTTATCATGACCCGGACGAATATAAAAAATTAAAAAAACCAAAAACAACCCATGTCCCATAAAGCAGGATTTGTAAACATTATAGGCAAGCCAAACGCTGGCAAAAGCACCTTGAGCAATGCCTTGATAGGCGAGCAATTGAGCATCATCACACCCAAAGCAAGTACCACCCGTCACCGTATCAAAGGCATTATCAATACAGATGAATACCAATTGATACTATCCGACACCCCAGGCATTATCGACCCAGCCTACAAGCTGCACGATAGCATGATGACCGCAGTAAAAGAAAGTGTTGACGACGCAGATTTGCTCATTGTACTAGTCGATGTAACCAATGCCGACCTTACCGAAGACCATTTGGCGCTCATCGCAAAAGCCACTTGTCCGGTCATATTAATAGTCAACAAAGTTGACCTTTCTACACCCGAAAAAGTAGTGGAGGTAATGACCGATTTAAAAGAGAAAATAAAACCTGTGGAGGTATTTGCCCTCTCTATTCTTACAGGCTTGAACGTTGAATCTTTGATTAAAACGATGGCCAATTATTTGCCCGAACACGAGGCTTATTTTCCTAAGGACCAACTGACCGATCGCAATACCCGTTTCTTTGTTTCGGAGATGATACGCGAGAAAATATTTAAGCACTACGAGCAAGAAATTCCTTATAGCACCGAAGTGATAGTGCATGACTATAAAGAGGAACCTAAAATCGATAAAATATACGCCTTCATTATTGTTGAGCGCGATTCACAAAAGGGCATTATCATTGGCAAAAATGGAGAAGGCATTAAACGCATAGGCACCGAAGCCCGTAAAGACATCGAAGCCTTCGTTCAGAAAAAAGTATTCCTCGATCTAAGGGTAAAAGTAGAAGAAAACTGGCGCAAAGACGATTTGAAATTGAAGCACTGGGGTTATATTGATTAAGCAATATGTTGATTTGATAATTTGGTAATTTGGTAATGCTTTTGCGAGTACAGAACCTCTAACCTCTTTATTGGCTTTAGTATGTCAAATATCTTTTTTTAACACACAGCGTAGTAGAATTGATGCCATTAAAGAAAAATCCAAGTATCAAAAAAAGCGTTTTTTACCATGAAAAAAAGGCTTGCAAATTAAAATTTGAACATAACAAAGCGTCTATTATAACAAACTAATGCAAATGATAATTACTAAGATGCATTTGGACTTTCGTAGGTTCTTGAAAGAAGTATCCTTTAAGTCAAATTAACTAGATTTTGTCTTAAAAAACACATATTTATTTAAATTAATTCTTCGATGAGCACATGTGTTTACGACTAGCAGTCGATTAACATCGAAATAATAAAATTGCATTGATAAAAAACGTCAACTCATAATTAAGCATGGTGTTTCATTATCAAATTATCAAACCACCAAATTATCAAATTAGTTTAAAGGCGGATACATGATTTTGTCCTTCACAATGATGGCCGTTTGAAACTGGTCTTTCAACTCGTTGAATAAACCCATACACTCCATTCTGTTTTTGAACAAACCCACATAGACTTTAAAGTTGGGTTCTTCCCATACCACTTCGCTGTACTGTCTGTACATGGCATCGTACTTGGCTTTCTGACCCTCGGCCTTGTTGCGGTTATCGCCTCTGAAAATTAAAATATGATATCCATCCATCTTCGCATCAGGATGTTTACGTGCAGCCGAACGGCTCCATATCAAACCATCTAAACCCACAGGTTTTACAATAGTAATAATACCTTGTGATTTGGCTTCGCAAAAAGCGAACAAAGCAATAATTAAAAATAATCCTTTTGTGCGCATGATTTTATTTTTGTTTTTTAGTGTCGCGTTCCATTTTTCTTCTATCCGCTCTGCTCATTTTCATACCCTCATCATCGCTATCAGTCATACCCGGCATACCTGTTGGCCCGGCCAACTCATCGGTACGGGTTAATTTCATTTTACTCATGTCGGTTCTTTGCGGTTGAGCCGCTTGTTTTACTTTGCTATCTTCTTCTACTGCTATCTTCGCTTTGAACAACATGGCCAAAATCTTTTCATTCATTCTTGAAACCATGCTTTGGTACAATTTAAACGATTCGATTTTGTAAATCAACAAAGGATCTTTTTGCTCATAAGTCGCATTATTAGCCGATTGTTTCAATTCATCTAATTCTCTTAAATGGTCTTTCCACTCATCGTCTAATGTCTCTAAACAAATATTCTTTTCGTATTCTAAATTCAATTGTTGTCCTTTCGATTCAACTGCTTTCGCTAAGTCAATCGGAATACCAAAGTTTTTAATACCATCTGAAAAAGGCACCATCACATAACCGACTTTCGACCCTTCTTGTGCATATATTTTGCTCAAAACTGGCATGGCGGTTTCACGCAGTTGTTGCTGTCTGTGGTTATAGGCTTCTTGTAAAGTTTCGTATAATTTATCTGCCAATGGCTCCACTTTTCCGTTCTTAAATTCTTCTTGCGTAAATGGAATTTCAATTGCAAATTCTAAAGCCAATTCCAATGACAAGGCATCGTAGTCATCATCAGCTTTTGCCAAGCCCACTTTTTCATCGCACCAGTCGGATAACATGTTTTGTAAATCCAATGCCAAACGATCGCCAAACAATGCATTTCTTCTGCGTTTGTAAATCACAGTTCTTTGCTTGTTCATCACATCATCATATTCCAATAATCGCTTACGCATACCGAAATTATTTTGCTCTACTTTCTTCTGACTTCGCTCAATGGTTTTACTCATCAACGAATGCTGAATCACTTCGCCTTCTTTGTAACCAAAACGATCCATTAATTTAGAAGCCCTATCGCTACCAAATTTACGCATCAAATCATCTTCTAATGATACAAAGAATAAAGATGAACCTGGATCACCTTGTCTACCCGCGCGACCTCTTAACTGTCTATCCACCCTTCTTGAATCGTGGCGCTCGGTACCAACGATGGCCAAACCACCTGCTTGTTTTACCGCATCGCCAATCTTGATATCCGTACCCCTACCCGCCATGTTCGTAGCAATGGTGACGGCCGATGGTTGACCTGCTTCTGCAACTACTTCGGCCTCACGCTGATTTTGTTTTGCGTTCAATACATTGTGTTTGATGTTTCTTAATTTCAACATCCTAGACAACAATTCTGAGATTTCTACCGATGTGGTACCCACTAGTACTGGGCGACCTGCAGCAGTCAATTTCACAACCTCTTCGATGACCGCATTGTATTTTTCGCGTTTGGTTTTATAGATTTGGTCTTCCATGTCCTTACGCGCTATGTCGCGATTGGTAGGAATAACGACTACATCTAATTTATAAATTTCCCAGAACTCACCTGCTTCTGTTTCGGCAGTGCCGGTCATACCCGCCAACTTGTGGTACATTCTGAAATAGTTTTGCAAGGTAATGGTTGCAAAAGTTTGGGTTGCTGCTTCTACCTTCACATTTTCTTTTGCCTCTATCTCTTGGTGTAAACCATCGCTGTATCTTCTGCCTTCTAACACACGACCCGTTTGCTCATCTACAATTTTCACTTTGCCATCGGCCAAGATATATTCAATGTCTTTTTCGAATAAGGTATAAGCTTTTAACAATTGATTGATAGAGTGAATACGCTCTGATTTTATAGAGAAGTTGCGCATCAATTCTTCTTTGCGCTCGGTTTTCTCGGCAGGTGCTAAATTCATTTTTTCGATATCGGCAATCTCACTGCCCACATCTGGTATAATAAAGAAATCTTTTTCTTCGCCTGATTGGGTAATCATTTCAATCCCCTTATCGGTTAATTCTACTTGGTTGGTTTTCTCATCAATTACAAAATACAATTCGGCATCGGCCTTCGGCATTTCTCTTTGTTGATCTTGCAAATAATAATTTTCTGTTTTTTGCAAAACAGCTTTCATACCTTGTTCGCTCAAAAACTTAATGAGGGCTTTGCTCTTTGGTAAACCTCTGAAAGCTCTCAATAAAGCCAAACCGCCCATGCCTTCTTTATCGCCTGTATTGCCGGCTTCAATTAATTTCTTCGCATCGTTCAAAAAGGTATTCACTGCTTTTTTCTGAGCCTCTACTAATTTTTCGATTCTAGATTTTAAGTTGGTGTATTCTTGCACATCGCCTCTAGGCACCGGACCAGAAATAATCAAAGGGGTACGGGCATCGTCAATTAATACTGAATCGACCTCATCGACCATCGCGAAATGGTGTTTGCGTTGCACCAATTCTTCGGGCGTATGGCTCATGTTATCTCTTAGATAATCGAAACCAAATTCGTTGTTGGTGCCGTATATGATGTCCGAAGTGTAAGCCTTTCTGCGCTCATCGCTGTTCGGGCGGTGGTAATCGATACAATCGACAGATAAGCCATGGAATTGGAACAAAGGACCATTCCACTCAGCATCTCTTCGCGCCAAGTAATCATTCACTGTAACAATGTGAACCCCTTTACCAGCCAGGGCGTTGAGATAAGCCGGCAAGGTAGATACAAGGGTTTTACCCTCACCAGTACCCATCTCGGCAATTTTACCTTGGTGTAAAACCATGCCACCAATTAACTGCACATCGTAATGCACCATGTTCCATTTTACCAAACCACCAGCAGCATCCCACTGATTGGCGTAATAGGCTTTATCGCCTTTAATGCTTACAAAATCTTTTGTCTTGGCTAGCTCGCGGTCCATCTCAGTGGCGCTCACTTCAATTTGTTCGTTATCGCTTAAGCGTTTGGCAGTTTGTTTAACGACCGCAAAAGCTTCGGGCAATATTGCCAACAAAGCCTTCTCTAACACTTGATCGGATTCTTTTTCGAGTTTATCTATTTCGGCATAGAGCTGATCTTTTTCTACCACGTCTTCTGATGGCAATTCAACTATTTCTGACTTAATGGCGTTTATTCTATCTTCTATCTCTTTTAAATCTTCGGCTATGCGCGATTTAAATTCAATTGTTTTGGCTCTTAACTCATCGTTACTAAGGGCATTATAGGAATTGTAAAATTCGTTGATTAAAGCAATGGCAGGGCGCATTTGCTGAACGTCTTTCTCGCTCTTGCTGCCGCCTAGTAATTTGGTAAAGCTTTTAAGGATACTGTTGATCATAAAGGTACAAAGATATTAATTAAAATGATTTATAGGAGGTGTGAATGCAATGAGTTTGCCAAAAAAAACGACCAATTGATTATATGACTAATTGTCAAGTTTAGTTTTGACCTAAATAGGTTCCATACTTGGTTTTCTCTCTGTCCCATTGTTGGTGTTTTTTGCTGCGCAAGAGAAAAGTTCACCAACAAATCATTACTCTTAGCATTACCCCTAAAATTGGGGCATTCCCCTTCACAAGTGCCTTCGCTCCTTCCTCTCTTACTTTAGCTTCGCTGCTACTTCGTGGTTTGCATTTTTGATTCTTTAATTGATTATTAATGCATCAATGCTAATACTGGTGATCAAAAAGTATACAACTAAGCCGAAGGCATTCTCACGAGCTTGCTCGTAAAAAATCTAGTCGCGACAGGAATTTATTTTTTTACAAAAAATTTTTTCGTGACTTATTTTTTTTACCACAGAGGGTGATTTCTTTGAGCCCGCTCAAAGAGCTTCCATCGTGGCACCAAAAAAAAACTTCATCTCAAAAAACCAATTCCTGTCAACGAGAACAGCCTCTTCGAAATAGTATCAGGAATATTCATAACATCGAGGTTTCTTTTAAATCAGTAATTATAAAATCAAAAAGTCTCTATTTTGTACTCCAAATTAAACTTGAATTTCCAAGTATTCTCTCCTATTTTTGAACAGAAGGAATGAAGAGCTATTCTATTTTAAAATTTACAGGAGGTTCGAATCCCTCTTTCTCTTGCGTAGAACTACGCAAAAAAATTAGGTAGTTCTACTCTTTTTTAAGTTAAAAAAGTATCTAATCTTTGATATGTTGAATTGCTCACCAAGAATAATTGAACATTTAATTTATTAAAAAATACTTGTGTGCATTGAGCAGCGATAGACGAGAAACTATATTTGATAATTAGATTAAAGTGAATTTAAAGTGTTTAAATATAGAATGTTAACTTTAAACTTTAAATATAAAATAAGATTATACAATAATTTAGAGAAATTTTAAATATTTAATCTATTAAATATTAGCTATTTATAAAGTAAATAAAAAAAGTCTAGGTTTTATTAAATTTTAATTTTTAGTTTGAATTCAAGAAGAAATTTAAATCAAGATTACAGCTTATTGGTTTATTAATTATAGTTTTAACTTTTAAATATATAATATATGAACATACAAATTAACAAGTCAGTAATTAAAAATGAATCTAATTATCTAAATTGTAGTTTACTTATAAATTACAATAATTATTTATCTTCTAAAACAATTTCAAAATTATGAAAAATAGATTTCTTACCTGCATCTTATTATTTGGTCTATTTATAATTACTTTACAATCAGCACCAAATAAAAAGAAAAAGTATTTTATGTGCCTACAAACAAGTGGCACTACTTGTGGGGCATCTGCTTGTCTTTCAACATTTCAAACTTGGAGTTCAGCAGACCCTTGTACTCTTTATAATTACTATTATTTGGAAGGAACTCCACCTGTGCGAGTTAAAGCGCAATGTTGTTCTGGTTTAGCAACTGCAATTCCAACAAACTTACCTCAAGGCAGATTCCTTTTCTATGGGGCACCAGTCTATGTTTCACTAGATACATTTCAATTAGTTGCACATTGTGCTGAAAATGATGAGGAAGTTGTAATAGGTGATTTTACAAATTTAATTCCAACAGAATGGCCAACAGTTGTTTTAAATTGTCATGTTCAAGGTACAGATACATTTGTAATTGAAGCGTATCAACCAGACACAGTAAGCCCATATTACAAAGCTTCATCTAAAATAACTATAAAGTATGGTTCTAATGTAGTTGATGGTGTTTGCAGCGGTCCAACTCCTTTTAATAAAAGTGGTTTAGATTTTATAATGTCAGCTAAAGTTACAACTAGTTTTTTCCCAAATCCATTAACAGGGGACCAACTTCAATATGAAGTATTGAATCCATTAGCGCTTAATGAGAATTTAAAATTTAACTTTTATAATGTATTAGGAGAACTCATTTATACTTTTACTCCGAAGGACGCTAAAGGTGTTATTGATATGAAAAAAATACCTAATGGGCCATTATTAATTGCTATGATTTCTGATTCTTCCAAGGAGGAACAAACTATTATAATAAATAGATAAAATTTAAAAAGGGAAATTAAAATTTCCCTTTTTTTTATAATCATTTTAAACAAAGCTAATTATTTCTTAGCTAACTGCAAAGCAGTGTATGTATACTTTTCAAACAACTCTTGCGTAAAAATATTCATTCCACGAGTAAGTTTTTGCTTCTTGGTAAGATACATAGTTTTTACCTTTTTTACGAGGTTATTTAACTATATAAGATGATTTTTTCATGGTGGAGCCCAATGGAGTCGAGCCTTTTCATTACCTTATTTGAATTAAATTGAGAACGCATAGACCATAAAAGTATATAACAATATCAAGAAAATCGTATTTTCCGAAGGCAAGGTCCCATGTAAGGGACCAAAAATCGTATTTACTATTTAAACACGACTAAGCATTTTTAGAATCATTAAGCAACCAATTAAAAACATTTAAATGATCTACTCCACTGCAAGGCATAAATTATCAAAACTTGCGTAAATTACAAGTTTTTACAATAACAACACCTCACGAAAGCTTAAATTTTGGTTTAATAAACACCTATTTTATAAAAAAAAACGATTGGTTTGAAATAATAAATCTATTACCCGACAAATCCATAAACACTCTCCTTGTCGCATGGTTTTTGCATAGTAAAGCCCACGGGAATCGAACCTTGCCCTAACCCCATTTGAATTAAATTAATAGCGCTTAAACCATAAAAGTAAATACCAATATCAAAACAAACTCCTTTCCTATAAACTGCCCTAGCTCCGTAGGAGCTTAATCTCAGTAACACTTGCGCAACCCCAAAGCATCTGCGCTCCGTAGGTGCGCTACCATCCCTCCCGCCGAAAAAAGACTACTTAAAAACATACCAATCGATATCCATTTTCCACCTCTTAATAAATTAAAATTTACAAGCATTCACTTACGAATTATTTTTACAGTTTTTATTTGCTTTTCAACTATAAAAATCGCAACACTTTGAATATAGTTTTTATTTCTATTATTTATACTTTTAAAAGTATTTTACACTACATATAATATATATTTGCAGTGTATTTTTCTATAAATGCCTAATATAATTATACAATTAGCAAACAAAAATCATCTTGATTTTGCGAGCATCATTTGCAAAGAAATGACCACGTCTGCCAAACAAATTGGCACAGGCATTGCCATAAGAACGCCTGCTTATATTCAGCAAAAAATAATGGAAGGCAAAGCGGTCATCGCCCTATCAGATGAAGGCCATTTTGTTGGATTTTGCTACATCGAAACATGACAATTGGGTAAATATATTGCCAATTCAGGTTTAATCGTTGCCAATGCCTATAGAAAATCAGGGGTTGCAAAACGCATTAAAAAACAAATATTTGAAATCTCTAGAAATAGATACCCAGAATTAAAAATATTTGGATTAACTACTGGACCGACCATCATGAAAATAAATTCAGAACTTGGCTATACGCGTGTTACCTATTCTGAAATGACAAACGACGAGCAATTTTGGAATGGCTGTAAAAGTTGTAATAACTATGCAATCCTTGCCTCTAAAAATTTCCAAAACTGTTTATGCACTGCCATGTTGTACGATCCTAACAATGAAGCAAGTGCTATGCTAAAAGAACTACCCGCGGAATTTTAAAACAGTCAATTTTCTCAACTAATAGTAGAAAGCCGAAAATAGTTTTTAGCAGTTATTGCTAACATAGATGCAACTTACTGTGATATATTCCTCAATAAAATAATATATTAAATGGCACATGTAGTATTAAAATTCAACTTTAATTATTTCGTATTATCGAGCGGAAAAGCCGTTTCGTACTTTGGCATACTCATCACAATATTGCTGTGATATTGCCCAATATTTTTAATATCGGATAATTTATTGACGATAAAATCATTATAGGCAGAAATATCTTTTGTGGCTATTTTCAGCATATAGTCATAGGTGCCTGAAAGACTGATAACTTCCATAATTTCAGGAAATTTTGCCACTGCTTTCTCAAATTCTTGCAATCCCTTTTTAGATTGCTCTTTCAATACAATATTACAATAAACAATTAACAAGAATCCAATTTTCTTGCTATCTAACAAGGTAACATATTTGTTTATTACACCAGTGGCCTCCATACTTTTAATGCGTTCAAAAGTGGGTGTAGGCGATAATCCAACCCTTTCTGCGATGTCTTTCACAGTGAGGGTACTATCCTTTTGAAGAAGGGTAAGGATCTCTAAATTGATTTTATCGAGGGAATACATACAATTGCAAAGTACGTAAAAACTATTTATTTTGTATCTATTAAATTTAAAAAGAGGACTATTGAAGGTATGACCTTGCGATTACTAGTTTTATTTACTTCGCAAGAAAAAAGTTCACCAATAATATCGTACTCTCTTCTCTGCCTCACGTTTTCACAAATGCAATAGCTCCGTATATGCTAAATTTCAGTATTACAAGCATAACCCAAAAGCATCTTAGCTAAATAGGAGCGGCACCAACCAAACCATCAGACAAAGCCCATTAAAAAACATACCAACTAGTATGTTTTTTAACACCTTTGCCTTCGTTAGTGTTAACCAACAAACACCCTTAAACACCCACAAAACACGAACCAAACACCAACTACTCCCATAAATTAATTCCCTAACTTTAACCAATCAATTAAATATATATCTTATCATTGCAACATGAATAGTCGCTTTCTTTTTCCTTTCAATTTCAAAAGCATTGCCTTGCTTTTTACTAGCATTGTACTAAGTAGTATTGCCCTCCATTCCCAATCGTTTAAGACCAAACTTGTATTGGATAAAGATGCAAAAATACGGGCGGTGGTTAAGCGCGGTGATTCTGGTTTTATTGTAAGCAGCTATCAAGAAAACACCTATGGCCGACAATTATCTACCAATACAAGAATCAACTATTACGACAAGTCGCTTAAAAAACAATGGGAATACATTGTGCCCCAAGGTGCTTATCAGAATGAAGAATATTTTGTAGCCAGTGAAGAAACCCCTTTCATCTATTGGATGACTACCTATTATGACAAAGAAATGTTGGATAATGGCAAATCGCGCGAGCGCATTATCTCTATCCAAAGGTTTAACAGCAAAGGCGAAGTAGAACAATTTAAAACAGGTATTTTAGAGTCAAGAAAAGAAGTTGATTTGCTGCATATGTATAGCGATAAAGATCAGCTTTATTATTTCACAATCAAACCCGCAGAGTATAAAAAAAGCAAGATGGTTAGTCACGAGGTGATGTATATGTATACCATGCCACACAATTCTCAGCGCTTTACCAAAACCACTTTTAATATAGAACTACCATTGGATGAGCAATACAGTTGGGTTGAGGCGCAATTGGGCTTTGTGGGTCATACCGATTCGCTCATTTACATCAGTCATAAACGCATTCAAGTACTCACCAATAAAATGGAAATTACGGTGTTTGCCATTAACAAGGCGGGCGAATTGGTGAACAGTTTTAAAATTGATCCAGGCATTCAAGGCTATTACTCCCCACACCGCACTGATTTTAATTGGGAGTACAATGGCGAAGTGCACATTGGCAATGAATTTCTTTTTGCACAAGAGTCCTATAAAGCGAAAGCCAGTAGCATGGTATCAATTCATTTAGACGAAGTGAACAACCGATTTTTAGTATGCGGCTTGGCTTCAAAGAAAAACGATCAAATAGCAGGCATGAGCCATGACATTAAGCGTATTTTTATACAAACCTACTCACTCGATGGGCAACAATTGAGCTCAACAGATTATGACATTGATAACAACCCCGCCAATAATGTCGTACTAGGCAAACACGGATCGGCTTGGCAAAAAACCATGAACTTCACCATGCTATCGAAAGATGTGTTTAAATTAGATTTTCATTATACCATGGGCGATTTTACCACCTATTACCTTAGCGATACAAAAATTATAGATGCTTATCGCAAAGACAATACTTATAAAGACTCCAAAGGCTTTTGGTTAAAATGCAACATGTGGGATGAAATGCGATTGGAACTATCGGCTATTCCACCTTTCAGCATTCCCACTTACGCCAACTATATGGGCAATCTGAATAGGACCGAAGCTGATTTATCTGGGCATTCTTCCCTTAAGTTTAGCAATTGTAGCATCGTTTTTATTTACAAAAACGAAGGCGCAGAGACCAGTATCGAACTGCTGCTTTTCGACTAATCAACCCTCCCATTTTTATACATTTTGTATAATGCATTTTGAATAATACATTTTGAATAACGCAAATTGTGTAGTATTTTTGTGATATGAAAACGGAGATTAACCCCTTTCTAATACAACAATACCAGAGTCCTGCCTACTTCTGCGATAGAATTTCAGAAACCAATACCCTGCTAGAAAACATCCAAAACAACAGCAATACCGCCTTCTTTGCCCAAAGAAGAATTGGCAAAACCGCTTTGATACAACATGTGTTTCACCAATTGGCCAAGAAAAAAACCATGACCATCTACATTGATATTTACGCCACACAAAATCTTAAAGCATTCACCAATCAACTGGCCAATAGTATCTACAACCTCTACCCTGTCAACAAAAGCTTGGGCAAACGCTTCTTAGAAGCCATAAAACTTTTGCGTCCTATCATCAGCTTAGATGAAATTACCGGCAATGCAGAATTAAGTTTAGACATTACCCAACCCAAACAATTCGAAAAAACAATTCCTCAATTGCTGCAGTTTCTCGATCAACAACCTACCAGAACGGTGATCGCCATCGATGAGTTTCAACAAATCCTTGAATACCCCGAACAAAATGTAGAAGCCATTTTGCGCACCGCCATTGCGCCCTTAAAACAAACCAGTTTTATTTTCTGCGGCAGCAATCAAGCCATGATGCAAACCATTTTCAATGCGGCCAAACGCCCTTTCTATGCCAGTACCAAAAACATTAACCTGCATAAAATAGACAGTGGCCTGTACACCCAATTTATTCGCAAGAAAATAAAAGAGCACCAACGCACCATTAGCGATGTTGCTGTTGAGCAAATACTCATACTTACCCAAAGTCATACTTACTATACCCAATGTTTGTGCAATACCATTTTTGCTAGTAATATTAAAAACATTGAATTAGAACATGTTTACCAGGCCTTGAATAAAATACTTTCACAAAACGAAGGCAGCTATTACCAGTACCGCCAATTGCTTACTTCAGCCCAATGGCAATTGCTGCGCGCCATAGCCCTAGAAGGTACCGTTGACAAACCCTATGCACAACAATTTATCTACCGCCATCAACTGGGCACCCCAGCCAATGTAAAACGCAGTTTAGAAGCTTTAATACAAAAAGAAATGGTGTATCAAAATACCAATTTAAAAAGTCCATACTTAGAGGTGTATGATAAATTCTTGATGCTATGGATGCAACATAAGTGAGTTAAAGTGAATGAATATAATTTTAGACCATAAGTAAAATAAGTGTTCGCTAATCCTAATTATTTTTTAAACTTTTTTTATAACGAACATTATAACTTAATTTGTGATATAAGCTTATAATTAAGCATAAATGATCAATACCATGAAACGATTAATGCTAAAACAGCCTGCTTTTTTATTGGCATTGACTTTTATTATTAACCTATTCGTTCTTGCACTTTTTAGGCATACACCTATTATTGTAGATGAGTTTGAAAACTATAACCAAGCATTGAATTTTTCAAATGGCGATTTCCATCTACTCAAAATATCAGCTGTGCCAGGTTATCACGCTTTAATTGCCCTTTGTTTTAAAACTTTCGGTATTTCATCTCTTTTATTTGCGCGACTTATAACAATGCTCATAGGCACTTCTTGTGTAATTGTATTTTATCAAATATGCCAACGGATTAATCCAGGCAACTCAGTAATTAGAACACTTCAGTTCCTCTACTTTCCTTCTATCTTCATTTATTACTTTGTGGTATATACCGACATCCCATAACTCCTATTAATACTTCTGATGCTTCGGTTTGCAATCGATAAACACTATCAGATGGCTGGCCTTTTCGGCATAATAAGCATGTGTTTCCGCCAAAACAATATTATATGGCTTTTATTTGTGCCTATTTGGCTTTATGTCGAAACGTTTGGCTGGCATTTTTCAATTCGGAACTGCCTTTATATATTTAAAAAAACTTGGGTGTTCTTTATTGGATTATGTTGCTTTATAATATTTGTTAAACTTAACCATGGCGTCGCAGTTGGCGACACCGCGAGTCACCCAGCCTTTAATTTTTCTTCTGGTAATCTTTTCTTTCTACTGTTTTGGCTCTTTGTGCTCTTCTTACCATTGCATTTAAACAATTTTTTTAAAATCAAAAGCTATTTAAAAAATGGCAAATGGCCGATTATCCTCTCACTTGCACTTCTATTCCTTTACATCTTTACTTTTAAAAACAACCATCCTTATAACAATATCGGAGCCCATTACTTCATTCGCAATTTTATTTTGGTGCGATTTAGCAGTTCCGTTGTATGGAAAAGCCTATTTTTTATTCCACTCATCTACACTTTTTGGTCGTTAATTGTTACGCCCTTCAATCGCTATTCCTTTCTATTGTTATATATTTTCACTGTGCTATTCTTGGCACCTTCGTGGCTTATTGAACAACGGTATTATATAATTCCAATTACTTTGTTTATGCTTTTTAGACAAGAGCAAGAGAAAAAAGTAGAGCAAATAACTTCAATCTATTATATCGCGATAATTTGCTTGCTCATTCCTTTCATTGTTAATATGGATGTATTTTTATAATATTTTAGCAGACCTATTAACAAAAAAAATCCCATCAGCCTATAGGTTGATGGGATTTTAAAATATAATTTAAATTAAGCGCCTAAAGCAACTCTTTTAAAGCTTTTCACTACTAAATCTGATTCTGTATCGGTCAACATTTTGGCAATGGTTTTAGACCCATCTTTCACAAACTCTTGGTTCATCAAAGTATACTCTTTGTAGAATTTATTCAATCTACCCAAAGCAATTTTCTCAGCCATTTCTGCTGGCTTACCTTCTGCGATTGCTTGGTCTTTACCCACTTCTATTTCTCTGGCAATAGTTTCTGGAGAAACTTCACTTTCATTCAAAGCAATTGGATTCATTGCTGCAATTTGCATCGCAGTATCTTTACCAGCTGCAGTGTTTGCATCACTTGGTGCATTGTTCATTTCAACCAAAACACCCATTCTGTTACCCGCGTGGATATAAGCTACAATGTTTTCGCCATTGATTATTTCGTATTTTGAAACATCTAACTTCTCGCCGGTTTTACCCATTAAGTCGATTAAGGTTTGCTCTAATGCAACACCATTAATTGATGATGCTTTTAAGGTCTCAAGGTTTGCTGGTTTAGAATTCACTGCGTATTGAGCGATAGCATTGGCTGCTTTTAAGAAATCGTCGGTTTTAGCAACGAAATCTGTTTCACAATTTAATTCAATGATAATACCTGTTTTTTTGTCCTCTGAAGTCAATGCAATGACTGCACCTTCTTTAGCTGCTCTATCGGCGCGGTTCATAGAAATTTTCTGACCTTTTTTTCTTAAGAAATCAATTGCTGCATCAAAGTCACCATTGCTTTCGGTAAGGGCTTTTTTACAATCCATCATACCGGCTCCGGTCATTTGACGTAATTTATTTACATCTGCTGCACTTATTGTTGACATATTACTCATCTCTCCTTTATAAATTATGCTTCTGCACTTTCTTTTTCTGATTTTGATTTTTCAATCTCAGCAGAATCTTTGTCTTTCTTTCTTTCAGCCATGCCTTCTTCGATAGCAGCAACGATATAATCAACAACAAATTTGATTGATTTTGATGAATCGTCGTTACATGGAATTGGAAAATCGATGTTTGTAGGATCGCTATTGGTATCAACCATGGCAATTGTTGGCATGTTTAATTTTATAGCTTCGGCTACTGCTAGGTGTTCACGTTTTACGTCAACGATAAACAAAGCAGATGGCAAACGTGACATGTCAGCAATACCACCTAATACTTTAGTTAATTTCGCTTTTTCACGCTCTAACATTAATTTCTCTTTTTTATTGATATTGGCATAAGTACCATCTACAGCCATTTTATCAATGGTTTGCATTTTTTTGATTGACTTACGGACAGTAGCAAAGTTGGTTAACATACCACCCAACCATCTTTCAACCGCGAACGGCATGGCAGTTTGAGCAGCAGCTTCCTTAATGATATCTTTTGCTTGTTTTTTTGTGGCTACAAATAAAATCTTGCGACCAGACTTAACCATGCTTTTTACGGCAGCGCCTGCTTCTTCTAATTTAACAGCAGTTTTGTTTAAATCTATGATATGAATACCATCTTGCTCCATAAATATGTATGGTGCCATTTTGGGATTCCATTTGCGGGTAAGGTGTCCGAAATGACAACCCGCTTCCAATAATTGTTCTTGTGATACTGAAGACATTTGTAATAAATATTAACGTTTGCTGAATTGAAATCTTTTTCTTGCTTTCTTTTGACCTGGTTTCTTTCTTTCAACCATTCTGTCATCTCTTGTTAACAAACCAAGTGGTTTTAAAGCCAAACGGTTTTCTACGTTAATTTCACAAAGAGATTTAGAAATAGCCAAACGAATTGCTTCAGCCTGACCTGTAACACCACCGCCATCAACATTAATTTTGATGTCGAATTTACCAACATTGTCGGTAACTTGTAATGGTTGCATTACTTTGAATTGGTTTACAATTGTAGTGAAATAGGCATCGTATGATTTATTGTTAATCATAATGGCACCAGTCCCTGGTGTCATGTATATACGAGCGATTGATGTTTTTCTTCTACCTGATGTATTTGTAACTTCCATGTTATTTTGTATGGATTATAATTTAATTTTTAATGGTTTTGGCTGTTGTGCTTCGTGCGGATGGGCATCACCTTCATAAACGAATAGGTTGGTGTACATTCTGCTACCCAATTTATTTTTAGGTAACATCCCTTTCACGGCTTCTTCGATCAACTTAATTGGCTTTTTGTTCACGAGGTCGCCCGCAGTGATTCTTTTTTGCCCACCTGGGAAACCAGAGTAAGTAATGTATTCTTTGGTTGCTAATTTGCTTCCAGAAAGTTTTACCTTTCCTGCATTGATAACGATTACGCAATCCCCGTTGTCGGAGTTTGGCGTATAATCAGTTTTATTTTTGCCAATCAAGGCTGAAGCAATTTGGGTTGATAAACGACCAAGTATTTTATCACTTGCATCTACTACATACCAATTCTTCTGAATGGTTGCTTTATTAGCATAAACGGTTTTGTAACTTATTGAATCCACGACTTTATTATGTTGAAAAAATTAAGGGTTGCAAAATTAGATAATCCTTATTGAAATACCAAACAGTATTCCACTTTTTATTTATCAGTGACTATAATTTCTTCGTAAACCCTTGCTAATACTAGTTTTTCTGACTCCCAATTGTAATATTTTTTTACTGCTGATTTTCCACTTATGACCATCTGTTCACTTTTTTCGACATCCCTGTGTATTCTTTCAATGGCGTCAGTAAGTGCAATTGCCGAAAAAGGGTCGATACATTCACCCGAATTATTTTGCTCAATAACCGACCGATAAAGTGGAAAATTGGAGGTAATTACCGGCAATCCAATGGCCATATACTCGAACAATTTGGTAGGATAACTTTCAATAGAATTTTTCATTGGCCAAATAATGCACAAGCCCATGCTGCAATGCTTTGCATATTGATACCCCGCCTCTAAGGACAATCGGCCATGGAAATGCAACTGTCTTTCAATCTCCTCGTAATATGGCAAGGCCTTTATTTTTTTTTCTAAATCTGTGTACAATTCGCCAACACAATGAAAGTCATAGATTTCACCTCTCATTCTCAGTAAATTCAAAGCCTCAATAATTTGCAAAATACCTCTATTTTCTAGCACAATACCAATGTAAAAGACCGCCTTCAAATTCTGAAAATGCGGGAGTTCATATAGTTTAAAAAAATCGAGGTCACAGAAGTTCTGAACCGTAGTGCAGCGCTTTGTCAATAGTTTATAACGCTTTTCATAAGATTTTTCGGCCAATATAATATAAAAATACTTGCAAGCTAAACGCTCGAAAAAATGAAAAATGCCGTAAGCCCTTTTCTGATGCTTTATCCATGGTTTATCAAAAATATCTTCGGCAATATTCTCGTGGATATCCCATATCACTTGCTTACCTAACAACCTCAATAACAAACCGCAAGGAATTAATTCGGGGTCGTGCAAATGGTAAATACGCGCATTCACTTGAATGGCTTTAAAAAACATGCGTATCCAACCAAACAACACCCTGGTTTGTCTGTTGTGAAAACGCTTAAAAGGAATAATGGCAACACCTTTATAAGTTTCGCTTTTATCATGCACAGCTATTAAGCTAACGGCATAATCACCCTTCAAGGACTGACACATGCGGTAAAAAATCCGCGTATCAAGCGCAAAGTGCACTGAACTAAGGTGACATATTTTGATGTTTGGTGATTTCAATTACTAGAATTGATAAATATTATACTAGACAAATAGACTCCTTTAATTGAGGATAAACTAAACATCCTTTAGTAGATTTATTTCTTTGTAAACGCTCTTCCCAAAGGATCTTCGTAAAGTTTCTCTTTGCTCAAAGATTTAAAATATTCATAGGTAATTTTCAACCCTTCGGCGCGATTTACTTTAGGTTCCCAACCCAAGATAGCTCTTGCTTTGGTGATGTCTGGCTGCCTTTGTTTTGGATCATCTGTAGGCAAAGGTTTAAAGATAATTTTTTGATCGGTACCTGTTAATCTAATTATCTCTTCTGCAAAATCTTTAATCGTTATTTCATCGGGATTGCCAATGTTTACAGGATCTGCACAATCGCTTAATAATAATCTATAAATACCCTCCACCAAATCATCGACATAACAGAACGAGCGGGTTTGACTGCCATCGCCAAAGGCGGTTAAGTCTTCGCCCCTCAATGCCTGACCAATAAATGCAGGCAATACTCTGCCATCATTTAGACGCATGCGTGGACCATATGTATTAAAAATTCTTACAATTCTGGTTTCTAAACCATGGTAAGTATGGTAAGCCATGGTCATGGCTTCTTGAAAACGCTTAGCCTCATCGTAAACGCCACGCGGACCAACAGGGTTCACATTGCCCCAATAGGCTTCGGTTTGTGGATGTACTTGTGGGTCGCCATATACTTCGCTCGTAGATGCAATTAATAAACGTGCGCTTTTTTGTTTCGCTAATCCCAATAAATTATGAATACCCAAAGATCCCACTTTCAAAGTTTGAATGGGGATTTTTAAATAATCAATCGGACTAGCAGGAGAAGCAAAATGCAGGATATAATCTAGTTTACCTGGCACATGCACAAATTTTGAAACATCGTGATGATAGAATTCGAAATGCTCTAATTTAAATAGATGTTCTATGTTGTGTAAATCACCTGTGATTAAATTATCCATGCCAATTACATGGTAACCTTCTTTTATAAATCTATCGCATAGATGAGAGCCCAAAAAGCCTGCAGCACCTGTTATTAATACTCTTTTTTGTGTCATGTTTATTTTACTATTTCTCTACCTATGCACTCGTAATGATAGCCTAAATTTCGCATCTCTGCTGGCTCATATATATTTCGCCCATCGAAAATGGCTTTTTGATTTAAGTGCCCTGACATTAGATTAAAATCCGGTGATCGAAACTCAGGCCATTCGGTAACAATTACTAAGGCATCAGCATTCTCTAGGGTTTGATACATATCATTACAATACGTAATGGTGTCGCCCAATATTCTTTGGGCTTCGTGCATGGCCACTGGATCGTAAGCAGCAACGCTTACACCTGCACTTAATAATTGATCAATGAGTACCAAACTCGGCGCTTCACGCATATCATCGGTTTTTGGTTTAAATGATAAACCCCATAGCGCTATTTTCTTGCCTCTTAATTCTCTGAAATAATTGGACAATTTAGAAAACATCACATGTTTTTGCGCATCATTCACATCTTCTACCGCCTGCAAAACTTTCATTTTATATCCATTTTCAGAAGCTGTTTTAATCAAAGCTTTCACATCTTTTGGAAAACAGCTACCACCATACCCAATACCAGGGTATATAAATTTCTGTCCTATTCTGCTATCGCTGCCGATGCCCTTCCGCACCATGTTTACATCCGCTCCCATGATTTCGCACAAGTTGGCAATATCGTTCATAAAACTAATTTTTGTCGCCAACATACTATTGGCCGCATACTTGGTCATTTCTGCACTTGGTATGTCCATAAAAATGCAGGGATGTCCGTTTAATAAAAATGGTTTGTACAAACGCGTCATCACTTCTTCTGCTTTGGCCGACTCAACCCCAATAACAATTCTATCGGGCTTCATAAAATCATCAATGGCAGCACCCTCTTTTAAAAATTCAGGATTACTAGCGACATCGAAACCCAAGTTAGAATCTCTCAATGTCAAGGATTCGGTGAGCGCCGCTTTTACTTTATTGGCAGTACCAACTGGAACGGTACTTTTGGTAACCACTACTAAATAGTTTTGCATGTGCTTACCAATATCATTCGCAACGCCTAATACATATTTTAAATCTGCACTTCCATCTTCATCCGGTGGAGTACCTACTGCAATAAAAGCTGCTTCGCAACCTACAATGCTTTCTGCCAAATTGCTTGAAAATTGCAAACGGCCTTTTTTGAAATTTCGCTCCACCATTTCTTCAAGTCCTGGCTCATAAATAGGCAGTATGCCTTTCTTTAAATTTTCTATTTTGTTAACATCAATATCGATGCATACCACATTGATGCCAACTTCGGCAAAACATGTGCCTGTTACCAATCCGACATACCCTGTTCCTACTACAGCTACTTTCATTTTGTTTGGATTTTATTGTTTTGGATTTATGTATTTGTTTATTTGAATTTCACTTTTCAATCTAGTCAGTGAAGTAGTTAAGTACCGAATGGATAATATAATCAATCTGTGCATCTTCCATATCGGTGCCGATTGGCAAACTAACCACATGGGCCGCAATCGACTCGCAAAGAGGCAAACTGACAGGTTGCACATATGCATTTTGATGGTAAATTGGCAACGGGTAATAAATCATGGTTGGAATGCCCTTTTCTTGCATCGCCTTTCTAAAGGCTTCAATGTTCATATCGCAAGTTTGCAGGGTATATTGATGGTACACATGCGTGGTATTCTTTGCAACCACAGGTGGCATCAAATGCTTGTGGTTACTAAATGCTGCTGTATAGCGATCTGCCACTGATTGTCGTTCTGCATTAAACGCATTTAAATACGTTAACTTGACGCCTAAAATGGCTGCTTGTATGGTATCTAAACGGGAATTAATACCGATGGCATCGTGTATGTATTTTACCTTCTGTCCATGGTTGGCAATCATCTGCACGCGCTCGGCCAAGGCATCACTATTTGAAAAAACAGCGCCACCATCGCCATAACAGCCCAAATTTTTTGAAGGGAAAAAAGAAGTGGTGGCTAAATGGCCAATGGTTCCTGACTTGCATGTCCTTCCATCGGAAAAAGTATACTCAGCCCCAATGGATTGGGCATTGTCCTCAATTACATAAAGATTGTGTTTTTCGGCTATGGCCATAATGGTTTCCATATCTGCACACTGACCGAATAAATGCACAGGCACAATGGCCTTAGTGTTTGGCGTTATGTGTTTCTCTATCTCTAGAGGATTTAAATTAAATGTATGGGGATGAACTTCGGCATAAACCGGCTTTAACTTTAATAACAAACAAGCCTCCGCCACAGCAATGTAAGAAAATCCTGGGGTTATAATTTCAGAACCTTCTGGTAAATCTAAAGCCATTAAAGCAATCTGCAGCGCATCGGTTCCATTGGCACACGGCATCACATGTTTCACACTTAAATAGCTTGCCAAATCTTTGGAAAACTGCTTTACTGGCGCTCCATTGATGTAATTAGCTTGTTCTAAAACTGCTTTAATTGCAGGGTCAATTTCTGTCTTTAATCGTTTATACTGACTTGCCAGATCAACCATTTGTATGGGTTTCATTTCTGCTTTAATTTCCACTTTGCGGCAAATATAATCATTGATTACGACATTTAAGTTAGGATATTTTCTGATGGAAAAAGCAGTAATTTTGTTTTATATTTGCGGTATTGTGTTAAAATTTTATTCATTTACGTTTTGTTTTTTGCTCTCTTATTGCTTCACTTCCGCTCAGGATACGGCCAAGAGAAACGCCAAACCAGAGTATAGAAACATTGTACAAATTACACTCAATTACGCTCGCCATACCCCCATGGGCAGCATGAGCGAAAGATTTAGTACAAGCAACTCCTATGGCATTGGCACAGGCTATAAATTTGGCCGCAATTGGCAAGCGAATGCCGGTCTCGACCTTATGTTTGGTGGCAAAGTGAAAGAGAACAACATGTTCGATAGCATTACTGGGGCAAGCCGAAGCATGATAGATGCCAATGGAAATTTAGCTGTGATTCGCCTCTATGAAAGGGGTTATATGCTTCATTTCGATTTCGGGAAAATTATTCAGCTAGACCGTATTCACAAGAACTCTGGCCTTCTATTTACAGGAGGTTTTGGTATGATGTCTCACAAAATTAAGTTTCAATTTACAAGAAATATTATGCCTCAACTTGAAAATGGCCTGTACAAAGGCTACGACAGAATGAGTAATGGTTTAATGTTAAGGGGATTTGCAGGCTATCAAAGGATGGAACCCACCGAACTTTTTAGTTTTTATGCAGGAATAGAATATTTGAAAGGTTATACCCGTAGCCGTCGGTCTTTAAATTACGACACCAGGTTGCCAGATAACAGATTGCGCAACGACATATTAATTGGCATTAAAGCTGGTGTTATTTTTACGATCACTGGGCGAAAGGCTGGTGAGAAAAAAGGCGAAGAAGAAAAATTTTATCAATAACAAAAAGACATGCGCCACCTCTATTTTATCGCCATAAAATTAGTCGAATGGTTACTCCCTATTTATACTTTATTGATTAACAAACCAAAACTAAAATTATTTATTGAAGGCAGAAAACAAACCCTCTTGCTGCCTAATTTACCGACTCACCAAAAACGTTATTGGTTTCATTGTGCTAGCCTAGGCGAATTTGAACAAGCACGCCCTGTCATAGAAACTCTCAAGAAAAAAGATCAAACCGTTTCGATTGTTATTACCTTCTTTTCACCTTCGGGTTACGAACTCAGAAAAGACTATGCCTTAGCCGATGCTGTCTTTTATTTGCCATTGGATACCCCTTCTAATGCGGCAAAAATAATTGCTAAAATAAACCCTACTCAAGTCATTTTTATTAAATACGAAATATGGTATTTTTTATTGAAAGCTCTTTTTAACCAAGGCATCCCGGTGTATTTAATATCTGCCAATTTTCGCGCTGATCAAAAATTATTTGGCATTTTTGGCGCTTGGTTATTTAAATTACTACCTCAATACAAACATATCTTTTTGCAAAATAAAGCCGCTTTCGAACTGTTGCAAAGCAAAGGTTTAGAGAATATTAGCATTAGCGGCGACACCCGTTTCGACCGAGTTATAGAAAATGCGAAACAGGTCAAAGCAAATGAAATTATTGAAACGTTTAAAGCAAATAAGCCTCTACTTATTCTAGGCAGCAGTTGGCCAAAAGAAGAGTCCATCCTTCTAGAATATTTGGAGAACAACCCAACCCCACCTTTTAAAATAATTATTGCGCCACACGATATTAGTATTAACCGTATCGAAGATATTCTGAAAAAATTCAAAACCTATCAGCCACAATTATATACTAATTTCGATGCGAACAATGCCCAAAGCATCCTTATACTAAACACCATTGGCCATCTAGCTAGTGCTTATCACTATGCTAACATGGCATTTATTGGCGGCGGTTTTACCGGTCAATTGCACAACATACTCGAACCATTATCCTTTGGGGTGCCGGTATTGGCAGGGCCCAATCACCAAAAATTTCCAGAAGCTAATTTGGCAAATGCAAGTGGTGTGTTTTTTAACATTATCAATGCAGCTGAATTTGAACTTTCGTTACAAAAAATATTAGAAAATGACTTGAAAGCAAAATCAATTGATTTTATTGATGCAAGTTCAGGTGCTACTGATTTGGTAGTGAAGGCTATTTTTTAAATCATTTTAATTTATCGCATTGATCCTGTAAAATAATTTAAAACTATAAATTATAATATTATATTTGCAAGGTTAAATTGTCCACTTAATAAGGCTAAATTTTAGGATTGAACCATCGAAAAGATTAAGCGCAGAGAATTTATCTTATTAGTATGTCCATTCACAATATTCGCCTAGAAGTAATGCAGACGATTCAACAATCGATGCCTGAGATACTCGTCCAATACCTTAAACCAATTGAGGAAAACTGGCAACCAACCGACCTTTTACCAGATGCTAATAGCCCGGAATTTTTTGAAGAGATCAGAGAAATCCAAGAACTCTCTAAGGAAATGGGTTATGATTTATGGGCAGTTCTGATAGGTGATACTATTACCGAAGAAGCTTTACCAACTTATGAAGCTTGGTTAATGGATGTTGATGGTGTTGACAACGTTGAGCGAAATGGTTGGTCGCAATGGGTACGCAGTTGGACAGCAGAAGAGAATCGCCACGGTGATTTATTAAACAAATACCTTTATCTATCTGGCCGCGTCAACATGCGCGAAATGGAAATATCTACCCAGTATTTAATTAGCGATGGTTTTGATATTGGCACGGGAAGAGACCCTTATAAGAATTTTATATATACCAGTTTTCAAGAATTAGCCACCAATATTTCGCATAGAAGAGTTGGCACTTTAGCTAAAAAAACCGGCAACATTAGACTCTCTAAAATTTGTGGTTTAATATCTGCCGATGAAGCTAGACACGCAAAAGCCTATGCCGATTTTGTTTCGCGCATATTTAAAATGGATCCTAGTGAAATGATGTTGGCCTTCGAATATATGATGCGCAAAAAAATTGTAATGCCTGCTCATTTAATGAGAGAAACAGGTAGCAGCATTGGCGACATCTGGGGACACTTTTCTGATGCGGCACAAAGAATACAAGTCTATACAACCCAGGATTATATCGCCATTTTTAACGCCCTTTTAGGTCAGTGGGAAATAGGCAAAATGACTGGCTTAAACGAAAAAGCTGAAAAGGCCCGCGACTATGTCATGAACCTTCCGCAACGTTTACTCAACATTGCCGAGCGCACCAAAACACCCGAGCTCCAATACGAGTTTAAGTGGATTGGCATTTAAGTTCATTTGCTAGGTGCCTCTACTATGGTGTATGTAAATTAAAATATATTCACCAGATTCTGTTTTGTAAAACAAATCCTTAAAAGTTTCGGCTTCAAGAAGGTGCTCCTTTTTAATCGGGGCATTGAAGTCAAAAAAATGTTTCTTCTCTTTTATAAATGTGGCATCCCAAAAATTGCGCAAAGAAATGAAGTTTAAATGCCAAACCTTGTACATACTTTCTGCTAACGAAGTATCGTTTCTGTATTTCGACCCTAATGGTACAAAGTTGATGCTATCTAAATAAATGGCGCATCATACATAGGTGGAATCAATTGTTCAATACAATCACTTGAAATACCACAAAGGGGAAACAAATACCATTGCTCCTTGTACAGAATATTTAAATGACTGGCTTTGCACCATAGCAAGTAGGTTTTTTCTTCCTCATTAAACTTTTTCTTCTTAAGTAATTTTTCTAGCCGTATTGAAAGTTTATTTACATTGTAAAACCAAACGGAGTCTTGCAAATCATACTGGGCCAATTCATAATTTGAATCGTAAATTAATGCGTTGATTGTACTTGTATCTTCAATAAAATTTATCCTATTGGGAATTGCTTTTAATTCTTGAATCCAAGTTTGCAACTCTGCTTTAATTGGGGCATTCTGATGTAATCTTAAAAGCTCAGAAAAAGTTCGTAAACTTTCGTAATCCTTGCTTTTAATGGGCAAAAAAAGGTCACCCCAAGAGGAATGTGATGCTAATTGATTTGTTAAAAATAAAAGTAGTAGGCTTAAAAAAAGTTTTCTTCTAAAAAGCATACGCTATTGCTTACATGTTTCTGCGGTACTGTCCACCAACTTCGAACAGTGCACTGGTAATTTGACCTAAAGAACAAACTTTACAAGTCTCCATTAAGGCTTCAAAGAGATTGCCATTTTGTATGGCTATTTCTTGCAGATGTCTTAATTCTTTCTTTGTTTTATCGCCATTGCGTTCTTGTAAATTTTTAAGCATTGCAATTTGGTATTGCTTCTCCTCTTCTGTTGCACGAATGACTTCCTTTGGCAAAACAGTTGGAGAACCTTTGCTGCTTAAAAAGGTATTCACACCGATGATTGGAAATTCACCTGTATGTTTCAATGTTTCGTAATACAAACTCTCTTCTTGTATTTTACCGCGTTGGTACATGGTTTCCATGGCACCTAGCACCCCTCCTCTTTCTGTTATTCTATCAAACTCTTGCAATACGGCTTCTTCAACCAAATCGGTTAATTCTTCAATTATAAATGAACCTTGTATTGGATTTTCATTTTTAGATAGACCCAACTCGCGGTTTATAATTAACTGTATGGCCATCGCTCTTCTTACCGATTCTTCGGTAGGTGTAGTGATCGCCTCATCATAAGCATTGGTATGCAAACTATTGCAATTGTCGTAGATGGCATACAAGGCTTGCAAAGTCGTTCTGATATCATTGAAATCAATTTCTTGGGCATGTAAACTTCTACCACTGGTTTGAATATGGTACTTCAACATCTGACTTCTGTCATTTGCACCATATTTATCGCGCATGGCTTTGGCCCATATCTTACGCGCTACTCTGCCAATAACGGCATACTCTGGATCGATACCATTGCTAAAGAAGAACGATAAATTGGGACCGAACTCATTGATATCCATCCCTCTGCTCAAGTAATACTCTACATAAGTAAAACCATTGGCCAATGTAAAGGCTAATTGGGAGATAGGATTGGCGCCAGCTTCGGCAATGTGATAACCACTAATTGATACAGAATAAAAATTTCTAACCTTCTTTTTTATAAAATAGTCTTGTACATCGCCCATCAAACGCAAGGCAAACTCCGTACTAAAAATACAAGTATTTTGCGCTTGGTCTTCCTTTAAAATATCGGCTTGCACAGTACCGCGCACTTGTGCCAAAGTAAACGTTTTAATTTCAGCATATACATCAGAAGGCAATACTTGATCACCTGTAACACCTAATAACATTAAGCCTAAGCCATCGTTACTTTCCGGCAATTCGCCTTGGTATACAGGCACTGATTGGCCTTTGGCTTTAAAAATTTCTGCAATCTTATTTTTAACCTCTGTCTCTAAACCATTTTTCTTGATGTACAATTCACATTGTTGATCGATGGCTGCATTCATAAAATAACCTAGCAGCATCGGCGCCGGACCATTAATGGTCATAGAAACAGAAGTCTTGGGATCGGCTAAATTAAAGCCACTGTATAATTTTTTAGCATCATCAAGGCAGCAAATACTAACACCTGAATTACCAATTTTACCGTAAATATCTGGACGAACATGTGGGTCATTACCGTATAAGGTAACGCTATCAAATGCAGTCGATAACCGTTTGGCGGGCATACCCAAACTCACATAATGAAATCGTCGGTTGGTTCTTTCTGGACCACCTTCTCCTGCGAACATTCGCGCAGGGTCTTCGCCCTCCCTTTTAAAGGGGTAAATACCTGCAGTGTAAGGGAATTCGCCTGGTACATTTTCTTGTAATTGCCATCTCAAACGATCGCCCCACGCCTTAAATTTGGGCATGGCTATTTTTGGAATTTGGGTATGACTTAAACTCTCACTATGGGTTTTAATTTTAATTTCTTTGTCGCGAACTTTAAATATATAGTCCTCATTTTTATACTTTTCCACCAAGGCATCCCAATGCTTGACCAAGTCTATATTTTCGGGGCTCAATTTGCGCTCTAATTGCAACAATTCTTGCTCTAATGCATTCACTAACGATTTATCTGACATTTCTGTTGATGACATATTACTTTCCGACAAAGGTAAGAAAGAAAATGAAAACCTGAATTGAATTTTACTGGTAAATATCTTTTATAAATATTTAAGGAAGTGCCTATTTTTGCATCATGATACAACGTGTTCAAAGTTTATATTTATTAGGCATTGTAATACTAGTCCTAGTTTTACTTACCGCTAATATAGAATTGTCAAATGGCAAGGCAGTTCAAGCGAATAAGGTAATTACATATTCAATCGGTGCCTCATCAAACACAATTCATTCCGAAACAGACACTCGGAATGCAAATTTAACCTCAATTATTCCATTTTCGGCGCTTGCTCTGTATGCCTTTCTAGTAATATTTTTCTATAAAAATTTGAAACAACAATTGATTTTTACCCGAACAAACTATTTATTAATCATTGTGCTTATTTCAGCTATCTATTAC
>CANMBF010000035.1 GCA_947496065.1 Bacteroidota bacterium
CATACACAGTTGCCTACCAAACACAATTGTTGCAATTACAAACTGGCGATAAGGTTTTAGAAATTGGCACTGGCAGTGGCTATCAAGCTTCGGTATTATTAGCAAGTGGCGCTAATGTATACAGTATTGAGCGACATGCTAGTTTATCTAAACAAGCAGCAACCATCTTAAAATTAATTGGCATTCCCAATTTTCATTTAAAAGTTGGCGATGGCACTTTGGGTTGGGGTGAGCATGCGCCCTATCACAAAATTATTGTAACAGCAGGTGCGCCTTCCGTACCTAAAATATTATTCAACCAATTAGTGGAAGGTGGCATTTTGGTAATACCTGTAGGAAATGATATTAAACAAAAAATGATAAGAATAACCCGTTTGGCGAATGATGAAATAAAGACAGAAACATTTGAAGATTTTAGTTTTGTGCCATTGATTGGTGAAAATGGTTGGCAATGACGCTGTTTTTTATTTATGAATAATGGGCCTTGTTGGTCGAGTAAAGATGACCAAGGTCTTTATTTTGGTAGATGTGACTATGATTTTTGTCAAAAATTCGATAATTGTATTTTTCTAAATATTAAAAGTGTATTGATATCAGTGACTTTTTGCATAGATTACAAAGTTATAGACAGTTATTGGCCTAATTAAGGATAAAAAACTCTTTTATTTATTATTAATTGTTTTAATTTTGCTGAGTAATAACTAAGATATGTTTTCTAAATCTTGCGAATACGCGATTAAAGCCATGATTTTTATCGCACAAAAATCAAAAAATGAAGCCAGGGTTGGTATTAAAGATATTGCCAAAGGCACAGATTCTCCTGAGCATTTTATTGCGAAAATAATGCAGGATTTAAGCAGACGAAAATTAGTCCATTCGGTAAAAGGCCCAAATGGTGGTTTTTACATGGATCATTTTGATTTAAAAACGTCTTTAGCAGACATTGTTAAAGCAATTGACGGTGACAATATCTATAAAGATTGTGTTTTAGGTTTAAAGGCTTGTTCTGAAAAGAATCCCTGCCCTGTTCACTTTGAATTTAAAGAAATTAAAAAAAATCTAATTATGATGATTGAAGAAAATACAATCGGAGACTTTAATGAAAAATTAGATTCTGGTAAATTTTTCTTAAAAAACAACTAATCCCTTTTTTTAAATTAATAAAAGATATAAAGGTATTTTAATATTATATTATGACTAAAATCATATCCAACAAAACGGTTCAAGAAATTACGCATCCAATAAGTCTTGCAAACCCTCATCAACAAAAGAAAAGTTGCTGTGGTGACTGCAAAGGACAAGGGTCATGCGATAAGCTGACCGAGGTCAGTAATGATAACAAAATACTAAATGAAATTGCACCCATAAATAAGTGAGTAATTCTAAGGCCATATCTACATTGTGTTACCATTGCGGAAATGAAGTCAATTCTAACAATATTAGCAGTGGTAATAAAGTTTTTTGTTGCAACGGTTGTAAAATGGTTTATGAGATATTGCAATCGAAAGATTTATGCAATTATTATGACATGAACCAGCGACCTGGTGTTGTTCAAGACAAGTCGAAGCAAAGTAATAAATACAGCTTTTTAGATAATACCGAGATTCAACAAAAGTTGATTCATTTTTCGAACAATGAAAACAGTCAGGTCACTTTTTATTTGCCGCAAATCCATTGTTCAAGTTGTTTATGGTTATTAGAAAATATTCACAAAGTCAATGAAGGCATTGTATCATCTCGTGTTAACTTTACTAAGAAAGAAGTATTTATTGTTTTCAATCACCAACAAACAACTTTAAGAAGTGTTGTTGAATCGTTGGATGGCATTGGTTATGAGCCCTACCTAAGTCTAAATGAAATAGGTAAGAAAGGTGGCAGTAAAACCGATCGCACTCGATGGTATAAAATTGGTATTTCTGGTTTTTGTTTTGCCAATATCATGATGATGAGTTTGGCAGATTACTTTGTAAGCGAAAATGTAATTGATTATAAAATTGAATTGTTTTTCAAGTCCATCAGTTTGTTATTATCCTTGCCAGTCTTATTTTATTCTGCGACAGAATTTTTTACATCGGCATGGTATGGCTTAAAAAACAAATATTTAAATATAGATTTTCCTGTGGCCATGGCATTGGTGATTACTTTTTTGAGAAGTTTTTATGAAATTGTAAATGGCGCAGGCAATGGCTATTTAGATAGTATGAGTGGCATTGTTTTCTTCATGCTTATCGGCAGATGGCTTCAATCGCGCACCTATCAAACCATTTCATTTGATAGAGATTATAAATCATTCTTCCCTATCGCTTTAAATGTGATTAAAGAGGGTGTTATTATACCAACAGAAATTTCGAAAGTGACGGCGAATGATGTGATTCAAGTTTATTCCAACGAAATTATACCAGTAGATGCCATCCTTTCAAAAGGCTATGCGCGCATTGATTATAGCTTTGTTAGCGGCGAAAGTTTGCCTATTCAAGTTGAGATAGGGGAATTAATTTATGCTGGTGGCAAGCAGTTAGATGGCTTATTGGAATTGGTAGTTGTAAAAGAAGTTTCACAAAGTTATTTAACCAACTTATGGAACAATCCGGTGTTCAATAAAAAACAACCTTTACGACATAGTGCCTATGATACTATTGGTAAGTATTTTACCTATGCTGTTTTAGCCATTGGTTTTATTGCAGGAATGTATTGGTTAGAATTAGGTGAAACTAAGTTAATGTGGAATGCCATTACCACTGTTTTAATTGTTGCATGTCCATGCGCCTTATTGCTTTCTCAAAATTATACCAATGGTAATATTTTAAGAATATTTGGGCTCAATAAATTCTATTTAAGATCGCCAGAAATTATTGAAAGACTCTCGCAAATAAATCACATCGTTCTTGATAAAACGGGTACCCTTACGCAAACAAAGGGTTCGAATGTCAAATATTTAGGCAAGGTCATCGACCAAACTACACAGTCCGATATTGCTTCCTTATTAAAACAATCTTCTCACCCTGCAAGCAAATTGGTGAGCGAATTTTTGAACCTTCATAATGTTTCGGATGTTAATAATTTCAAAGAAACAGAGGGGCAAGGAATCGAAGGTTGGGTGAATGAAAAGCACATTAAAATTGGTTCTCCTGTATTTATTGGTGGCGAATATTATCAAGAAAAACAAGGCACCAAACTAATAGTAAGCATTGATGGTAATATTATTGGTGAATACATCATTTCTAATAAATATAGATTTGGTGTTTCTCGATTGATACAATCCTTAAAGAAAAAATACACTTTGTCTTTAATTTCTGGTGACAATGATACTGAGTTAACGCATATACAAGAGTTGTTAGGAAAAGAAAGTGATGTATTTTTCAATCAAAGTCCACAACAAAAATTAGATTATGTGCAAGAATTGCAAAGTGCACACCATTTAAATGTGATGATGATTGGCGATGGATTAAATGATTCAGGTGCATTGAAACAAAGTGATATTGGTATCGCAGTTGCCGATACTGGCAACAATTTTACCCCTTCGTCTGATGGTGTGATCGACAGCTCAAAACTTGCGAACCTCAATACCTTCATACAATTTGCAATCGCTGGCAAGAAAATTATTTTAATCACATTTTCAATTTCGGCCATCTACAATATCATCGGTTTATACTTTGCTGTACAAGGCATTTTATCGCCAGTTGTTGCAGCCATTTTGATGCCATGTAGTTCGATTACAATTATTGCTTTGACCTATGGATTAACCGAATGGTTGTCGAAATATTACCACTTAGAAGAAATCACTAAATAAAATAAAGAAATGAAAAAGAGAGAACCTATCAGCCACATCATGACCAAGAATGTTCATTTTGTCAACCAAAATGACACACTTCAGCATGCTGTCAACATGATAAAAATAGAAAATATTCATCACCTACCTGTGATGCATGGCAATAAAGTAGTGGGTATTATTAGCAGCACCGATATCAATCGCTTGAGCTTTGGTAATTTATACGAACAACAAGAGGGATCAGAAGCCGCAGTGGTTAGCTCGTTAACAATCGAACAAGTAATGACCCCGCAACCGCGTGTTATTAATTCAGAAGATTCAATTAAAGAAGTAGCTGAAGTATTTGCTGAGGCGCATTTTCACGCACTACCGGTTTTAGAGAACAATCAATTGGTAGGTATTGTAACCACCACTGATATGATAAAATATTTAATAGAACAATACTAATCACTATGAGTGTAATTATCATATTATTAATTGTGAGCCTACTAATTGCTGGCGGTTTTTTAATGGGATTTCTTTGGAGTGTAAAAGATGGACAATTCGATGACCAAAAAAGTCCAGCGCATAGAATACTTTTCGATAATGAACTTAAAATAAACCAATCAAATATAAAAAATACAAAGTAACAACCTATGAGTTTAGACAAATTTTATTACGACAATAAGCTCCCGAAATTTTTTGCCATGGCATGTATTTTCTGGGGTGCTGTAGGAATGCTATTAGGCGTAATTGCAGCCTTTCAATTAGCTTTCCCAGTACTTAATTTTAGTGAATATTTCCCGCATTTAGCCTTTGGCCGTTTGCGACCAGTTCACACGAATGCAGTCATATTTGCCTTTGTGGGCAATGGTATCTTCACAGGTGTTTATTATGCCTTGCCAAGATTGCTAAAAACACCCATGTGGAGCAAAAAATTAGGTAACATTCACTTTTGGGGTTGGCAATTTATTATTGTTTGTGCGGCTGTATCGTTATTAATGGGTTTCACAACTGGCAAAGAATATGCAGAATTAGAATGGCCAATTGATATACTAATCACCCTCATATGGGTTGTATTTGGTATTAATATGTTTGCTACAATTTTTACCCGCAGAGAACGCCATTTATATGTTGCCATTTGGTTCTTTATAGCATCATGGGTAACAGTTGCAATGTTACACATTGTTAATTCATTTGAAATTCCTGTATCATTCATGAAAAGTTATTCATGGTATGCAGGTGTTCAAGATGCCTTGGTTCAGTGGTGGTATGGTCACAACGCAGTTGCATTTTTTTTAACAACACCGTATTTAGGTTTGATGTATTACTTTCTTCCAAAAGCAGCTAACCGTCCGGTATATTCTTACCGTTTAAGTATCGTTCACTTTTGGAGTTTAATCTTCTTATATATTTGGGCTGGTCCCCATCATTTGTTGTATACAGCTTTGCCTGATTGGGCACAGTCATTAGGTACTGCATTCTCGATCATGTTGATTTTACCAAGTTGGGGTGGTATGTTAAATGGCTTATTCACTTTAAGAGGTGCTTGGGATAAAGTGCGCGAGGACCCTGTTTTAAAATTCTTCGTTGTTGCTGTCACATGTTATGGTATGAGCACATTCGAAGGCCCTATGCTATCGTTGAAAAATGTTAATGCTATTTCTCACTACAGCGACTGGACAGTCGCACACGTTCACATTGGCGCTTTAGGTTGGAATGGTTTCTTAACCTTTGGTATGATGTATTGGTTGATACCAAAATTATTCAAAACCAAACTATACTCTACTAAATTAGCAGCAACCCATTTTTGGATTGGCACTTTAGGTATCTTGTTATACGCTATTCCGATGTATTGGAGTGCTTTTCGTTCGTATTTTATGATGAAAGCCTTTACACCTGAAGGACAATTGCAATACACTTTCATTGACATTGTTCAAACAGTAACACCATTCTATATTATTAGAGCTGTTGGTGGAACTATCTTCTTGATTGGTGTCTTCATTATGATATACAACTTAATTAAAACAGCTAAACAAGGTTCATTCTTGGCGACTGAAGAAGCTGAAGCACCTGCTCTTGAAAAAGAATACCGTGCACCGGCCAATTCAATTTGGCATAGCTTCATTGAAAGAAAACCAATTTTGTTATTGGTTTTAAGTTTGGTCGTAGTTGGCATTGGTGGTGTAATCGAATTGGTACCTACTTTCCTGGTAAAAGAAAATATACCAACCATAGCATCTGTTAAGCCTTATACGCCACTTGAATTACAAGGCCGTGATATTTACATTAGAGAAGGTTGTTACAACTGTCACTCTCAAATGATTCGTCCGTTTAGATATGAGGTTAAACGCTATGGTGAGTATTCAAAAGCTGGTGAGTTTGTGTACGACCATCCATTCCAATGGGGAAGTAAACGTACTGGTCCGGATTTGGCGCGCGAAGGTATCAATCAACCAAGTGTGGCTTGGCATTTCGATCACATGATGGAACCTACTTTAACATCTCCGGGATCTGTAATGCCACCCTACCCTTCATTGTATGAGAATGATATTGATATAGCAAGTACAAACTCTAAAATCCATGCGATGCGCAAAATGGGTGTACCATATCCTGATGGATATGAAGCTGAGGCCAACAATGATTTAATGAAACAAGCTGAAACCATTGCCAATGAATTAAGAACTGGAAAGAAAGTTAAGATTGCAAGTAACAAAGAAATCATTGCCATGATCGCTTATTTGAAACGTTTAGGAACCGATATTAATTTAGAAAAAAAATAAAAAGACCATGAAATTTTCAACATATTTAGAAAAGATAGCCGGTGTAAGTATCTACCCTGTAGTATCTCTTGTAATGTTTGTAGCCTTCTTCGCTATCGTTACATTCTGGATTTACAGCATCGATAAAAGTGACATTGAAAGAATTGAAAACTTACCATTGGACGATAAAAAAAATTAAGCATATGACTAAAAATAATTTAAAAAAAATAACATCAAGTCTATTGGCCATCGCCAGTCCCTGTTTTTTATTTGGGGCCGATGCAGCTGCTGCATTAGCCCCTGCAAAGAGTAGTCTTGATATCAATGTATTATTAACCATCGTGGCCATCATCTTATTATTGCCACTCTATATCTCAAGTAAAACATTTTTATTAGTAGCAAAAGAATTCGCAACCAAAAGAAAAAATTCTTCTGTATTAATGAGTAAAACAGCTGCATTGGCAATGTTCTTATTGATTTCACAAGGTGCGTTTGCACAAGCAGCCGCGACAGTGACTGGTCCGCGATCTGGTGATTTATTTTCGTGCGCAACCACTACTTGGATTTTGGTTGTGGTGATTGCTGTAATCGCTATGCTTATTGTTTACTTTTCATTCCTTACCAATTCGTTTATACATCAAAAAAATATTGAAACGAGAGCTGCTATTGCTAAAGCAAACAAAACAGTTGTAGAATCAAACGAAGAAAGTTGGTGGAAAGCCATTTGGAATAAAATGAATAGTTTCAAGCCATTGACTGAAGAGGCTGCGATTGACACTGGACACAGTTATGATGGCATCAGGGAATTAGATAATATAACCCCACCATGGTTTATAGCTGGCTTTATTGGTTCAATTATTTTTGCTGCGGCCTATTTAATTAATTACCATGTTAGTAAATCTTCACCTTTGCAAATTGAAGAATACAATATTGAAATGGCCGAAGCAGCGAAAGAAGATGTTGCAAGATTGGCTATACAAGGCAACAAGATTGACGAAAATTCGGTAACCATGTTAAGTGGAAATGATCTTGAATTAGGTAAAAAAGTATTTGCTGCAAAAAACTGTGCGTCATGCCATGGTGCATCTGGTGGCAGTATGCCTGGTGGTGTGGGTCCAAATTTAGCAGATGATTATTGGATTCATGGTGGCTCTATCAAGGATGTATTTAAATCAGTTAAATATGGTTGGCCAGAAAAAGGAATGATTTCTTGGAAAGATCAATTATCTGCGAAAGAAATGGCGCAAGTTTCAAGCTACATTATGTCTTTGAAAGGCAGTAATCCTTCTGGCGCTAAAGAACCTCAAGGCGATTTATACAAAGAAGCTGCAGCAGAAAATGCGAGTGATTCATTAACAAAAGATACCACGTTAACTAAATAAAAACAAAGTGACAGACGAAGAACTCTTGCATGCAGAGACTTTCCGAGACAGGGTGAGTAATGTTACCGACAAAGGCAAAAGAAATTGGATTTATGCCTTTAAACCAAAAGGAAAGTGGACGAACTATCGCAAGTATTTAGCGTTCTTTTATTTGATTACTTTTTTTGCACTTCCATTTATAAAAGTGAATGATTTACCATTCATGATGATTAATATATTGGAAGGTAAATTTATTCTCTTTAGTAAGATTTTCTGGCCACAGGATTTCTTCATATTTGCAATAGCAATGATTACATTCATTGTATTCGTTGTGCTCTTCACAGTTGTTTTCGGACGGCTGTTTTGTGGATGGGTGTGTCCTCAAACCATTTTCATGGAATTTGTTTTCCGACCGATAGAATGGGTGATTGAAGGCACACCCACTCAACAAAGAAAATTAAATGATGGTGGTTGGACAGTCGAAAAAATTTCTAAAAAATCAATCAAACATTTTCTTTTCTTGGTTATTTCATTTGCCATTGCACATACGTTTTTAGCTTATATTCTTGGCATCGATGAAGTGATTGCTATTGTTAATGAGCCTATGGAGGATCATGTCGGATTACTTACTGGTTTAATCATTTTCACATTGTTGTTTTATGGTGTTTATGCTTATGTAAGAGACATCGTTTGTACCACTATTTGTCCTTATGGCAGATTACAGAGTGTGATGTTTGATAAAGACACCATGCAAATTTCTTATGATTATAAACGGGGTGAACCTCGCGGTAAATTTAAAAAGGGTGTTGAAAGAAACGAAGGTGATTGTATAGGTTGTAATAAATGTGTGCATGTTTGTCCAACAGGCATCGATATTCGAGATGGCATTCAAATGGAATGCATCGGCTGTACGGCCTGTATGGATGCATGCAATGATGCCATGGCGAGTCTAAATTTTGAGAAAGGACTTATCCGCTATGCTTCAGAAAATGAAATAAGCACGGGTAAAAAATTTCATTTCAATACACGCATGAAAGCCTACACAATATTATTATCAATTCTATTGGTTGTGATGGTGATTATGATTGCGAGTCGTAAAACATTAGATTCATATATCACGAGGATTAAAGGGCAAACCTATCAAGAAATGCCTGGCCATAAAATTAGCAACCTTTATGAGGCCAAAATAATCAACAAAACAAGAGAAGAAATACCTGTAACTTTGAAATTAGAAGGAATGAATGGTGAGGTAAAATTAATAGGCAATAAAAATATTGTACTAAAAAAGGAGTCGATAGGTGAATTTACTTTTTTCTTAGAGATACCAGAGTCTGAAGTTCAACATCACAGTACAAAAATTAAAATTGGGGTGTATAGAAATGGTGAAAGAATACAAACCATTAAAACAAAATTCTTAGGACCATATCAATAATTAATAAATAAAAACATGAATTGGGGACATAAATTAACAGTTGTAATATGTATTTTCATCTTGGCCATATTAAGCATGGTTTACTTGGCTTTTCAGCAAACCAATGATATGGTTGATACCAATTATTACGACAAGGAGCTAAAGTATCAATTAAAAATTGATGCAGCTCAAAACTTAAATGCAGCATCAACCGAAGTATTGGTAACGCAATTTGAAAAGAATGTAAAGATTTTACTTCCCAAAAAATTGATGAAAAATTTCGCGAATGGCAAACTAGAATTTTTAAAAAGCGATGATAAAAAAAGAGACCTTAATTTAAGTTTTCTACCAGATACTGCTGGTCAATTTATGATCGATGGTAAGCGATTTGTAAGAGGATTGTATAAAGTAAGATTACAATGGGAAAGTGAAGACAAATCTTATTACCGCGAACAAGATTTAATGTTGGTAAAGTGAATTCAATTGTTGTCGTCATATTATCAGGATTTAGTATTGGCATACTTGGCAGTTTTCATTGCATTGGTATGTGTGGACCGTTGGCCCTTACCTTGCCCGTTCAACAATTCAATGGCTCAAGAAAAACAATTGCTATTTTATTATATAATTTTGGACGGGCACTCTCCTATGCAATTATGGGAGCAATATTTGGGTTATTAGGTAGCAGTTTTGCCTTGTTCCATTTACAACAATGGCTTTCTATAGTGGCGGGTTCTTTCATATTGATTGTATTAATGTTATCACAATTTGGTGGTGCTAAATTCCCTATTATTAATCATTATACCAATGCGGTTAAATCGAAACTCACTGCCTATTTAATTGCGGATAAAAAATTACATTCTTATTTGAGTATTGGTATCCTGAATGGATTTCTTCCATGCGGCTTGGTTTACATGGCCATTGCGGCCTCTATTGCAACAGGATCAGTTTTCGAAAGTAGCTTATTAATGTTGTCATTTGGTTTCGGTACCCTACCAATCATGGCGTTAACCATGGCTTTTAGGAAATTTATTTCTACGAATGTTCGTGTACTTATGAGTAAGGCCAGTCCTTATATTATTATGTGTGTGGCCATTTTATTAATTATTAGAGGCCTTAATTTAGGTATTCCCTATTTGTCGCCAAAGCATGAGAAAGGACAAGTGAATTGCTGCGAACATAAGTAGTACTATTAAAGCAACAATATCGCACTACTATCTCTTTAAGATTACATTAAATTGAGGTACATATTTACCAAGAAATTTAAAATACAATAAACTTTAATTATTTTTGGATTGAGGTCTGCTTAATAAAGGCAAAAGAACTTTGCCGCATGTTAAAATCATTCATTATAAATTTATTTCTGCTCCTAGCGGTCATCGCAGGTAGACTAAATGCCCAATCTAATCTCACAAATTACAACAGGAATTTAGGTGTTACAGAAGCACTCGTTTTTAATCCTGAACTTAAGCCATTTTACCATGGTGTTGCTTCAGGTGATCCACTCACTGATAGGGTCATTATATGGACCCGGATTACACCAGATTCAGGCAATACAACAGCAAAAGATGTAAATTGGAAAGTAGCCACTGATTCATTGTTTAAAAACGTTGTTAATTCAGGAACAGCTAACACTAATTTTAGTAAAGATTATACTGTAAAAGTTGATGTTACTAATTTGCAAGCTGGAACAACTTACTATTATGTTTTCAATTACAAAGGTGCCTATTCATTAACTGGAAGAATGCGCACCGTTACTTCGAACACTAATCACTTACGTTTTGCTGTTGTTTCGTGTAACAATTATGAAGCTGGTTTTTTTAATGGATTTAAAAAAATAGGGCAACGCAACGATATTGATGCAGTTATACATTTAGGTGATTACATTTATGAATATGCACCAAAAGGTTATGGCGATTCTTTGAACGGTCGTTTTGTTGAACCTACAAAAGAAATAGTTTCTGAGGCAGACTATCGCACAAGATATTCAGTATACCGCTTAGACCCTGATTTGCGTTATGCACACCAACAACAAACATTTATTTCAATTTGGGATGACCACGAATCATGTAACGATTCTTATACAGATGGTGCCGAGAACCATCAACAAAATGAAGGTGATTGGCAGACAAGAAAGGCAATTTCCAAAAAAGTATATTTTGAATGGATGCCAATCAGGGATGCAAGTAGCAATATCATTTACAGAAAAATATCTTATGGTTCAATGTTAGATCTTATTATGTTAGATACCCGCCTTGAAGGCAGAGTTAAGCCTCCAGTTAATTTTGATGATGTAGACTTACCTGTAAGAACTATGTTAGGTACAACGCAACTTAATTGGTTTATGAATAATTTGAAAAACTCAACCGCAAAATGGAAGGTTATAGGTAACCAAATACTTTTTAGCGATATGAATGTAGGATTTGGTGCGGTTAATGCGCAAGGGCAACCAGCAATTACTGATATAAATGCCATTCGTGGTGTAGAAAATTTATTTATTGACAATTGGGAATCTTATCCTACTGAGCGTAATTCAATTTTGGATACAATGAAAAACAGAGGCATTAAAAATACCATTTTCCTTACAGGAGATTCACATGCAAGTTGGAGTTTTGACTTAACTAAAAAGCCTGCAATATATCCAAATCCTTTAGCCGCCAATTTGCCTACTCCTTCAAGCACATATACACAAGCCACTGGTGCTGGTTCAGTTGGTGTTGAATTTGCCACTCCTAGTATTACTTCAGCTAATTTTGATGAAGCTATCGGTAAGGCACAAACAGGTCAATTTGAATACCTAATTAACAATCCTGTTCCAGTTGGCCCTCCGTTTGGAAGCGTTGTTTATAACCCGCATTTAAAATATGTTGATTTAGATAGACATGGTTATTTTATTTTAGATTTAAAAGATGATTCAGCCCAAGCTGACTACTATTATGTCGATACCTTAAGAATATCAACCAACAAAGAAACATTTGGAAAAGGTGTAGTTACAGCAAATAATAGCAATAGAATAACACGTTTAAGTTCAAAAAATGCTGTTGGAAAATCGGTACAACAAGGTCAAGCGCCAGCAAAACCAATGGCGAATAGCAGTAGTATCAAAAACAGCATACAAAACAATGCGATTATAATTGGTACCTATCCAATTCCTACTGATAATTTATTGCACATTAATTATGCGCTTAACGAAAGCGGATTAACAGATATTGCCATTTATAATAGCAAGGGAGAATTTATCAAAACTGTAAAAATCGGCTTTCAACACGCGGGCATCTATACTTACAGTTTAGATGTTAGCAAACTAATTGCAGGTATTTATTTTTTCCAAATGATTGTCGATGGACAAATGGTAACGAGTGGGAAATACATTAAAAACTAAAACCTATATTCATAACTATTAAACTAGCCCTGCCAAAATTGGTGGGGCTTTTTTTATTTTGTTTTTTGTGATGAGAAGAGTTAATCTTTAAAATTGTACATTTCGGCTAAAATGCAGGTAAACCTTATGTTTTGCTCAAGCATAATTAATTTTGCGAACACAAATAAAATATTATCGCTTTCGTTTCACCAATAGAATTCTGTGATGTTTTAATTCAATAATTTCATATACCATAGGTCCATCATAATCAATAAACGGACCCTTAGGTTTCACTTGATGCATATGATTTGCAAAGTTGACAGTGATTCGGTTTGCGTTTCTTCGAAATCCAGTTAATGAACGAACCGGCAACCCCACACCACAAACACCAGCCGCATGAAATTTATAGATAACATTACCGCTTGAGTCGAAATAAAAATAGTCAAAAGATCTTTGATGCCTTCCACTTATTGGTTTTCTATCCAATTGCCATTTAGTAATTGATTTTAAAACAATGGTATCATCGCCAAACCAATTATAGTCCATCGTTTGCCAATATTGTGTAAGGATAATTTTAGAAGTATCTATTGGAGTTCTAGCGAATGATTTTGAGAAAACAATCGCCAAAACTAACAAGAACGCTATTCTGATTACCATCCTCATTGAATGTTACTAGCGGCGACCGTAGTACTTCTTTTTGCCACCAACATTCGAAATAGGTTTCGGACGATTAAAATTAGAACGACCTTGTTGTTGTTTAGGTTCTTTTGGAGGATTGTGATCCATTAAAGGAAAAGGATGGTTATCGATCATTGGTATTTTCTTACCAATTAATTTTTCAATGTCTTTTAAATAGGCTTTTTCTTCGGCATCGCAGAATGAGAAAGCAGTACCATTGGCACCTGCTCGACCGGTTCTACCAATTCTATGCACATAGGTTTCAGCAATATTGGGCACATCGTAATTAATCACATATTCTAATTCATCTACATCTATGCCTCTTGCGGCAATATCTGTGGCAACTAATACACGTGTTGTTTGGGCTTTAAAATTTGTTAAAGCTCTTTGTCTCGCATTTTGCGCTTTGTTGCCATGTATGGCTTCTGCTTTAATATCATGCTTTAATAACACCTTTACGATTTTATCTGCACCATGTTTTGTGCGGGTAAATACCAAAGCCGTTTTAATTTTAACATCATCTAATACATCTATCAATAATGAATTTTTATTGCCTTTGTCGACAAAGAAAATGTATTGTTGAATGGTATCAGCGGTAGATGAAACAGGGGTTACTTCTACCTTAATTGGTTTATTTAAAATTGAATTCGAAAGTTGAATGATTTCTGGTGGCATAGTAGCCGAGAAAAACAAGGACTGTCTGCGTTGTGGCAACACTTTCAATAGTTTTTTCACATCGTGAATGAAACCCATGTCCAGCATTCTATCAGCCTCATCGAGCACGAAAATTTCGATACTGTCTAGCGAAATGTAGCCTTGGCTCATTAAATCTAATAAACGACCTGGCGTAGCAATTAATATATCCACGCCTTTATTTAAGGCATTGGTTTGGGCACCTTGACTAACACCACCGAAAATTACAGTGCTTATTAAACCAGTATGGCGACCATAAGCTTTAAAACTCTCGTCGATTTGTATGGCTAATTCGCGCGTTGGCGTAACAATTAAACTTCTGATTTTACGTTTCTTTTCGTTAATTCTACCTGTACTTAATAATTGAAGAATTGGAATAGCAAAAGCAGCTGTTTTACCGGTGCCTGTTTGTGCACAACCAAGTAACTCTTTGCCTTGTCAAACAATGGGAATAGCCTGCGCTTGAATGGGTGTTGGGGTTGTGTAACCTTCTTCTTTTAAAGATTGAAGAATAGAATCTATAATGTTAAGGGATTGGAACTGCATGAATAAGCATTTGAGTGATAATAAGACGATAAAAAGCCTTCAGCTTTGCTCAAATTTACTGCAAAGGTAGGCTATTATTCGGCTATATGAGAATTAAACGCAATATTTAATTGTATATACAAAATTAAGTAATGTATAAGATAGCAACTTTGGCAATTAAAATTTAGAAACGGTAGGCCAAACCAAATGCAGGAACATTCTGCACCCTACGTGAAACCAAGTAAATATGTCTGGTTTTTTGCATGGCCAATGGCTTATCGATGTTGAAATTAAAGAAATGTGCATCGATGGCTGCATCAACAATATTAATTAAGTAGATACCTGCAAAACCAATGATACTATAATCTCTGTTGGTGCGGAGTTGGTTTCGCGTGGCTCGTAATTGCGTAATCGGTTGGTTTTTATAATAGGCCAATGGATTTGTATTGCTATTGGTATCTAAAAGTAGTTTGAGTGCGTTTTGATAGACGTGCATACTTTCTCTATTAACTTTGGCAAAATAAAAGGTAGCGCCCAATCCTGCATAAATCAATGGAATTTTCCAATACTTATTATTGTAGGCTTGGCCTAGTCCTGGCAAGAGGGCACTGTAAAGCGTGGCCTTTTTTGGCGAATGCGGTTTATCGTTCAACGACGTTGAATCTATTACAGAGTTACTGAGCGAAAATTGAGCGCGTTTTATTGGCGAAAGAATACTAAAGTCATTGTATTGATTCAGTTCTTGTGTTTTCGCAAAAACGGGAGATAAAATTAAAAGAAGAAAGAGTGCCCAATTATTCATTGTCAGCTAAACTACTCAAAATGCGTTCCAAATCTTCGTAATTTTTAAATGGAATGATGAGTTCGCCTTTATTGCCTTTTGCTTTTAATTGGGTAGCGATGCCGAATCTTTTAGATAATTTATCGATGTTTAGTTTCATCGCATCATCTAGTTTAAGGCCCATAGGCACTGGCTTAGGCGCTTCACCTGTTGGACCAGTTTTAGCCTGTTTAGCTTGTTTAACAATTTCTTCGGTACCGCGCACACTTAGGCCATCCAATTCAATTCTTTTGTACAAAGCCAATTGATCATCGATGTCATCAACACCCATGATGGCTTTGGCATGTCCCATTGAAATTTTACTAGTTCTTAACGCCACAATAATTGGTTCTGGTAATCTTAAAAGACGAAGGTAATTGCTTACTGTACTTCTGTCTTTACCAACTCTTTCGCCTAATTCTTCTTGTTTTAAGTTACATTCCTCTAACAATCTTTTGTAAGACAATGAAACCTCGATTGGGTTTAAGTTTTCTCTTTGAATGTTTTCAATCAATGCCATTTCAAGCATTTCTTGATCATTCGCAATTCTAATATACGCTGGAATACGTTCTAAACCTGCAAGTATTGATGCTCTGGTTCTGCGTTCACCACTAATAATTTGGAATTTATCATAGCCCATTTTACGAACCGTAATGGGTTGAATTAAGCCGTGAACTCTTATTGATTCTGCAAGTTCTTCTAACGCCTTTTGTTCAAAGTCAGTTCTTGGTTGAAAAGGGTTGGCTTCAATTTGATTAATCTCAACAAATTGAATAACACTATTGCCATTGCTTTTATATTCAGAAGAAAGTGTGATATCTGTTTCGGCATTATGAAGCAAAGCTGAAAGCCCTCTACCTAATCCACTTTTTTTAGTTTTATTATTGTTAATGGTTGTCATTTTAAAATACGCTTTTTTATGAAATAGAACTTTTATTAATTTAGATGCTTGCCTTCTCTTTGGAATCCATTTGGGTCAAGCCATTTCTCTGTAAAATTTCGCGGGCCAAATTAAGGTAGGTCGTAGAACCTTTACTTCCCACATCGTGAATAATAACTGGAATGCCAAAACTAGGTGCTTCACTTAGTTTAGTAGCTCTAGGGATAATGGTATCGAATACAATGTCTTGAAAATGCATTTTAACATCTTCTACGACATGGTTACTTAAACGCAATCTTGAATCGTACATTGTTAATAATATACCTTCGATGTTTAGTTGCTTATTAGATTCCTTTTGAATAATGCGTATGGTATTTAATAATTTCCCTAGTCCTTCTAAAGCGAAGTATTCGCATTGAACAGGAATGATTACAGAATCTGATGCACAAAGCGCATTGGTAGTAATTAAACCAAGTGAAGGAGAACAATCAACAATAATAAAATCATAATCTTTCTTGATGGGCTCCAAAGCTTTTTTCATCACCTTTTCTCTCAATTGCATATCTATCATTTCAAGCTCTGCACCAACAAGGTTGATATTAGACGGCAATAATTTTAAAAATTTAAGGTCTGTGTTTAAAATAACATCTTTGGCTTGAACATCGTTCACCAAGCAATCATACAAACCGATTTTAATATTTTGGGGATCGAATCCAATACCAGACGAAGAGTTGGCTTGTGGATCGGCATCAATCAAAAGCGTTTTGTATTCCAATACCGCCAAACTTGCTGCTAGATTAATGGCCGTTGTTGTTTTTCCAACTCCACCTTTTTGATTTGCTATCGAAATTATTTTTCCCATTTATATTATAAGTCTATTGTTTGTTCTATGTTCATTAAGGTAAGTATTTTACCCGATTTGTTAAACTGGTTAACGGCTTCCTCGTGATTGATTTGAATAAAGCCAAAAGTGTCGTAATGCATACCGATAATATGGTTGCATTTTACAAAATTAGCTGCTGTAACGGCATCTGTCAGATCCATTGTAAAATTGTTGCCAATTGGAAAAAACGCGAAATCTATTGAATGGCGCATTGGAATCAACTGCATATCTAAAGTTAGCGCAGTATCGCCACTGTAGTAAAACGTTTTCTTTCCATCGCTAATAACAAAGCCAGCAGGGTGACCGCCATAGGTACCATCTGGAAACGAGCTCGAATGCTCGGCCTTTACCATTTGAACAGTTCCAAAATCAAAATTCCAAAAACCCCCTAAATTCATTGCATGTGTGTTTGAATAGTTTTGATTGTTGAACCATTGTGATACTTCCCATATGCCAACTAGCGTTGCATTGTTATTTTTTGCAATTTCTAAAGCATCGGCCATGTGGTCTTGGTGTGCATGACTAAGGAAGATATAATCTGCCTTAATAGCACTGATATCAATGTTCTTTGCTAGCTCGTTAAAAGATATGAAGGGGTCGAACAAAATAGTTTTTCCACCAATGTGAACACTAAAACAAGAATGACCATAGTATTTTACCTCCATTTGTACCTAATATTGAACTTTCAAAAATAGGTTTATGCTTTTTAGAAACACGCCCAAATACTTTCTTTTTTTCCCCATTCTGTATGGGTTGATTGGTTGTAAAAATGTGGATAATTCTCAATTTAGGAATTACTTTTTCTATAATGAAGATGCCAATATCTCGACTTTAGACCCTGCGTATGTCAAATCTCAGAGCGATAACTGGGCTGTCTCACAGCTGTTTGAAGGTTTAGTAGAATACAATGATAGTTTAGAAATAAAACCTTGTATTGCCAAGCATTGGTCGGTTTTTGACAATGGTACCCGTTACATTTTTAATTTAAGAACAGATGTCTATTTTCATGAAACAAAATTTAGGCCTTTAAATAACCGACGATTAATTGCCGATGATGTGGTTTATAGTTTTAAAAGAATTGCGAATCCCGTAACAGCCTCACCTGGTGCCTGGATATTTAATGATAAAATGGACTTGCGTTGTTTTCGTTCCGATTCATTTGCATTTCCTGTGACGGCAATCAATGATAGTACACTTGAAATAAAGCTAAATGCGGCCTTCGCCCCTTTCTTAGGCATTTTAGCAATGCCCTATTGTTATATTGTACCTAAAGAAGCTGCCGAAGATGCTGATTATTTCAGGAACCATCCTGTTGGCTCAGGTCCTTTTCAATTTAAAAAATGGGAAGAAGATGTCGCCTTATTATTTGAAAAGAATCCCAATTACTACCGTTTCGAAAATGGCGTGCGACTCCCCTATTTATCGGGTGTTTATATTGACAATATAAAAAACAAACAAACGGCTTTTATGCGTTTTATCCAAGGCGAATACGATTTCTTTAATGGCATTGATGCGAGCATTAAGGATGAGTTATTGAATAAGAATGGCACCTTAAAAACCAAGTATGAATCGAAATTAAAATTACTAAAAACGCCTTTCTTAAATACAGAGTATTTCGGATTTAATATCGACCCTTCCTTTAATAACAGTCCACTTAATAATTTAAAAGTGCGACAGGCGATGCAATATGCTATCGATAAAAAGAAAATGATAGCCTATATACGCAATGGTGTTGGTGTGGCAGCCGAGCATGGTTTTGTGCCGAATGGCTTACCCAATTATCCATATGACAAAGTGAAAGGCTTTGGTTATGATATTGAAAAAGCGCGACAATTAATCATAGAAAGTAAGATTAATTTTACGAAGGCCTCACCTATTGTTTTAAACATTACTTCAGATTATTTGGACATGGCGGTGTTTGTGCAAAAGGAATTAGAGTTGGTTGGCATTCCGATTAAAATTGAAGTGCATCCTTCTAGTTTTTTAAGGCAATTAAAAAAAGAAAATAAAATAAACTTTTTCAGAGGCAGTTGGATTGCCGACTACCCCGATGCTGAAAATTACATGGTGTGTTTTAAGCAAGAAAATTTCAGTCCTGCAGGACCTAACTATTTTCATTTTTACAATGCAGAAGCTAACGATGCTATTATTAAAAGTAATTTAATGAACAGCGACAGTGCAAGAAATGAAATGTTAGCGCGGGCCGATCAATTGATGGTGGAATCGGCTGTTTGCATTGTCTTGTATTACGATGAGAGCTTAAGAATGAGTCACCCTTGGGTGAAAGGATTGACGAGTAATCCAGTTAATTTTTTGAGATTGCGAAACGTAAAGAAGATTTGATAATTTGATGATTTGATGATGAAAATTCAAATTACAAACGTTCAGTCTCTTTTGATTTATAAAACATATATAAATTAAAACAGCATTGTAATAGAAATATCGTTGCTACAATAAGCATGTTCCAATCTAAAGTTAATTTATTGACTATAAAATAACTTACAACAACTGTTATAAGCTGATAATAGGTCCATTTCAATTTATCTCTAGAAGAATAATTGCCAAGATATTTATTAATTAAGAATTGCTCAAGGCATATAAAAACTATAAGCACAATTACAACTATCGTAAAAATATTATTAGACATTGTTTAATTACCCTGAATGGTTTGTTTTCTTAAATCAAAAAGTTTTTTTACAGCTAATAAAAGAAATACCACAAATATTATTAAAATGGTACGACCTAAATACGGCGACTTGTTAACTTCTATAAAAATTATTCCAAGAATAGCCGTAAATATTTGCAACCAAGCCAATAACTTTTTATCTGTTAAAGTAGGTGATAACTGCTCACCCTTTGTTTGGTGAAGCTTCACAAGCTGATAGATCCCATAGATTAAACTAGAAGGCATAAAGACGAGAATGACATGATCAATTTTATAAGCATTTATGATATAAAGTACTACTGCCAATGTAAAAATAAACCTCAAATACGCAATAATTAATTTGTCTTTGTAATGGAAGCTTGGGTAATATTTATAAAGGAAGCAACCCATTATAAACATTACAACAATTGAAACATTAAACCATATGAATAAGGTGTCTTGTAATTCCATTCAACAAATATAATTGATTCGGTTTATAAAACTGCGTTTTAATTCTATCGCTTAAACGGATGTTCTACCGAAAATAGATTTAATAACACGCCAACAATTCTAATTTTGAATTGTTAATTTAATACCTTTATTATGGCTACCAAATCACAAAAAAAAACAGATAATATCCAAGAGAAGATTATAGCATCTTACATGGATTTTGTGTTAACTGAACAGAAACAACCTGCTTCTATTTATGCATTTGCCAAACATGTTGGCATCGATGAAGCCTCCTTCTACAAGGAATACACTTCGTTTAAAGACATTGATATTGCTATCTGGAAACAAGCTGCCGAGCAAACCATCAATGCTTTAATGGCTTCAGAAGAATTCCAAACCTATAATTCAAGAGAAAAGCTATTGGGCTTTTTTTACACACTTGTTGAAGCATTGAATGCCAACCGAAGTTATTTTTTATACAGTTTAAAAGAACAAGGACCTATGCACAAAAACTTAGGTGAGTTCAAATCACAAATAGAAAATTTTGCGAAGCCAACCATACAACAAGGTTTGGCCGACAAAGAATTAGAAGAGCGCAAATTTATCAGCGATCGCTACCACGATGCCGTGTGGGTGAATACCTTGTTTATTCTTAATTTCTGGAGCAACGACAATAGCAAAGGGTTTGAGAAGACCGATGCTGCCATCGAAAAATCGGTGAACCTTATGCTTGAATTAATGGGCAAAAGCGCACTCGATAGCTTGTTAGACATGGGTAAATTTCTGTTGCAAAACGGCATTAGAAAATAAGCCGCATGACCAAAGAACAATTAACAATCCCTACTTCTAAAATACAAAGAGCCGCAAGCTTTGCAGGCGCTGGCGCTAAGGTAGGGGGCAATTACATTAAGTATTATGTCAAAAAAGCATTAAATCCCGATTTGAATCGCGATGAGTTGAATGAAAACAATGCAGAAGATATCTATGGCACACTCAGCAAATTAAAAGGTAGTGCTTTGAAAGTTGCACAAATGTTGAGCATGGATAAAAATTTAATGCCACAAGCGTATCAAGATAAATTTCAAATGGCGCAATATTCTGCACCACCATTAAGTTATCCTTTGGTTGTCAAAACATTCAATCAGGAATTCAAAAAAAGTCCGACTGAAATGTTTGATACCTTTACAAAAGTGGCCATACAAGCCGCGAGTATTGGGCAAGTGCACAGAGCCGAAATCAATGGCCATGCTTATGCGGTAAAGGTGCAATATCCAGGAGTGGCTGCCAGTGTGAGCAGTGATTTGAAATTAGTAAAACCTTTGGCCACAAGAATTTTAAATTTAAAAGGTAAAGACATTGGTAGATACTTTAAAGAAGTTGAAACTAAATTATTGGAAGAAACCGATTATAAACTAGAGCTCAAACGATCGGTGCTTATTTCGGAGGCTTGTCAGCATATTGAAGATTTGGTATTTCCTGTTTACTATCCTGCCTTGAGTGGCGACCGTATCTTAACCATGGATTGGATTGAAGGCTTACCATTGGCCGAATTTGCTAAACAAAATCATTCACAAGCCATCAAAAATAAAATTGGTCAAGCACTTTGGAATTTTTATGATTATCAAATTTTTGAACTCAAAGCAGTGCATGCCGATCCGCATCCCGGTAACTTTATAGTAACCCCCGATTTTAAATTAGGCGTTATTGATTTTGGTTGTGTAAAAGAAATTGAAGAACAATTTCACAAAGATTATTTCACCTTGTTAAATAGTGATGCCATTAATGATGATGTTGAATTTACGCGTATCATGTACAAGTTAGAATTCTTATTAAATGACGATGACCCTAAGATAGTGCCCGTATTAAAAAAGGCGTTTCAAGAGATGCTTAATTTATTGGGCAAACCATTTAATTCAGCCACATTCGATTTTGGTGACGAAGCTTATTTCAAGTCGATTTATGCTTTAGGCGATAAATTTAGTAAGATGGTGGAATTGAAAGAAGCCAATGGGGCCCGCGGTCCGCAAGATGCCATCTACATTAACAGAACCTGCTTTGGTTTGTATAATATATTGAATCAGGTTGGTGCAGAAATAATAATAACAAGAAACAAAGTTTAAAACAAAATGGAAAATAAAGTTTGGTTAATCACTGGTTGTTCGACTGGTTTTGGAAGAGAGTTGGCCAGCATGGCTTTACAAATGGGATACAATGTTGTGGTTACAGCTCGCAAAATAAATGACATCGCTGATATTACAAAAGACCATCAGGATCAATCGCTGACTTTGTCACTCGATGTCACAAAACCCGAAGAGATTTTGGCGGCTGTGAAACAAACTTTTGCGCGTTTTGGCAGAATCGATGTATTGGTAAACAATGCTGGCATTGGTTATTTTGGTGCTATTGAGGAAAGTGAGGAGGCCATGGTAAGACAAATGTTTGAAATTAATTTTTGGGGATTAACTAAAATGATTCAAGAGGTTTTACCGATTATGCGTCAACAACGAAGTGGACATATTTTAAATGTTGCTTCAATTGGCGGATTGATTGGTTTTCCTGCAGTGGGTTTTTACAATGCTACAAAATTTGCTGTCGATGGTTTATCAGAATCTTTGGCCAAAGAAGTAGCACATTTAGGTATTAAGGTTACCATCATTGCACCAAGTGGATTCAGAACCGATTGGGCTGGTCGCTCCGCCGCTAATAGTCAACATATAATTGCCGATTATGCAGAATCTGCCGGTCAAAATAAAAGTAATATCAGAGGCAATAGCGGCCGTCAGGTAGGCGACCCTGCAAGAGCTGCGGCAGCTATTATAAAAGCAGTTAAGTCGAATGAACCGCCCCTAAGATTATTATTAGGGAATGGCGCTGTGAATGGCGCCAAATTAAAACTAGAAACCCTTAAGAAAGACTATGATAATTGGGAGGACGTTAGCCGCGGCGCTGATTTTCCTAAGAACTAATTAACTTAAATTGATCATAAAAAAAAGAGATGTTATGTTTAACATCTCTTTTTTTTATATTATTAATAACTTATGCTTTTGCAGTAGCCCAAGCTAAATAGGCCATTAAACCAATGCCTGTTTCGATGGCATCTGCATCGATATCAAATGTATTGGTATGCACTGAACTTGTATAGCCTTTGGCTTCATTGCGAGTACCTAATCGGTAAAAGCACGCAGGTACTTCCTGACTGTAATATGCAAAATCTTCCGCAGCCATCCAAATGTCTAATTCTTTGACTTGACTGTTGCCCAAATAGGTATTAGCAGCATCCATCGCATGACTAGTCAATGGCACATCATTTTTCAAGTAAGGATATCCAACCTCTATTTTGACTTCGGCTGTTGCACCAAAAGCCGCTGCAGTATGTTCACAAATTTCTCTAATATGTTGATGGGCCTTTGCTCTCCAAGTTTCATCTAAGGTTCTTAAAGTACCTTCGATTTTAACACTATTTGGAATTACATTGGTAGCACCGCCATCAGAATTAATTTTCCCAAATGTTAAAACTGTTGGAATAATAGCGGACGCTTTTCTGCTCACCAATTGTTGCAAAGCTACTATTACTTGTGCGGTAACTGCTACTGGATCAACACCTAAATACGGCATAGCGCCATGCCCACCTTTACCATGAATGGTAATATATAACTCATCTGTGCTCGCCATGTAAAGTCCCTTTTTAAAGCCTACATTACCTGTATTGATAAAAGGCATTACATGTTGCCCAATGATGGCATCCACTTTTGGATTCTCGAGTATGCCTTCCTTGATGAGAAGACTTGCGCCACCGGGTAATTTTTCTTCGCCAGGTTGGAAGACCAATTTAATATTGCCTTCCATTTGATCTCTTATACTTACTAATATTTTAGCAGCGCCTAATAAACATGCGGTATGCACATCATGACCACAAGCGTGCATGACACCCTCATTTTTGGAAATGTAGGTGTGATTTCCTTTTTCTGTAATGGGCAAAGCATCTAAATCAGCTCTCAAAGCAATTGTTTTATGACTCTTTCCATTTCCATTTATCATAGCCCATACACCTGTATTCGCAATTCTTTGAGGATTTAGGCCAAGGTCTTTTAAATAGTTTTCTACCAAAAGCGAGGTGTTATACTCTTCAAAGGACAGTTCGGGGTTAGCGTGTATTTGCTCACGTATAGCGATTATTTCGGTCTTTAATTGCTTTGCTAGTTGTTGTATTTGCTCTATCATACGTTCACCTGTTTGGCTTAATATTTGATGTATTGGTTAAAATTCCTCAAATTTGCACTATTATATGAAAGCAATCAAGTATTTAAATGTTTTATTTTTTCTTAGTGCGGTATTTTATTCTTGCAAACCCCAAGATCAACAAAAACATTCGCTTGATCCAAATACAAAAGCCTATTTCGATATTAAAAATGGGTCGAAGTATACCTTTACACAGCCAGGCGATACAAACTTAGTTTATATCTATACAACTTCAAATTACAATAACAGTCAGAGTAACCCTGATATTGAGAACAGTGAAATATTGAGTTACGATCTTAATTCTCCAGGCAAACCCAAAATTACAATACGCGCTGAATCTGGCGGAACCCAATTCAGAGACAGAATTGCAGTCGTAACGAATCGCAACGATTCTAATTTTGTAGGCCCAATTGTTTTTAATTTAGATGGTACATTCTCAACAATTACAAATTCCGGTGACACTGTATTTACTTACCTAAATTATATGATTAATGGAAAATCATTCAATGATGTGGTGCGTGTGAAATTATATAATACTGAAATTTACAGAGAAGTATTTTTTGCAAAAAACATTGGCTTAATTGCGCGTAAAGACCGTGACGGTATACTCTATTATGCCAAGCGTTATAGCATAATAAAATAAATTAAATTATTGATTTGAATTTTGAATGGCATTGGCCTCAGTGATTAATTTATTGATATTGATAGGCACTACCCCATTTTCTTCACAAACTAAACCACCTGCTAGGTTTGCCAATTGTGCGCAGACAGACATATCGGCGCCACTTGCAAGGCACAATGAAGCCACACTGATAACTGAATCTCCAGCACCACTTACATCGGCAATGTTGCGGACATGCGCAGGTATAAAATTATAATCTTGATGATCTGTAATTAAGACCCCATCTTCACTTAATGTAACCATGGTATAGGTATTATTTAAAACAGCATGTAAATCCTTCACCGCTGTTTTTAAATTCTGCCGGTCGTTTAAATTTTTATCGCTATTCAGTCCCTCTTTTATTTCCTTTAAATTGGGCTTAAATAATGTAACATTTTTATACGCTAAAAAGTTATTGTGCTTAGGATCTACGGTGATTGGTTTACCTGCTTCGTTGGCTAATTGAATGAACAAAGGGATATTGATAGCCGTTAAAACACCCTTGTTATAATCTTCTAAAATAACTAAATCGCAATCCATTAATACTTTTTTATACAAGGAAAGAATGGCTGATTCATCGGCACCATTCAAATCACTGGTTATTTCGTTATCAATTCTAAGTAATTGGTGTTTATTTCCAAGCACCCTAGTTTTGGTGGTGGTTTTACGTTCATTGGAGACAAAAATACTCTCGGTTGAAAGATTTTGAGCCTTTAGAATATTAAGTAATTCTTCCCCTTCGCTGTCGTTACCTATAACTGAACATAAAACTGGTATGGCGTTTAATGCCGATATGTTAAGTGCTACATTTGCGGCACCCCCTAACCTACTTTCTTTTTTATCAATATTAACAACAGGCACTGGTGCTTCAGGCGAAATGCGTTCCACCTTGCCGATAATGTAAGCATCAACCATTACATCACCAACGATTAAAACTTTTTTACCCTTAAAGGACTCGATTAATTGTTGCATTGTCATAAACTTTTATTTTTAACTTAATTTTGCCAAGGCTTCTTTAATTCTATTCATTGCGGTGGTCAAATTTTCTTCGCTTGTTGCGTAAGAGAAACGAATGCAATTATCATTTCCAAAGGCACTACCAGCAACCGTTACCACATATACATCATTTAATAAATACATGCATAAGTCTTGCGAGTTTGAAATGGTTAAACCTTCTAATGTTTTTTTTCCATAATAGCTACTTACATCTGGGAACAGATAAAATGCGCCATCTGGATTGTTAAGTTTTAAACCAGTAATATCTTTTAAAATATTTAGGCAAACATTTCTTCTTTTTAAGAAAGCATCTACCATTTCGTGGGTTGGCTTTAAATTGCCTACTAATGCAGAAATTGCCGCCCTTTGTGCTATAGAATTCGTACCGCTTGTAAATTGACTTTGCAATTTTTCACAGGCATAGGCTATTTCTTTAGAAGCTCCCAAATAGCCTATTCTCCAACCAGTCATAGAGAAAGCCTTTGAAACACCATTCACTGTAATCGTTCTGTCGTACAAAGTACCAAAAGCTGCAATGCTGGTATGCTTGCCCACAAAATTGATATGCTCATAAATTTCATCACTTATTATGTAAACATGCGGGTACTTTTCGAAAACATCTGCTAAAGCTTCTAATTCATTGTATGTATAGACACTCCCACTTGGATTATTAGGACTACTGAACATAAACAATTTTGTTTTATCGGTAATTGCAGCTTCCAATTGGGCAGGCGTTATTTTGTAATCGTGTTCAACATCGGTTGGTAGGTATACCGTTTTACCTTCTGCTAAATGGACCATGTCAGCATAACTTACCCAAAAGGGTTGCGGAATGATTACTTCATCGCCTTCGTTCACTAAAGACAATACTGCATTCATTATAGAATTTTTTGCACCTGTACTCACTACAATTTGATCGATGTTATAATCTAAATTGTTATCGCGTTTAAACTTTACTTTTATTGCCTCTCTAAGTTCTGGAATACCGGCAACTGGTGTATAAAAGGTATAATTATTATGAATGGCTTCGATGGCCGCTTCTTTTATATGAGAAGGTGTAAAAAAATCTGGTTCACCAAAACTTAAACTTATTACATCTTTACCTTCGGCTTTTAATTGCCTACCGAGTTTAGCCATTGCAATTGTTTCAGATTCAGAGATTAGACTTAATCTGTCTGCAATTACTTTTCTTTCTTTTTGTATTGTCAAAATTTTGAAATAAAGTGCAAACGTACTCTAAAATCGCAAATAGATAAAAATTATTCCGATTAAATACTCCAAACTGAATGTTTTTCTATACACCTTTCAAGGCTTATCCTATTTTATTCATGCATTTTAGAAAAAAGAATTTTTATAGCCCTTCAAAATTATTATTTTTGAGGCTTATTAGTAAAAAGAATGTCTGTTGAAAATATCCTATACCAATTACTTTTGGAACATGATTGTGTGATTCTTCCAAATTTTGGTGGATTTATCGTAAGAGAGAGTCCATGTAATTACAATACTGCGAAAGAAATTATAAAGCCCTACAGCAAATCCATTTTTTTTAACCAACATTTAATTGAAAATGATGGGCTGCTAATTAATGCTATAGCAAGACTTAAAAATATTCCTTATGATGCCGCAACAACTGAAGTTGAGACTTGGGTTAAAAAATTAGCGAGTCAATTAGATATTGAAGGTAGTTTAAGCCTCTTAAAAATTGGAACCTTTACGAAAGGTTCTGATTTTAACAAATGGTTTGCTGCCGATAACAATCTTAATCTTTCTTTGCAAACTTATGGCTTGCGCCCTGTAAAATCAGCAATTATTCATATTAATACGGATGCTATTGAAACAGCTGTATTAGAAATAAAGCCATTGGCAGATAATAAACCAATTGAAACCTTCACGATTCAACGTACCAATTGGAAGGCATGGCTTGCGGCCGCTTCTATTGCTATTGTTGCTCACATTGGTTATTTAAGCATTGAAAGTCTTCAAAATAAAAATAGCCACCACGCCTCTGTAATGCCGATGCCAACTGTTTCAAATACAGTTGAACCTGAGACAACGCCTGTACAACAAGATACATTTACAACTTCAACTGAGGTAGCAATACCCGAAACCATCGCACCTGAAGTGGAGGCTCCAACTGCGGCTGCAGCCACTGAAACTGCTCCTGTTGAAAGTATTGTACCTCAAGAAATTATTCCAACAACGCCAGTAACTGAAGCAACAGTAATAGAATCTGAACCTATTCAAGTGATTAACCCGATGGGTGTGATTGGTCGCTACAAACTTGAAGTTAATGCGTTGAACCATGTTAAAGATTTGGCTAAAAAAGGCATCAATGGAACTATTGAAAAAAATATACAAGGACTTTACGAAGTTAAAGTAACAAGCGAAAATTAAAAAAAGTAAACGCTTAAAATAAAACAACAAATTACTACGTTATAAAATAAACATGCTTTTATCAATCCTCTTACAAATTCCAAATGCTGTTGATTCAGCAAATGCAGCACAGTCGGCTGCAGCTACTGCACAAATCCCGGATAACTTATGGTCACTTGCCGTTAAAGGTGGTGTGGTAATGATTCCAATAGGTTTAATGTTCGTATTCTCATTATACCTTGCCATCGAAAGATATTTAACCATCAGAAATGCTGCTAAAATTGATGCTGCTTTTATGTCGAACATTAAAGACATGGTTTTAAATGACAATATTCTTGGTGCTAAAACATTGTGCTCAAGAACGAATACGCCTATTGCACGCATGATAGAAAAAGGATTATCACGCATTGGCAAACCGATTCAAGACATTGATTCATCAATCGAAAATGTAGGCAGAATGGAAATTTATAAAATCGAAAAAAATGTAGGCTTTCTTGCAACCATTGCTGGCTTAGCGCCAATGTTTGGCTTCTTAGGAACTATATTCGGGGTTATTCAAATGTTCTATAAAATATCATTAGCTAACAGCATTCAAATTGATATCATTTCAGGTGGTTTATATGTGAAAATGGTATCGAGTGCAGCTGGTTTATTATTGGGTATTTTCGCTTTTGCTAGCTACCATTATTTAATGTTAAAAATTGATAGAGTTGCTAATAAAATGGAAGCTTACAAATTAGAGTTCGTCGATATCTTACAACAACCCGCTTAATTTAAAATTAGAATGGCTATCAGAAAAAGAAATAGAGTTACATCGGAGTTTAGTTTATCTGCAATGACCGATATTATTTTCATGTTATTGATATTTTTTATCTTGACTTCTACTGTTTCTCCTGAACCAATATTAAAGATTGTTTTGCCAAAAGGGGTTCAATCTGATCACTTAGCAGTAGAGCCTATCATCATTTCTTTGAATGCCCAAGGTGAATATGCGGTGAATAATAAAAAAGTAACAATAGATTATTTACCTTTTGAGCTTGAATCGGTATTAAAGAATAACCTAACTGCACCCGTTAGTATTCATGCCGATAAATCTGTGATGTATGAAAAAGTAATGGAATTGGTAAGTATTGCTAACAGAAAAGGTGCAAAAGTGGTTTTAGCTCTAGATAAAGAACCAAGTAAATAAACAACCATGAACCAATTAACCGAAGAGATTGAAGTAAAAAACAAACGTATTTCTGGCGTAACAACTACTGTTGTTACTGGATTGATTGTATTGTTTCTTTTGTTAATGCAATTTACAATTGAACCGCCTAAACCTGATGAAGAAGGCGGAGGCGTTGCTGTAAGTCTAGGTCAACCCGATGCAGGCGGACCGGAGTCGGTGCCCGTTGAAGCTTATCAACCCCCAGTAGAACCTACTTTCCAACCTAGGGAACAAGCCCAAGAGCAAACAACTAATGAAGAAGCAGTGGCTGTGCCTAAGACACCTAAAGAAGTTAAAAATGATGTAAAAACCCCAACTCCACCAGTTGAAGACGATATGTTAAAAAGGATGCGTGAAAGTGCTCAAAATAACAAAAACCGTCCT
>CANMBF010000036.1 GCA_947496065.1 Bacteroidota bacterium
AATTGCAGAAAAATTAAATATGCCAGAGAGCACCTCACGCAGCACTTTAACAAGGGCGCGCGGTCTTTTATGGCAGTTATATAAAAATGAAATTACAAGTCATGAATCAAGAAGAATTTGACAACAAATTAGGCGAGAGTTTTAAGCACGAGCACCTGCCGCCAAACAAGCGCTTATGGGAGAGCATTAGTGCGCGCTTAGATGAAAGTCCGAAAAAGCGCTTCCCGCTTTGGTTAATCCCTGTGTTCATTGCAGTGGTAGCTGCAAGCGCTTGGCTTATTATCAGCATGGGCCATGAAACCAAATTAGCGAGTGGTTCTGACAACAAGATAATAGCAGCGCCAAAAAACAAGCGCACTCTTGATTCCGAGGCGAATACTAGAAGTAATTTAACCAACGAAGTAACCCATTACGATGCAAAAACTTCGCAGAATGGCAGCACAAAACTTACGGTTGCTACAGATTATATTAAAACCAATTTAGAACAACCAAACAAACCCAAAATTAAAATTCCTGTTAACCGAAACAATGAAGGTTTATCAATTGGTAATGCTAGTAACTTAACTTCTATTGAACCAATTCTTAATCATCTTATTGCCACTGACCATTTGAATGTATTGCCTACCAATTATGATTTTAACGATATCTTTTTGAGCAAACAACTTTACTTAAAGCCATTTTTAGCTCTGTTCACTGCGCCACGAGAAGAATCATCAATTGATGCATCAGTTAAAACAAAAAAAGGAAGATTGATTCGCAGTAGGTACACCAAACAACCTGTTAACTTTGACAGCAAATGGTGGTGGAGTGTTGGTGCTGGACCCCAAATATCTGGCAACAAAGCCATTATCAATAACGATTCTGTTTCTTGGATACATAAAGACTTATGGAACAATAGGGATATGATGTCACATAGCGGTACCGGCTTTCATAGTCAATTTTTATTAGGCCATCAATTTGGTCAACATTTCTCCATTGAATCTGGATTGCAATTCAATATTCACACAGAAGATATTAATTTTAATATTACAAGTTATTCTTTAGAAACCAGAGATCAGAAGAGCAATATTATAACAGCTTACGAAGACAGTTTGGTACTTTGGATTCATTTGGTTGGTGCTCCAGACTCTACATTTTATTACGCAACTAGAAATTTTTCATTGGCTAGTAAAAATCGTTATCATATTTTCAGTATCCCTATTAAATTTAACTATGAGCAAAATATAACAAGCAATACAAAATTAATTACTGGTTTGGGTATGGGCTTTAGCGGCATAACTTCGAAGAGTGTAACCCACCTTAACCTAACAAATGACCGTTATATTGTAGAAAAAAAATCAACGCAATTCACTGCTAGTTTTAGCGCGCAATTGGGCATGTATACCAATATCAATGAGATTGGACAATTAGGATTTTACACCAATTTTCAACTATATGCTAAACCTTGGGAAATGGGCAACAAACAATATGCTATCCGCATGAGCGACTTGCAATTTGGCTTGAGCTTTAGACGTCCTTTGAATTGGAGATAAATAAGCCCCAATATTTCTAGAATTAAAATCTACTAAAAGGCACTGCTCTCTCAGTGCCTTTTTTTTTGGGTTCATGATGGTTCTCATTTTTAGGGCCAATTTTATTAATTATTTTTGTAGTCGAATTAATTTTTATGAAAAACCTCTTGAATATTTCAATTATTGCAATCTTTGGTTTGTTCCTACTTTTGAATAGTTGCGAACACAAACCAAAAGAATTAATTAAACCAGCTAGCAAGGATACTATTGTTATTAATCCTAATTCTGTAACAAATTGCGATAGTTCTATCGCTTATTTTAAAAATGATATCCTGCCTATATTTACTTCTAATTGCACTGGCAGTGGTTGTCATAATGCAATTGACAAAGTTGAAGGATTGGTATTAACAAATTATAAAAACATTTTAAAATTGGCCGATACACAAAATCCCAAAGGCTCTGATTTATGGAAAGTTTTAGTAAGCACCGATCCCAATAAAATGATGCCAAGAACCCAAAGATTAAGTGCAAGCGATAGAAATAAAATATTAAAATGGATGAACCAAGGTGCAAAAAATGATTCCTGCAATGCCGGATGTGACAGCACCAAATATGCTTATGCAGCTGATATAGCACCTATCATTGCTAAAAATTGTTTAGGCTGTCATGCGACTGGAACCACAAAAATTGGATCTTACATTGATTTATTTAGCCAATATCAAAACGGCAATCTTCTTACCGATCTTAATGCAAACAGTGCACCTCGAAAAATGCCACCCAATACCAACCTATCAGCATGCGATAAGAAGAAACTTTTGAAGTGGATTGCAGCTGGAGGTCCTCAATAAATAAAGCATATTTTAAATATTAAACCCAATACAGTTTTACTATACAATAGTAATTAAAAACTAGCATTGAAACTTACTGAAGGCAAAATCGGCAATTGGTTCACCCTGGTAAAATTTACCCTGTCGAAATAGAATATATTACTTCTGTTATAAACATTGGTCACCGATAATACCATCCATGTTTTAACTTTTTTGCTCGCCTTAAAAGTATATTTAACCGAAGCATCTAAGCGGTGATAGGTTGGCAAACGGCCTTGATTAAAACCAGCATACACAATACCCAAAGCACCATTCGAATTGGTGTAGTTGGCACTTGGTCCTGATTGAAAATCTATTTTCTCATAGAATCCTTGTGTTTGTGTGAATGGGAAACCTGAACCAAAATTCCATCTGGCATTGGCAGATAAACGGCCTTTCTTATCAATCACATAATCGAATACCAAATTAATATTGTGTCTTCTATCCCAGCTCGGACGGTAATAAATTTCGCCATCATAACGCTTCACATAAGTAAGGGAATAAACAGCCCATGCATAGATTCTTTTGTTCTCAAATTTGTATCTAAAATCGGCTCCCGAAGCTGAGCCATTTTCAACAATAAAACTCTTTCTCAATTTTTCTGGCTGATTACTGTATTCCGGCACATCATCAAATAATTTATCGCGGTTGATATTCGTGATTTGATTAAAGTTTTTATAAAACCCTTCGATGCTCACATCGCTAAAGCGGTTGATGTCGTATTCTAATCCTGCCACCCCATGCCAAGCCAATTGCAAGCGACTTGTTACAGGTTTTCCATTGAAATTCTTTGGCAAATCATCCGACCCAGAAAGGAAACCATAGAATAAATTCACCACGTCTTTATCGCTCGAAGCAGACATTAAATTTTGAGAATATTTACCACCTGCCGCTTTAAAAGTTAAACGTTTTGAGATATTGTATTTGCCATTAATTCTTGGCTCAAATGAGGTGTTGCCAAGTGATGCATAAAATTGTGTTCTAATGCCTGCTTCTAAAACATATCGACTGCGTACCACTTTGTATAAGCCATAGCCGCACAATTCGGTTGTAAATTGGTCTTGCTGAATTAAACGGTTGTTGGTATTGTATATATTAAATTGGGTTCTAAACCCATTGATTTCGAAACCATATTTTATTTCGTCTTTAACATTATAAGTGGTTGCAGCTAAACCAACATTAAACCCATTAATACCACTGCTTCTTGGCTTGTTGTCTTTTTCTCTTTGCTCAATTAAATAATTTGAGTAGGTCAAGAAACCATCTACCTTGGTTTGTCTCCCCTCTGGTATCATGGTGAAGCGGGTACCAAATCCAAATTGATTCCAACCATAACTTGTAGAGCCTGGAAAATTAACATTGTCTTTAAAATTAAAACCGAATACCCTGATATTACTGCCATTCGATGAGTTAAAACTCATTTTACCATAAATATCATTGAAACTGTATGGCAACCTTCCTGGATCGGCATAATTGTAAAAAATATGGGCACTTTTATCGAGGTAAGAATTTTTTAAAGAGATAATAAAACTACTGCTCCCCTTACCAGGAACAAATTTCTTTAAGGGCCCTTCTAAAGATATTTTACCTAAAAATGGACTTACTGCCACATTACCACTTAATTTATTTCTATCACCATCGCGCGTTTTAACATCTATAATGGCAGAAATTCTACCGCCATACTCAACTCCAAAACCAGCGCTGTAAACATCGGCCGATTTAATTAAGTCGGCATCGAATATAGAGAATAAACCTATGGAGTGAAATGGATTATAGATGGTCATACCATCTAACAATATTTTATTCATAATTGGACTACCACCTCTAATATACAATTGTCCACCTTGGTCACCGCTAAAGACAACACCAGGCAAAATTTGCAAGTATTGCACCAAGTCGGGCGTACCACCAATGGTTGGAATTTTAGTTAATTGCTTGGCTGTAATTTTGGTAGTACCAATGTCTACATCTTCTTTCTTTTTGTTTTTACCTACCTCTACAATTTTGCCAGAACCAATGGTAAACACGATTGGTTTAAGGTAAAAATTTTGAGTGATGGTTTTATTATCGACAATGGTGATATAATAATTAAGTGTATCATACCCAATGTTACTAGCTTCAATTTTGTATTTACCTGGCGTTAATTTACCCAAGGTATAGAGACCTTCCGTATTAGAATTGGTGCCTGCACCAAGCGAACGGATCAACACATTAGCATTATCAATCTCAACACCTGTTACGGCATCCTTTACTACACCTTTTACACTGCCCGTTTGCGAAAAAACATGAAGAGAACCGAAAAACAAAAACAATAAAATATAATTCTTGAACATAAAAGGCAAAAATAATAAATTTAGGGTGGATGGCGAAATTATTTCAATGGCCCTCTAAAATTTATTTAACAACACTTACAGTGTGCAATTGTGAAGCACCATCCGCTAACTTAAGTCGGATAGTATAAAGCCCAGCACTAGGGAGTTCGATTTCATGGGCTGATTTCAAAGCTTCGCAATTAAACACCAGTTGTCCTTGCATGTTGAAAATTCCGAGCCAAAATGCCAATGCCTGCGAGCTGATGAAAAAATGGCCGTTCGAAGGATTCGGATAAACAGTGTACGCATCTGTATTTAACGCAGGCTTTAAAACATTGAGCAATGGACTGCCACCGGCATTGTTGGTGCGCACAATGGTACCGCCATCGCCTACGATTACACCAAATTTGTTATCATTCGAAATGCCATTGAAAGCCGAAGCGATGCCTGTTAATTGCAAACCGCGGTTCGAAAAACCATTGTTGCATTTGCTAATTAAACCGCTGCTGCCAACTAAATACCCACTGTCGGGGTGACTGAATGACAAACCATTGATTAAGCGCATTTCACTAATGTTATTGATTTGCCATGTTTTACCTGAGTCGGTGCTGCGGGCCATCAAATTATAAAACTTTCCAAGGTTTACGGTATCTGGCATGCCGCCAACCACTATCAAAGTATGATTGCCTATGTAGGTTATACCGGTTAAATTTACATTGGTTGCCAAACGGCTAATCTGCCATTTTTTGGCCCCAACCTTTTTATTTAAAAGATAGCCACTATCGCCAACAGCCCAGCAATTGCCATTGGGCATAATGGTAACCCCTTGCAATTTTATAAACTTACTAGCTGTTGTATCAACGTTCCATGTTTTACCAGAATCGGAAGAGCTTACGGCTAAAAAATCTTTTCCTACTGCTGCGCCATGCTGACCTTGAAAATAAATGGCATTGGCATAGGCCGCAGTTTTAATATAGGTTTGGGTCCATAATTTTCCACCATCTGTAGTTTTAAGCATGCGGGCATTTTCGCCAGTGATGATGCCATGCAAAGAATCGAAAAAATAAAGCGCTCTTAAATTGTACAAAGTTGGCAAGGCAATTTTGGCCCATGTTTTTCCAGTATCTTTTGATTTAAGTAGGGTTGAATTATTGCCAACGGCATAAGCCGTCTTATTCAAAAGGGTTACGCCATACAAATCTTGGGTGGTTGTACTCACAACTTTTTTCCACTGCGCATTCGCATTTAAAACACAACTTAATATTCCGATAAAAAATAAAACCCTTTTCATACTAAACCAATTAGACTACAAATTTAGTCGATTTAATAATAATTTCACGACTTGCCTATTTTTCTAAGCAAGCGAATACTTAATTTTGCAGTGTGATACGAGCCAACACTACTGAAGATTTTTATTTAAACAGCGAAGGCTTGTTAGTATTTACAGAACACTACCATTTAAAGCGTGGCTCATGTTGCGGCATGGGTTGTTTGCATTGTCCTTATGAGCATGTGAATGTTAGAAATAAATCAAAAATAAAAAGCGTACAAAAACCCCTCAATACCAAATAAAAAACAGCTGATTAAACATGGAAGACTTGAGTGAACTTGGCAAAGAAATTATCCTATTGTTGGTATTTGAAGAAGAGTTTAATAAGCTAATTGCAGAAACTACAGAGCCCAATAAACATGCTGTAAAAGATGAATTGCGTTATTTAATTGCAAAAGATTTTGCAAAACCCGCTGGCGAAATTGAAACTGGCATTCGTCACGGTTTTAGTTACGACAGCGATAGAATGTTTGAATACAGCTATTGCCTAACTGCCAAAGGTTATCAATTGATGGAAGCCCTCATTCAAAAAAAACCTAAATAACAGGGTCGATTAAATGTTTACATTTAATGCGGGTTTGTATTTCAAACCAATTGGCAACAGTTAATTATTTATATATTTGCCAAATAAATATATGTCAGATTATTTTGCTCACCCCACCGCAGTAATTGATGAAGGATGTACCATTGGCAATGGCTCTAAAATATGGCACTTCAGTCATATTATGCCCAATTGTACCCTAGGCGAAAAATGCAATATCGGTCAGAATGTTGTCATCTCGCCCGAAGTTGTTTTAGGATCGAATGTGAAAGTTCAAAACAATGTTTCAATTTATACGGGTGTTATTTGCGAAGATGATGTTTTCTTAGGACCTAGCATGGTATTTACCAATGTTACCAACCCCCGCAGCGCAGTTAACAGAAAAGAACAATACGCTAAAACCATTGTAGGCAAAGGTGCCAGCATAGGCGCCAACGCCACCATTGTATGTGGTCATAATATTGGCGAATACGCTTTTATAGGCGCAGGTGCAGTTGTTACGAAACATGTTCCTGCCTTTGCATTGTTAGTGGGCAACCCTGCGCGACAAATTGGATGGATGAGTGAGTATGGACATCGACTAGCATTTAACCGCGAAGGCATTGCCATTTGTGAAGAGAGCAATCAAACCTACGAACTCAAAGAGGGGCTTGTAAAAAGAATAAAATAAAGATGAAAAATATATTGGTTACTGGCGGTTTAGGCTACATCGGTTCACATACTGTTGTTGAATTAATTGCACACAATTACAATCCTATCATTATCGATGATTTAAGCAATACAAATATTGAAGTATTAGAACGCTTAAAAAAAATAACCGGGAAAGAGATTACCTTTTATAAAAATGATGTTTGCGATACCGCTACTTTAACACATATTTTAAACACCCATCACATTGAAGGGGTTATCCACTTTGCAGCGTTTAAGGCTGTTGGAGAATCGGTGCAATTTCCTTTGAAATATTACCACAACAATATTGGCGGCTTGGTATCGCTTATCAGTGCCATGGAAGCTTGTCAAATTAAGAACATTGTTTTTAGTTCTTCTTGCACTGTGTATGGCGAGCCGGATTTTTCTCCTGTAGATGAGTTATCGCCCATTAAAAAAGCGAGCTCTCCTTATGGCACCACCAAACAAATTGGCGAAGAAATATTAAACGAATGCGCTTTTTTAAATGCTGTAGCCTTAAGGTATTTTAATCCAATCGGTGCGCATGAAAGTGCATTGATTGGTGAATTACCATTGGGTGTACCTAATAATTTAGTACCCTTTATCACACAAACAGCGGCAGGTATTCGCGAAAAAATTACTGTTTATGGCAACGATTACAACACAAAAGATGGCACTTGTGTAAGAGATTATATCCATGTGGTTGATTTAGCGAAAGCCCATGTGAAAGCCATTGATTTTATCAATCAAAATCCAAACAACCATTTTGATGTATTTAACATTGGTACTGGCAATGGATTCACTGTACTCGAAATTATAGAGACCTTTGAAAAAGTGAACCAAATAAAACTCAATTATACCATTGGTGCGCGCAGAGTAGGTGATGTAGAAAAGGTATGGGCCAATAACGACAAAGCAAGCAATGTACTAGGATGGCAAGCCGAACTCAATTTAGAAAAAATGGTAGAATCGGCATGGCGCTGGCAACAGCATTTGCATTAAAAAAAACTTCAACTTAACGCAATCATGATAGATTGTGCTAACACATACAGCAACCCTTTAACTTAACATACAATGAGCAAACTTTCTCACTTAGCAGACACCTTAATTCCATCTGAAATCATCAAATTAGGAAATGAAATTGCAGAGCGAATAAAACAGGGACAAACAATTTATAATTTCACCATTGGTGATTTCGATCCTGGTATTTTTCCCATTCCAATTGAACTTGAAGATGAGATTGTAAATGCTTATAGAAATAAGAAAACCAATTACCCGCCTGCCAATGGCATTGTTGAATTGAGAACAGCCGTGGCGAATTTCATTCGCAACAACCAAGGCTTGGATTACGATGCGGGTTCTTATTTAATTTCGGGTGGCGGTCGCCCATTAATTTATGCAGCTTATAGAACCATTTGCGACAAAGGCGAAAAAGTAATATATCCTGTGCCTTCATGGAACAATAACCATTACACCCATTTTATAGAAGGCGAACATATTTGTGTAGAAACCACCGTAGAAAATAATTTTTTACCTACTGCCGAAGAACTGATTCCACATTTTAAAGATGCTGTTTTATTGGCTTTGTGTTCACCATTAAATCCAACGGGTACTGTATTTACGAAAGACCAATTGTATAAAATTTGTGAAGCTGTATTAGCAGAAAACAAAAGCAGAAGTGCCGACCAAAAACCATTGTATATTTTATACGATCAAATTTATTGGACCTTAACCTATGGCAACTCGGAGCATTACGACCCTGTAAGTTTATTTCCTGAATTGCGCGAATACACTGTCTTTATAGATGGTATTAGCAAGGCCTTTTGTGCCACTGGGGTGCGCGTTGGCTGGTCTTTCGGCCCGTCAGCCATCATCGACAAAATGAAAGGTATTTTAAGTCATATTGGTGCTTGGAGTCCTATGGCCGAGCAAGTAGCCACTGCCAATTTTTTGAAACAAGAAACCGCTGAAAAAATATTTTTGGAGCATACCAAAACAGCCATTCATTTGCGTTTAAATAAAATCTATGAAGGCTTCATTAATTTGAAACAAGAAGGCTATGCAGTTGATGCAATCGAACCGATGGCTGCTATGTATTTAACCATAAATTTTAATCTAAAAGGCAAAACAATGCCCAATGGAGACGTGATTAAAAGTACGGCTGACATGACTTCCTATTTATTGCAAGCAGCTTCTTTGGCCATTGTGCCATTCGCAGCATTTGGTGCCGACAAAGAAAGCAATTGGTACCGCTTAAGTGTGGGCACTTGTAAAGTAGAAGAAATACCTGTGATGTTAGAAAAATTAAAATCGGCTTTAAGTCAGTTGAAATAATTCCCTAACTGTTCCAAATCTCCCAAGCTCTATCGGCTTGCAGATGCAACATCTCTAAACCATTTTTAACGCTGCAACCTTGTGCTTTAAACATTTGCATGGTGGCAGTTTCCGTAGGATTGTAAACCATGTCATAATATTGGTGATGCGCTTGAATCCAATTGCTTGGGATTGGCAATTGCGCATCGACTTTTGGGAAGGTACCAAGCGGTGTACAATTCACAATTAAATCGCTATTATTAAAATCTGTTGCAGTTAAATCTGTAATTAAAATTTGATTGGGACCAGTAATTTTTCTTACGGCTTGTACGACCGAAAAATCCATGGCTTTCAAAACATACAAAGCTGCTTTTGCTGCTCCCCCTTTTCCAAAAACCAAGGCCGCTTTTTTATTTTTGATATACCAATTCATCAAGCTAATTTCAAAGCCATGCACATCGGTGTTTTCGCCATGCAATTGTAACCCATTTGGAGAATAAACTACCTTCACACAATTCACAGCCCCTATGCTGCGAGCGGCTTCCGACAGGGATTGACAGTGCTCCATAATTTGTACTTTATAAGGAATGGTTACATTAAAACCTACCAAATCCTCAGTCGCTATTAGTTTAGATTTTAAATCATCCAGTGAATTTAATTCCCATAAATCATAGCGCCAATTTGGTAAACTAAGTTGACTAAATTTTGCTTCGAAATACTGTTTCGAAAAAGAATGTGAAAGCGGATTTCCTATGAGCGCTAAGCGGGGCACTTTAATTTAATAATTATTCAGCTGCACCTTCGCGCTTAGCCTTAATAACACCGATTAAAACAGGCAATACAGAAATACCAATGATACCAAAGATAACGATTTCGAAATGCTTTTGAATGAACTCGATATTACCACATAAATAACCCAAAGTGGTTACACCAGCAACCCAAAGAATGGCGCCTAACACACAATTGATAATGTAATTTTTGTATTTCATGCTACCTGCTCCTGCAACGAATGGCGCCACAGTTCTAACAATTGGAATGAAACGCGCAATGATGACGGTTTTACCACCGTATTTTTCGTAGTACTTCTCTGTTTTTTCGATGTGCTCGCGTTTCAAAAAGAGAATTTTCTTTTTACTTTTAATCAGTTCACCCAATTTATGACCCACAAAATAATTGAGGTTATCACCTAATAACGCAGCTACAATTAACAAAGGAATGAGAATGAAAATATTTAAACTACCCTCGCTAGCAGCCAAGGCACCAGCAGCGAATAGTAAAGAGTCACCTGGTAATAGGGGCATGACTACCAAACCAGTTTCTACAAATACAATTAAGAACATGATACCATAAATCCAAACGCCATATTCGGCAATCCAAGTTTTTAGATGATCATTTAAATGCATGAGGATATGCAAGCCTTGTTCAATTATTTCCATAAGGCAAAAGTAGGTAAGACAGGGATAAAAAAAAACTTATGGTTTATGACTTGCCATTAAGTGCTATTTTTTAGTTTAACAATAAAATATATTAAACTTTGGTTTTTTCAATAATTCATAGATGTAAAATATTTATCATTCATAATTAGAATCTTAATTTTAAAGATACATTTATTTAATTTCGATTTGTTTATTTTGTTTAACTAACTTTTAACCAATAGAATGAAAAATTACAAGGTATTAATCTCAATTTGCATAATTCTAACAGCCTCTTTATTTATTGGCTGCATTAAAGAACAAAATAATGAATTTATAAAAAACAACTCAATAGCTGAAAACAAACCATTAAATTTAAATTCAGTTATTACAGAAATAGGCTCGGAAGATTGCATGGAATTTGCACCACAAACTTCAAATCCATATTCAATAGCAAATATGATAGCGGCAAAGGCTGAACTTATTTTAAACGATGAATTTGAATGCAATTATACCTTAATAGAAATTAGAGCAACACACAAATACATTAAATTTAAACCTGAAAACATTGACCAACTTGAGATACTAAAAGATGACACAACCCTCATTCTCTTTGATTATCCAATGGATAGAAAAAGGATAAAAGGAGGAACCTATTATCGTGACCCTCTTGTTGCGGACGGCAAACCAAATTCACAGTGGACTTGTATTTCTACAGATCAATCAATTCCCGCTGGTGTACCATATGAGTTGATTTCAGATTTATATTTACCTGAGCAAGATCCAAATTTAGTTTTATATTATGATACTCCTTTTGATGGATGTATAAACTTACTTATTGATCAAGCAATGAAAAGAACAGGAAATTTCGACACGACTAGTTATGACAGTACAATTACTTCAGGAGCAACGGCTAAGATTAAAATCAATTTGAGCCCTCCACCAAAATGGTCTCCAAAAGGGACTATTAGAAGGTATGATAATAGAATAAATGCAAACATTGGATTGGAAGGTGTAAAAGTAAGGGCACATCGATGGTTTGAAACAAGGGAAGCAATTACTAACAATATTGGGCATTATAATATGGGGGCTGAATTTAGATATCCTGTAGATTATAGTATTAAATGGGAAAGGCAAGATTTTGATATTATGAATAACTACATAGGACAAGCATATTTTAATGGCCCTAATCAAAAAAGTGACTGGAATTTAGATATTGCTAGTGATAAGAGTAGACATTTCGCCCATATCCACTTAGCATGCATTGATTATTTTTACCATAACAACCAATTTAGCATTACATCTCCACCTAAAAATACAACTACTAATTCAAGATTATCCATTGCAGCCAGGTATATCAACGATGGACCTGCAACTGGGGCGACTCATGCATGGACAAGGCCTTTAGGTTTAATATGGCAAATAATCATTAGAGATCCCTCTAAACGCTCTGACTTCCTTTATGGCACAACTATTCATGAATTAGCACATTATGCACATTGGGGGTTAGATAAATCTAAATTCAACAATTGTGATTTAAAAATAGCTGAAAGCTGGGCTGATGGTGTTGAATGGTCTTATGGCAATTGGCGTTATGGAAGTTATGGAGATAAGGAAGTAGATATTAATGGTAATAATACAACGACTTCCTCAACAGATGCTTTTCAAGAAAGACCAATAGCAGGACCAACGTACAATAATGATCCAACATATTATGACACATACACCCCTGTAGTAGTTGATTTATTAGACAACAACAATCAAAGAACAACACCTTCTACACATGTTGCTAATCCAACATATTGGCCTGATGACAGAGTGACGGGCTATTCATTATCTCAAATTGAAAGTTCAATGAAAAAATCATTAACATGGAGTGATTGGGAAAATAATTTAAGAAATGACTATAGCAATTCAACTGAAGAATTTTTAGACGAATTGTTTTAAATTTGTAAGAGCAATAACTTTATGATGCACAGAATATTCTTACTAATAATTTTATTAGGTGGCTGCAGAACAATTAAAGACCCATCAGATAAAAAAACAAGGTTTATTTTTGTAAATGAAACCAACCAGAATCTAACCATCTATGGATTTAAGAATAACAAAGAAGTCAAAAATATATTCATAGAAAAAACAAGTTCGTATATTGGTGAAGTTATTACACCCAAAACATTTGCTACCGAAAGTGAGCTTTTTAATTATGCGGACTCCTCGACTATTTTATTTGTGAATGGTAAAAAATTAGTATTCACGATTTCTAATTTATCATTATTTCTAAAATGCCCATTAGTGCCAAACAACTATTCTTTCAATAAAATTAATGACAATTATCTTGAAACAACCTATAAAATAACCAATGAGTTTCTTGACAGTGCTAGATAGTGCGAACAAGTGTATTTATATTGCAACTATAAAATAGTGTTCAAATACTTTTTTTTCATTATTTTCGTTTTCTAATTATGATGAAGTCTAAATTATTTTTTGCAGCACTCCTTATTTTATTAACTACCGCAAGCGCTTGTGGCAGTAAGAAAAGTATGGGTGGCGGCAAACAGCACGGTGGTTGCAACTGCAAATTCTAATCGCCATTAGGTTGGTTTTTCACATGCCTTTTACTTGGGGCATCACCTTATTCTACTTTCAAAATTATTCCTTATTCTTGTAAGCATAAAAAATATGGCTAACAATAATAAACATCCGAAGGCCCTTCCCTATTTGTTCTTTAGCGAAATGTGGGAGCGTTTTGGTTACTACCTGATCATTGGTATTTTTACCCAATACCTAATGGAAAAATGGACTGGCACGACTGGCGGTTTTGCCATGGACAAGAAAGAAGCCTATGATATTTTCGGTACTTTCATCGCCTTTGTATTTCTTACGCCATTTATTGGTGGCTTGTTGGCCGATCGAAAACTGGGCTACGTAAAAGCCATTTTAATTGGTGGCACTTTAATGGGAGTTGGTTATTGCATGCTATCGGTACACGACCTCACCATCTTTTACATTGGCTTGTTTTTAATCATATTGGGCAATGGCTTTTTTAAACCGAATATCTCTACCCTCCTAGGTAACCTGTACAACCAACCTGAATACAAGGCCATGAAAGATTCGGGCTATAATATTTTTTACATGGGCATAAATGTGGGTGCCTTGATTTGTAATTTTATTGCCGCCTATTTGCGGAACAAATACGGTTGGGGCTATGCCTTTTTAGGCGCTGGTATTGGCATGTTCTTAGGACTTGCAGTGTTCCTAATAGGCATGAAACATTATAAGGTTGGCAATGTCATTAAACCAACCACCGCAGAAGACACCCCTTTGGGAAAAATTTTCGCTACCATCTTTTTACCTGCACTTATTTTTGGTACCATCGGTTGGATGATTAAAGGCATTACCTCTTCGGCAAATCCGCATGGCAATATCTTTGGTTCGGATAGTTCGGATGCCTTTATTTTCGCTACCATTCCTATCATCTATTATTATATTTCTCTTTACACCAAAGCATCCAGCACTGACAAAAAACCCATCTCTGCACTATTGGTTGTGTTCTTAGTATCTGTCATGTTTTGGGCGGTCTTCAAACAAAACGGCACAGCCTTAACCACATGGGCTAAATACTACACTAACCGCGGAGTACCTGATGCGGCCGAACCAGTATTAGACAATTTAAAATTAATGGAAACCATTCCATCGGGTGTGGGCATGGTCGATAAATTCGATAAAAATTTCAACCTTATTAAAAATGATTCGGGTAAAGCTGTGAAAGAATTGGGAAGGAATATTTACTTCAGAAATTTACCAGCCAATGATTTTCCTGAAATGGACCAGGATGCCAAGGTTATTAATACAGAATTGTACCAATCCATTAATCCATTTTGTGTGGTGGCATTAACACCATTGGTGGTGGCATTTTTTATGTTCTTAAAACGCAGAAACCGCGAACCATCTACGCCATCGAAAATTGCATGGGGTTTATTAATCTCTGCACTATCGCCATTGGTGATGGTAGCTGCTGTCTATTACTGCAACAACGGAGCCGAAAAAGCGAGCGATGCTTGGCTTTGGGGCACTTATAGTGTCATAACAATTGGAGAATTATTTTTGAGCCCTATGGGCTTGAGCTTGGTGTCTAAATTAAGTCCACCGCGCCTCACCTCTTTGATGATGGGCGGTTGGTTTTTGAGCACTTCGATAGGCAATAAATTATCGGGCATCCTCGCTTCAATGTGGGATGGTTACGACAACAAAGCGAATTTCTTTTTAACCAACTCACTCCTTTTATTAATAGCAGCCATTGCTATATTTATCATGATCCGTTGGTTGAATAAGATCTTTAATGAATATGTACATTAGGAATAAATAATGGTGAATTATTTTGGTTTTACATAAAAATAAAACACCGAATGATTTGCTGCCCATAATTGATTTCTATCAAAATGCGAAGTGTCAAAATTTTGAATCAAGTTTCTATTGGTTTTTCCTGAATTGAAAATAGTCCATTGAAATTCTATATACTCTTTACAGTTGCTGCTTGTAATTCTAACATCATTACCTCCATGGGCATTACGCTTATCAAAATGGAATAATGAAATAGCAAACAATCCAGTATCTTTTGTAATTAATAAATACTTAAAGTTAATACTATCATTTTTTTGAATATAGCTCATAAAAAACCCATCTGCAGAATTTGTATGACTCCCTAGTATATCAAGAACTTCAAAACTATTAAGCGCAGAAGGTTGAAATGCTATAGGCTTTGATGTATCATTATAATTATTTAGTCCAACAAAAAAATTAAATTGGAATTGACTGAAATTCGTATAAATCCCAGTCTTTTTATCTTCTAGATTACTACTCATTCTGCCTTCTATTAATAACGTATCTCCAATTTGTATGGTGTCAGATACTTGCAAAATTTGAATAGGGGTAATCGGGTTGTAAATGATACTGCAATTTTTGTCCTTGCATTCCGACAAAAGCAATAGAATTAAAATAAGAAAAGACAAGGTAATATACCTTGTCTTTTTTGAACCAATAATTAATTTAAAATCCATAGTCTTTCATACTTTCCTCACTGTCAAAACTAATTGAATCCGCTCAAATAAAAAATCACCAATAGCTATTCAGATTGGCAAACTAAAATTCAAAATAAACTTTGTAGTAATTTTAGAGGAAAAGGAAACTATAAAAAAACTTATAAAAACAATTCTGTTATTGATTTAAGAATTATTAATGAATAGAAGCACCTAGTGAAAAGTATTCACAAGCTATTCGTTTTAAAGCATTTAGGCAATTGCCATAAAAATTCATATTTTTGCAAGTATCAATTACAAACAATACAATGGAAGTTAAAGATAGCAACGGCACCACCTTGAATGAAGGTGACAGTGTACAAATTATTAAAGATTTAAAAGTAAAAGGTTCTTCTTCAGTTTTAAAAAGAGGTACCATGGTTAAAAATATTCGCCTAACCGACGATGATACGCATATTGAAGGTCGCGTAGAAAAAGTGATGATGGTTCTAAAAACTGAATTCCTTAAAAAGGTATAGCCCATGGCAGCATGATTGTGGATGAAACAATAAAAGAGATTTTAAGTCATCATGCCCCCTCATACTAATATTTAACAATAGTCAAATATTCAACTATAGCCCAACTGCGCAGATGAAGTTGTATATAATGAATAGGTGCATTAAAAGAATTGCTGTATAGTTTTGAATGCTATCAACTCATAACTTAGTGGACATCTCTTTGGTGGTATTTTTAATTTTATGTTTATTTGCCCATAACATACCACTAGTATTTTTTTATGAAAAAAGCGGAAGAAACCAAACAAATAATTTTAGACAAGGCCTACGAACTTATTTACAGCAATGGCTACAATGCCACCAGCATCGATGATATTATTCATGCCAGTCGCTTAACAAAAGGTGCTTTCTATTACCATTTTAAAAACAAAGAGGAAATGGCTTTGGCCATGCTCAATGATGTTTTGTTTCCTTACTTGCAAGAAACCATGGTACAACCGCTCAACAATACGGTGAGTCCGGCCGACGACCTCTACGGCATGGCGAGTTATTTATTATTGGATGACCCTTATTTCGAGCCCGCTTTTGGTTGCCCACTCGGCAATTTGATACAAGAACTTGCACCAACAAACGGCAGCTTAAACAGTGCTTTGCTAACCATCACCAACGAATGGGAAGAAGCCATTGTTAAATGTGTAAACCATGGCAAAAAAACGGGCTTGTTAAAAGCAGAAACCAAAGCCAAACAAGTGGCCTACTTTATCATGTCGGGTTATTGGGGTGCGCGTTTACTAGGAAAAATACATGCCAGCGATGCGCCTTACAAAGTGTATTTGAAAGAAGTAAAACAATACTTGCAAAGTATTTAATTTTAATCACAATGTCTAAAATCGGCTTGGTTTTATCGGGAGGTGGCACCAGGTGTATAGCGCACCTTGGCATCATCAAAGCTTTGAATGAATTAGGCATCAAAGCCGATATCATTTCGGGCACCAGTGGTGGAGCTGCAGTTGGTGCGTTCTTAACCAAAGGTTATAGTCCTGAGAAAATAACAGAGATTATAAAAAACGGCAAGCTGTTCGACTTTAAACATTTCCTATTCGGTAAGGCTGGCTTGTTTAACATGTCGCTGTTCGAGCAACTCATCTTGGAACATTTTCCTGAAAATACTTTCGAAAGTTTATCTATGCCTTTTTATGTGGCCACTACCGATATCATTAATGGCGAAGTGGTTTATTTTTGGTCGGGCAAACTCTCTACTGCTATTATTGCTTCTTCATGCATCCCAGTAGTATTCGAACCGATCGCCTACAATGACTATCTGTTGGTGGATGGTGGCGTGCTAAATAATTTACCCATAGAACCTATCAAAGACCAATGTGATAAACTCATAGGCATCCATGTTAATTCTGTAAGTACACGCAAAAAAGACTTGCACATGAAAGACATGCTTGACCGCAGTTTTCATTTTGCTTTGCGCAGCTCTGTTATGCAAAAGGCCCATTTATGTGATTTGTTTTTAGAGCCACCCCACATGACCCAATATGGCATGTTCGACTTTGATAAAAGTGAGGAAATATTTGAATATGCTTACAAATATGCCATCGAGCAAAAGGAGCGCATACTAGCCTTCAAGGCACTTTAAACTACCATTTCACAAGGGCACTTAAGCCAACTTTAGAAAACATACCAAACAGTTTGTTTTTGATGGCCATACTTTTTACAGAGCCCCATTTCGCATGGAATTTCAAATGACCATTCAACAATTTCTCATTCTTTAAAATCCATTTATAACCATCTGTGAATAGATAAGGTGGCAAATCCTTACGCTGTGCTTGCTGGTCTTGGAAGGCCTGTTCACCTTCATCCTTCTTTGTAGCCGTATTCTCGCCACCAATATGCGTAACCAGTGACTGTAAAACCAAGGCATGCGGCACATGGTATTTTTTAAGTGTCATGGCATAATCATCGTCGGCATAATAAAAATCGAATTTATCATCTAACAAACCAATTGTATCAAACAATTTTCGCTCTGATACCAAACACCACCCTTTGATATGCTTGCGCACTTCATAGCCTTGCAAAAACATACCACTCGGTATGTTTTCTTTGGGTTGCACAGGACAGAACGATTTAAAACGCGGATTTTGTTTTTGAACTTGTGCAATGGCAGAATACCATCCCTTATGAAATACCAAATCATTGTTGCACAAAGCCACCATAGGTTGCGTCGCTGCAAGGATGCCAAAGTTCAAATACCCATGGAAATTAAAAGGCACATCAGGGATAATTACTTTTACATTCTCTGGATAAGCATAACCTTCGCTTAAGTAATTGCGATTGCTTTCGACCAAGATAATTTCTAGCTCGCAAGCATTGATAAAGTCTTCCGATTGAATCAAGGTACGGATACAATCCAAAGTCATGCGGTGTATTTTTTCGCTTTTGGTATAACTTAAGATGATTACGCTAAGGCCTTGCATGGTGCAATATTAATTTATTTTTGGTAGATATGCGAGAGGGTTTTGGTGCATGGGTTTGTCACTTTATTTGCAAAAGCAAATAAGTCGCCAAACCCAAAGGTGTTTGGGGTACGGTTAGCCGATGTTGCGATGGTCATCGCAACATCGGTTACTGATATACTACCCCTATGGGGTAGTTAGCGCTTGGCATTACTTGGTTAGTACTTGATGCCAACTTATATAGCTCATGGCTTTTTGTTTGCCCTCTCAGCTGTTGCGATATGCATCGTATCAGCGGTTACAGATATGCTACCCCTACGGGGTAGTAATGCTTTGCTGTACTTGGTTGGTGCTTGGTGCCAACTTATATAGCTCATAGCTTTTTGTTTGCCCTCTCAGCTGTTGCGATATGCATCGTATCAGCGGTTACAGATATCCTACCCCTACGGGGTAGTAATGCTTTGCTGTACTTGGTTGGTGCTTGGTGCCAACTTATATAGCTCATAGCTTTTTGTTTGCCCTCTCCGCTGTTGCGATATGCATCGCATCAGCGGTTACAGATATCCTACCCCTACGGGGTAGTTCGCACTTTGTTGTACTGGGTTAGTACTTGGTGCCTAATTCTATGGCTTATGGCTTTTTGTTTGCCCTCTCCGCTGTTGCGATATGCATCGCATCAGCGGTTACAGATATCCTACCCCTGCGGGGTAGTTGGCGCTTGTTGGTATTGCTTATGCTATTTTTATTGTGCAACAATAAAAAACTTATGTGTACTTAAAAAGCATACAATCATAGCCCTAACTTTTAATTCACCTCAAACCACCACAGTAATACAAAACACAATAAAAAAACTCATGTCACTTATGTGGTAAAAAAACCCAAGCATCATACCATACCTGCGTTTTAGGCCAACAAGCCAGCGCCTGCTTTTTAATTTATTTTTGTTTCAAAATTGAAACACACTAAATTCGCCCTCACAGTGACTAATCAAATTAAAAAAATTGCAGTGATAGGCAATGGCAGCTGGGCCACCGCCTTGATAAAAATAATAAGTGATAGCAATGCACCAGTTAGTATTCATTGGGCACTCAGAAAAGAAGAAGATGTTAATTTCATTAATAACTATGGTCATAATCCCCGCTATTTGGCAGATGTACGCCTTAATTTCGACAAAGTAAGTATTAGTTGCAACCTTGCTGAAATTGTGAAAGAAGCTGACATGGTATTGATTGCAGTGCCTTCTGCTTTTGTACATAGCGTATTAAATGAACTCGACCGCTCTGCTTTTCAAAATAAAATAATTCTCTCGGCTGTTAAAGGGGTGATTCCAGAAACCCACCAAATTATCAGCCATTATTTGCAAGAAACTTGGAGTGTACAAAAAGAAAATATTGCTGCTGTTAGTGGACCCTGTCACGCAGAAGAAGTAGCCATGGAAAAACTTAGTTTTCTAACCATTGCGTCTGCCAATGAAAATACAGCTAAACAAATTGCAGATTTATTGAGTTGTCATTATATACTTTGCAAAACCACTACCGACATCGATGGTATTGAATATTCTTCTGTCCTTAAAAATGTATACGCCATTGCCTGTGGTATCTGTCATGGTATTGGCTATGGCGACAATTTTCAAGCAGTCCTCGTATCGAGCGCTGCCCGCGAGATTGAACGCTTCTTAGATGCCAGTCACCAAACCCACCGCGATGTAAAAGAGAATGCCTATTTAGGTGATTTATTAGTGACTGCTTATTCGCAATTCAGTAGAAACAGAACCTTTGGCAATATGTTAGGCAAAGGCTACAATGTAAAAAGTGCACAAATGGAAATGAACATGATAGCTGAAGGCTATTACGCCACCAAAACCATGCATGATATCAATGAAGATGTTAAATCGGATATGCCAATTCTAGATGCGGTTTTCGAAATCATTTATAAAAACGCTTCTACTAAAAAAACAATGGCTGCGTTAACAGAAAAATTGGTGTAGGTGCATCATATATCATGCACCTACACCTGCACCCTAATGATGTATCTGCTCCCCTTCCATTTTGCTGACGGCTACCGTTGCAATGGCGTTGCCTACCACATTGGTGGCGGTGCGACCCATATCCAGAAATTGATCGATGGGTAACAACAATGCCAAGCCCGCTTCAGGTATATTAAAGCCTGAAATGGTAGCGGCTATGACCACCAGAGACGCTCTTGGTACACCTGCAATACCTTTACTAGTAATCATTAAAACCAAGAGCATGGTAATTTGCTGACTAGTACTCAAATCAACACCATAGGCTTGGGCAATTAACAAAGAACCGAAGGTCATATACATCATACTGCCATCCAAATTAAAGGAATACCCCAATGGTAAAACAAAACTTGTAATTTTTTCTTTGATGCCAAATCGGTCGAGTTGATTCAATAATTTTGGATAAGCCGACTCGCTACTCGCTGTTGCAAATGCTAACATCAAAGGTTCTTTAATATGACTTAATAAACTCCATACTTTGTTTTTTATAAAGGCATAACCAAAACTCAATAAGACAATCCATAACAATAACAAACCAAAATAAAACATACCGATTAGTTTGCTATACTGTACTAAGATGCCAATGCCTTTTTCTGCCACTACAACAGAGATAGAACTAAATACAGCCAATGGTGCAATCCACATGATCATGTTCGTTAATTTCAACATGGCATGGGCCAAACTATCCATGAATTTTATCAAAGGTTCGCCCTTCTCTCCTATGCCTGCTATGGCCAACCCAAAAAAGATAGAGAACACTACAATTTGTAGAACCATTTTATGGCTCGACAAGGCTACAAAAATATTTTCGGGCACCAATTGATCAATAAAATGTGAAAGGGTAAATCCTTCTGTAGTTGGGATACTAGTGATAGCTGCTGTAGGCAAAGCGCCTGCAAACTGATCACCTGGACGCAATATATTTACTAATATTAAACCTAAGGTCAGTGAAATTAAACTCGCAAACACAAACCAACCAATGGTTTTAACACCCATGCGACCAACAGTTTTTGCATCGCCAATGCCTGCCACACCAACAATAAGGGTGCTTAATACCAATGGACCAATAATTAATTTAATCAGTTTTAAAAAGATGATAGAACCAAAAGCTGCAATGCCTGTATATGTTTTAATGGCTGCTGCATCAGCATACCAATTCACTGCTGTACCTACTACTATTCCAAGTAGTAAACCTAACATGATTAAATGGGTTAATTTTATTTTCATTCTTTTATATTTTCTAAATCATTAATATCGTTAAAATCTTCATGTTTCCCCATAGAAAAAACGGTTCTATCAACTTTTGGTGGATGGTTGACATCATAACCATAGGCGATACTGTTTAAATAAGCCGCAGCATTTAATCTTTTGGCAACAGTTTTACTTTGCCAGTATTTAAAATCATTGGGCTCCTCCTCCTTTTTAAAGGAACTAAAAACTGTTTTATCCATTTTCATAACCCTACTTTTAAGTTAATTTATCCAAACAAATATTCAAATGCTTCTTCGATTTTACCAATGGTGATAATCTTCATTTTGGTTTTCATTTCTTCGATGCCTTTGTTGTATTTGCTCACCATTATTTCTTTAAAACCTAATTTCTCGGCTTCGCTTACTCTCTGCTCTATGCGCGATACTGCGCGTACCTCTCCACTTAAACCTACCTCACCAGCAAATGCAATATCAGGACTCACAGGTAAATTTTCGTACGATGAAAGTATGGCTGCGATAATGCCCAAATCCAATCCGGGGTCTTCCATTTTCATACCACCAGCTATGTTCACAAATACATCTTTTGCACCTAACTGAAACCCGCATCTTTTTTCTAAAACAGCTAACAGCATGCTCAGTCTGCGCAAATCAAAACCATTGCTGGTTCTTTGTGGCGTACCATACACTGCACTGCTTACCAAAGCTTGTGTTTCTAATAAAATAGGACGAATGCCTTCGACAGCACAACTAATCGTAATACCACTTAAATTCTCTTCGCGCTCGCTGATTAATATTTCCGAAGGATTTTCAATCTCGCGCAAACCACTGCCACGCATTTCATAAATACCAATTTCACTGGCCGAACCAAAACGGTTTTTTAAGGTTCTTAATATTCTATAATTGTAATGCCTATCGCCTTCGAATTGCAATACCGTATCCACCATGTGCTCCAATACTTTCGGACCAGCAATGTTGCCATCTTTGTTAATATGCCCAATTAAAAAAACAGGCACATTGGTAGCCTTTGCGAAACGCAATAACTCTGCAGTACATTCTTTAATCTGACTGATGCTGCCCGGAGGTGAATCAATGTTTTCTGATGACAAGGTTTGTACAGAATCGATGATTAAAATTTCGGGCTGATCTTGTTGCAAATAGCTCAACAAATTGCTCAAGGAGGTTTCGCACATCACAAAACAATTGTCGTTATGAATGCCAATGCGCTCGGCTCGCATCTTCAATTGCGACTCGCTTTCCTCGCCACTGATGTACAATACTTTTTTCTGAACATTCAAAGCCAATTGCAACAACAAAGTAGATTTGCCAATACCTGGCTCTCCGCCTATTAATGTGATAGAGCCTGTTACCAAGCCACTGCCCAACACCCTGTTCAATTCATTATCGGGCAATACCAAACGGGTTTCGTGCCCTTCAATAATTTCTTTTATTTTTTTAGGCTCTGCTCTGTGCTGTGGATTTTTACCCCACAGTTTTTTCTCAGTGCCTCCTTTGTTTACGACCTCCTCTGTAAAACTATTCCAAGCCTCGCACGATGGACATTTGCCCAACCATTTGTTGGCCACGTGCCCACATTCTTTACAAAAATATTTTACAATTGCCTTTGCCATTTTTCTATCTACAAAAGTGCATTTTTAATCCTTATAAATTGCATACGTTTACAATTCGTTTAAAAAGAATTGCACAGGCCTTAAGTAGCCTTCATCAAGCCTAGGTTGTGCCCTTATTTTAAAAATGTTATTCACACCCTATAATTTTATTTACCTTTTTTGCGTTAGCGGTATTCAATACATATTTAGTCATATGAAAAACCTTCTACTCATTTTAGCCATGGGCATTGGCCTGCTAACAAAAGCACAAACGCCTACAGCACCGCCATTAGAAAACCCTCCACACAACACCATACAGCTCGCATTATTGCTCGATGTTAGCAATAGCATGGATGGACTCATCGATCAGGCCAAGGCCGAACTTTGGTCAATTGTGAATGAAGCCTCCAAAGCTTCTAAAAATGGTTACACTGCCCGCTTAGAAATTGGACTCTATGAATACGGTCGCTCTACCCTTACCTTGCAAAGTGGCTATGTCAGAAAATTAGTGGATTTTACCACCGACCTCGATACGATCTCAGAAGTATTGTTCAGTTTGAAAACAGCTGGTGGCGATGAATTTTGTGCAACCGTGATTCAAAAAAGTATAGAAGAACTTAAATGGATAGATAATTCAGACATGTACCGCGTTATTTTTATTTCAGGCAACGAACCTTTCAACCAAGGTAAATTAACCTACAACAGCGCTTGTGCCAATGCTGCCGAAAAACGCATCACCATTAACACCATACATTGTGGCGACTCCTTACAAGGTGTCAAGGAATTTTGGAAAGAAGGTGCCGACATTGGTTTAGGTGAATACTTTTACATCAATCAAAATTCAACAAGCTATGTTGAAGTATCAACACCTTACGACTCTTTAATTCAATTGTACAACGATAGTTTGAATACCACCTATATGGGCTATGGCAAAATGGGAACCTACTATTGGAGCAACCAATTGAAACAAGATAAAAACGCCAAGATGATGAGCAAGGAAGTGGCTATTAAAAGGGCAGAAACTAAATCTAAAAAGGCCAGTTACTCGAATAAAAAATGGGATGTGGTAGATGCAACCACAGCTGATTCAACATGGATAAATACGGCCAAAGACGAAGACTTACCAGAATCCTTAAAAGGCAAGTCGCTTGATGATAAAAAGAAAATCATTAAAGGCAATGATACCCGTCGGGCTTATTATTCGCAGCAAATTGCTAATTACAACCGCCAACGCCAAGTCTATTTAGCCAACATCAAAAAGAATAAACCCGTTGAACGCACCCTTGGCAACGCCATGGTAAAAGCCATTCGCAGACAAGCCATGAACAAAGGTTTTACTTTTACAGACTAACCTAGCCTAAACACGCTCTTAATAAAAACAAGGCCACAATGGCAATTCTAAAAATTAATACACCTGTATTGCCAGCGCCTGCTACAGGACTCAAATACGCTTTGTGATTGTCTTTAATTAAACGCTTGTTCTCTGAATCGCAATTGAGCCACAATAAATTTTTACTGATGGACCGCACAAATGAAATATCTTTTTGCTGAATGCGAACTGTCAAATTGATAACGCTTACTGAAATATTATTTCTTACAAAATAAAAATCATCGGGCAACTCGTTTAAGAATTGATAGAAATCAAGTCGCTTTAAAAATTTAATGTGCTCATATTTTCCCTTTTTATATGTTTCTTTTGAAACGCCATCAATCAAATCCTCTACACGGTCTAAAACATCCCCAATAATTTCATACGCTTCGGGAATATTTTCCATGCCAATGTGGTTGATGAATTTCATGATTTTATGTGGCACTAAAAAATCCAAACTATTCAAATGGTATTTTAAAGCGCTCAACTCTGCATCAAGGATAATGGCTTTGGCATTGGGTGTGGTAGCTACATCATCAAACACAACAGATAAAATATCTGCTGGATTTTCGGCCTTCTTGGGCTGTTCACAAAATTTCAAAATCGCTTTGTTATTGAACAATTGAACATGCGTTTCTAAATCCTCCAAATTTTTCAGGGTATCTATTTGCTGTATGATTTCATCTTTGGTGTATTCTATTTTGTTGATCTTAATGGTGATCTCGCGACTTAAATTAAATTCTGCCAACAGGCGTTTGCGCAAGCGTATGATGGCAGCCTCGTCGATGGCCTTCACATCAATATCAAAATGTGCGAGTTTATGTAAGGGTGATTGGTAGCTCAAAATAATAAATGCGTTAAGACCCTAAACCAGTGCCTTTAATTTTTTCTATCTCCGTATTTTGGTCTTTCATTTCGCCCCAAATTTCTTTGCAGATGGCCAACAATTCATTGTGATTCGATTTCTCCATCGCCTTTTCGCCTTGTTCAAATAATTTCTTCACCTTCTTATAATTATTAAAATCCGATTCAGATAAGCCTTGCATGTATACAAAATTATTTATTAATAATGAGGGCACATTGAACACCATTTTGCCATGGAATTTTTCGAGTTTCATAAAGAACGTATTCAACTGAAAATGGTTGGTAGATTTCATCAACTCATGGTTGGCAGTAATCATAATATTATACTCTTCTTTGATGGTCTCTGGCACATCATTGTGATACGTCATGATATGATCGATGTACAATTTTAACGATTGGATTTTTTCTTTTTTATCGTACACCGGACTGTTGTTAATGCCTACATTGTAAAACTGCGCGGCCACTCTGCGCTTTTGTTCTTCGAGTTGGTATTTGCGCTCATCCAGGTCGCCATCTCTTAAAGTAGATGCATCTTTAATTAGTGTATTATTAACATCCAACAATTCATTTAAAAAACTCGCCTTTTCATAATCGTCGTTTTCTAAAACTTTCTCTATGGATAGATTTATTTCATTGCGCAATGTTTTTAATTCTTCCCTCAATTTTGTAATGCTAATGTACTTCTCCATTGGATTAAAAATATGATTGAAGGTTTGGTTGGTAAATGTTAAAACCGCACTCACACTAATCTCTCTGCTCTCAGAAATTTCAAGTGTAATTTCCACATCGGAGCCATATACCAAATCGCTTTCTAACATACTGCCATTAATTTCTATCACACCAATTACCTTGTTGGCACTTGGATGCACCGATTGATTACCTTCTAAAATATTAATAATTAAACTATCTGTTGAACCCTTTTTAATGGTTCTCGACAATTCTTTGAAAACGGTTTTCTTTAAAGGCAAAATACTGTTGCGCACAAAAATGACTTCACTTATCGTTGTATTGTTATTCAAATCGTCAACCTCAATGCAAATATCTTCGGGTAAGGTTTGTCCATACAAAGAAAACAAGCCTTGGGTAATTTCTATTTTTGAATTTGGAACAGATAGTTCGTTGTTCTGCTCATCGTATACTTTAATGGTAAATTGATTCACCGCATTGGCCTTTAACAATACGAATTCACCAATTTTTGTGCTAGCATTTTTTATTCCTGAATCATAACCCCCATCGGCCCTTACCATGCGATAGGTGCAATTCTCGGGCAAGTTTTCGAACAAGGCCGTTACATATTCTTCCATGTCCTTGGTGGTTTTGTTATAAGCCACTTGCAACTGCACATCTCTTTCTAATGCCGTTTCGTTAGATACTTCACTGAATTTATTTGCTAGTGTTTTTATTTTTGCACCTGCGTAATAAGCCGCTCCCACAGCAACTGCTGTTGAAGGATCGGCAGAAAAATTAACGGGTATGCCTGTGCTCTCGCCAATGCGTTTGCGCACATAAGGAATAATTGTACTTCCGCCAATTAAAATAATGTTTTTGATATCTGCACTCGACAAATGGTTGCGATCGAATATTTTTTGAACGAAGTCTAGGGTGTAATCAATTTTAGGGGCAATCAATTCCTCAAATGCTGTACGTGTAATTTCAAAATAAATTTCACGTGCTGGCTCGTCTTCTATCTCGAATGTAAATTCTATTTCAGCCGTTTCGTTGATGCTTAATTCTTTCTTTGCTTCCTCGGCTTTTAGCAATAAAATATAGTACAACTTTTCATACGGACCATTACGCTGATTGATTAAACTATCGATATCGCCTTTGCCTGTTATTTCTTTCAAACGGGGCAATATCAGTTGGGTGACAATCATTTGATCGAGGTCGACCCCGCCTAAAAAGTTATCGCCTTCATGGTCGACTACACGCATCTCATCTTTATCGATGGTGATTAAAGCAATATCAAAAGTGCCGCCACCTAAATCATACACCAACCATTTGCCTAAACTGCCGGCATCGTTCATTTTTTCGTTGAAGAATGCAAGCGAAGCCGCAATGGGTTCTTGTAATAAAACCACTTCTTCGAAACCCGCCTCCTTGCCCGCTTCTTTGGTGGCATTGCATTGCACGGTATCAAAACTTGCAGGAATCGTAATCACTATACTGCTTGGTTTTTGAACCTCCGGGATGAAATTTTTTAATTCCTTTAACACCATGGCCGATAAACCGATGGGCGAATAATACGACATCAAAGAGGGAATCAAGTATTTTTCTGAAGTACCCATTTTGCGTTTGAACGCAGAGAATACATTCAATGGATCTTTTACAATGTACTCGCGTGCTTTATCGCCAACAATTATTCTTTCACCACGAAAGGCCACGCAACTTGGTAGGGTTTCTTTAAAGCCCACAGGATTTTTAAACACCTCTACTTTTCCTTTGCTGTATTTTGCAACAAGGGAATTGGTGGTTCCTAAATCAATACCGTAATCAATTGTCTCCATCTTATTTCTTTTTTGCCTCCACCATTACAATTCCTTGTTGAACAATCACATTATTTTGATAAATAATGGGCTTTACAATTTGCGTGATGGTCATATCATTGTCCATTTCGCCTACAATATTGGCCATTACATCGGTGCGGGTATCGGTATATTTTTCACCAAGGGGTAATTGGTATACCAATCCCATGCCTTCCCATACTGCTTTGATCCTTTGTATAATTCTTTGAATACTTTCGTCTTTATCGTTGCCTAACTTCAATTCTAACAAGGCAAATTGGTTCATGATGGTGAGTGTTTCTTTCATTACTGATTATCCATTCAAACATACTATTTGGATTTAAAATAAAAAAGTAAAGCTTGCATTCCATTTCTAAATTTTAATAGAAATTGTTTTCTTTGCTTGTATTGTGGTTATTTCCCCTAAAATGCTTTGTTTTGAAGTGGATTTAAAGTAATGGTCCATAACCTATGCAAGTGATATTATTCGACGACTCGCAAACCGAGCACCTAAGCCCCTTTACATTGACCCGTGCAGCGGCAGATATTCGCTGTGGAATTCTAACCATAGCAGAAAAATGGGCCCACCATTTAGGCAGTTCAATTTCCATATTGGCCCAAGCCCATCTTTCAGAAAAATATACCACCCAATTAAGTGCAGATAATTTATTTATCAATGGTCGTGCACTGCCTAACCAAGCCTTACTTTCCGCCATTCATCAACTAAAAGAAGGCGAAGCGTTGATGCAGAGCGATGTACTTTTGGCATTCAAAGGACCTGAAATGGTTAGCAATCCTGGTCATATTGTACCATTCGAGGGAGCTGTTTTAATTAGCAGGATCCACCATATTTTTACCTATAACGCCCAAGAAATTGAAAATGATTTTGCACTTTTAACCAATGGCAAAAACTCCGAACCCCTTTCTGCCAGCAATACCCATTTTGGTAAACATCCTATTTTTTTAGAAAAAGGTGTGAAAGCCGAAGCCGCTATTTTTAACACCACCGATGGACCCATATACTTAGGCGTTGATAGTGAAGTAATGGAAGGTGCGATGATAAGAGGACCCTTTGCATTGTGCGAACATGCCAGTGTAAAAATGGGTGCTAAAATTTATACAGGCACTACCATTGGGCCGCATAGTAAGGTGGGTGGTGAGGTAAGCAATTCTGTTATCTTTGGTTTTTCTAATAAAGGGCACGATGGTTTCCTAGGCAATTCTGTCATAGGCGAATGGTGCAACCTAGGAGCCGATACCAATAACAGCAATCTTAAAAATAATTACGAAGACGTTAAATTGTGGAATTATGTGACGCAAAACTTTGAGCGCACAGGTTTGCAATTTTGCGGATTAATGATGGGCGACCACAGCAAATGTGGCATCAATACCATGTTCAATACGGGCACTGTCGTTGGGGTATCGGCCAATATTTTTTGCTCGGGATTTCCTCGCAATTTTGTGCCTTCCTTCAGCTGGGGCGGGGCTTCGGGCTTCGAAACCTAT
>CANMBF010000037.1 GCA_947496065.1 Bacteroidota bacterium
CATGGTACTATTATCAATTGGCAAAGGTAGGTTAGCCCGAAGATAAAATAATACTTTACGAAAAATAAGTACGTGTAATTTTGAAAGTAAAATCTAAAATCCTACATTTGCAGTCCTTTCAGGGCCCTTAGCTCATTCGGTTAGAGCGTCTGACTCATAATCAGAGGGTGGCTGGTTCGATTCCAGCAGGGCCCACTTACTAAAACATAATCCCGCCCTATGGCGGGATTTTTTGTTTTAGTTATCCCGTTTTGTGTTCAACCGCCAAAGGCGGAGTTGAACTCTAATAAGGGATAGGGCAGAAAAACCCTGAAATTATACTTCAGGGTTTTTTTATATTATTTATTCAAACAAAATACTTTTTATCCAAAAATTCAAAGTGATTGATAACGAAGCACATGCTTAACAATTAAAATCTTACCAAATAAGAACGCCATTCAATAAATTTAATTTAAATATTCATAACGCAAAAAAAACTCAAATTATCTCTTTCTTAAATGCGTTTCAACCTATTTCTTATTATAATTTTCAGTTTTCCTATTCATTGTTTTGCTCAAAAAATTAACGATGATTTTGAAGGCAATGTTAATATCACAAGTTGGACAGGTGATGATTGTTCAATTTCAACGCAAAAAGCAAATCCTTATTTACAAGGCATTAATACCTCTTCAACTGTATTGTCCTACAATGACAATGGCGGTCTTTATGCAAATGTTCGTTTTGATCTTAATAAAAACTTAAACCTCTCTGTTTATACAAATTTTACTTTTAAAATTTACATTGCTTCGGGCAATATTACTGGCAATCAAACCAACCAAGTATCCTTAAAATTACAAGATGGCACCCTCCCACAACCTTGGTCGACCCAAACTGAAATTATTAAACCCCTGCTTATAAATCAATGGCAAACCATTTCATTTGATTTTGCAAGAGATGCCTATATTAATTTAAACGGTGGTTCACCTGCACCCAAAGATAGAAAAGATTTTAACCGTATTCTCATACAGGTTAATGGCGAAAACAATACGGATCAAGTGGTCGCCTATATTGACGATTTTAATTACAATTTTCCAAGTGCACCTCAATCAATTTATAAGCAACTAGTTTGGTCAGATGAATTTAATTACAGTGGTGCAATTGATAGCGTAAAATGGCACCACCAAACACTCTTGCCAATTTCTGGCACTTGGCACAACGGTGAGATTCAACATTACACCAAACGCATTGACAATTCAATTGTCAAAGACGGCAGTTTGAAAATAATTGCAAAAAAGGAAAACTATACAAACCAGGGTTTTACCAAATCGTATACATCCGCAAGGTTGAATGCAAAGTTTGCTTTTAAATACGGAAGGATTGTGGTAAGGGCTAAATTACCAAGCGGCATAGGCACCTGGCCAGCCATTTGGATGCTGGGTAAAAACATAGATGAGAATGGCGCCTACTGGGACAATAAAGGCTATGGAACATTGCCATGGCCAGCATGTGGTGAGATAGACATCATGGAGCATTGGGGAAGCAATCAAAACTATATACAGAATGCCATTCACACTCCTTCGAGTTTTGGTGGTACTGTTAACCTTGGAGGACAAACAATTCCTACAGCTTCCTCCGCATTTCATGTGTATGAATTTGAATGGACCCCCGAAAAATTAAGTTTTTATGTCGATTCTATTTTGCACTATACATACAATCCAAGTATAAAAGATGCCACCACTTGGCCATTCGACAATGAACAATATCTCCTATTAAATATGGCCATTCAACCTAGTATTTCAGGAAACTTTACCCAGGCGGCTATGGACATCGATTATGTGAGAATATACCAAGCAGCAAGAACCAGAGTAAATAGCACTGAAAATTTATCAATTATCAATGTATACCCAAACCCTTTTAATAAGCAATTGCGATTCGCATTCGACCAAACAAGAGCAAACACTGCCCCTGTAAAAATCTATTCTATGAACGGCGAATTATTGATTGATGCGGAATATGAAATAAAGGACCAGACGATTACCATAGAAAATTTATCAGCATTCAAAACGGGAATTTATTATGTTTCTATTTTTATAGATGACCAGATGCATTGCTTTAAAGTTAATAAAATTTAAGCCCTCTTATTTCACACAATTTTTCTTGCGATTTTTATCTTTCTTTTATATCTATAATTGTAAGGCGTTGTTTGCCATTAAATTACAGTATAAAGCAATTGATAATTTAATTTATTTGCGACCCTTCTTAATTTTGATAAAATCAGCACAATAGACTTTGTTTATATTAAAGAATACTTGTATTTTCGGCCCAACAAATTATTCATTTTATGAGAAAATTATTAGTAAAAGATTTAATGACTGAAAAAATAACAGTCGCCAGTACGCATCACAAATTTTCACAAATTTTAGATTTTTTTAATCTATTTAATATTCGCCATTTGCCTGTTACCGACAATGATAAAGTAATTGGTATTATTAGTATTCGCGACATGATTAAAACAATGGCTGAAAGCTTACAAAACAATGAAAGTGTTACAATGGCTAGCTTAGATGCTAAATTCAATGCTGGCAATTTAATGACCCCCTCGCCAATTGCCGTAACTCCTGAAACAAGTTTGGAAGAAGCCATCGCACTTTTATCAAATGGCGGTTTCCACGCCTTACCTGTCATAGAAGCAGATGTGATCAAAGGCATTATAACAGAGCATGATATGTTAATGGCTTATCACAAAGAAAAACCAGCACCTATGCATTACCAAATCAATCAATCTGGATTCGGTATTTAATTGCAAAAATAGGAATTAGGCAATAGGATAAAGGGTATAGGATTTAGACTAGATTAGTCAAATTGTAAATTGTGGGCGCTGAAAAAGCGCAACACATACATGAGCATAGACACAAACAGCGCGGCACTCCATGCTATGCAAGCGCCTGCTAGGCCGTATAAAGGAATACATATGACACTTACCCCTACACCAAAGCACAAGCCAATAAGATTGACGCAAAAGATAAATTTGAATTGATTTTTAGCGTGAAAAAAATGGTTGAGTATATTCGAAATACTAAAGACTAAAATACCTGGGGCAAGCCAGTAGAATAAATGCTTAACCTCTATAAATTCTTTTGAAAACAGCCATTCCCAAAATGATGTTGGGATTAAGAGCAAAACGCCTAACATTAAACTAGTACCTGCGAAACTGATGAGTAGCATACGCATCGCTAAATTGCGTTGCGCTATTGAACTATCCGAATTCAAGATTTTCATGTGCAGCATCTGACCTAAACTATGGCCTAAAATCCATAATGATTCAGCTACTACAATGGCATTATTATAGATACCCAAAGCGGCAGTGCCCATAAAAAAAACAAGTATAAAAAAATTGATGCGGTAGTTCAAAAATTGTATGGCTTGTCCACCTTGTACCCATAAGCCTTGCGATAAAATTTGGGTTTCAAATTGAAAAACCGCCAATTGTTTTTTTGAATCCCTTAAGTGTGGTGCTATCCATAGAAAAGAAACCAATAAGGTTAACAACAAAGATAAGGTAAATGCCAAGGGATAGGTGGCCCATGCGAATAGATTAAATTGGATAAAAATCGAAAAAAAAGCTAAAAGTAAGACAGGCTGCACTACCAATAAAATATTGCGTTGGTTTACTTTTCGATTGCCCATTAATAAAAGATTGTTGAGATTGAGAATAGAAAAAAGCAGTGCGGATAGAGGTACCCAATGAATAAAACTAGTCTCTAAAAAAAATGCAAACACAGTTGCAAATGCGCATATGCCAAAAATCCACCATACAGCACTCAACCAAAGTTTCCATTGATTAATGCGATAGGATAAATTGATAAGGGCTGAGCTACTGCCAAAATCGCAAAAAATTTGAACCAGAGCGATTGAGGCTGTAAATAAACTAACTGCTCCCCTACCCTGGGCCCCAAGGAATTTTGATGTAACAATTACTGTTAATAGTCCTACAGCAGCCACTATTACTTTTGTAAAGAATACACTTACGACTCCCCTTTTTAACGACAACATAATTCGAATGATACTGTAGGCAACAAATATAATCAGAACCTTTAGTAAATTGTGCTTTCCGATTTGTTTGCTTGTAGCCCCAAACCAAGGGCTATGAAAAACACAAATGGAATGACATTCGATTGACTTTCCAAAATACTTTCAAAACAAGAGGCCACTAATAATAAAGCAAGGAAGGCCATTAATTCGAAATTGAATTTTTGCTGTGTTTTAATAAACCCTAAAAAGACAATGAGCAAATATAGAAATGCCGCAATTAAGCCACTCTGCACTGCCGTTTCCAAAAATTGAAAATGTGGATTCTTTCTGTTTTCGGGCGCTAGGGTTGGATTGACCTTCGAAAAATTATGATAGAGGACTTCCTCTGCATCGCCCAAGCCTACCCCTCGAATAGGATTTTGCGCTATCACATCAATAGCATTTTGCCATGCTTTTACGCGCATAGCAAAAGAATAATCGTTGGCATCTTTGTTTTCTAACACCACATTTAAATCGGCTATTGTATTTTTTATTCTATTTTGTAAGGAACTAGAGAACGAAACCATTAATGTTGGGACAATTACAATCGCTAATAAAAGCCAACGTGTTTTTTTAAAAGGCAGCGTGGCTAAAAGCGAAATACAGAAGATTGCAATGCCTGCATACAAACCGACCAAACCTGTTCTTGCACTGAGTATATGAATAAAAATAAAGTTACATACCACCAAAAAAAGCAAGCTGTAATAAAGTAAACTATGTTGACTAGTTTTATAATTTCTAACTAAAATAAAAAGGCCATATAAAATACCGCACGCCAAAAGAATTGAAAATTGAATATGCAGAATTCCATACCCAAATTCAACGGGGAGAGGTTTAGATTGAAGGATTAAATCATCAAAGAGTTCCTTGTTACTTAAATAATTGTAAACACTAACAATAGCAGGCACATACAATGCATAATTGATAATTAACGTACCTGTCAAATGGTGTTTTTTTTGCAAAGGTTGAATCGCAAAATAGACTAAGGGGAAAAGCAATAATGGTATCTTTAGACCAAGGATTCTTAGCGCTTCCGCTTGATTATCTGAATTAAAATAAGAGAAGGCAATGAAAAGGTAAAACAAAAGAAACACAAGCATCAATAGCTTGCTTTGCACCGATTGATTTTTCAGACTAACTTGCCATATGCCTAGCAAACATATGAGTGCAAAAGCAACACTTATAAGTGCTTTAGAAAGTGTGAAGGAAAAGAAAAGGACAGCAACTAATATTAAAAATATTACACTGTGGTATTTTCTTATTGTTTCAATAATCAGATTATCTGGCGTAATTGATTTTAACTTTGGTATCTTCTGATATACCTAATTTATCGGCCACTGTTTTGCTCATTTTTAAAATAACACCTGCAGATGGTTTACAGGTACCTACAACACGCGCAAATACTGCATTGTTATTAGTAGGATTGGTAATCATAATGATGGTGCCAATTTTTGCCGAAGGATGTAAAACAAAACTTCTATCAGCACTTAGATCACCTTCAGTTGAAATAGCTGCAACACCATCTTCGCTTATCTCGTCTCCGTCTTCTACTGCATATGTTTTGGTAACCATTGGATCAGGTCTATTGCTATTTTTATCTGCCACCATTTTATCTGTTACAACGACAACATTTTCTGGTGTTGAAGGTTCTACGCGTTGGTTGATTTTAGGATCTGGTTTTGTGTCATCGGCAATCTCTGGGGTCTCTTCGGCAACTTCAACTGGTTTTTGAACTGGCTTTGGTGCTGGCTTTGCTTGGGCTATTTGTTGAACAGTTGTGGCGGTTTCACCTACAATTAACTTTTGACCTAATTGAATGTTGGTTGACTTTAAATTGTTTAATTTTTGAATGGCATCGACACTGGTACTGTATTTTTTTGCTATCAATGAAAGGGTTTGACCAGATTCAACCACATGGTATTTTTTCTCGACTTTTTTAACACCCGCAGTGTTTGTATTAGCTGTAGTTGATGTTGATGTATGGGAAACACTTTTAGGAATCAAGAGCACTTGGCTAATTTTAATGCCCGCATTTGATCCCTCATTGGCAGCAAAAATATCGGCCGATGGTACACCATATTTTTTACTGATACCATACACACCTTCGCCTTTGGCAACTTTATGCAGGATGTATTGTTTGCCATCCACTGTTTTTACACCGATTGAATCGTTCGGCATAGCGATGGCATTTAGACTAATAAAAGTAAGTAAGCCAATAAATAATTTTAACATAATGTTTGTGTGTTAGCGGTTTTTTACAATACAAAGTAAGCTAGTTAATCAGCGTTACCGCATAAATAACAGCAAAGGCTTTTCAACATCTGATTTATTTATCATACACTTTAACAATTGAACTTGCTTTCACTTCTTCAATCAAGACTGCTTCATCGGTGGTTAAATTGAGTATTCTTAACATTTTTCCTTTGCCTTTTTCTGCTAGTGTTTCCAAAAACAGTAAAGCATTTTTAGTCTTACCAAAGGCTATGGTTGTTAATCTTATTTGACTTTTATTGGCTTCGTGTTTTGCCTTTTTAAAAACATCCTCTTCCTTGAAATGGTTACCATTAAATTGCCCGTCGGTAGCAAGAAAAATTTGGTTGTTCCCTCCTTCAATAAAATGATTATGCGCCATTGTATACGCTAGATTTAAACCTTCTGCCCCAAGACTAGCCCCTCTTGCAGTTAAAGTATCGATGGCATACAATAAAGCTACTTTTGATTGGCCACTCACGTTTTCGAAAACCACCCTTACTTTACTTGAATATGTTATCAAGGTGATATAATCTTCCGGGCGCAGCACCTCAATTAAGGCCTTCATAGATGCTTTTAAATAAGGTAGCTTTGTCGTATCTTTCATACTTCCCGAAACATCAATTACAAAGATTAAATGGTTAGGTTTATAGGTTGTTGAATTGAAGTCTTTATGATCATCGGCCACAGGCACATAAACAATTGGCGGTTGTTCTGTGGTGTCTTTTTGTTGCGAAACAATTGGCTTATAAACTTGTTGAATGCTATCTGGCCTTGAAATTGGCAATGGTTCGAGGTAAACCAAACAGGTATTATTTTCTTTGCCATATTCGAAATCTATAGATTCGGGTTTGTAGCCTTCTTTTCCGGCATTTACCTTGATTGGACCATAGGCACAATTGCATTGAAATGCCATGTTTCTAAAACCGGGTACACAATTAATAGTTCTTCGATTTTGACCGACATTTACTTTAGGGTTCTTAATTTGTTCGTTGGTGAATTTATCGCGTACAACAATATTTAATGGGACCCGATTGTTCAAAGGCTGGCTGTTTTCAATTGAAGGACAAACGGTAAAAGCACTGGGATTAATGGATTTGATATGCCCAATGAGTTGCACCTTGATAGGCTCGTAACTGTTGCTAAAACTTAAAGGCACAACCAAATTAAATCGTCCTTTTTTTTCTGTATAATAAATAATTCCAACAGTAAATACATCGCCAGGAGCAATGGTTTTATTACTGCATAGTACCTGGTAGTCATCTGCAGGTTGGGTCGGCAAAAAGTAAACAGTTTTGGCGCCTGTATTTGTAAAATAATAATAAATGGTATCGTTGGTGTAATTATCGATGTTACCAAGATCCATCATTGCTTTATCTGCAATCATCTGAGCATTCGCATTGGCAAAGCAAAATATGTACAACCCCAAAAATAGCAAATATTTTTTCATTCTATCTTATCAAACGAAAATTGTACCAAATAAATTGTTAGGTGTCTGAATTGAATTTTAATCGAGCATAACAAAGAATAGACTGTTACTTTTTTAATCCTTAAATTTTACATATTCTTGTAAAATAACAATGCACTCAGCAGGTTTAAATACTTCACCCCCCCTATGGTTGAACACGATTTCTATAAATTAATGCAAATACCACTTTACAGCGACTTTCAAGTTGTAAAAAAACGATATTATGAATTGGCATTACTATACCATCCCGATAAACATCCAAACAATAAGGATGCAGAGGAGTATTTTAAAATTGTGACCCAAGGGTATAATGAACTGGGCGATACAGACAAGAAAAATAGGTATGATGAGCACTTAAAAAATTATTATTACTTTAAAGTAGAAACCCCAAAGAGAATTCAAAAATCGAATCTAGAGGTTGCAGAAAAGCTATTCCAAAATTCAGAGCGCAAACGACAGAATATTATTTCAGATTATTTAGAAGCAGAAAAAACACTTTCGCATCAATACCGCTTATTAATTGCCATTTTGTTGAGTATGTCGGGCTTTTTAATGACCTATAACCACTGGTTTATCAACTACCACGGCATTGATATCATTTATAATTTTTCTGGCTTCTTAATTTACTATTTTGGTGTTTACCTTATCCCCAATAACATTTACAGAAAAGATGCTTATAAAAACGCCATTCATTTTAAAAACAATACGGCTGATAGGCGCGCTGTCAGAATATTTTTGACACTATTTTTCTCACTCCCTATCATTTTTTATGGCATTGTCGAAACGTCGGCTCAATTGCAGCTCGCCTATTTTTCTGACTACACCACTTGCGAATCCGTCATATTTCAAGAAGACATGGTATTTTATGAATACATTGTCAATGACGAGAAAATATTGAGAAGTCTGGTACCAAAATTCAAAGACACCAATATCCCAGAAAGACGCATTCGTGTGAAGTTTTCGCGACTTAACCCCAGAATCAGCGAAATTATTATTGTAGAATAAAAAAATCCTGTGCATCTTTCAATGCACAGGATTTTTAATATCTAAAAGAAACGCTTAGAATTAAGCTTCTTTCTTTTTAGCAACTGTTTTTTTAACTGCCGGCTTTTCAGCTTTAGGCTCAGTTGCTTTTACTACTTTTTTTACTTTTGCTACCTTTTCTGCTTTTGCAGGTGCTGCTAAGGCTTTTGCCTTTGCTTTCGCTTTTGCTCTTGGACGACTAATACCATAACTGGCTGCAGTTCTTTTTCCTTTTTTTGTTTTTTTATCTCCTCTTCCCATATTATTTAAATTAAGTGATATGATTATTGAATGGCAAAAGTAATTAAATTTAATTTAATATTTCAAATTGTTGCAATAACAGCTTCTCTTTAATAATTAATTGACAACAATAAGATGGAAAGTTCCGCATCGATAGTAACATTCAGCGAATATACCCCATGGGTTAAATTTTATTTTTACAAGGCAATAGATGGCCCTCTGAATGCAATTGCAAGCAATTTATTGCGTTTGACTGTAAAAATTTTGATGGCACCCTCCACATCGCATTCATAACTTAATAAATTGAAAAGGTTTTTAGCATTGGCCGGATTCGGGATTAAGCTTTATCCTTTTATTAATATAAAAAATAGAAATGAGAGGCCATTAATTTATACTACCCTCTTTTTGGCTGAGGAGGCTTGGCAGTTGTCATTCCATAAAACCTTATAAAAAAAGCCGTGCCTTTGAGGCACGGCTTTCTAATTTTTAATTATTTAATTATTGTTTGATGCTTACCAACTCTAATTCAAAGATTAAAGTTTTGTAAGGCTCCATCATCATTTCTCCAGAGTATGGATTTTGCATACCTTGTTTTCCATAAGCTAACTCGAAAGGAATAACGACTTCGGCTTTACCACCAACATCGAGCATACTTAATGCTTCAAGAAATCCTTTCACTGCGCCACCATTCATAGCAGTTTTCAAAGGCTCTTTGCCAATACTAGAATCAAACAATTTGCCATCAATAAATTTACCAGTATAGTGTACGTATACCGTATCAGTGATTGAAGGCTTAACACCTGTTCCTTTGCCCGTAGATTTAAACAATAAACCAGAAGGTGTGACAGTGTAACCGCCTTGTTTTTTCATCTTTGCAATAAATTCTTCGCCTTTTTTTCTTTCTTCACCATATTTACATTCTGTAAGATACGCCATGGCTACTTCGCGCTCCATGTCTTTATTAATTAAAAGATTGGTATCACCATTTTTCATCACTTGCTCAACAACCGCTTTGAATACATCCCAATTTAATTCCTTTACATTGTATGTTTTAAGAATTCTACCAGTGTTGGCCCCAAATGCATAGGCAAACGAATCTTTTTGGTTGGTTAATTTAACTTTACCAGCTTTAGATGAGTTGTTACAAGCAGAGAGTGTTACCACTGCTAAAACGATTAAAATAATTTGTTTCATTTTTATAAAATTGTTTCAATTGTAATGATAATAATTTTGAATTGCTATCAGATTTTAGTTTAGATTCATTGTCTTCGATAAAAAATAAGGCAGCCTTTTACCACATCCACTGTCTAATATCCAAAACTAAAACCATGAAAAAAATCAAGCAGCATCAGCAATTGAGCAATATTACAAGTTTATATTTCGCTTTGGGCCTGTGTTTTTTAGTTGGCACAATTCGTTGTTGCTTATTAGTTAATAGTTATTAAGGAAAATACCACGCCCCTAATAACCTAGTAACTCAATAAATTAATACCCTAATAACTTTAACTGAAGGGGCTATCCTTCTCTTTGGCCACCGTATTGTAAACCAACCTATCGAGTAAACGCGGAAAAAATTTACTTAAGAAGTGCGTTGCCTTGCCTTGAAAGGTGAGGAATAAATAATTCTTCTTGCGATCAACAGCTTTGAAAATTTCGGCAGCCACCTCTTCAGGTTGCATTAATTTACTTTCATCAAATGGACTCTCAGTTTGCTGCTCACCGCCCTTGTTTAAAGCAGTGTTTCGAATATTAGAAGCCGTGTAACCAGGGCAAGCAATTAACACATGTAAACCTGTTTTTCTGTTTTCAATTCGCAAGGATTCTAAAAAACCATGCATGGCAAACTTTGAGGCCGAATAACCTGTACGGGCTGGCAATCCTTTTATGCCTGCTATTGAAGAAACACCAACGACTGTACCCTTTGATTGTAAGAGGTAAGGCATGGCATATCTGGTGCAATAAACGGTGCCCCAAAAGTTAATGGCCATTACAGCTTCTATCACAGATAAATCGCAATCTGCAAACAAAGCACGCATGCTAATACCCGCATTGTTTATTAGTAAATCGAGTTGACCAAAATGAGCGATGGTTTCATTTACCAAACGCTCGCAATCTGTTTTATTACTGACATCGCAAACCACCACATGGGTGGCACCACCGATTGAATCGCAATGGGCTTTTACTGCGTTAAGTTTATCTAAACTGCGCGCTGCAATTACAATATTATAATGTTTTGCCGCCGCAGCATAGGCCAAAGCCTCGCCTATTCCCGAAGAAGCACCTGTAATAATAACGGTCTTGGTCATTTTTATTTTTTCCAGATAATATCGCAACCTGGTCCTGGCATTTCAGGATAATCAATATCAACGCCATCTAAGCAATATTCAATTGCATCTTCTAAGTAGGCCATCATCACTTGCGTATCATTTTCCCAATTGTCATCAACAATTCCTTTGTAAACTAATTCGCGTTTCGAATTGAATAAAAACACTTCTGGTGTTTTTTCTGCACCTAATGCTTTAACAGTTGATTGTTCAATGTCTTTAAGGTATACGAAATTCTCGTGGTTGTATTTTTTTAACAAGCTTGCCATGTGCGCGGTAGATTCTTCTGCAGCTTGTGTTTCATCGTTTGCATTGATAGCGATAACGGCTAAACTATCTTCTTCGTACTGGTCGTTTAATTTTAAAATTCTTTTCCAATAAGCTTCAGAATATTTACAATTGTTACTCATTACCACAATACAAAGTGCATATTTATCGGCAAATGCAAAATTGCTGTACCACTCGCCATTGGCGGCTTGTAGCTTAAAATTCGAAAGTTTATCTCCTATCTTCATGTGACTTAATAATATTAGGCGAATATCTTAAAAATAGTTTATTTTGTTAGCATAAAATTTAAATAAAGTATGACTGTTCAAAAAATCACCCTTGTAATTGGCGCTTCGGAAAATCCTGAAAGATATTCAAACAAAGCAATACAGTTATTAAACCAATACAACCACCCTGTTTTGGCCTTGGGCTTGCGCAATGGAATGGTTGGACCAACAACTATTGTTAAGGACATTGATGCATTTAAAAGCCTACCAATTGACACTGTAACACTTTATATCAACCCACAATTACAAGCTGCATATTACACCGCTATCATGGATCTAAAACCAAAACGGGTCATCTTTAATCCTGGTACTGAAAATCTAGCATTTGAAAGCTTATTAAATGAGAATGGAATATTAACGGAAGAGGCGTGTACACTTGTTTTATTGAAAACTGGTCAATACTAAAACCGTCTAAAATGCCAAAAACCGTACTCTTTTGGAATACGGCTTTTGACAAAAACTAAAACTATGAAAACACAAGGGCAAAATTAGCAAAGTTTTTTACATAAAATATATAATTTGCAATTATTTAACAGCAAAAAAACAAAACGATTGTATTCAACTGATTTACAAGCTATTAAATTCGGATAAATTAATTAAACCCCAATGAATTAATTTTAATAAAAATCGAAAAAACAAAAAGCGCTTTTCCGAAAAAATATTCCAAAACGCTTTACTACCAACAATTAAAAATAATTTTTATAGTAAAAATCTTTCAAAATGGCGCTTTCTTAATAATTGCCGATTTTAAGTGCTTATACCTAAAAAAACGACATCCTCATAAAATCGAAGTGTAGAAAGGTTTTCGAAAGTATTGCTTGGGTATTTATACTCAGTTGATTTTTTGAAAAAAAAGACAAGGTATATCAATGTATTCAGCTACAATTTAACTAAAAAATACATTATAAAACCTATAAAATTTCGAGTGTTTGTTTTGTGTAATATACCTTACCAGAGAAATCCTTAACGGTCATCATCATGATATAGGTACCATTCATTAATTTCTTACCTTCACTGTCAAATCCTTTGAAAGAAGCACCCAATTCATTGGTTTCAAACACCTTTTCGCCCCAGCGGTTAAAGAGACTGTATGAAAAGGTTCTAACGCCTCTTGCAATTATTTTCAATTCGTCATTCAAGCCATCGCCATTTAAGGTTATGGCTGTAGGAATATACATTGAATAAACATCCTTAATGCGCACCATTTGCTGTAATACACTAGTGCAACCTAGGCTATTCATGGTGGTTAGCGCCACTAGGTAATCGCCAGTATCCTTATAGGTGTGCAATGGATTGGTATTGCTATTATCTTTAGAACCATCCCCAAAATCCCAAACATAAGTGGTATAATCAGTAGACGTATTAACAAACGTAATATCAGGATTTAAATATGTAGCAGCTATAGGTGAAAAAGAAAATTTACTCAAAGGTAATTTAACGACATTGATATAGGCCGGTTTTGTTAAAGTAGATTTACATCCAGTTGCCCCAGTTGCCGTCAATGACACATCATAAATACCTGCAATATTATAGATGTAAGATGGAGAAAGTAGCGCACTCTTGTTTATGGCCGAGAATACCCAAGCATAACTTATAGCCCCAGTTGTAGTATTTGTAAACTGAACAGTTTCCTTTTCGCAAACATCTGTTTTATCGGCACTAAATGCAACCACAGGTATTGGCACTACAACAATATCAAAAATAGTTGAATCAATATTTGAACAATTATCAGACAGCTGAACACTATAACGGGTATTACTATTGGGTTTTAAATAATTGTTTTGTTTCAGTGAATTAATACCATTGATGGTCCAATTATATTGGGTTGTAATACCGCCTGTAAAACTAAGGTTTAATAATACTGAATCCCCATTACAAATGGTCGACTTATTAATTGTTTTATTAATCTTTAAAGGGGCTTTTACATCTACGGTAATCTGAATTGAATCGTATGGATTTGTGCAATTGTCTTTCAAACTCAATTTATAAACTGTTTTTGATTTTGGACTAACTACTTGTTGTAATGTGTTGCCAAGGCCATTGTTCCATTGGTAGGCATACTGACTTAATTTACCCCCAGAAACCGCAGGGTTAAAGCTTGCAGAGCCACCGTAGCAAATGCTAGTATCTTTAAGTCCTGTAATCTTCAAAGCGGTCAATACATCGATTGTAATCGAGTCGATGGCATTGGTCGAACAATTGTCTTTCAACGTTAGGTAATACTTTGTTTTTGTTGACGGACTCACCGCATTTAATTTTGCGTTGGCCAAGCTTGGTGACCAAACATAATTATAATTTAAACTATCCCCTCCTTTTGGTGTACCGATTAGTTGAACAGATGTGCCTTTACAAATGGTTGAATCCTTGTTTAAGGCAATTTGCATTGGCGCCCTTACTTTCACAAACACTGAATCGGTATTTGGTAAAACAGTGCAAGCATCTGAAGCAGTTACTTTTAGCCAAGTATTATTTATTAATGCAATCGTCTTAGCATTACCAATACCTAAGCCATTGTTCCAAGTATAAGTGTAGTTGCCATTGCCGCCTTTTGCGCTCGCACTTAGATTTGATGATTTGTTAAAACAGATCAAGGTATCATTGGTGAATAATTGAACCGATAATGAATCTTTCACGGTTATCTTTATTGAAGCGGTATCGTTCAATACTGTACAAGCATCCTTTAAAATAACTTGGTAGACAGTGGTGTATTTCGGACTTACCAAATGCGCAGGTTGATTGCCTAAACCATTGCTCCAAACATAAGCATAGGCACTTGCTTTTCCGCCATTAACAACGGTGCTCAATGGTGCTGATTGACCTCTACAAATGGTAGAATCTTTTAAGCCTTGAATGGACAAAGCTTGTAGCACATCTACAGTGATAGAATCTGTTACGGCATCGGAACAATTATCCGAAAGGGTTACGATGTATTTTGTTTTTGTCGAAGGACTTACCGTATTGTTGGCGATTGCTGCCAAAATTGGTGTCCATTGGTATTGGTGATTTTTAATCACCCCACCACTCGCATTCGCTGACAACAAAATACTACTGCCTTTGCAAATTGTTGAATCATTGTTCATATCCACAAAGAGCGCGGGATTTACTTTTATATAAACAGAGTCGATGGCAGGCTTTACAGTACAAGCATCGCTTAAGTTGACCTTAATCCATTGGCTTGCGTTTAAAACAATGCTCTTATTTGTACCCACACCCAAACCACTGTTCCATGTGTATGTGTAGGTACCTGTACCTCCGCTGCCTGTAGCCAACATTGCTGCGGTTTTATTATAACAAATGAGGGTATCCGTTGTATTAATTTTTGCTAGCAGTGGCAATCGAACCGTTACTTCAACATAAGCAGTATCAAGCCTTGGGGTGCACCCATCAGATAGAATTACACGATAAGTGGTAGTCGTTAAAGGGCTTACATTTTGCGTACTATTGTTATTCAATCCATTGTTCCAAGTATACAAGTAACTTGTGTTTTTTCCACCTGTTGCAGTGGCTACCAAATCAACATTTTGACCAACACAAATGGTTGTGTCTTTAGAGACAGTAACCTTTAATGGCGAGCGCACGGTTACACTTACCTGAGTGGAGTCTTTCGACTTTGTGCAGACATCTGTTAAGTATACTTTGTAAGTTGTAAGTGTTAATGGCTTTACAACAATTGAATCGTTATAAGCTTGGTTTTTCCAATTGAAAAAATAATCTGTGTAATAACCACCCTTTCCTGCTGCATAGAGCAAGGTTGAGTTCCCATAACAGATGGTTGTATCGGCAAATGCTTTAATTGCTACAGGCTTTTTAAAGGCCGTATAATACATTTTAAATCCTCGCCCTACCAACATTTGATCGGAGACATGTCGCAGTGTAATCATACCGCCTGCGATTGTAAAATTCTTGCCAGCAAAAGGCAAAGTTGAACCAGTGAATCCCCCTAATTTAGTGCCTCCTGGATATTTACCTTTGTAAACATACAAGCTATCGTAATTCAATTCATAGTCGAAATCAAAAAACTTAATGCGGATAGAATCGGCTCCAGGCGCGCTAATACGGTAGGTTGTTATTCTTTGTTCCTTGTAAGCGCCTTCTCCCCCTTCATCATAAACATAAGAAAAACATTTGTTCGTACTATCTGTTCCGCTGGCTGGCATTAATACCGCATTGCAAATATTAAAAGTAGAATCAATTTTGACATACGCTACTTTTGTTATACTGTCTTTGATGTTTTTAAAACAGCTGGTGGCAACTAATTTGATGTTATAAGAACCAAAGCTAGAATAGGTATGACTTGTATTGTAACTAGCCGAGGTACCTGCATCTCCAAAATACCACTTGGCGCTTACTGCATTGGTGCTTAAATTATAAAAATTAACTGTTTTACTACTGCTACAAACAATGGTATCGGCCAAGAAAGCGGCCTTAACGTAACCACTGTCATACTTAGCGCCAACATTACATGCATACCAAGCATTGGTAACTGCTATTACTTCTTTACTGCAAGCACCATATAAATCGGTAGCGGCTTTAATAGAATAAAAACGCGCATCTGCATATTTAGAAGAGGTGGTGAGGTAATATGTTAAATTGCGGTAGGCAATTTGTTCGGCCTTTAAAATACCGATGCTGTCTACCTTGTATGTATTACCTGGATCGTTGGTACCAGTACCGCCTTCACTAATTAAATAAAACCACCAATTTTGCACACCGCTATTGATGTGCACGCCTCCATTGTCACCAGTTCCTGAATACCAATTTGTACTCTTGTAACAACGTGGGTGGTTAAACAATTTTGGATTTTGCATGTTGCGCAAGCCATTGCCACTGTAAGTAATTTCTTCACCTATTTTCCAACTGTAGGCACTCGGCTTGGCATATCTTTCAACTGCATTTCCAAAAATATCACTGAAAGATTCGTTCAATGCACCCGACTCGTAACTATAAACTAAATTAGCCGTATTAGAGGTTACCGCATGTGTAATTTCATGACCACAAACATCTAATGAGGTTAAAGGCTTAAAGGAATTCCCATCGCCATATGTCATGCAGACACCATTCCAAAATGCATTGTCATAATTACTCGCGTAGTGCACATAACTAATAATTCTTGCATTGTTGTTATCGTAACTATTGCGATTAAATTTGGATTTATAATAATCATACGTTTTACCCGCTCCCCAATGGCAATCTGTGGCCACTTCATCTTTTGCAGCATTTACATTGTTCCAATTGTTATCGGCATCGGTAAAATCAACAGCAGTACCATAATTCGTTGAGGTCTTTAAGTTGAGTGTAGTAACACCATTGCCTCGCACTGTTTCACGCAGACGGTAAGCACCAGGCGCAGTACTATCTGTATTAATGGATTGGGTGCCACTGTATTTGGTACTTGCTTTTCCATTCACATTGGTGGTGTGCAATTTATTTTCTCTTGCGATGATGCTGCCATCGACAGCACTGATGTATATATTTTCACCAATCAAGGGTTCGTTGGCATACACCTGAAACTGATAGGATAAATAGAAGACAGGCTGATTAAAATTCAAATCTTTTGGGCAATACATCAACTCGCCTTTTGGCAACCATGTTGCATTGGGATTATCTTTAATCTCCTTAAGCATGGCTTCTTCCTCGGGCACTTGCCATTTATAAACTTTTGCTTTTAGGGTATCGAGTGCAAAGGACAAACAAGCATTGGCATCTAATACTTTTTGCTCGATGGTGTTAATGAAGAATATTTCACCATTGAAAGATACTAACTTTTCATCTTTCACATGGGCAATTAATACACCACCAACAATGGCTACTCCATTGTATAACTGCTGATAGCGCAAATGTGTAAAACCTAATTCATCTTTGTCTTCTCTTAAAAGTTTAAGATCATAAGGACTTTGGAGATGGTATATTTTTTTAAGATAGGTTGGTATGGCTTCCGTTTGCAAAGTCATGGGCACTTTGAATTCGGCATACTGAATATTTCCCGTAATGGCATTAATTCTCACAACCGATGTCCCCCAAAGTTTGTTGGCGGCTTCAACACCTTCATAAACTTGGGCTTTTGAAGTTAATAGTGTTGTAAATAATAGGAGAAAGAGAAGCCTTAGATTTTTTAAATCATTAAATTTCCTCATAGTTTAAATAGTGTTTCGATTGCAATTTAAGGGAAAATATAATATTCCTTAATAGTTACCAACAATCAAAATCACAAAGCATTCAATACCAGAGATTTAAAAATAAATTGTTTTTAAAAATTAAATTAAAAATCTGCTTAAACAGGCATTTTAAGACTAATATTTTGAATTATGTAAACTATTTGATCAAATTTTTGTAACATCACACAATATTTCAAAACCGCAAACGTTATAAGCGTATATAATCCAAAATATATGCAACAAACATTTACGCAAGATGACATTCTTTTATACATTTATAACGAACTTAAACCTGAGAGGGTGAATGGTCTTATAAAAGCAGTGGCAGAAAACAAAGAACTCCTTACCTTCTATCAAGAGACTTTAAAAACTCTTAATGATTTAGATTTAATTAAAATGGAGCCTGCCCCTTCCATTCTTAATATCTTAAATGAGGAGTCGCGCTCTAGCTCATTAGAGGTTCACTAAATTGAATTTCAGGTATTAAAATAGGCCCTACATGCCTTAATTGTATTTTATACATCTGATTATCAATGATTATTTGTTTTTCATAAAACAAAATGAAAGTTGCATTGTTATATATTTTAGGTGTCAATTCTGGAACCTTTACAATCTAAATAGCCTTTCCTATATATTCTTTTAATTCTCAACGGGGGCGAATTTCAATTTATGTATCTTTGTAAAAAAAATAAATGAGTCGTAAAAAAATAATTACGGAACTTACTGAAAATAATATTATTCAAATTCTTACCGACAACAAAGGAAAAATTCTGAACCATAAACAAATATTTTCTAAACTTCAAGTAGACAATCAACCAGCCAATGCGGAGAGCCTCCTTCCAATACTATACAAACTTACTGAAAACGGTAGTATAGAAAAAAGAGACCAATATAAATTTTATAAATTAATGGCGCCTAAAGTATTGCAAGGCACCATTGATATTTCTAAAAATGGCCGTGTTTTCCTAAGAGTAGAAGATAAAGAAGAAGATTACCAAGTAGAATTCTCCTCAATTAAATTATTGCCTTTCGACTTTGTAGAAGTAGAAATTGTGAAACAAGGCAATAAAAATCCGAAGGCCAATGTACTGCGCCTCATTCGACACTCCGAACGCACTTATACTGGTGTTCTCAAAAACAAAAACAACCAATGGTATATTGAACCTGATAATGTTAGATTTCAAATGCCTTTTAATACCCGTTACCTCGATTTTTTCAAAGACGGCTATAAAGTTTCATTTCATATTCTTGAATTCCGCCAAGACAGTAAATTCCCCAAAGCAAGTGTTGTTGAATTACTGGGCAAACCGGGTGATCATAAAACAGAAATGCACTCCATTCTCACAGAGTTTGGTTTACCAGAAGCCTTTGATGCCGAGGTGCAAAAATTCTCGGATGCCATTTCAGAAGCCATTACTGCAAAAGATTTTGAGGGTAGAGAAGATTACCGAAAAATATTAACCTTTACAATCGACCCTGATACTGCTAAAGATTTTGATGATGCTATCTCCTACCAAACCTTGCCCAATGGTAATTTCGAAGTAGGTGTGCACATTGCCGATGTTAGTCACTATGTAAAACCTGGCACTATACTCGACCAAGAAGCTTTGAAACGCGCCACCTCTGTGTATTTAGTCGACAGAGTTGTACCCATGTTGCCCTTCAAATTATCAGATGTTATTTGTTCGCTGGTGCCTCACCAAGACCGCTTAACATTCTCTGCTATTTTTGAAGTAACACCCCAATTTGGCGTTAAGAACATTCGCTTTGCTAAAACCATTATCTATTCTGACAAACGTTTTAGTTACGAAGAAGCACAGAAAATATTAGATGATGGCGAAGGCTTGCAATCCGATGAAGTGAATCATTTAAACACCTTTGCCAAATTTCTGGCAAAGAGTCGCTATGCAAAAGGTGCCATTAATTTCGAATCGAATGAATTCAAATTTGTTTTAGACGAGAATTTCAAACCTTTAACCATGCAATTAAAATTGCGACAAGACACCAATAAATTAATTGAAGAATTGATGTTATTAGCCAACAAATCCGTGGCTGAATTTGTCGATAAAATGAAACCTCGCAAACCTTTTATTTATCGCACACACGATGAACCATCGGATGCCAAGTTGCAAGATTTAAAACGCTTTGTTGCTAAGTTTGGTTATACTTTGCACATTGACGATGAACGTTCATTGCGCAAATCGATGAACGAAATATCGGCCGCTGTAGAGGGCAAACCCGAGCAAGACGTAGTGCGCACTATGTGTATTCGCAGTATGGCCAAAGCTGTTTACACACCGAATAAACCGAGTCACTTTGGTTTAGATTTTCCATATTACGCCCACTTCACATCGCCGATCAGAAGGTACCCCGATGTGATTGCTCACCGCCTGCTATATGGCTATTTGAACAACCAAAGCATGGAGCAAATTTGCAATTGGAATACGAGCATGTTAGATGCAGCATGTAAACAGAGTTCAAAGATGGAACAATTGGCGAGCGATGCTGAGCGCGCTTCGATTAAATACAAACAAGCTGAGTGGATGGAATCGAAAGTAGGACAACAGTTCGATGGTGTGATTACAGGCTTAACAGACTGGGGCATGTTTGTAGAAATAAAAGAATACAAATGCGAAGGCTTGATACGATTGAATACCATTGCCGACGACCATTACACCTATGATGCACACTTAATGGTGATGATTGGCTCAAGATTTTTTAAACAATATAAGATGGGAGATGTTGTAAAGGTAATGGTTACCGCTTCGAATAAAATTAGCAGAACCATCGACCTAGCTTTGGTATCCAACGAACGAACGCAAAGAACAAATAAAAATGAACGCTCATTTAATAGAAGAAGATAATTTCGAAAGCTATTTACTGAACCATCCCTTTAATGGTCAGCCAGAAACATTGTATGCCCCCATGAATTATATCATGCAATTGGGAGGTAAACGCATGCGCCCTAAATTACTCCTCATGGCTTACGAAAGTTGCGGTGGTCTGCATAAAGAGGATGCCAATAAATTGGCACTGGCCATCGAAACATTTCACAATTTTAGCTTGGTGCATGATGATATTATGGACAATGCGCAATTGAGAAGGGGACAAAAAACGGTGCATGAAAAATGGAATACAGCGACCGCTATTTTGGCTGGCGACAATTTACTAACCAAGTGCTACGATTTAATTTTAAACACCGAAGTGAACAATAAGGAACGCATTTTGAAATTGTTTACAGCCACCGCTACACAGGTTTGCGAAGGACAGCAATTAGATATGGATTTACCCAACCAAAACCAAGTGACCGAAGCGGAGTATTTAGAGATGATTAAGTACAAAACCGCTGTATTGCCAGCAGTGGCCTTGCAAATGGGTGCCTTGGCAGCCAATAGCAGCAATGCGTTAGCAGAAACATTTTATCAATTTGGATTGAACTTAGGCATGGCCTTTCAGTTGCAAGATGATTACTTAGATACTTTTGGAACGACCGAGGCCATTGGCAAACAAGTGGGTGGCGACATTTTAGAAAACAAAAAAACTGTTTTATATCTGCATGCCATGCTTAATTTACAAGGCGAACCACAGCAACAATTGAAAAATTGGTTTACACAAACAACACAAGACAATACTCTGAAAATAGAAGAAGTAAAAGACTTGTATCAAATGGCAAAAAGCGATGTTTACCTCTTAAACAGAAAGGCTGAATACGAAAATAAAGCGCTTGAACATCTTGCAAATACTGGCATGGATGACGCTAACAAAAGCATCTTTATTGCTTTGTTCGAATTGATTAAGAACAGAATTAATTAGTTATTTGGTTATTTGGTTAATGAGGAGCCTGAGCTTAAAAAAACAAATGTTCATAAATTGGCAAACTCTGTAAATAATACGATTAATTCTTGGTGTATTTTCGCCTTTTAAGTTTATGGCACTCCAAGACACTAGTTATACAGATGATAGTATTCGGTCGTTAGACTGGAAAGAGCACATACGCATGCGCCCTGGTATGTACATTGGCAAGCTAGGCGATGGCGCCTCTGCCGATGATGGTATCTATGTATTGGTAAAAGAGATTGTCGATAACAGTATCGATGAGCACATGATGGGTCATGGTAAGCGCATTGACATCACCGTCTCCGACAACAAAGTCATTGTTCGCGATTATGGTCGCGGTATACCTTTGGGTAAAGTGATTGATTGCGTTAGTAAAATTAATACCGGGGGCAAATACGATTCAGGTGCTTTCCAAAAATCTGTCGGCCTAAATGGGGTCGGTACCAAAGCAGTAAACGCCCTCTCCTCTTATTTCTGTGTGCAGTCTTTTAGAGATGGCAAAACTAAAAAAGTAGAATTTAGCAAAGGTGAAATAACCAAAGACCATAAAGAAACGACCAGCTCCGACAAAGAAGGTACCCTCATGATATTTGAGCCCGATAATACCATCTTTAAAAATTACCATTATATTCCTGAATTTTTAACAGAACAGGTTTGGAACTATGCCTTCTTAAATTCGGGCTTAACAATTAATTTCAATGGTCAAAATTACCTTTCGAAAAATGGCTTAAAAGATTTATTAGAACGCAAAGCCGATGTAGAGAATATTCTCTACCCGATCATGCATTTCAGAGAAGAAGATTTTGAAGTAGCTTTGACCCACGGACACCAATATGGCGAAGAGTATTACTCTTTCGTTAACGGACAATACACCACACAGGGCGGTACACATCTAGGTGCTTTTAAAGAAGCGGTTGTTAAAACACTAAGAGAGTTTTACAAAAAAGATTTTGACCCATCGGATGTTAGAACTTCTATTACAGCAGCCATCGCTGTTAGAGTGCAAGAGCCGGTTTTCGAATCGCAAACCAAAACCAAATTGGGAAGCACCGAAATAGCGCCTGGCGGGCAAGGCATGCGCTCGTTTGTAAGCGAAAACATGATGAAGGTTTTGGACAACTATTTGCATAAAAATCCTGCTACGGCCGAGGCATTATTGAAAAAAATATTGCAGAATGAGCGCGAACGCAAGGACATGGCAGGTGTTAGAAAACTGGCACAACAACGCGCTAAAAAAGCCAATCTTCACAACAAAAAATTGAGAGATTGCCGCCTTCATTTTACTGACCAAAAGGACGAAAAATTTGATACCACCATTTTTATTACTGAAGGTGATAGTGCAAGTGGAAGTATTACCAAAAGTAGAAATGTAGAACTACAAGCGGTGTTCAGTTTAAGGGGTAAACCATTGAATTGTTATGGCCTTAAGAAAAAAGTGGTATACGAAAACGAAGAATTTAATTTATTGCAACACGCTTTAGACATTGAAGAAGGCTTGGATAATTTAAGATTCAATAAAGTGGTAGTGGCTACCGATGCCGATGTGGATGGTATGCACATACGTTTATTGCTATTAACGTTCTTTTTACAGTTCTTCCCCGATTTGGTGAGAAACGGGCATGTGTATATTTTACAAACACCTTTGTTCCGTGTGCGAAATAAGAAAGAAACTATCTATTGTTACAGCGATGAAGAGCGCCAAAGGGCCATTGCTAAATTGGGTAACAAACCAGAGATCACCCGTTTCAAAGGATTGGGTGAAATTTCTCCTGGTGAGTTTGAAGCCTTTATAGGCGAGAACATGCGCTTAGAACCAATTATCTTGACCAAAGAAACCAGTATTGAAAAACTCTTGAAGTATTATATGGGCAAAAACACCCCTGAACGCCAAGAATTTATTATCGACAATCTCTACATTGAAAAAGACATTACCACCGAAGAAAAAGTGGTAGCGTTGGAAGAAGAGGAAGAAGCCGCCTAGCAGGAGGCCTACAAAATCTCAACATAAGGAGTTTATAACTTTTGGAAAACCTTAGCACGCATACACTTACTTTCGTGGTATATATATTTTGGTAGAATGGCTGACGAAAACAAAGACCCTTTAGAAAATAACGACGACGTAAAGGACACGAAGGGAGAGGATGGCATTATTCACCACGGACACAGAGATGGCAAAGAAGTGTTGCCTGTTTCCGGCTTATATGAAAACTGGTTTTTAGAATATGCCAGTTATGTAATTCTTGAAAGGGCAGTTCCCAATTTATACGATGGATTAAAACCTGTACAGCGCAGAATTCTGCATGTCATGAAAGAAATGGATGATGGTCGTTTTAACAAAGTGGCCAATATCATCGGTTCCGCCATGCAATACCATCCGCATGGTGATGCTGCAATTGGAGAAGCCATTGTTAACTTAGGTCAGAAAGAACTCATGATAGAAACCCAGGGTAACTGGGGCGATATGCGTACAGGCGACAGTGCTGCTGCGCCGCGTTATATCGAAGCACGCCTTTCCAAATTCGCATTAGAAGTTACCTTTAACGAAGAAACCACTGTTTGGCAAATCAGCTACGATGGCCGTAAGCGTGAACCTGTCACCCTACCTGTTAAATTCCCTTTGGTATTGGCCCAGGGTGTTGAAGGTATTGCAGTAGGTTTAGCAACTAAAATAATGCCGCATAATTTTATTGAACTATGCGAAGCAAGTATCGATATATTAAAAGGCAAAAGACCTAATATTCTTCCTGATTTTGCAACGGGTGGTATGGCAGACTTTACCAATTATAATGAAGGTAGAAGAGGTGGCAAAATACGTTGCCGTGCTAAGATAGAATCGGCCGATGGCAAAAAAGTATTGATCAAAGAAATTCCTTTTGGCACTACCACCGAAAGTTTAATTGATAGCATTTTAAAAGCCAATGAAAATGGCAAAATTAAAATTAAAAAAGTAATCGATAACACCGCCCGCGATGTGGAAGTGGAAGTACAATTGGCTCCAGGTGTAAGTACCGACATGACCATCGATGCCTTGTACGCCTTTACCGATTGCGAGGTTAGTATTTCTCCTAACTCATGTGTTATTGTAGAGGATAAACCTTTGTTCCTTGGAGTCAACGAGATGTTAAAAACATCGACCGACAATACTTTGATGTTGTTAAAAACCGAGTTACAAAATGAATTGCGACACTTGGAAGATAAATGGCATTTTAGTTCATTGGAAAAAATATTCATTGAAAATAAAATTTATCTAACCATCGAAGAATGCGAAACATGGGACGAGATTTTAACCACCATCGATAAGAAATTAAAGCCGTTTAAAAAATTATTGAAGCGCACCGTGACCATGGAAGATGTGGCCCGCCTGCCTGAGATAAGGATTAAACGTATTTCGAAATTCGATGCATTTAAAGCCGATGAGTTTATCAGAGGTATAGAAACACAAATTGATGAGGTTAATAACCACTTAAACAATCTTACAGAGTTTGCGATCGATTATTTCAAAAACTTAATTAAAAAATATGGCAAAGGACGCGAACGTAAAACAGAGATACGTTTATTCGATAAAATAGAAACCAATGTAGTGGCAGTAGCCAACGAAAAACTATATGCCAATTATGATGAAGGATTTGTGGGTTATGGTTTAAAGAAAGATACTTATATCTGCGACTGTTCGGACATAGACGATGTGATTGCTTTTAGAAAAAATGGCACCTATGTGGTGAGCAAAGTTTCTGAAAAACAATTCATGGGTAAAGATTTGTTGTATGTCGATGTGTACCGAAAAAACGACGAAAGAAAAGTTTATAACGTGGCATATTACGATGGCAAATCGGGCGCCAGTTATGTCAAACGTTTTAATGTATTGGGTGTCATTCGCGACAAGGAATACAATGTCACCATGGAGACGCCTGGTAGCAAGATGATTTATTTTTCGGCTAACAACAACAGCGAGGCCGAAAAAATTGCAATTCATTTAAGCAATATGGCCAGTGCCAAGGTGAAGTATTTGGAATATGATTTTTCTGTTCTCGAAATTAAAGGGCGCACTTCTAAAGGCAATACTCTTACCAAGCATCCAATTCGCAAAGTGGAATTAAAAGAAAAAGGCAAATCAACTTTCAAAGGAAGAGATATTTGGTTCGATGCAGACATTGGCAGATTGAACGTGGATGGCAGAGGTCAGTTCTTAGGCAACTTTACAAGTGAGGATAAAATACTTTTAATCCTAAACGATGGTAGCTATGAATTAACAGATAATGAACTTACCAATCGCTACGAACAACACGATATTCATTTGATACAAAAGTTTCATGAGAAACAACCAATCAATTGCGTTCATTACGATGTTTCATCAAAGAATTATTACGCCAAACGTTTCTTAATTGAGACCACTACCACTGGCAAAAAATTCTTATTTATCAACGAGCGTCCAAGCAGTAAATTGATATTGGCAAGTACACATGAGAACCCAGAAGTGGAAATAAAATCGGTAAATGCCAAAGGTGAAAAGAAAACAGAGAACATTTTACTAGCCGATTTTATTGAAGTAAAAGGATGGAAAGCATTGGGTAATAAAATAACCTATGACAATTTTAAATCTGCTAAATTATTGAGCGATAAAATAGGTGCTTGGATAACAGAAGAACCATTGAAAGAAGAAGCCCCTTTAAGTGCCGATGATGCCAAAGTAATTGCCGATGAGCTGGATGGACAAAAAACTTTGTTCTAATAAAATTTAAAAATTAATTCATACTGATCACTGAACAATGTGCTTCTAAGCATTGTTACTCCTTTGTACTTTCTAATCAAACTGTATGTTACTTAATAACAATAAAATTTTAATTACCGGTGGTGGTTCTGGTATCGGACTTGGTTTAACCGAGCGTTTTTTGAACGAAGGCAATACCCTTATTATCTGCGGTAGAAGAGCCGATGTATTGGCAGAGGTTAAAGCAAAATTCCCTGCTGTCATAACCTATACTTGCGATTTAGCATTAGAAGCCGATAGAATTGCTTTGCATGAATGGATACAAACTGAACACAGCGATTTAAATGTATTGATCAACAATGCGGGTATCCAAAATTGGATGGATGTAGAAGATGATAATTTTTATGAAAAGGCCAAACATGAAATCGCCATTAACATAGAAGCACCGATACATTTAATCACCTTGTTTTTAAAACTACCAGCGTTAAATACCATAATGAATGTATCCTCAGGTTTATCATATGTACCCTTGGTAAAAGTACCCATATATTCTTCTACCAAATCATTTATGCGCGCATTTACTGCTTCTATTCAAAAGACATTAACTGCTCGCCATATAGAAGTAATCGAAATTATACCACCAGCCTTAAACACCGATTTAGGTGGCAAAGGGTTGCATGATAGCTATCCGCCTGTTTCAGCCTTTATAGAAAGTATTTTCGAGCAATTAAAAGTTGGCAGCAACAAGCTAACTTTTGGATTGAGCGCGATGATGGCCAAAGCTAGTGCCGACGATTTGCAAAATGCATTCAATCGAATGAATCCATAAAAATCAACAATCGTATTTTTCGACTTCACTTTTCAAATATGCAATCTGTTTCTTCACCCCGTTTAACTCTTTTATTTTTTCGTTGATTTGCAACAACTTGGCATTCAATATTTCAATTTTACGTGATTTAGAAATCCGTTTACTGTACAAAGCATCTATCAACTCTTTGATTTCAGAAAGGGTAAAGCCCACCGACTTGGCATCCCTTATCAAATAGAGCTTTTCGGAAACTGCATCGTCGTAATAGGTGTAATTATTAGTGGTATTGCCTTTCTTCTTCTGTCCTTTGAAGAGTCCCGATTTTTCATAAAAACGGATGGTGGCTATGGGCAAACCAGTTTCCTTCGAGAGTTGATTTATGAGCTTCATATTCTGCACTTTAAAAAATATTTATAAGTATAAAGTATACTTCATACTTTATAGTTACAAAACTAAGGATTACTTTTGCAAATGAAAAATCAAATTTACAAAAAATGAACAAAACAATATTTATCACAGGTGCCTCTACTGGCATCGGTAAGGCCACTGCTATCTATTTTGCCGAACAAGGTTGGAATGTCGCAGCCACTATGCGCACCGTAAGCAAGGGAGCCGATTTGGCTAAGTATCAAAATATAAAAGTATGGCCATTAGATGTCATGGAAACAGAAAGCATTAAAAGTGCTATTGAACAAAGCATTGCCCATTTTGGCGGTATCGATGTAATGTTCAACAATGCTGGTTATGCTTTGGGAGGTGCTTTCGAAGCCATGAGCGATGCACAACTCAGAAAACAATTCGATACCAATGTGTTTGGTGTCATGAATGTCACACGTACTATCTTGCCATATTTTAGATCGAAAAAAGAAGGCACCATTATCAATACGACTTCGATGGGAGGCATACTTACCTTCCCTTTATACAGTGTATATAACGGTACCAAATTTGCCTTAGAAGGCTTTATGGAAAGCTTGCAATTTGAATTGCGCGCGCACAATATTAAAATAAAAAATATAGAACCTGGAGCTATTAAAACCGACTTTGACAATGCCATCGTTTTTGTTTCGACACCCGCCTACGATGGGTATGCGCTGCCTACACATCATAACATGTTAAAAAGTTTTAAGCAGGCACCGGGCCCGATAGTCGGTGCAAAAAAAGTGTGGAAGGCAGCCAATGACAGTCGATTCCGACTGCGTTATCCGGCTGGTGGATTAGGACCTTTGCTCATTGTGATGCGAAAGGTTTTACCCTTGGCATGGTTTACAGGCTTAGTACGA